>JBFHFS010000124.1:0-1901 GCA_041583495.1 Marinilabiliaceae bacterium | reverse complement strand
TTTGATTAACTCAGGAAGATGGTTCCCTCAAACACCTGAAAATGGGAAGGAGCCGGAGCCAAACTATTCGGGGGGGATCAATATCGACCACGAAAATGCCAATGAGTTGTATCTTTCGGTAAAACGTGATTCGGTGTTTGAGATTGAGAAATGGACAACCCAGAACGATGGAAAATCCTGGCAGGTTCGTGCCATTACCCATGGTTCGTCCAAAGATAATGTGCGTCCTTTTGCGGTACGGGGGGCTCAAAAAGGAAATCCCCTACAGGTGGTGTGGATGCAAAACACCAAATACCCCTTTTACAGTTATGCCTCCTGGACAAACATCGACTGGTCTGAGCGCTTTCAGAGTGCCATTAAAACCTCTCTTCAATCCCCTGCTATTACCAACCCGTTGGACTCTACGCAGATTTTAGGCATCATGCGCCAGAGTGCCGATTGGCAATTTGCCAACCCCTATGATTTGAAGCGATTGACCGACTGGCATTGGGGAACCTATTATGTGGGCTTACAATCGTTGTATGAATTAACCCATGAAGATCGTTATAAGCAGGAGATGATAAATATCGGGCGCCATGAACAATGGAAGGTCAATGATAAGATCTTATATGCCGATATGTTAACGGTTATCTCCAATTGGGCCTGGCTTTACGGGTTGGAAAAGGATCCGGCGATGATTGAACACAGCCGGTGGGTGTTGGATGTTTACCTGGCTACCCGCCGGGCGTATAAGGCGGATGTGACCTTTGCCGGCAATCCCTATTTTGATGAGTGGTGGACCTGGTGTGATGCTCTTTTTGTGGCCCCTCCAGCTTTTGCCCGTATGTATAAGGAGACCGGGCAGAAGAAGTATCTCGACTACATGGATCAGATGTATTGGATCACTGCGGATTATCTTTATTCCCCTCAGGATTCCCTGATGTACAGGGACGATCGTTATTTTGATAAGAAATCTGAGAACGGCAAAAAAATTTTCTGGGGTCGGGGCAATGGATGGGTGATTGCCGGACTTTCGCGCATCCTCAACCTGATGCCCCCAAACTATCCTTCGCGAGGAAAATATGAGACGATGTATCGTGAAATGGCCGCCCGACTGTTGAAGCTGCAGGGAGATGATGGGGGCTGGAGAGTGAGCCTGCTCGATCCTGAATACCAGGATGTGGCCGAGATGAGTGGCAGTGCCTTTTATGTGTATGCCCTGGCATGGGGGCTCAACGAGGGCTTGCTGGATCAGAAATTCAGACCCCAGGTGGAAAAGGGCTGGAAAACGCTTTGTGCCAATGTGAATCAAAACGGACGATTTGGGAATGTACAGGCCGAAGGAATCGATCCCCGCAGGTTTACCCCCGACAATTGGCAGGTGTATGGGACGGGGGCTTTTTTGATGGCTGCCGGTGAAATATATAAAATGGTTAGGGTCGGTCCCTAGAAGAGGTCTAAGAGATAAAGAATTATGGTAACAAAAACATTTGCTGATAATGTGTTTTCATTTTTCATTTAGCAACAAACAAAATCGTAAAAGCTAAAACTTTACTGACATGAGGTTAAAAAAAATAATGACATCAGTAGCTTTGGTCCTGGCTGCTGTCCTGGGACTGGAAGCGCAGCCCAGGATGGCGGGGTCGACAGTCAATTCTCAAACAGGGCTCCACAGTGAAGCTTATCAGTCCTTTACCTTTAATGGCTCCTGGTGCTGGTTTTCCGATCCACGGGCGGTCTATTATGAAGGAAACCACCGGCGGACCTATTCGGGATGGGTTGATAATTATGGAAACATCACCGTGGGCTGCTACGATCATGATACCCGGGAGATTTCGACCCATATTGTGATGGATTTTCCGGAGGTGGACGATCACGACAATCCCTCCATTTTGTTTGATGATGAGGGAAAGCTTTTGGTG
>JBFHFS010000123.1:0-2045 GCA_041583495.1 Marinilabiliaceae bacterium | reverse complement strand
CAGCCAAAACCATCCCAAATGCTCGATGTTGGCCCCAAAGGTTTGTAATATACGGCTGGCATTGGCATTCTGAAGGGCAAATCCAAACTGGATGCCAAAGAAGCCGATGCTCATGTTCCATATTTGTGCCTTCGACAAGCGTGGAAGTTTATTCATCTCAATGGTGTTTGTAGATAATAGGCATATTGCCCAATCAAAAATTGATATTTGGCCTTTCGCCAAAACCGTTCAGGGTGTGTCCGGGCTTTCCTTGTGTGCCGAAAGAAACAGGTGTAGTGGTGTTTCTTTGGGACAAAAAGGATATTTGTGCGGCTTCATTTACGGGTTCCTTTCCCGGTTGTTTTGTGATGGGAAAGAAAAAGCGTCCGGCTAAAATGAAATGCGGCCTCACTATGTCCCGATCAAACCCTTTTGGGTCGACGAGTTTTGTGAAAAAATGTTGGGAGAGACAAGAAAGGGTCAAGAACCCACACAAACCATAGGTTCATTGGGTGGTTAAACCTCAGAGGTTAAAATGTAATACGTAGTAAAAAATGTGCATGACAAATCTAGCAAAAAGTATGGCTAATGGCATAAAGTTAGTGTCACAATGATTCGCAAGACGAAGGAATTTTGCGCCAATAGGCTTTGGCAGAGCGCATTGTCGTTGCTTGTTGGGGGTCGTAGCCTTTAGGTGTGTTTTACTGCAATCGATTTCGGAGCAATGGTTGTGGTATAATAATATACACTTGTAGATGTGGGAATGGTTTTTTTTAGCGGATAGGCCTTTGGGCTGGGTCCGTGAGAAGTGCCTCAACCCAAAAGCAATAAAACCAATCTCTTTGTGATAAAAAGGTCAGGTAGAGTTGCGGATTTTTAAAACCGGGGTAAGTACCTGGGTTTGATAATCGGTTTCGAAAGCCGGGTTTTCAATGCGGTAAAGAAGTAATCGCATGGCCTGGCGTCCCATCTCATAGCCTCTTTGTTCTACCGTAGAGAGGGTGGGGCAGGTGATGGAAGCATTGGGGCCGTCGCCAAAACCAATCACCTTGATTTGGTCCGGAATGCTAAATCCAGCTTCCTGAAAGAGCTGCATGGCAGCAATAGCTGTGCTGTCGTTTACGGCAAAGAGGCCGTCAATGTGCGGGGCTAACAAGAGAAGTTGTTCTTTCATGGCAAACACACTATCCCGGGTGTCGCAATTAAGGATCAGTTTATTGTCTGGTGTTAGGTTGTGGCTGGTTAAAGCATGAAGATATCCCTCCTTGCGTTTTTGGCCAATAATAAGCTGCGAGGAGGCGGCCAGATGGACAATTTTTCGGCAACCTCTCTCTATCAGGTGTGAGGTGGCTATATTGGCTCCCTCAAAGTCATCAACAACCACCCGGTCGCTCTCAATCTGGTCGCATACCCGGTCGAAGAAGACTAAAGGAATACCATTGGCTTTGGCATTTTTAAGATGATCGAAATTGTGGGTGCGTTTGCTTACAGATACCAGTATGCCATCTACCCTGTGGTCTATCAGGGCTTGGGTGTCAACGATTTCGCGGTTGTAGTTTTCATTGGATTGGCTGATCATTACGTGGTAACCCTCCCCGTATGCCAGATCCTCTATGCCACTGATGACCGAAGAGAAAAAATGGTGCACGATTTCGGGGATGATAAGACCAATGGTGTTGGTTTTTTGTTTCCTGAGGCTCAAGGCCAGCGCATTGGGATGATAGTTAACTTTTTTTGCAAAGGCCTTCACCAGCTTTTTTGTGTCCTCACTAATGTCGGGGTGGTCTTTTAAAGCCCTGGAGATCGTGGATGGGGAAAGTTCCAATATCCGGGCCATATCTTTTAGGGTTATGTGTTGTGAACTCATTTTGAGGAGTTTCTGTGTGCTTTGATTGGTCTTTTTCGAGGGCAAATACAAAAAAAGCTACATGATTATTTTTAATTTTATAGATAAAACCGGAATAATTGATTGTTTCTTCACCCGGAAAACCATCTGAAACTTTATTGGGTCCTCCAAATTTAATTAATTCCTAATCATTTTGAGGTATATTTCTTTAATGTGCAAT
>JBFHFS010000122.1:0-2220 GCA_041583495.1 Marinilabiliaceae bacterium | reverse complement strand
TCAGATAAGAGTCAAGCAACTTATTCTCTTTTCTTTGATCGTACAAATGCATTTCACCTTTAATCTCCTCATTCTGATACATCCACGAAGCATCGGGGGACACATAGCGTTCTCCATCACTGTCTGAGATATCAAAACCAACATTTACCACAGCAGACAAGTCGGGGAAGAAGTGCAGCTTATAATCCAGGCTCAGGTTTACGATGGCCCGATAAACATCTGATTGATCATCACGCTGATTAAGCAGAGAAACAGGGTTATCGGGGGTAAACTGCAAAGGAATACCATTGGTTCCGATCCACTGCCAATATCCGCCCCATTCATTATTCCCTGAATAAACAGGATGTGTGGGATCAAAACCAATAGCTGACCCAATGGCATCTTCATTGGCAAAGGTGTTATTAACCAAAGATCCCTTAGCGCTTAAACTGGCTTTGAGATGATTGTCAAAAAACTGAGGGGTCAGGTTCAAATTAACCGACTTCCGTTCAATATTTGAAGTTTTGAGAACCCCATCCTGAGAGTTAAAGCCCAGGGATAAGCGATAAGGCAGGCTCTTAAGCCCCCCCGAAAAGCTCAGATTATGGTCGGTTCCAATGGCAGCGCTATAAATCTCATCCTGCCAATCGGTATTGGCATCACCTAATGCCTGAGCCTGCACGCTACCTGCACCGTAAAGATCTTCAACCATTGCTTTATAACCCTCTGCATCGTAAACATCCAATCGTTTATTGGCAGTACTAACCGAAAATTCTCCGGAATAACTCACTGAAAAT
Organism: Marinilabiliaceae bacterium; assembly: GCA_041583495.1. Lineage (GTDB taxonomy): Bacteria > Bacteroidota > Bacteroidia > Bacteroidales > Marinilabiliaceae > JBFHFS01. Next base: position 1,444 of record JBFHFS010000122.1, on the reverse strand, counting down.
GGCTGACCCTCTTTTCCTTTTTTGGTGGTTATGATGATAACTCCGTTGGAGGCTCTTGAACCGTATATGGCGGTTGAAGAGGCATCCTTAAGTACCGTAAAGGTCTCGATATCATCAGGATTTATGGTGGCTAACGGATTGGAAATACCATTTATATCATCCGACTCAACAGGCACTCCATCAATGACGAAAAGCGGCTCGTTACTGGCCGACATGGAAGCCCCTCCCCGAATACGAATGGTGGCCTTAGAACCTGGGGCACCACTTCCAGGGGTGATTTGAACCCCTGAGGTCTTCCCAATCAACAAGTCCTGGGGCGAAGAGATAGCACCCTGATTAAAATCATCAACCGACACGGCCACCAGCGATCCGGTGGCATCTTCCTTCTTTATTTGTCCATAACCGATCACGACCACCTCTTCCAATCCCAATACATCGTATCCCAGGGCGACGTTGATAATGCTGTTATTTTCGATGGGCACTTCCTTGGATTTATATCCTATGAACGAAAATACCAGAACATCAGAACTGGTACCTTCTTCTAACGTGAAGGTACCATTAGACAAAGTTACCGTGCCCTGCATGGTCCCTTTGATTCTAACCGTTACACCGGGCAACAACTCGCCAGTCTCAGCGTCGGTGACCTTACCCGTTACTGTTCGCTTTTGCGCCGAAGCATCCAATATAGCGCTCCAGCCCAAAAACATTAACAGAATACTGAATAAAACAGTCTTCTTTTTCATGAAATTGTATTTATTAAGTTAATACCTTAAAGGTTTGCAGAAAACCCATAAAACTTTTACACGGCACATTTTTTACTGCAAAAGTTAACATGTGGTTAATTCTGTCTCTCCATTGTAATCCAAAGCTTTTCATACACCGTTCATATTAAAGCCCCTGAAAAGGATTAATGTCTCACCCTTTCACCAAACAAACTTAGAGATTTCCGCACTCGAATTAAAGTTTCTTTAACAGTGTTAATTAGATTTTCACAACTAATCGACCGCAATCGTTTGCGAAGTCGATTGCGGCATCGTTTGCGAAAAAAGCACCTGCTGTAAAACATATTTTTGATTCTTCCGCAATCGATTTCGAAAAAAGGTAACATACAGTCTATATCCTGGGCCCCAGATGCCACAAGCCACATTAAACATCTGTCTACTAGATCATTGATTCTTTTTTCAGGCTTAGGATTCTTCTATTGGCCCAATGAGCCGAAAAGGGGAAAATTATTTCTCAGGCTAAAATTCTCATGATCAACCAATCCCAAAATGAGCTAACAACCTTTTACATTCCTTTTTTTATTGCACATTAAAGAAATATACCTCAAAATGATTAGGAATTAATTAAATTTGGAGGACCCAATAAAGTTTCAGATGGTTTTCCGGGTGAAGAAACAATCAATTATTCCGGTTTTATCTATAAAATTAAAAATAATCATGTA
>JBFHFS010000121.1:0-2221 GCA_041583495.1 Marinilabiliaceae bacterium | reverse complement strand
GACCCATTGTTTGATATGAAGTCACATATTTTAAACAAAAAAAGAAAAAAAATGTTGTGACTTAAGAGAATAATTTGTGTCTAAATATATTGTATAACCAGTTTTAATGATGATGATTATGAAAAGGACTGCTCAGATTATGTTGATTATTACCCTGTTGGGTTTTCCGATGGTATTTTATGGGCAGCAGGCAGATGTTGATTCATTAACTCAGGAGAGCAAAGTGGTGCTGGCAGAGGAGGATATCAGTTCGTTGATTAAAATTTTACTTAAGTATAAACAAGAAAAGATGGCTGTTGTTCAGGGGGCAGCGGTTGAAGAATCTTTGCCGGCAGACAAAAGGGTCGTTCCGGAAACCGACTTGTTGCTTGAAAACGCACGACTTAAGCTTCAGCTCTCCCAGCTGCAGGATCAACTGAGGAATGTTCAAGGTTCTCCGGTGGTCAGCCCTGGTCTGTCTGCTAAGGTGGAGGACCAATCACGGGAGATCAGGAATATGCAATATGAGATTAGCCGAATACAGGATATCCTGATGCAACAGGCTGCCCGGGAGCGTTCCCCACAAGCGGTGGTGATGTCGCCGGGAAGTACTGTTAGGCATGAAAGCCTTGTGGCATCCCCCATAGAGACCGAGGATCCGGCCATCCAAATTCTGCAGAATAAGGTTGATTCTCTTTTGGAGGCCGCCAAAAAAGGCAGTCCCCAAACCCCGGTTGATTACAGCCACCAGTTGGATTCTCTGCAACAAAAAATGGCAGACTTAAGGATGGAGATGAACTCCAAAAAGGTTCCTGTTAGTGAGTTTGAGTCATTAAAAGCACAGTTTAGAGGGTTTAAAAAAGTAATATATTTTGAGAATAACTCCACCGCCTTAAGTCCTGAAGGGAAACAGGAGGTGAGGGAACTGGTTCAGCTTCTGGGTACCCACGAAAATCTGGATCTGGTGTTGGTGGGATTCGCCAGTAACAAGGGGGGGGCCGCTTACAATGAAAACCTGTCCATGCAACGCACAGAAGCCATTAAGAGGGCCCTGGTAGTTAGCGGTATTTCGCCCACGCGGGTGTTGACTCAATATCATGGAATAGATTATAAGGCATTGTCCGATTCTCAGGCCAGAAGAGTAGAGATCTCTTTAATGGTAAGAAGATAGTTTAGGTGGGGCCGGAAGAGTTTCACCTCTTATTTGCTCCCAGGTTATGGTGGGCGAGGGCTAATTTAATCCTGGCTCGCTTAAGCCTCATCTTTACGGCACTTTTTTTAATGTTCAGGATTTGCTCCAATTTCTGAACCGAAGCATCATGGTGGTACTTTAACAATAAAATGGCTTTGTCTTCCGCGGGGAGCGTGTTCATAGCTTTTTTTAAGCGCACAATATTTAATCCCAGCTGTTCTTCGTCCAGGAGTTCTTCCTCTTCGGGGGTGGTTGATAATAGATAGAGATACCGGTCATTTAGAGCGTCAAGTCGACTCATCGTTTTTTTTCTCAAATCGCGTTGTACATAGTTGACGCAGAAATTATGGATAAAGGCGTACAGCCAGGTCGAGAACTTAGATTGGCCTTTGAAGGTGTGTAGCTTGAGAAAAAGTTTCAGAAAAATATCTTGCATCAAATCCTCCGCTTCGTCGCGGTTTTTCACAAAACGAAAGCACTTTTGATATACTTTTCTATGGTATCGGGTGTAGATTATTTCAAAGAGTTGATTATTCCCGGAGCTGCTGATGGATCTTACCAGTTTTTCATCGGGTAGTTTTTCTGCCTCCAGAATTATTTTCGAGAATTGAGAATTGGATGAGAGGTTATTGGCAGGGTAATACATATGGCCTGTTTTGTGATACATCTTAGCTAAAAGATATACATTCTTTGGGAGAAAATCAAGGTTAAATGGTCTCCACCCCGGCTGGGGGGCTTTGTTCAACAGGAAAGTTATTGGGTGTCCGCTATTTAAAACTAAAGGCACCGGGAATAATCCCTACCTGAATGGTGTCGATGGGAAGACCTGCAGGCGAAAAGCGATACACCTGGCCGCGTTGCACAAAATCGATGGCATCTGCCACGTAAATCTCCGAGCTGGAGGGATCAACCGTGAGACCGTAATAACCGGCCAGGGAGTTGCCGGCATAAGGGCTCTCTATGATAATCTCTGGTTCCGAATGGGAAGCCACGGCGTGGCGATAAATATGGCTGTTGATATAGTAGAGGGTGTCGCGGGTACCATTGAGG
>JBFHFS010000120.1:0-2357 GCA_041583495.1 Marinilabiliaceae bacterium | reverse complement strand
CTTTAATAAAAAAGAAAATGTCTGTCGATCAACGAATATCACTCAACACCCTCGATGCCATCCATCTGGTTTTGGTACGCGATATCCTTTATTGCAAGAGCGATAATGGGTCCACCACATTTTATTTAACCAACCACGAGCCCATAGTGGTATCGCGCAGCATTAAAGAGTTCGAGAAACTCCTTGGCCCATCCTCTTTTTTCAGATCTCATCAGTCCTACCTGGTCAACATCAGTCACATTGTTGAAGTAGACAAAACCAATAATTACATGCTCCTTCTTTCCGACCAATCTATGATTCCCACTTCCATCCGAAAAAGGAAAGAAATCATGCAAATACTGTTTAGTCCATAACCAAAAAACAGGAGCTATTTAAGATCCGCACAACAAGGATAGAAAACCAGGTTAACAAACCGATCTTCATCCTATTGAAGGCAAAAAAAAAGGCAAAAAAAACAATGGTGTTTTCAATAAGAGAAAAACACCGTCTTAAACCCAAATATTAACTAAAATTTAAATTTACATCATGCGCAAAGGAAAACAACCCTCATTTTTTGGAACGCTGGTTTTTGCTGCCCTATTTTTTGTGGCAGGACTAATGGTCTACCAGCACCTAACAAAACCAATTGCAGAAGAGGTGGAAGCTTCTAAAGAATGGCCAACAGCAGAAGGTACAATACTCTCTTCAGAACTTAATAAAACAAGAGACCATGATGGGAATGAAATGTATTCCGCTAATATTCTTTACGAATATTCTGTTGATGGGAAACAATATTCTGATGGAAATATCGGTGTAATGGATGGTTCTACCAGCATGAAAAACAGTGTGAAAAAAACTTTGAGAAAATATGAAAAAGGAAAAAAGGTCACGGTTCATTACGATCCTGAATTCCCGGGCACCGCAGTGCTGGAGACGGGTGTGGGATTTTTGTTCGGGATATTGCTAAAACTGCCACTTGCTTTTTGCGTTGTATCGGTGCTAATGGTCTTCAGCTTGTTCAAACGACTTTTGTTTGGCCGGTAGAATTGAATTTTTCAATAATAATTATTTATCAATCAAGGCAATTGCACGAATCGTTTTGTATTCAGCATTTTGCCATAAACCCAAATTAGGATGAAATCACACGAAGTAGATTACAAAATCGGAGGTCACGACATTCAGTACGTTGAAATAGAGCTGGACCCCCAAGAAACAGTTATTGCCGAAGCCGGCGCCATGTTGTACATGAAAGAAGGCATCGATTTTAAAACCAAAATGGGCGATGGATCGGAGCCTGATAAAGGATTGTTCGGGAAATTATTGTCCGCCGCCTCGCGCAAAATAACCGGCGAATCCATCTTTATCACACACTTCACCCATCAAGGCACCGGGAAAGGTCATGTGGCCTTTGCAGCCCCCTATCCGGGAACTATCGTGCCCGTTGATTTAGAAAAAATGGGCGGTTCCATAATCGTGCAGCGCGATGCTTTTCTATGTGCCGCCTTGGGAACAAAGATAAGCATGCATTTTAATCAAAAACTGGGCGCCGGATTTTTTGGAGGTGAAGGGTTTATCTTACAAAAATTGCAGGGCGATGGAATGGCATTTATCCATGCAGGAGGTACGGTTATAGAACACGAATTAAATGGGGAGTCACTGCGCGTAGACACCGGCTGTGTGGTTGGTTTTCAGGAAGGCATCAACTTTAGCATACAACGGGCCGGTAACCTTAAATCGATGATTTTTGGTGGCGAAGGCTTGTTCCTGGCAACCCTACAGGGAACCGGAAAAGTGTGGTTGCAATCGATGCCCATCAGTAAACTCATCAATCAACTCTCTACCGGAAATTCCAACAGTAGAAAAGAGAGCAGTGGTGGGATCCTGAATAGTCTATTGGAGGGCTAAATAGTGCTTGTCTATAAAGTCAACTACTTCGTTACGCTCGTCATGAAAACAGTCATTTACAAAAGTAAACTCCTTGGTTTTCATGACTTCGCAAGCCTCGTATTTGAACTTTATATTTCAAGCCCTTAGTTTATGGACAGGCACTAAATAGTGCTTGTCTATAAAGTCTGGAATTCAAAATCAATCCATTTAAAAAAAATAAAGATGAAAAATACGATATCCTGCCTGTTGGTTGCATGTACCCTCGTTTTAATGACCTCCTGTGGAGGAAAGCACAATGCCGCCGACGATAAACTTGGCAAACTCGAGATTGAAATTCCGGCTGAATTAATGGATCATAAAGACGTTGTCGAATTTATTCAAGGAATGAATGAGGTAACTGATGAGTATGCATTAATGATTGATAACACGATGGAAGATGTTGGTGAATACGTTGGTGTTGATGAGTCGGAGCTTGGCATGATGGATAAAAT
>JBFHFS010000119.1:0-2484 GCA_041583495.1 Marinilabiliaceae bacterium | reverse complement strand
CTCCCAGGAATCTTCATATTGGGTAGCATAGTAGTTGCCTACATTGTACTTGTCATCTCCCCAGGCAGGCCGATTGGGAAAGTTCCAGGTAATAAAAAAGCGGATGTCTTTTTCTTCGTTGGGTGCCAGAGTGGTTTTTACCGCCAAAGATCCCATATTATTTTTTTGCTCGGAAGTTCTCTCTTCTAACAGGCCATCATCGGTATAGTCGTCCCAGAACTCCAGGGTGCTGTTTCCCCACTCACCGGGTTCCCAGCAGGTACGGTAAGAAATCTCACCTTCAGTGTTTGTGGTTAAACTAAAGGTTCCCCATTGAGCACTTTCTTTATCCACTTCTTCACCGGCCGTAAAATGGATGCCTTTCAAACCATCCTCATCTTTATAGGTATTGAGGTTATTATAAGCTTGTCCTTCTTGACCGTCATAACCAATAAAGTTAGGGATATTACCGGCTAAAGAAATCGTTATTGGTTTGTCGCTTATATTTTTCACTTTATAACTCAACACCGCCAACGGGAGGCTGCTGTCATCGGTATTGCCTGGTATTAATGGATTAAAGGCACCCAGGGTTACTTCTACCGGTAGATCTTTGTCTCTAAGCAATACCTGCCCAAAAGGGTAAGCAGTTTGAAAAGTGGCTTCTGCAAATCGCGGCAGTCCGTGATTGGGGGCTGTAGAACCGTAAAAGCCCTCGTCGAAGCGGCTGGGAACAGGGCCTTCCAGGAGCAGAGCCTGTCCCTCTTTATTCTCTTCTTTCAAATAAATAGAGAAAAATGGCGTGCGATTGATCACTTCCACGCCCGCATACCTTGGGTTAAAGCCCTTAGCCGGAGTACTCATGATTTCCCAATCGATGATGGCCCCATAACCACTCAATGATACCGTTCCGGTGCCAATACCACCCACCGGCATCGCTATACGACCCGTATGCTCCTGGTCATAGGTTTTAAGGACGGGCCAATCCGAACTTTGTGCTTTCAAAAAGCAGGTGATAAATAAGAATAGGGATGTCAGTTTAATGATCTTCATCGCAGTATTATTCATAATGGTTTACACTCTTGTACTCATTTAAAAGTAAGTGGGGATCACACATGTCCTTCAATTTAATCACGATTAGTCGTATTGGAGTAACATTCTCCATTATTACTATAATAGTTTTATCACAACTTCTTCAGAATCATGAATTTGTTGGCCTTTCATTTCTTTCGTTCCCACGCCATCCAGCGAAAAGCTATCCAGTTCTAAATGACCGGACTTTACGGTTAGAACGGCTTCTTTTTCTTTCACTTCACAGGTTCCCCAGGCATAACCATTACTCCAGAAATAAGTCCCGGGCACTGAGGTAAACGACATAGATTTATCAACAGCTGAAAAATGGAAGTTTGTAGTTGCCAAAACGCCTGCCCAGGCAACCATACTTCGTGCATAGTGATGCCCTGCTTCTGCCTCATTAAATGGGCTTCTTTTTCGACCATCGTAACGGTCGCGTATGTTACGGATACATTTTAACCCATTCTCGGTTTGGCCTTCCTGCAACATCCCGATGGCCGCGGTATACTCGAAGCCGGTCATCACTTCAGAAAAATAGGGGAACGGTTTTGCCGGCCGTTCGCCCGGATAGGCCGCCATCAACAACGCCGATTCATCGCCAAGTGCGTAGGAACGATGAAAATTGGCGTGGGTGTACATATTTTCCACATAATTATACTTCATGATGGATTCCAGAGTGCGCTTTATGTTTTCCTCCCGGCCTAAGTAACCCAGACCTACAATATGGGCAAACACCTGGCCTACCAGCTGATCCACCAAAACCCCTTTACCCAGCTGGAAGTCCGGAGACGAAAAATCGGTGGCATTGGGGCCGCTTGTAATGCCCATCAGCGACTCGGCTACATTATCGGCCGACATAGGCGGCTGGACGTGCTGCTCGTAATATTCGCCGTTAAACAGATTTTCATCCATCCATTTCGAGCCTTGTCGGAATAAATCGTTGCAGGTTTTTGCAAATTTTTTATCCCCCAGATAGGCGGCCATCTCACCCGAGGCTTTCAATGCGCCAAGGTACCAGAAGCCCATTTGCGGGTTGGGCCCAAAATATTCCACATCCATAGTATTGTGTTGCGACCCTTCCATTACGCCGTCTTTATTGGCGTCCCATCCGCCGGGAATCCAGCAGAATTCCAGTGACTTTTTCACCATGGGCCAATACTTCATTAGGAATTCATCATCCCCGGAGAGTTGCCAGTCGCGGTAAAATTTTAGGATACAGCCCATCTGGCCATCGGCAGCCGCTTTGCCCCACAGCTGTGCCGAATCGAGCGGCAGATAAGCCCTAAAACTCATGAGGCCGGTTTGGTCGGTGGCATAGCCATATTCCACCTGGCGCATTGTTTTGGCCAAATCTCCAAATAAAAAGGCGACGGTTTGCTCGTAATTCCAAACATGGGTACACGAACCAAAACAGCAACCACTGTTATCGAAAAT
>JBFHFS010000118.1:0-2493 GCA_041583495.1 Marinilabiliaceae bacterium | reverse complement strand
ATAATTTGCAGCTTCTGAAGCTGGAGGAACAAAACCTGGAGGTGGCCCGCGAGAATCTGGAGATTGCCCTCGAGCGCTACCGGCTGGGAGACCTGTCGGGGCTTGAGCTGCGCGAGGTGCAAAAAAGCCTTCTGGATGCCAAAGAACGCCTTATCTCTGTTGAGTTTCAAACCAAGCTGGCAGAGATTTCACTGCTCCAGATTTCCGGTCAAATAATGGATTATATCTGATTAAAGTCTTTCACGTAATAGGCAAAATCCAGGGTGATTGAGTCTGTTTTAAGGTTAGTCGCCTTCACCCTTATTTTAGGTATTCTTCGATGAAGTCCATCTTAGGCTTTCGAATGGTTTTGTCCCAGATGTCATTAAACCTCTTTTGTGTGAGGCCATGGGCCCGGTAAGGCACGCCTGAAATAATTTTTTTCCTTCCGGTTTGATTTAAGGCTGCATAAATGGAGGCGGAGGGGCAGGTGGTGTCAATAAATCCGATTTCGGTTACCAGGGTAGCTTTCGATTTTTTCAGCAGGTGAGCCACATCAAAGTATGGCAATATCCTGAGCATCTCTTCCAGGGAGTGTGGTGAGGCATAGGGATTTGGCCAGCCCCCTTTCCATCCTTTGAGCGTGGCTCCCCAATCGCACATGGCCGGGACGGTGGCTACGACAGCCGACACGCGTGGATCCAGCCCGGCGGCAGCCAATGCCTGCCCACCGCCCTGACTCTCACCCATAACCAGGATGCGTTTCCCATCCCACTCGGGTTGGCTGGTGAGGAAATCCAGCGTTCGGATCAGGCGCAGATACATGCCCCTGAAGTAGACCTCTTCTCTGTTTTCTCCCTGATAAACAGAGTAGTTGTTCAACGCCCCTGTGTTCAGATCGTCGTAGTAGGCCTGGGGTTGTCCGTTTAGCATGCCGTGGGCATTTAAATCGAAACAGAGGGCTCCTTTTCCCATCCTGGCATATCGCAGGGCATTCTCAGGTTTGGAGAGACACCACGATCCGTTAACGCCTGCTGCATGAAGATACAGCACAATGGGCAACGATTTGGGTTGGGCAGCCACGGGCTTGGCGAAATAGCCTCTGGCCGGCCTGGGCCCTGTGCAATTTATTTCGGTGTCGGCGCACCAAAAACCCTCTTCAAGATCGTTCACCGGCACACTTTTTACCTCCATGGGAAGAGCGCGCAATGCTTTTTTCTCTTTCTTCCAATAGCGGTCAAAATCTCCGGGGCGTTTAGTGCCGGGGACAAAATGCCCGGGGTCGACCACCAGTCCCAGACTGGCAAATTCTTCGTTGGCGCGCACTTCAATAATTAATGAAGTGGCTTCATTAAAGGCGCCATCGAACAACACCTCCTTTTGACCCGAATATTTGATCTTCTTATCTGCCGTTTTATCGGAATAGTTTTTAAAGATCCTTACCCGTAAAGAATCCGCCGGGAGATCCTGTAACAGGACGCTTATCCTGATGTTTTCTCCTTTTTTATAAATGCCCGATTCATTGGATTGATCAATAATAATGCTTTGTCCGGTTGCGGGGGTGCAGAATCCGGAGACAAGATACAGGAGTAAAATAAAGCTTATAATGGGTTTCATGGATTAGGGAAATTTTTTTTCTCACCCCGAAAGAGCCCTTGGGTATGGAGGGACCAAAACACTTAAGGGGTAATTGGGTTCTTATTCTTCCGTAAAAATAGGGCTTTTTATGGAATCCTGTAATGGGAGAGCTTTTAACTTGATATAAGAAGCTTGGGGGATCTTGGAGGGCAGGGTTAGTCCAGGGGGTTAAATACCGTTTCGCCCTTATTCGGTGGGCCGAAATCTGATAAAAAGCGTGAGCGTGCCAATGGTCTCTATTTAGCTCTAAATTTAGAGGCACAAAAAAAGCCTGTCAAAATTTTGACAGGCCTTTTCTTTGTAAATATATTAAAGAGGATCAATTAGATTACTTTAACATTTACTGCGTTTGGTCCTTTTCTACCTTCTTCTACGTCGTAGCTTACTTTGTCTCCTTCGGCTATTTCGTCGGTTAATCCATTGATATGGACAAATACATCTTTACTACCATCATCAGGTGTGATGAATCCAAATCCTTTCGAATTGTTGAAAAATTTTACTGTTCCGTTACTCATGATATAAAATTAAATTTTGCCCAAAGGTAATATTAAATCAATACATCCCTAAATTTGTTTGGCTTTTTTCTTCTCTGATGTTTATTTTTTGGCTCCCTCTTTGCCTTGTTATGTAGATTAACAGGGCGGTATAGCGATAATGTTAAATTTGACATTTTCTTTCTTGAAAAGTAACCGTAAATTGGATTTAATGCTGTTTTGGCCCTGGCCGGGAGATTATTTTTCTTGTGAATGGGTTATGGAATAGAGTTAAAAGACCAATAAAATAGAGGCTGTCTTTTGCAATGGGTAATCGGGGATGCTGTTGTGCTGAAAAATGGTTGGTAACCCTTATTCAATGGCGACCTCTATTGCTTAAATT
>JBFHFS010000117.1:0-2593 GCA_041583495.1 Marinilabiliaceae bacterium | reverse complement strand
TTTGGGGTTCGTGGTGCCAATGGCGTTGTTTTAGTTACCACCCGGGAAGGGAAAACAGAAAAACCCTCCATCAGTTTTACCTACGAATACGGGCTGCAGCGTTTAACCTACAAAACCGAGATGTTGGATTCGTGGGATTATGCCGAGATGAGGAATCAGGCTTTGATCAACGATGGTTATGCCCCCAAATATACGGAACGGCAGATTGGACTGATGAAAGCGGGAACCAGTCCTTTCTATCCCAATACCGATTGGTATGATATTATGCTGAACGAATTTGCCCCCATGTCGAGATACAATGTGAATATGTCGGGTGGGAATAAGCGTTTCAAATACTTCTTCAATGCGGGGATTCTGGATCAGAAGAGTTTTTACGACACCCTCTCGAAAGATGAGCTGGGTTACGATCCTCAGTTTAGATTGAACCGTTACAATTTCAGAACCAACGTGGAGATGAAAGTGAGCAGCTGGATTTCCGCAGGGGTTAAGCTGGCCGGCTATGTGGATAAGGTGAATGGAACCACCTCACAGGCTTCGGCAGTATACGTGGGGATCAATTCCATGACTCCGGTTACCCCCGGGCCGCTTTCTCCCGCAGGATGGGAAGAGTATGGAATCCCCGAAGGGTATCCCATTACCCCCGATAATGTAAGTAACCAGAATCCCTTTGCTATCTTGAATTATAAGGGCTATAATACTTCAGAATCGGATAACCTTAACACCACTGCTTATTTAGATTTTGACTTAAGTAAGATCACCAAGGGGCTCTCCTCAAGAGTAATGGCCTCTTTTGACACTTATTCCAGCTCGACCATCTCGGGCAGTAAGAGTTATTCCAGTTTTCAGTTTGATATTAATGAGCAGGAGACACTGGACGGGGAGATCTATGATGCCATACAATTTACACCCGAAGAGGACCTTCAGTTTTATCCCATCACCCTATCGAAGAGTTCCAGTTTTAGGTACAGTTCGAATTTACAATGGGTGATCAATTATAACCGCACCTTTAATGAAATTCATAAGGTTTCGGGTATGGTGCTGGCACAACGCGACAATAGTGAAGCGGCCAGCGGAAGTAGTGAAAATCTGCTGCCGTATAATTATATGGGCGTTGCGGGTCGTGGAACCTACCGTTTAAAGGACCGGTATCTGGCCGAATTTAATATTGGTTACAACGGATCGGAACAGTTTGCCAAGGGTAATCGTTATGGCATATTTCCTGCCGGATCTGTTGGTTGGGTGCTGTCGAACGAGCCTTTTGTTAAATCGCTCAATGTTTTCTCCAATCTGAAGGTGAGGGCCTCCTATGGTAAAGTGGGTAGCGATAATATTGGCGGTTCACGATTCCTGTACCTGGACAAAATGAATGTTACAACCAGCGGAGCCATTGGTACGATCAGTGATTTGTTTGTGACCGAGAGTTTGCTCGGAAACCCCGGGATTACCTGGGAGGTTGCCTATAAACAAAACTATGGGCTGGATTTGGGCTTCCTGAAAAACACCCTGACTTTTTCGGTGGATGCTTTTAAGGAAAGAAGAGAGAATATCCTGATAACCCGCCAAACCGTTTCTGAAGTGACCGGCCTGGTGGATATTTTCCCCAAGGCTAACCTGGGGATCGTGGAGAATAAAGGATTTGAGGTGGATATGGGCTATCGTAAACGAGTCAATAAAGATTTCTTTTTCTCGATTCGCAACACCTTTTCCTATGCCATAAATAAAAATGTATTTGCCGATGAAGCGAGTATGGGAAGTTCCTATTACAGGCCCTATACAAAACAAGGCCTCTCTATTGGGCAATATACCGGCATGATTGTCGATTGGGATTCGGAAGGCAATGGGTATTACATTTCAGAGGATGAGATTAATAGAACCACCTACTCTGGAGCCACGCCTCGTTTGGGCGATTTAAAATACAAGGATCTGAATGAGGATGGTAACATCGGGGCTGAAGATAAAGATGTGATTGGATACCCTACTGTTCCCCGAATCAACTACAGCTCAATGTTATCCTTTTCGTATAAAGGGTTTGACTTGTCGCTGATGTTCCAGGGAGCTGCTCAGGTAACCAAGAACTTTACCGCCTCGGGGGTATGGGAATACGGAGACCCCGGTTATTATTTCGAGTACCAGAAGAATGCCTGGACCCAGGAGCGATGGGACAATGGAGAAGAGATCTCCTATCCGGCCCTCTCCTCCTACAAAACCAATACCAACCATACGATTAACTCTTTTTTCACCACGGATGTTTCTTACCTGAGATTGAAGAATGCCGAGTTTGGCTATGCTTTTTCGAAAAACTTATGTAGCAGGCTGGGGGTAGAGAAGGTGAGAGTATACACCAATGGTAGTAACCTTATCACCTGGGCCGATAACCGGTTTTCCCATCTGGATCCGGAGATTGGGCGTTCCCCTCTGATTCCTATTACCCAGATATTTAATTTTGGTGTAAATGTGACGTTTTAGATTGGTGTAATTTTTAAAATGAAAAAGTGAATATTATGAAAACAAAAATATGGATTGCCGGCCTTTCTTTATTTCTGTTTGTTTCGTGTGGTGATGTTTTAGATATCTCGCCGGATGGAACACAGAC
>JBFHFS010000116.1:0-2715 GCA_041583495.1 Marinilabiliaceae bacterium | reverse complement strand
GAATTAATTCTTACCTTTAATAGATACTTTTTCAAAACAGCTGCATCATGGACAATTCGCGACGTAAGTTTTTAAAAGAGATGGCATTGGCAACGGGGGCCATGATGATCCCCGCCTCAGGATTTGGCGCCCCGCGATCGGATAAATGGGGACAGATACTGCCGTTAAGGAAGCTGGGCAAAACAGGAGAGAAAGTGACTATGCTGGGCCTGGGAGGATATCATGTGGGTTGGACTACCGAGCAAGACGCCCGGGAGGTTATTGAGACGGCGATGGCCGGTGGAATCAGATTCTTTGATACCGCTGAGTCATACGACAATGGCGGAAGTGAAACGCGTTATGGAAAGTATCTGGTGCCCAGGTTCCGGGATGAGGTGTTTATCATGAGCAAGTCAACCGCCAAAAACGGCAAGAAGGCCCTGGAACACCTGGAAGGCTCATTAAAGAGAATGGGCTGTGACTATGTCGATTTATGGCAGGTTCATTCTTTATCGACACCCGAAGATGTGGATGAGCGGGTTGAAAACGAAATTCTGGAGGTGTTTGAAAAGGCGAAGGCACAGGGCAAAGTGAAGCATATCGGTTTTACGGGCCACCAAAACCCCTTCGCGCACCAACGGATGTTTGAGCGAACCGCCGCCAGAGATATTTTTGAAACGGTGCAAATGCCCATCAATGTTATCGACTCTTATTTTCATAGCTTTATCGAACATGTGCTGCCTGTGGCTCTGGACCGTAGTTTCGGTATCCTGGCCATGAAATCCCTGTCGGACGGCAGGTTTTTTGGGGAGAAAAAAATGAACGAAAAACTGATATGGACATCCGACGATCCGCTGATTCCTAATCATATTTCGGTGGAGGAAGCCTTGTTTTTTGTGTGGTCCTTACCGGTGAGTGTGCTCATCACAGGGGCCGAAAACAGGATGTTGCTGCAGGAAAAAATAGATCTGGCCAATCGGTTCGTGAAATATTCGCAGGCGGATAGAGTCAATTTAATGGCAAGGGTGCATGAAAAGGCGGGCGCCAGGATTGAGTACTATAAAAAAGTATAAGGATTTAGGGAGGACCTAAAATTAATCAGCAAACCCGGCCCGGGCCTGTAAGCTTTCAGAAAATTTAAATCCTGTGCCGGGTGAACTTCTTCCAGCCATCGTATTTCGTGAGCCGGGACCCCCGGGTAGATTGCTTCCCGAAATACGGTCCCGGGGATTAGGGGAACTTCAAATTTAAGGGAATGGTTTCGGGACCTTCAGGAACCCTGTTCATGATGAATGGCGATAGGATACAGCCCTGTGGGGTTCCTTTTTTAGTTGGGCCCAAGCGTTTTAGCTCCATTTAACCTGACTCCCACCATTTTTTAGGAGTGGCTCAGTCGATCACCACCGGATTACATTCGGCAGCCTTACCTTAAAGCTTATCGACATCAATTTTAAACAGCTGAGCTGCGTTTTTCCATAGAATTAGCTCCTTTTTGTCGTCGGCAATTTCAAGTTGATCCATGAACTTTAAATACGATTTCATATTGGAGATGGGCCAATCCGTACCATAAAGTAAATATTTAGGATCGCCTGCAAAGGTTATCATCTCTTCAATCTCCCTTTTAATAAAACGTTCAAACTTCTCTGAGAAATCACCAAGCACTAATCCTGAGATGTCGGCATATACATTTTTGTTCTTATAGGTAACTTCCATACAGTCTTTAATCCACGGGTTACCAACGTGACAGATTACAATTTTTAAATCAGGATAATCCACCGCTACATCATCGATATGCAGAGGGTGTGAATATTTCACTTTTCCATTGGGGGCATAGGTGTCTCCGGTATGAAACATAACAGGGGTATCATACTCTATGGCCATCTCATACCATACTTTTAGTCTGCTGTCGTTGGGATAAAAGGGTTCATAGCCTGGATAAAATTTCAACCCTTTGATTAAACCTTTCTCCAGGTATTCACCAATTTCCCGTATATCCCTGTGATTATAGTTTAGGTAACTGATGCCCGAAACTACTCCCAGGTTTTCCCGCCCTCTGATGGCTTCGACCACTTGCTTGGTACTTGGCCTGTTTTTGTTGACTTTATAGGAGGATAGTACCAATGCATAATCAACCTTATTCTCCAACATAGTATCCGTAAGCAGGTTCAGGCTGTCCTCGATAGAAGTGACCCTATCTTCGTGGTAATTGTTAATGTGTGTGTGGGCGTCTATTATCATTTCTAATATTTTTTAGCTTGCACCCCGGGTAGCTTCCGCCCCCTGAGATCTGGACCCCGGAAAATGCGAGGACAGGTTGTGCGATTATATTCATTTTTGGGTTAATAATAATGGGATTAATCCCGAAGGATATTGGGCCCCGGCTCTTATGATTCCCCATCTTTGACCTAAATATAGTCATTTATTTGCACTCCCTGGCCAAATCTGCCCGCTACCCTTTTTCCCTTGTGGAAATGGTTATCGCCTTAACCCTTTGTGAGACAAGTTATAGAGATTTGATCTCCTTTGAACCGTGTCTCGATTTTGTCTTTGAACGCATCGCAAGAGGGGTCAGCTTGCTCCGGATTATTCAATAGTCTGAACTAGTGCATATTCTGGAAGCATTCGGACACCCGTTCTGGAAACATACGGACAGGTGTTCTGGAAACATCCGGACACCCATTCCGGAAACATCCGGACACCCATTCTGGAAACATCCGGACACTGATTTAGGTCTGT
>JBFHFS010000115.1:0-2962 GCA_041583495.1 Marinilabiliaceae bacterium | reverse complement strand
TGTAAGTGACTTAAAAACGGGTATCTACTTCGTAAAAGTAACTTCTAATGATGGTACTGTTGGCGTAAGCAAATTCATGAAGAAATAAAGGTGCATAACCTTTTAATTAGAGCTCCCGGCCAATGCCGGGAGCTTTTTTTTTATCCCCACCCAGGAATCCTATCCCAAACTTGCTGTTTCCCAACCTCTGAGGTCGCCGGAAATAACCCCCATGCAAACCCCCACCGGAGGGAGGTTGGATTCTAAAGCAACAAACCGACCTCCGTATTAGGGGAAATTTTAAAGATCTCATCCGCCCAACCTGATAAAGCCATAACAACCAGCAGACACCCTGTCCCTAATCCTGCCAGCGACTATATTATTCTTGACCTTGAGAATACAACAGTCAACGGCACAACGAATTCCAGTGATAACTCCCCGGGCCGATCTCTTTCGGGTCATCGCAGATTCCAAAACCGGAAAATCCCTAATTCGATGAGAGGCATAAAGAATTTTAAATATTGTTTTTAAATTTTTTATTTGCTAAATTGTCTTATGTAAATTTTTTTCATAAAAAGACAACTCTATTTTTGGTTCTTTTTTTCATTTGTAACATTTAAATAAGCGTCTATGAAATGCAAGATTTTTACTACAATGATTTTGGCTTTCGCACTAGGCCTCATGGCCAACGCGCAGTCATTTACAAGACAGTGGGACCAGTCCAATTCGACCGGGACCAGGCCGGATTGGGTAAACTATCTAACCCGGGGAATTGCCGCAACCCCCGACTATCTATTCATTGCTTCACGAGACAGTACCACCTTTAGTCAGTCGGACCCTAAGGAAGTAACCCAGACCATTATTTATCTTAACCCTAAAACGGGCGACCCCGTGGGGATATTGAACACTTCATCTATTCCCGCCTCCACATGGGCCATAAACATGATTGAGGTCACCGACAAAAAAGAGATTCTGGCGTGTAGCCTGGCCCTCTATCACGAACAATGGGTGCCCGATGGAACCTGGACCTTTTATATTTACAAATGGGCCGACGAAAATGCCACCCCCGAGGTATTTCTCTCGTACGACAACCCCGACCATCTTCGCTTAGGCGATTCCTTTACCGTGAAAGGAGACTTAGCGGGGGATGCCATCATTTACGTGCCCATTCACAATTCGGCCAAGGTGGTTCGCTGGGAAGTCGTTAGCGGGGTCTTGAATACAACCCCTGAAGTAATTGACCTGTCAGGCACTACGGAAGGTGACACCTTCGGATTTCCACAGGTGGTTGCCACAGGCGCTTCCAAAACAGACCCCTTCTATTACAACGCCACCGGAACGTTACTTAAAAAATACAACGCCGATGGAACTCTGATTGAAGAGATAAAATCTTAT
The DNA here is from genome assembly GCA_041583495.1 of Marinilabiliaceae bacterium. Taxonomy (GTDB): domain Bacteria; phylum Bacteroidota; class Bacteroidia; order Bacteroidales; family Marinilabiliaceae; genus JBFHFS01. Next base: position 1,588 of record JBFHFS010000115.1, on the reverse strand, counting down.
AACTTTTTACCCTACCCCGGATATATCTCCTGCGCAGACAACGCGATTACCTCCTTTGAGTTAGCGGGAGAACCTTACATGGCGGCCCTCAGTCTTCAACTAGCCCAGCAAACCGGCCAGGTGGAGGCCAAAGCAATCAATATTTCCAACGGGTTATCTGAGGCCAAATACCCCTTTTATTCCCAATCGCTGGGAGCAGCCGACAACAATCAGTATAATGGTGATATTTGCAGCGTCGTGATTGACGACGAAGTATGGGTATTCCTGCTTTACTGTAATTCAGGTTATGCCGCCTTTAAAGCCAATGCACCGGTAGCCACACCAACAATTCCCGTTACTGAGGCCGGTTGGAGAATGGGCTCTCATCCCACTCTCGACCTGATTGATGGTAATCTATCTAAACCTAATTGGATTGACCACAACGTCAAATCCCTGGCCGTTGGTAACGATCACATCTATGTAGCCTCAGGTCCTTCCCAGGGAGGTTTAGCCGAAGTACATATTCTCAATGCCGCCGATGGGGTGAAGCTGGACAAAATGCTTAACGTTACCCCCTTAAATGAAGCCAATAGCGCCAGTGATCGTCGCATTGCCGACATAGAGGTCGATGATGCCGGACATATCCTGTCTTGTAATGAGCGTACCGGAGGCCCATTCAATATCTTTGCCTGGGACGATGAAGACAGTGCCCCCTACTTGTTGATTTCGGCCGATGGCATCCCCTATGCCGACGAACCAGATGCCGGCGCAACCTGGCAACAAACTTCTTATACCCTGGATGTTAAGGGAGACATCAAAGGAGACGCAGTCATATTAGCCATCCGCTCCAATACCGCCGTTACCTACCGATGGGTCATTACGGGGGGAGTCCTCCAAAATGAGGGGAATCCCATTGTCGCCACCAATGCCATTGGCAACACACAAGGTCATTTTGGCGCCTTCGCCTCTGCGGCCCTCGAATCGGCCGATCCCAATTCGGCTATCTGGGCCAACAGCGACCTGATTCATCCCATGCGCTTTGCGGCCGACGGAAGCTTATTGGGTGCGGTTCCTGCCGAGGTGGCCACCAATACCAGCCAGCCTTACCGTACAGCCGTTTGCAAATATTTCGAATGGGAAGCTAAAAAATATCTTGTTGAATGGAACTGGGTTTGGGCCGATCACAACCGCCTGATCGATGTCACTGCCAATGACCTTTCCACTTTAACATCCGACAATCAATCGGAAATAGGCACTTACCTGGGACAAGCTCCTAACCCCGAGCGCTATGGGGATGTGGATTACTTTATTGGCGACGATGGTTCTTTGAATATCGTAACGCTGGTAACCAACAATGGTATCCGTCTCGACCGCTATGCCGGTACGGGAACCGCCATTGCCAGGGTCACCAAAGACCAGCTGAGCATCTACCCCAATCCTGCTTCAAACAGGTTGTATGTATCTTCTGAGGCAGGGGCCAGCAAGGTGGAAATTATTAGTGTAGCAGGTGCTGTTGTGAAAACTTTGAACAACCCAACCACCGAAGCTATTAATGTAAGTGACTTAAAAACGGGTATCTACTTCGTAAAAGTAACTTCTAATGATGGTA
>JBFHFS010000114.1:0-3079 GCA_041583495.1 Marinilabiliaceae bacterium | reverse complement strand
GCGAAAGAATCAATATATGGCCCTGGACAAGTTTAAAAGAGATGTCTTTTTAGCAGACTCGGCCTACATGTTGCAAATGGCAGAAGATAATTTTGAGAACATAAAATTTCATTTTACTTCGGAATATTAAAAAACCGATGGCTCCCCTCAAACAAAATTTTTTAAGACTTTTGAACCCGGATACGAAGGTTCTTTGTTAACTTGCATAGAAACCGGATAATCCGTCCTTTTTTCTTAAAGGCTCCCGGCTGGGGGCATAAAACAGCGATCGATGATACCATTCAACCTGAAAGAAGGTCTCATGCACTCTATCGAGATGCGTGTTGGCCAAAATGATTTGGCTGATAATCTGGGCACAGCTAAGGTACAGGTGCTTTCAACTTCAGCGCTGATTCAGTTTATGGAAAGAGCTGTTTTTGCGCTCATCAAGGATTATATCCCCGATGGCTATGCCACGGTGAGCGCAGAAATCAATATTAAGCATCTTAAGCCGGCCACAATAGGAACCCTGATCCGTTGTATCGTTCATTTGAAGTTTGTGGACGACTGCAAATTATTTTTCGATGTAGCGGTTTTAGACGAACTTCATGATACCGTAGCTCTGGGTGCACACGAAAGAAGGATTGTGAATATCGATACCTGGCTATAAGCTAAGAACATGAAGATGCTGAGGATGGATAATTTTGCAGAGGATTAATGTAAAAAGCAACAGGGTTAATCCTATACGCTCCCATTCCTCTTTTCCACTCAGGGTTCGTTGCCTGTCACGAATCCTCACTCTATATTTTCCGGGTTTTAAACTTTTATTATTTTTCAAAACATGTTTACCGATAGTGTTTGGTTCACCTGGGTTATTATTCCAATCCTTATTTTTTTAGCCCGGGTTACGGATGTATCTTTGGGAACGGTCAGAATTGTCTTTGTTTCTAAAGGCTACAAATTTCTGGCACCCCTGTTGGGCTTTTTTGAGGTATTAATATGGTTAATAGCCATGAGCAAGGTGTTCGAAAATCTGAACAACTGGCTATATTACATTGCCTATGCAGGTGGGTTTGCCACAGGCAATTACGTTGGGCTGCTGTTGGAAGAACGCCTGGCTTTGGGCTATATTAATCTTAAGATTGTGACTCAATTATCCGGAAGAGATCTCATCAAGCGACTTTCGGCTGAGAATTACGGAGTTACCTGGACCGAAGCCAACGGTTCGAGAGGCAAGGTTAACGTCATTCACTGCGTCATTAAGCGGAGCAGTTTTAATGCGGTAGCCAATTTGATTAACGAATATAACCCCCGGGCATTCTATACCATCGACGACATTCGTTTTGCCAGAGAAGGCGTTTTCCCCCCCAGTGCCAGAAGAGTACTTAATGGGGCTTTTCCAAGGCGAAAAGGCAAATAATTCCAAAAGAACTCATTCGTACTTCACCAGTCTGATTTTTTTCGACGTCTGTTTTTGCACCCAGGCTCTTACAATCTTGCGGGTATCGCGGTTGTCGTCCCCCCCTGCGATGAAATCTTCCAGTTCGCGGGGGTGTTGAATAGGGTGATCCTTTTCGATCCAGCCATACCCTCTCAGCACATTGTTCTGGATCCACACAAACGATGACTCGTCACCGTTGCGACCGGCGTCGAAAAGCACAAAGTTAGGACTCTCGAATTCAAGGTTGGCCTTCATCTTCATTGCCCGCTGATTATATTCGTCGGGTGGTTCCAAGCCTGCGCAGGCACCCCTGCAAAGGTGAACCGAGTAGTTGAAGCAGGTGCCCCTCTTATCCTCGAGGCCCACCAGTCGGTGACACAACTGATATTCATCGGCCCATTTCAAAAGCGCCGCCCTGGCCTCTTCGCGGGAGACGAAGGCATCCAACGGCTTAACGGTTCCACTCACCTGCTGTACGAAGAAGCGCTCATACCCATTCCGGTCGGCATAATTAAAGAGGCCCCAGTTAAAGCGGGTACTGCGTCCAGCCCGGTTAAACAAGGGTTTAATCTTTTTGATCTCATCCAACTCTTTCAACAGGGCCAACAACTCGCTCCCGGTCTCCTCGTAGGTGATTTCGGTGAGCTGCGATTTCATGTTCAAACTGCGTTTCCCCCTGGCCGAAAGATGCGACAGCACCCGTTGATGTATATTCTTACTCTTCCCCACATAGATTACGTCACCCTTTGCATTGTGAAAGTAATAGACCCCACTGGTGTGGGGAAGCAATCGAACAGCCTCCAGATCAAGATCGGGATGAAGTCCTTTGGCGTCAATATCTTTGCGTGCCCTAAGCCAGCCACCTTGTTTCTCGATAAGAAGTTGCAGCAAAAGTGCTGTGGCACGTGCATCGCCTCCGGCACGGTGTCGGTCGGACAAGGGAATACCCAAATCGCCGCACAGGTTGCCAAGACTGTAAGAGTCCATGCCCGGAATGATCTTGCGGGACAACCGAACCGTGCACAACACTTCCCTATCATAATGATAGCCAAGGCTTTCGAACTCTTTGCGGATAAAATTATAGTCGAAGGCTGCATTATGAGCTACAAAAATGGTATCGGTGGTTATCTCCACCACCTTTCGGGCCACCTCAAAAAATCGGGGAGCACCTTCCACCATCTCATCGGTAATGCCTGTAAGACGGCTGATATAGGGCGGTATCGTTTGTTCCGGGTTGATCAGGGAGACAAACTCATCCACCTTTTCACACCCCTCCATCACAAAAATGGCAATTTCGGTTATCCGCCCCTTTCCCGGGGCTCCACCGGTGGTCTCTATATCGATTACTGCATATCGGGGAATCTCAGTCATAAGGCTTCAAAATTAAAAAAAAATCCGGCTATAACCTTATTCTCAGAGGGTTCTATTTGCCCCGTCAAAAAACTGTTAAAAACCGCGTAATCCTTGCTTTTCCTAGATATTTAATATACATTTGTGATACGATCATTGAAAGACAAAACATGCCACATCAGTATTGTTTAGATTGTTAAACTCAACACTATAAACATGCCGAGTAAACTATTTGTCAAAAGGGCAAGGCCTCAACCTTCGGGATGTCTTCGGGCACAGAGGATCCCCGCTTGGCAGATGTACTCAAAT
>JBFHFS010000113.1:0-3239 GCA_041583495.1 Marinilabiliaceae bacterium | reverse complement strand
TTTGTAGCCATTTCGATTGGCTACAAACCTCAGGACTCATGCCAATCAAATAAAGATTTAGAGCTTGTAATCTAATTTATCCTCTTCCCCGGAACAAAACACAAAATGCCCATATCAATACATTCATTATGTAATAGTAATTATTATATTTGTAATACTCAAGTGGCTTTATAAAACCAAGTTATAAAACGGGTCTTGAGGAACGACGCTTCACCCATAAAATTACGATGCTGGCTGGATCCATAAGGCACAGAAAGGCTTCTGATCATTATAAAAACAAACCATTAGACATATGAATTATAGGATTAACTTCGTTGTATTAATGTTTTTTATAGCCTCCGGATTGTTGGCCATTACGCCCGAGCAGGTAAAACTCGCCGATGATTTAAAAACCCGGTATCCCAAATTTGATGTTGCTTTAAATTCTGTTTCGCAGAAGGTCGAATTTTTATATGATGGCAGCAACAAGCAAATCTACGTTTTAGAAACGTCTGAATTAGAACATATTGCTCTTAACGCAAATGCACATTACAAAAGTCAAACCTCTTACAATGATAATAGTGAAATTGAAAAAGTAAAGGTCTATAATGACAAAGGTTCATCGAAAAGAACCACGCCTCTATTCTCCAGTAGCCAATCGGATGGTATTTTTCATTCGGATGCCAAATATTGCGAAGTAGATCTGCAATTTAGTCAAAAGGGCGAAAAGCAAACAGTGGTTTTTCAAAAAAAGATCTATGATTTAAAATACTTCTTCTCAACATATTTTCAAAGCCACCTTCCCTCCGTAGAAAGAGAGGTTCAGTATATCATCCCGGAGTGGCTTTCGCTTAAATTTATTCCCTATAATCTCGAGGACTTTGACATAAACGTTAGTAGCCAAACAGACAACAAGGGGTCTCTCATTACAACCTATACGGCCAGTAACGTGCCCAACTGGCCGGATGAGGCAAATAGTGGTGGTCCGTCCTATTATATTCCACATGTGTTAATTTTACCTGTATCAACCCAAAAGCCTACAAGCGAGCCATTAATTACCTCCACCGCCGATTTGTTTAACTGGTATAATAAGCTAAACGATGAATTAAACCCGGATATGGGTATTATTAAAGCAAAAGTGGATGAGATTATCAAACCGTGTAAGACGGATCTTGAAAAAATAAACGCCATCTATAATTGGGTACATAACAACATTAAATATTTAGCGTACGAAGAGGGAATCCTGGGATTTAAAGCCGATGAAGCACAAAATGTTTTAGCAAAAAAGTATGGCGACTGCAAAGGGATGGCCAATTTACTGGTGGTTATGCTTAATTCTGCCGGATTCGATGCACGAATGACCTGGCTGGGAACCAACTTTTTATGCTACAATTACAGCACCCCTTTTCTGGGGGCGGACAATCACTGCATTGCAACACTCTATCATGATGGGAACACAATGTTTCTGGATGCCACTGAAAAATACTTACCATTAAATCTCATTGGAGAACGAATCCAGGGGCGACAAGCCATGATAAAAGATGGAGCGAGTTATAAGATAGAGGTAATCCCCACTCTGCCTCCCAGTCAAAACACAAGAATCCAAAATGGGTCTTATCATCTCGAAGGAACCACTCTTATAGGAACAGTAAACTACGCCTACGATGGCGAGAGGCGAAGCGCCCTGTTCAATCATTTAGCTTCCTTAAAAACAGACGATCATAAAAAGGAGTTTGAAGATATTCTTAGCCACTCAGATAACTCTATTGCCGTTGATGATTTAAAATACAGTGAATTGTATCGGCAGGAAACACCCTTTGAGTTAAGTGCAACAACGAATGTGGCCAATAAGATTACCTCGTTCGGGAATGATTTTTACATCTCTTTTGACTGGGAACAACTGTTAAAATCTGAAACCATTAAATCGGACAGAAAAACAGATCTTCATTTAAATATGAAATTGGCAGACAAGAAATATGTCAGCTTTACCATCCCTGAGAACTATAGAGTGACACACATCCCCAACAGTATTTCCATTGATGAACCCGAGTACAATATTTTAGGGAAACTGACTCAAACAGGCCAAAACATTGTTTATCAATTTGAGCTAACCATTAAATCACCCATCATTACCAAAGACAGGTTTGACCAATGGAATAATTCCATTCAGACACTCAAGGAATTTTACAACGATCAAATCATTCTGACTAAAGAATAACGAACCATTTACCCATAATTATTTGAGCAATGACAAAAAGAATATGCACTCTCATTCTACTGATAATAGTTCCGCTAACGGTTTTGTTTGCCAACAAAGAAAACGACGAATATAAAAGCCGCTTCTGGGGTACAGAGACCTTTAAAGAAGTCACCATTCCTGAAGAATATAAATCCTCATCGTGTGTAATATTAAACCGCTCGTTCGAATATACCATTGACCCCATATTTGCCCTCGGCCCCAAACGAATTGAAGTTTCATCTTCTCTTCACGTGCGAATAAAGCTGCTCGATAAAGCCGGGGTGACTGAATTCACCACCTTTTCGTTTGATGGCGATACGGAAAAAGCCAGATCGAACAAGAAACTTGGTGCCGACCTTGTTTTTGCCGGCTTTAAAGTCATTAAAAGCGATGGCCATGAGAATGAGATTAACCTCGACGAGATGATGGTTACCGACGAAGCGGAGAAAGGCAGAGCCCAGGCTCAATTAAACAAAATCTCTATCCCCAATCTGGAAGTAGGGGATATTCTTGATTATTATATTGTAAGAAAAAATAAAACGATATTTAAATACGCTTCCTATGTTAGCAATTCCCATACTTTCTTTTTAGAGAGTGGATATCCCATCATCGAACAATCCGTCACCCTAAATTCATACAGCGATTGCTATTTAAGCTGCCGATCCATGAATGGAGCACCGGAAATGAAGCGTATAGAAAAAAAAGGAGCAGGCAACACCTTTCGTTTAGAGGATGCCAATAGAGGTGCCCGAAAAGAGGAAATGTGGGCCAATCCCTATCTGGAATCGCCCTTTGTTAAGTTCCAGGGAATCTTCTCGACAAGTACGGCCAATAAATTTTATCATAATTTCTTAACCTCCACCCAGGAACTTAGAACAACGATTTCGCAAGAAGAGTTATTTGAATACGGAAAGAATTTCCCGAAATGGAAAAAGAATCAAATTCCCTATTCCATCCCGCGGATTAAACTTCCAACGTCCGCATCGGATAAAGAGAAGGTGGATCAAATTTTAATGGAATG
>JBFHFS010000112.1:0-3615 GCA_041583495.1 Marinilabiliaceae bacterium | reverse complement strand
TCTATCGGCTGATAACTTCGCCACTCTACTCTTTTTTGCTGTTTTTATGCAGTGAAATAATGGTTCTTTAAGTAACAGATAATAAGCGCATAACATCTCTTTGTTAAATAAAATGAAAAAAAGTTCATTTTATTCGTGAGACTTTGTGCCCCCAATGCTATTACCTGTAAAAAGAAACAAAAATAGAGTGTTTGAAGAGCGTTTTTTGAACCAACCAAGGGATTTGTGAGATTCAATGGTATTTACTTCTTTTTGGGGAGACGATCATTTTCTTAATGGCTTTGAATTCAGTAAAGGAATGAAACACACGTGTTCCTTGATAAGATGAGAGCCTCTTTATGTGTCTTATTATTAAGTATTAACAACTCGCATCCGGAAATTTATATGTTTTAAGTTATAACCAAGATGAATCAGGTGTTTTTTTCCCTTTCGATTATAGTATTGTTGTCTTCGTGTTCACATGATGTCCAAAAACCTATAACCTTTGAATTTTCCCCAACCTGGGAAAAAACCTATTCTGGTGTTTGGAAGACGGTTGTAAATTCACCTCCTGAGTTTAATCTTCTTTCGGTAAGTAACAAAAATCCAAGGGGAGAGGCGATAGAAAAATTAAGTGATTCGCCCATTCCTATAAATAAGGCTGAAATAAAAGCATTTACGAAAAACGGAAAAACCTACGTCCGTTTTCCCTTGGCCCGAGAGGAACAGCTTTATGGGCTGGGACTGAATTTTCAAACGGTTCGCCAACGCGGGCGAATCATGCGGTTACATGTCGATCATTATGGCGGATCTGATAATGGCCGCACTCATGCTCCTGTCCCCTTTTTTGTGTCGGATAGAGGTTATGGGGTGTTGATAAACGCCGCCCGCTACATCGATGTGTATGCCGGAACAAGCGTTAGGTTGGACTCAGAAAATCAGCCTGAAACCCGAGATCGGAACACAAATCAGGCATGGACCTCACGACCCTATTCCGACAACCTGGAATTTATTATTCCTGAAGAAGGAGTGGAAATGATTCTTTTTACCGGTGAATCCATGATGGAGGTCGTTCAGCGTTTTAACCTCTATTGTGGTGGCGGATTTATCCCTCCCAAATGGGGACTCGGATTTTGGCAACGTACACCAACCCTTTATTCCGAAACGGATGTAAGAAAAGAAGTGGAGGGCTTTTTTGTTAACGATTTTCCCATAGATGTGGTTGGGCTCGAGCCTGGGTGGCACAGCAAAGCTTACCCTTGTACTTTTGAATGGGACCCGGGGCGTTACCCAGATCCGGCAGCATTTACTAAAGAGATGTTGGATAAAGGGATTCACCTAAACTTATGGTGTAATCCCTATTTATGGACGGGTTCAGTCCTTGATGCCCAAATGAAAGCGTATGTGGGGTCACACTCTGTTTGGTGCGGTACGGTCCCTGACTATACGATTGCTGAAGCAAGAAATATTTTTAAAAATCATCTTCTCGAAAATCAACTAAATATTGGAGTCAGTGGATTTAAGATCGATGAGGTTGATGGTTTTGACCATTGGGTTTGGCCTGATATAGCGACCTTTCCTTCAGGACTGGATGGCGAACAAATGCGGCAAACCTATGGGATACAGGTGATGACTTTAACCGACCAGATTTATCGTCATAAAAATGAAAGAACTTATGGACTGGTTAGAGCGGCAAACGCCGGATCAGTTTCCCTGCCATATGTGCTATATAACGATTACTACAGTCATAAAGATTTTATTACCGCCTTGGTGAATTCAAGTTTTTCGGGATTGCTATGGACGCCGGAAGTTCGTGCAAGTAGTTCATCAGAAGAATGGGTTAGACGTATGCAATCCGTGTGTTTTTCACCTATGGCTATGTTAAACGCCTGGGCGGATGGTACCAAACCATGGTCATTCCCCGATGTTTATGAGGCTTGCCAGGATGTGGCCTTTCTGAGAATGCAGTTATTACCGTATATCTATTCAACATTTGCACAATATTATTTTGAAGGAACCCCGCCATTTAGAGCAATGGAATTGGTGGACGGATATAGGTTAAAAACTGAAGCAGTTGCCGGGAAACTCGACGGAACAAAAAATCCATACGCAGAAGCCATCCAAAAAGAGGTTAAGGACCAATACATGATGGGTGATTTTATTTTGGTGGCCCCTATGTTTAAGATGGAGGTGGAGCGTAAGGTTCTTCTCCCCAAAGGAAACTGGTATAATTTTTATACCGGGCAATATGTAGGAAACGGGGAAGTGATTGTTGCCAAACCGGGGCTCGATAAAATTCCATTATTTGTTAAAGGAGGCGGAATAATCCCAATGATACCACGAGTGTCCCAGACCTCGAAATGGACTAAAGAATTACCCATAGAATTAAGGGTTTATGGCGATGAAAACGGACAGTTTACGTTGTATGATGACGATGGAATAACGTTTAATTACGAAAGTGGCGATTATTCTTTAGTCGGCCTTTCGGTGAAAAATGGCAAAGGAACAGTCTCTAATATTAAAGGCAGCCTTGAATACCATACGAGTTGGAAATTTATGACCAAATAACTATGTGCGTTGGGCTCTGTGCCTTAAACGCGTTGTGCTTGGTAACGTTGTATCCTTTGCCGATTTTTTCCATCAAAATTGATTGATTAAGTTAAAGATTTAAAGTTGGGCTGATATTGGGCGCCAAGTTTTATAGAGTTTTTAGGATCAATGGAGATTATCAACAAAAATAGGTCAGTTACCAGGCAGGGACTTTTAAGGTGAGTGCCTCATGAAGGACGAATGGAGTCGGCTTTATCCCTGCCTTTCTATGACGCCAGCAACCTTCTTAAAGGTTGGGACTGATTAGATCTGTTGTTTGTAGCCAGTGGATTTAGGTTGTGGTTTTAATGTCAATGGCTTCTCCGTCTTAAGGATGTTTTGTGGCCAGTCGGATTAATATTGGAGTAAAGGGCATAGAAATACATAGGCTTGGCCTTCCATTTGCCGATAAATGTTATATATTCGTATCATAATTTAACACAAATGACCCCACACCAGAATCCATCCGACTACCATTTAGTTGAACAGCTCAGGAAGGAAGATATGGTAGTCTTTGATCAGATTTCTAAAAGATTTGGAGATCGGCTGTTTGGATTTGCCCTGGGCTATTTAAAATCAAAAGAAGAGACAGAAGGACTGATTCAGGATGTTTTTCTGAAGATATGGGAAAACCGGAAAGATCTGAAAAAGGAATCTTCCCTGAAATCATACCTTTTCACCATTGCCTATCACGATCTGTGTTATTTGTTCCGGAAAAAGAAAATCCATAAAAAGTTTCTGGCACAAAAAGATTCATCAGAAACCCTATCCAATAACCTTGAAGAAGAGCTTCAGTATAAGTCAACCTTGGGTCGAGTTAACCAACTGATTGACAGGTTGCCCGAAAAGCAAAAGGCCATATTCATTAAAAGTCGGCATCAGGGGAAAAGCTCCCGGGAAATTGCCGAGGAAATGGGGCTGGCACCCGGTACCGTGGACAACCAGATTTCAGCTGCTTTAAAGTTTCTCCGAAAAAATCTATCGGCTGATAACTTCGCCACTCTACTCTTTTTTGCTGTTTTTATGCAGTGAAATAATGGTTCTTTA
>JBFHFS010000111.1:0-3897 GCA_041583495.1 Marinilabiliaceae bacterium | reverse complement strand
TAGAAGATAGAGATGAGAGCTGGCCGAGGGGAGCACTGTGGACCTTTTTATTTCACTCCAGCCAGAATCGTTTTAGGAGGAACCCCAGAGGGGTTTCATAAAAATAACCCCGGGTGAAACCCGGGAGGGAACAAATCCGAAATCTTAACCCTGTAGGGATTCAACAAAGAAGGGCATAAAGAAAGGGCATATAACTACCAATTAATTTTGGGGTAATATGCCCTTTCTTTTATCAAAATTTCTTTCTGCAAGCCAAACAAAGCACATCTAGCCAGTTTAGGCACGGAGGCTTAAAAATCCCATCGTAGCTCTTTTTGAGGCAAGAAATTACTTAACCGCCTTCAGGGTATTGATAAGCAGGGAAGCACGGGTCATGGGGCCCACTCCACCGGGAACCGGGGTAATGAAGCTACATTTGGGTGCCACCTCATCGAAGGCCACATCACCGGCCAGTTTGAAGCCCGACTTGGTTTTATCGGAAGGGATACGAGTGGTTCCCACGTCGATCACCACAGCGCCCTCCTTCACCATATCGGCTTTAAGGAAACCGGGACGGCCCAGGGCAGCCACAATGATATCGGCCCTGCGGCAGATATCTGCCAGGTTTTTGGTGCGGCTATGGCAAACGGTAACGGTAGCGTCGCCGGGATTGCCCTTCAAAGAGAGCAAGATGCTCATGGGACGCCCTACGATGTTACTTCGTCCAATCACCACCACATCCTTACCGGAGGTCTCTATCTGATAGCGTTTAAGCAATTCCATGATGCCCTGGGGGGTAGCCGACACAAACGAGGGGGCCCCCATAGCCATCAGGCCCAGATTTTGGGGATGAAAGCCATCCACATCCTTACCCGGATCGATGGCAAGAGTAACTTTCTCCTCCGAGATATGCTTAGGTAAGGGCAGCTGAACGATGAAGCCGTCCACGTCGGGATCCTGGTTGAGCTGATCCACCCGATCCAGGAGTTCCTGTTCGGTGACGTCGTCCTCGTAGCGAATAAGAGACGATTTAAATCCCACCTCTTCACAATCTTTGATTTTATAGGCCACATAACTCTCACTTCCACCATCGTGGCCCACCAAAACAGCCACCAGGTGAGGCTTTTTGAGTCCGTTAGCTGTACGTTGGGCTACCTCAGCAGCGATCTCCTCTTTTATCTGGCGAGCAGTGGCCTTACCATCAATCAATTGCATCCTAAAGTGGTTTAAAAAGTTACAAATTATCTTCCCATGGACATATTACCCATCAGCTTAGAGAGGTTCTTACCTTTCGACATCATACGCATTGCCTTGCGGGTATCGTCGAATTGTTTGATAAGGCGGTTCACCTCCTGAATAGAGGTACCACTGCCACTGGCAATTCTTTTACGGCGACTACCGTTGATCACTCCGGGCTCGGCTCTTTCGAGAGGGGTCATGGAAGAGATGATGGCTTCCACACTTTTGAAGGCATCATCGTCCATATCTATATCCTTGACCATCTTACCCATTCCGGGGATCATGGCGGCCAAATCCTTCAGGTTACCCATCTTCTTTATTTGCTGGATCTGACCCAGGAAATCGTCGAAGTTAAACTGATTCTTGGCAATTTTCTGTTGAAGTTTACGGGCCTCATCGGCATCGAACTGCTCCTGGGCTTTTTCCACCAGCGACACAATGTCGCCCATGCCCAGAATACGGTCGGCCATACGTGCAGGGTGGAACACGTCGAGAGCTTCGAGTTTTTCGCCGGTACCCACAAACTTGATGGGTTTATCCACCACGCTCCGGATAGAGATGGCGGCACCACCGCGGGTATCACCATCCAGTTTGGTAAGCACCACGCCATCGAAGTCGAGCCGATCGTTGAACTCACGGGCGGTATTGACCGCATCCTGTCCGGTCATGGCATCGACCACAAAGAGTATTTCCTGAGGTTTCACCGCATCTTTGATAGCGGCAATTTCGCTCATCATTTGCTCATCCACAGCCAATCGACCGGCGGTATCGATAATCACCAGGTCGTGGCCCTTTAGTTTAGCAAATTTAACGGCCTCTTTGGCGATCTTAACCGGATTGGTATTGCCCTCTTCTGTATAGACAGGCACCTCGATTTGCTCGCCCAGGATCTGAAGCTGATTGATGGCGGCAGGACGGTAGACGTCGCCTGCAACCAGAATTGGGTTTTTACTTCTTTTGGTTTTAAGCAGCTTGGCCAGTTTGCCCGAAAAGGTTGTTTTACCCGAGCCCTGCAGGCCGGCGATGAGGATGATGGCGGGATTTCCTTTCAGCTCCACGTCGGTAGTTTCTCCACCCATGAGCAATGCCAGCTCATCGTGAACGATCTTGACCATCATCTGCTGGGGATTTACCGCAGTGAGAACCTGTTGTCCCAGCGCCTTGGTTCTAACCGTTTCGGTAAACGACTTAGCCGTTTTAAAGTTAACGTCGGCATCGAGCAGTGCACGTCGCACATCCTTAAGGGTCTCTGCCACATTTATTTCCGTAATAGAACCCTGCCCCTTAAGCAGTTTGAAGGATCTCTCCAGTCTTTCCGATAAATTCTCAAACATTTTTGCTCTGTTTTAATTTTGGTGCAAAAGTAAGAATTTTTTACCGATAATAAGCGCGGGTAATTTTTTCCATCACCAGATTGGTGCGGGCTGCACTCACCCCGGTACTCACACAATGGCCCTTGCCCTGCAGGGATTCCACCACTTGTGTAATAAGATTATACTGGATATTCTCGGGGTTAAGATAGGGAAACTGCGAAAATTCCCGGTCCCGGAAGAGGTGGATGGGTTCGTGGCCGAAGGTAGAGAATTCCAGTCGTCCCCCGGTTCCAATGATCTCAATCACGTCGCGCCGGGAGGATTCATCGCTCACGAAGCTCCAGGAACCGCTCATCAACACATCGTTTTTAAAGCGAAGGGAAGCCACCACGGTATCTTCGGCGGCATAGAATCCCCCGAAGTTATCGGCCAGGCCAAACACCTCTTTTACGGGTCCAAACAGAAAATCGAGATAGTCGAGTTGATGGGCTGCCAAATCGTAAAAGATCCCTCCCCCGGCCAGGTCGGGTTGCACGCGCCAGGCCGGATTTTGGTTATCCCTCTCGGCGGTATTGGCCGGACGCACCAGCATCATATTCACAAACAAAGGTTTACCAATGGCCCCCTCATCGATGAGAGCCTTCACCTTGAGGAAGCCCGGCAGGGTTCTCCGGTAGTAGGCCACAAAAAGGGGCATTCCGGTCTCCTTACTCACCGAGAGCATCTCCTGACATTGGGCGTAGGTGGCGGCCATGGGTTTCTCCACATAGACCGGCTTTCCGGCTTTCATGGCCTTGATGGCATACATGGCATGGCTGGAGGGAGGTGTTGCCACGTAGACAGCATTCACCTCTTCATCGGCGATCAAATCATCGGCACTGTTGTACCATCGGGGCACTTTATGGCGGTGGGCATAATCGCGTGCCAGCTCGCCATTTCGCCGCATAACGGCAACTAAGTGTGACCCTTCAACTTTATTGAAGGCGGGCCCGCTTTTCAGTTCGGTGACGGTACCACAGCCAATGATACCCCAGTTTATCTCTTTACTCATGGATTCAATGGTTTAAGAAACTGTTTAAATTTTATTTTGAACAATAATGAACCCCTTCGGGGGGTCCGGACTGCTCGTTTTGTTTTGCCTCCGGTTTTACCGGAGGCTATTCATATTTAAGTCCTTCGTTCTTTTGCATTCAAATTACCCCGAAAGGCTGAATTTGTAAATTTATTCTAAGTACATGACAAAAATTCATAGACATTTATATTGAATTGATTTCCAGGGTTTGACAAAATGTTAGCAATCGTAGAAAGTCCATATTTAAATATACTTTTTGCTTTACGTCCGTGTTTTTTGATCGAAATTTTCTTC
>JBFHFS010000110.1:0-3946 GCA_041583495.1 Marinilabiliaceae bacterium | reverse complement strand
GAAGATGCCTTTCCTGATGAGCAGAAAATAGCCTACGCTTTGCCCGAAGGGGTGGCAACGGAAGTATTCCGAAAAATAGTAAATCCATTTAAGGGTAAAATTTTGTTTGTCGATTTCTGGGCAACCACTTGCGGTCCTTGTGTTGGGGGAATAAAAAGTATGAAAGAAACCCGGGAGGAATATAAAGATAACCCTGATTTTGATTTCATCTTTATTACCGATGAACGTAGTTCTCCCGAGACCAGTTATGATAAATTTGTAGAGGAACAGGGCCTTAAGAATACATTCAGGCTTTCGACAGACGATTATAATTATTTACGCCAGTTATTCGCGTTTAACGGAATTCCGCGTTATGTGGTAATTGATAAAGATGGCAAAGTGCTAAACGATGAATTTGCCATGTACAACTTCAAAAGTGAATTAAATAAGATATTGGAACATAAGTAAAATCCGAATAAAACTCAAAAACTAAACAAAATGGATCAAAAACAATCCTTCAGCCTGAATACAGACTTTCTAAACGGCTTTGCCTCAATTTTTATGAAATTAGTCTTTGCAATCATTGTAATCTATTTACTCATAATGATTCTGAATTTTTTAAGAGACAAATTCATAAACAAAGAGATAAATACCAGAAAGGCCGACATTACTGATTTATTGACAATATTGAACAAATTGTTTTTCATTTCGGGATTTGGCTTTGTAATCGGTAATATTTTCAATGTAATCTTGAATCAAATAACCAATAGCCACAGAAGCATGCATTCAATGACTTTAAAGGGAGACTGGGATTATCTAACATTTGGCATCATTCTCATTTTCATTGGCATTGGTTTTAAGGCAGCAAAAAAGGTTTTAAAGCAAGAAAAAGGAGAATAACGGGATTACATGTAATGCGTTTTTTTTCGATACCCCATAGAGACGCCCAAATTGGGCGTTTCTATGGGGTATCATTAAATTTATCATTCTGCCACCCCGCCCCCGCACGATTGCATTATCATTGCTTCGGGACAGGTGTGCCCCACATCGTTTGCAGGTGTAAATCCCCCGTCAATTATCGGCATCCAGATTCCATTCGGATATTCGCATCGGATAGATCTTGCGGATCTTTTTTTGCTGAATGGCACCCAAATCATTGAATGGCAATTGGTATTGCGCCATTGACTTTTCATCTCTCAGTTCCTGGTAAGCATCGTAGAGCATATCGATATAGGAAAGATAATTGCTATAAATGGTGTTATTAGTGTATTTTAATAAAACAACTACTTTTTCGGGGTGGTTTCTGAGCATCTCTATTAACTTTAGTTTTGCCTGCTCCGGGGTTTGCGTTTTATCATCGATCATCATGATATCCAGATATTCTTTGCTTACCATTTCTTCCGTCTCCTCTGCCGTGAAAAATTCGGCACCCAGGGGAGGCAATAACTTGGGAATACCCACCGTGTGATACAGGAGAGTAGGAACTTCCGGATCGGATGGAATGCCGGAATACGCAATTTTCAACAGCCCATTTCTTCTTAAAGCCTCATAAACCGTTGACACACGCTTCATGGAAGTCTCCTTATCAATAAGAAGCTTAATGGTTAACATTGACCTCTCCAGGACAGGAAACTCCTCCTTTTCCCGAACTATCAGCTTTTCGAAATCGGTGAGGGGTCCCTTTTCATCATTAACAACAACCCTTTCATTGTCAATTATTACCGGGATGCATCGATCCGGATCCAATATCCGGGTATAGCTGATGAAGGGTAAGATTACGGGGTCGGGCACCTGACCCAGCAACACCTCCAAAGAATTCGTATAAGAAGACCTATCATAGATTACCGGTTTATCGGACTTCCACCAGACCTTAAGCACATTTGCCGAAACCTGAAAAGGAACTTTCAGGCCTTCGTTAAGGGGTGAATTCACCAAAAAATAGTCCCCCATGATTTCCATCTTATAGGTCTGAATCGTATTTTCATCCCCCAGAATCTGAATGCTGTTTGGTCCAATATTAATTAAAGAATAGGCCAACAAATCCTTGCCGCTCATCCACATCCCGTTCAAATCGGACTTGTCAATTTTCATTGAGATGGGTGAAAAGTTGCCAAAGCGTACTTCGGGACTGCTGATGGTAAGATTGGAAAAAAGAAACAACAAAAGGAAAGCGGAAGGGATCGTAATCAAGATTTTCATTCTGGCCCTTAAGCCGGATTTTATTTTTGTCATCATAGCGATTCGTTTTTTAATAGATATGAGATTTAAATTATTCACTAACTCTACCGAACGGATACTGATCAACTGGCTCAATAGAAGCGTTTGATAATCAAATAACTCAAACCCATTCTCCACCACCTTGCTGTCGGCGATGAATTCGTGATTGGTTTTAATGGCCTTTTGAACGTGCCATACCAATGGATTAAACCACTGAAAAATCACAAGGGCCTGGGCTATAATCAGATCTATGGAATGTTTTTGGCGAATATGCACGCTTTCGTGCGCAATAATCTGCCTACATTCGGGCAAGTCCACCACTTTTTCATTAATAAAAACATAGCGGAAGAAAGAATAGGGTGGAATCTCGTCGGGAAGCAAAACGATTTTTACTCCAAATTTATCAATAACCTTATTTTTACTGATCAACCAAAGGAGCCTGATAAGGAAATACAAAAAGCGGAAAAAGAAAAAAAACACACCTACCAAATATAAAACCAAAATTCTTTGAAGTAAGCTCCAATACTGAGGCATCTGGGCGTCATTGGAAATGGGGATCCCCAATAAATGCGATGGAATGCCACTATTAGAAATCCTCTTTTGATCATTAGCCCATTGTTCTTCAAATACGGCACGGGGAATCCCGTTCTCATAATAAGTGCCCGTTTCAGGATCCGATAAGGCGATCATTCGCTCATAATAGTTTCTGATTCTACCTATCTCTTTAAACGTCGGCTCAATGGTTTGCGGTTGCGTCATGCTAATATTTACATGTATAACCGGAATAACTAATCCGAAAAAGATGATGCCAACCAGGTAATACCGGATAAAGGAAAAATAGGTCTCCTTCCTAAACAGCACCAGGTAGAGCAGAAACATCAGTGACAAACAAAGTCCTGATTCCAGAAGGTATAAGAAGAGTTTATGCATTGGGCTTGCATAAAAATTACAACAAGAAGGGCGATGGGCCCATGTAATCAGCCAAAACTGATAGTAGAAGTGTCTATTCCCTACTTAAATAGGTAAAGAATTATGACAGAGTTCAGGATTTGCGGCTAAGGACTTTTGCCTGTGCAACAGGATGAGACATCGAATTAAAACATCTATCCTCTCCATGATTTCAATTCCCTTTTTTATTCCGTTTTATCTCCTCAAGCATTTTTAGGACTTCATCCACTTCCTCGAGCTTAAGGTTTTTATTCTCAGAAAAAAAGTTAACCACCTGTTTAAAAGAGTTGCTGAAATAATCTTTCACCAATCTATTGAGTTGGCCCTTCCGGTAATCCTCCTTGGATATTAATGGATAATACTGGTATGTATTACCGTAGGAGTGATAACCAACAATCTCTTTTTTTACCAACACCCGTATTATGGTAGATACAGAATTGTAGGGTGGTTTAGGGTCGGGAAACTGTAACAGGATGTCTTTAACAAATCCTTTTTCCAGATCCCAGAGGATCTGCATGATTCTTTCTTCCCCTTTTGTAAGAGTCACCATGGCTCATTGAGTTAATTGATCAGTGAAACAAATCTACAACTTATTTTTAAGTTACGCAACTTAAAAGTAAATATTTAAACTTATTTTTTAGTTGGCTGCATGAACAGACCTTCGTCACCCCCCTTTATATATCTATAGATGAAGTTTTTGTGATTACAACAAGGGGGATAGTGGTGTAAAAACCCCGGAGGTGGTGAATAAAGGAAAAAGAACAAAAAAAGGGGAAAAGCAACAGCTCCTCCCCTTTCCTTT
>JBFHFS010000109.1:0-4246 GCA_041583495.1 Marinilabiliaceae bacterium | reverse complement strand
GCTATTGACGACAACTATCAGGATGCCTCCAGAGTTAAGACCCATTATGTAGAAGAGGCCGTTGAGGCATTGTTGGATGGAACCCCGGTACAAGTGTCACATACCAAGGCTATAGGGTGTGGAATAGCCTGGAAAAGGTAGTGCTTTCAGAGATTAAAACCGGATTTTAATTTGCCCCGGGGTTCCCCTGGGTTTTTCTTTATTATCCTGGGGGGGTGTAACCGGTTCAGCCTTTGCTTCACGGGCCCTGATGGCATTCTTCCCAACTTAAGGGGATCCAAAAGTATCAATTGTTGTCCAGCGCATCCGGTTGGTTTTCATCGATGACCTCCTCAAGCCCCCCTTATCAAAGGGCTTCATTCTACTTTTTGATTCGCCATGTTTAATGGGTTTGTGTATCCAAATCCCCTTGCCTAGTGGTGTCCGGTTTTCTGCTCCATGGGTACTTCCCAAGAGAAAAGAGATTATTAATATTTATCCGTTTTTGAATGGATTCGGGTTTTGTTCTCTAACAATAGTCGTATCTTTGATTCCTCACTTTTCAGAGTATTTTCAATGTCCGTAATTCAAAACCTTACTGTTCTTTATTCGGCTTATGCAGATGCCGATGTTTATGTGTCCCATTGTCGCACAAAATCGGCTCTTTATCGACATCTGTTTTCACTTCCGGCGCGATTAAAACGCCGTATTTATGCGGCACGTATTCTTAGGGCAGCTTCGCTGATGAAAAAATTCCCGCCAACCGATCCGAGCTCAAAGATGGTGGTGTCCCTGACCTCGTTCCCAGCCCGTATTAATTCATTAGATATGGTTCTGAAGTCGATTTTATTGCAGACTATCCGGCCTTGTCAAATTGTTGTTTATCTATCGGTTGAAGAGTTTCCCAATCAGTTATTGGACCTTCCTTTGAACTTACGGGAATTTATCAATGACAATAGTATTAAGGTTCGTTTTGTGCCCCAAAATATACGCTCGCATAAAAAATATTATTATGCTTTTGGCTCGTTCAAAGATAAGGTCATCATAACTTTTGATGACGATCTTTTTTACGCACCCGACACAATAGAACGTTTGCTAAATCTTCATTTGCAGTTTCCCACGTCTGTTTGTGCTAATGTTGTCCGGAATATGGGTAGTGGCGATTTGCCCTATAAGCAATGGGAAAAGGTTGTTCAGCAGCAGCCTGCCGAGTCGGACCGTTTTGTTGCTATTGGGTATGGTGGGGTGCTGTATCCTGAGGACTGTTTGGCAAAATCGTCGGTCCTTAATGTGGAATTAGCTCACCGTTTATCTCCTTTGGCCCATGACCTTTGGCTTAAAGCCAACGAATTGGTCTCTGAGGTCAGGGTGGCTTCCGGAGGACAACCCTTTGCTCACCCTATTACTATTCCGAATTCCCAGCGTGTGTCGCTTCAGAGCCGCAACATGAGCTCGGTTAATATGAATGATGTGCAATGGAAGCAGTTAAAGGCCTTTTTTGATATTGGAGTACATTAAAGAATGGCTGGGGTAGTCGTTTTAGTGTTAACCGGATTATTACCTGCAGTGGCCTTTTGCTTAGGTTTTTTTTGGGTAAATGCTTGTTGTTAAATTTTTTAAGTGCCTAAAATATGTTATTTTCGAACCGTTAAACCAACCTTGTATTGTCTGTCTGGCTCACCATTCCCTGGCAGTATAAGTTGATGAAACCTTGTGATCTTTTTTAACTTAATTATTAACCAATGAAACGTATCTTTTTTTTATTGCCTATGGCTTTATTATTATTGGGCGGATGTCAGGTGCCCAAAGAGGAGATAAACCCTTTTCTTGCCGCCTATGACACCCCGTTTGAGGTGCCCCCCTTTCAAAAAATAAAAATATCTGATTATATGCCGGCGTTTAAAGCAGGCATTGAGCAACAAGAGGCGGAAGTAGATGCTATTGTTAACAACAGCGAACCCGCAACATTCGAAAACACCATTTTGCCCTTCGACCAATCGGGAGATATCCTGACCAGGGTTCGAAGCGTCTTTTTTAATCTTCAGTCGGCCGACACCAACGACAGTATTCAGGTATTGGCCCGCGAAGTGATGCCCCTTCTAACCCAGCATCGCGATGCGATCTCGATGAACAAGAAATTGTTCGACCGGGTGAAAGCGGTTTACGAGTCGCTGGAATCCTCCGAATTAGATCATAACCAAAAGCGGGTTGTGACCAAATATTACCAGGATTTTGTGCGCAATGGGGCCAATCTGAACGATGAGGACCAGGCCAAACTGAAAGAGTTGAACACAGAGCTCTCGAAGCTTACCGTTCAATTTGGTGAAAACCTGTTGGCCGAGACCAACGAGAATTTCCAGATGGTACTCGACAATGAGGCCGATCTGGATGGATTACCCGAAGGACTTATTTCGGCCGCTGCTGAAGCTGCCGAAAGTGCAGGGTATGCCAACAAATGGTTGTTCACGGTACAGAAACCCAGCATGTTGCCCTTCCTTACCTACTCTAATAACCGTGCCTTGAGGGAAGAACTCTACCGGGGCTATTTTACCAGGGGTGATCATAACGACCAGTTCGACAACAAAGCCATCATTCAAAAAATGGTAACCCTTCGTGCTGAGAGGGCTCAATTACTTGGTTTCGAGAATCATGCAGCCTATGTGGTCGCTGAAAATATGGCCAAGGAACCTGGTAAGATCTATGAGTTTTTAAATCGCCTGTGGGCACCGGCTCTGGAACGCTCAAAACAGGAAAGAAAAGAGATGCAGGCCATCATCGATAAAGAAGGCCAGAACTTTAAACTCCAGTCATGGGATTGGTGGTACTATGCCGAAAAACTGCGTAAGGCAAAGTACGATTTGGATGAGTCGCAGCTCAGTCCCTATTTCCAGCTCGAAAATGTGCGCGATGGCATGTTTTGGGTGGCCAACCAACTCTATGGGATTACCTTTGATCAGCTTAATGATGTGCCTGTTTATCAGGAGGATGTTGAAGTTTTTGAAGTAAAGGAGGCCGACGGAAAACACATTGGCTTGTTGTATCTCGACTATTTCCCAAGAGACGGAAAGAGTGTGGGTGCCTGGTGTACCAGTTTCAGAAATGCAGGTTACGATGGGGAGAAGCGGGTGCATCCGGTGGTTTCTATCGTATGTAACTTTACCAAACCCACTGGCGATACCCCTTCATTGCTGAGCTGGGACGAGGTTAACACCATCTTCCATGAATTTGGTCATGGACTCCATGCCCTCTTTACCGATGGACCTTACAAACGTACTGCCGGTGAAGTTCCCCGCGACTACGTGGAGTTGCCTTCACAGGTCATGGAAAACTGGAGCGCCGAACCCCAGGTGCTGCGTCACTATGCCAAACACTACCAGACTGGTGAGGTGCTGCCCGATGAGCTGATCGAGAAGCTGGAAAAGAGTGCCCTCTTTAACCAGGGATTTGCCACCGTTGAATATCTGGCAGCCTCCCTGTTGGATATGGACTGGTATACCCTAAAGGCGGGTACGGACGTGGAAGATGTGAATGCCTTTGAAAAGAAAGCGATGGATGAGATTGGGTTAATTCCTGAAATCCTTCCCAGATACCGGTCTACTTACTTCTCTCATGTCTTTGATGGAGGATACTCGGCCGGGTATTATGTTTATATCTGGGCCGAAGTACTGGATGCCGATGCCTTTAATGCCTTTAAGGAATCGGGCGATATCTTTAACAAAGAACTTGCTGCTAAATTTAGAAAACATTGTCTGGCCGAGAGTGGCGATGACGATGGCATGGTTCAATATATGAAGTTCCGGGGACAGGAACCCTCCATTGAACCGCTTCTCGAAAAGAGAGGGTTGAATTAACTTTTAACCAGGAATGTTATCAGAAGGGAGTCTTTTTAAGGACTCCCTTTTTTATTGCTTAATTTCTCGTTGGTGAATAAGTATGGCTCCTTTGGGTGCATCCAATGGGTCTTATTTACCTCAATAAATTTACCCAAAGCCCAATCCAATTTCAATTTTTTTCGGGCTGAAGGCCCTATTTAATTCAGCCCGATGGCAACGCCTCGGGTGATTATAATGCGATAAACAAGCGCCCTGTAAATGCAGGCTACAATATCTTCTATTCCAATAAAAGTTGTTTTTATGGTTTACGAATTGACCCCTTTGTGTACAACAAATGGGACTTATTTACCCCAATCAATTTACCGAAAACCCAACCGAATTTCAATTTTTTTTTCGGGCTGAAGGCCCTATTTAATTCAGCCCGATGGCAACGC
>JBFHFS010000108.1:0-4289 GCA_041583495.1 Marinilabiliaceae bacterium | reverse complement strand
TGAATTTTTGGGTATCTGCCCCTTTAAATAGTAATTGCCAAAATGATGAAACCCGGAGAGCGGCTGTGGATTAAATGTTAAACCATCCTCCGAGATCCATAGTAAGCCTCCTCCCTTTTCGAGAATCCCGTGATTATCGGTTGTTAACAAACAGATCTTGTTGTCCGAAACAAAGGCATAGCCGTCCTCGATGGCTCGTTCATTGGCTGTTACCGGATTTGGGGAAATGATATAGGGCCCGGCCAGTTTTGTGGATATGGCCACCCCCATTTTTACCTTACCCTCCGGACGGGGCCCGGTCATGGCCTTGAAATAGAGGAAAAATCGCCCATCAGGATGTTCAAGCAATGAGGGGTTGTTTACCCCAATTCCACTTTGGTAGCACCATATGGAATCATTCTGGGGCGGACTGAGTAGGGGCTGATGCTCATCCGGCACAGACTTCCAGGGTCCTGAAATATGGTCGGCAATCATCATGCCTATACGTTGGTTGGAACCGTGTACAGGAGCACCATCGTTGGCAATATATACCAACACATAGGTATTCCCTATTTTTCGGATATTAGGATTGTGAAAACCCTCCTTATTCCATCCGCCGCCCCTATTTTCGTGACTTGCGACCACTTCCACAAAACGGAACGGGCCTTCGGGTGAATCTGAAACATAATGAGCGATCTCACTGGTAGAACGCCATGCCTGTTTAAAGGGTATCGTGCCGGGCCATCGGGAACAAAAAAGATGAATCTTCCCATCTTCTCCTTTTATGGGTGAACTTCCCCAAATGTCATAGCCGGGTTCGTTTATCGCTTCCCCAACGAATTCCCATCTTCCGGCCATTTCTTCCGCATGAAAGAGCTCCCCACCAGCACTCTTTTTACTCACATTAGAGCACCCGGCCAACAAAAAAAGCATTATTAAACCTGCGTAAGTTATTTTCATTAACACGTAGTTGTGGTTTAAAATTAGTTTTGTCATATAATTAACAAATTCAACCCTTTCAGGGTTGATGATTATTTTGTCTTACTTTCCGTGGGTTAACACCCACGGTTATTCAAATTTAACCCTTTCAGGGTAATTTGAATGAAAAAGGCCGAAGGACTTAAATATGAACGACTTAAATATGAATAAACTACGGTTTAACCGGGGGCAAAATAAAACGAGCTGTCCGGCACCCTAATCTAGTTCAAATTCTCGACTTTATGGGAAGGTAATAATTATGGTGCTCTAAAACCATTAATCCTCCACACAGAAAACCTTAAAGCTCTTAATCACAGGCGTTTGATCTGACTGAAGCACCTTCAGGCGGACCGCCGACAGTTCCAGTGCATTAAACCGATGAATAAATTTGTGCCCGATGCAGGATCCCTCAAAAACAGGTCGCCACCCACTTGACGTCTTGCCCTCCAAAACAAACTTTCTCACACATTCTCCTTTGGAAATATCTTCCATCACCACCATCTGATTTATTCTTTCTCTTTTAGGCAGCTCCAGGATTAGCGCTGTCCCTTTCCCGGAAGTTACAGCCAGAGGAGATGAAAATCTTCGTTTAATTTCATCGCCCCATTCCCTGAGCCTTTTTACATCGGGCTCTGGCAGAAGACCGTCGGGGTCAGGGGTTAACCCCATGATTAAAGTAGAATTTCTACCTACCGACTGATAATACATCTCCATCAGGTTTTCCACCGGAAAGAGATGTTGTTCGTCACCGGGCTCCCAGAACCACTCATGTCGTCCGTTGAACCCGCGCAAGGGAGCATCGCTCATGGCAGGCACCCAGTAAGATCCCTGAGGGTCGCCCTGTTTTAGCAGTTGATAATTATTCTTAGAGATATTTTCGTGGGCCGACTCCCCGGCGCCGGTGGAATAATAGGGAAAAGTGGCCCAACAGGGGTAAGCCACCGTTCCCGACTCCGAGCCACCCCAGCGGGCTTCGGCCAGTTGTTTGTTGTGATAAAATAAGCAGTTGGGTTGATATTGCTGTACGATGGGCAACACATCGGGCGCCCCACCGGCAGGATGATCGGCGCCTCCATCAAACCAGATCTCGAACAACTCCCCATAGTTGGTACAGATCTCTTTGACCATTCCTTCCACCATCTGATTGTACCATTCCTGACGATTATCCCGGAACGCGCCGGTGCCATTCACTTTAAAATCGTGCACCCCCAGAAAGGAATTCCATCGGATTCCCAGATAAACCCCTGGTTTGATGCCGTATTTGCGGCACGAATTAACGAAATCGCGCACCACATCTCCTTTGCCCTCCTGAAAGTCAAGGGCTTTCATGCAATAGGGGTTTACCCTGGACTGAAAAAGGGCAAAGCCTGTTTCGTGCGTGGCGGTAATCAACGCAAAGGTGAAACCGGCCTCTTTAATGGCTCTCACCCACTGATCGGTATCCAGCTTTTGGGGGTTAAAGATCTGGTAATTGGGTACAGGATCGATGCGGTTATTGCCTTGTCCGTACTTTTGCCCGTCGAAGACATGCAAATCGTAATGAAAAACGGCCCCCAGCTCCGCTTCCTGCCAGGCCAGCTGCCGTTTATTGGGCAGAGGGCGTGTTTTTTCTTTCACCGGCACAAAGACAATGTAGGCTTCATCGCCTTTTTTCACCGCCATGCTTAACACCCGGGGTTCTCCCTCTTCGTGATAAACAAAAGGACGTTCCATCCGGTCGGGGATAATCTCACCCCCACCGACAAGGGGCAACCTCTTGGGCATCAGTACATACTCAGTCGCTTTGCGCCAATTCAGGCCATCCGGTGAACTCACCATTCCTACAAATGTATGGGCATGAAAAACGCCATAGAAATAGTCCCGCTGTTTATCGAACCATATCGACATATCCTCAGTGTCCAGGTAATCGATAACCGGTCTGGGTTGCATGGTAAAGGGGCCGGTGGGTGACTCTCCTACTGCGATGGCCTGGTTCCTCACAAAGCCGGTGACATCAGGCTTATCGCCTTTAACCACCAGATAATATTTCCCCTCTTTTCCCTTGTCGATGGCAGGGTTAACGGTCAAGGTAGTTATGGGTCCGGAAGGCTCAATCAGCGGCTGATCCATTCTTTTCCAGGGACCGTTGATGGATGGGGACACGGCCACCCCGGTTCGTTGGTTGGGCCTTAATATTTTCCAGTTAGGATGACGATTTCCCACCCGACCGGTCTCTATTAAATCTTCGGGGGTATATGCCTTGTCGCCCATATTTGTTGAGCAGTAGTACAGATAGTACTTCCCTTCGAAAAATTTGATCTTGGGGTTATGCACGGTGATGGCATCCCAGTGCCCTTTACCCCGGCTGGTCAACACCGTTTCTTTGTATTTCCAGGGTCCGGCGGGAGAAGCAGAAACCGCATGAGCCACTTCAGAATGGGTGAGCCAGGATGAAAAGCCATATTTCTTAGGCCATCGGGAATAAAAAAGATGATACTTTCCGTCGTCTCCTTTTACGATTGAAGAACACCAGTTGTAATACCCCTCGGTTTTAAAAATATTATCCTCCGAAAGGGGCTGCATCCTGTCTTTAAAAAAGAGGCTGTCGGGCGTTCCCCTGCCCACAGCCGACCATGCCCCCCCACAAAAGAAAGCCATGAAAAAAATTAAAAACCCTATCCTCCTCATATCGTTCTCATTTTTTTGGCATCACAAATGTCGGAAAAAAATTACCGGGAACAACCTTTCAAAAAAGTCTCCCGGTTAACTTCAACACAATCCGGATTCAACACATCAGTTAGCGGAGCTTTGGTGGAGGCTCTCCATTTTTCCAACAACCCCAAGTGTTCATTTACTTTCCCAGGATTTATTTAAACTGCACCCATTCTTTCCCTACGGCTAATGGTTTCTTAGGGTTTCACCACGTCCAGGTATTCCTTCAGAAATCGCTGATCATTGGCATCGCTGTCGCCATAATAACTGCGGATGGAATCGAGCTTTTGGTGCATATCTTTCCGCACGTCGGCATAATCGGGGGCATCGTACACATTGGTCATCTCGTTGGGATCGGTTTCCAGGTCGTACAGCTCCCACTCATCGACATCGTAATAAAAATGGATGAGCTTATACCGCTCGGTGGCCACACCATAGTGGCGCTTCACCATATGTATGGAGGGATACTCGTAGTAGGTATAATAGACCGCTTGCCGCCATTGGTCGGATTCTCCGCTGAGCAATGGCCGCATGGACTCACCCTGCATATCCTCAGGAATCTCCACCCCGGCATAATCCAAAAAGGTAGGCGCAAAGTCGAGGTTCTGCACCAGAGCATCGCTTCGGGTGCCGGGCTCGAT
>JBFHFS010000107.1:0-4597 GCA_041583495.1 Marinilabiliaceae bacterium | reverse complement strand
GCTTCGGACGTTGATTTTCATCATTAGAAAAATGAGTGAGATTATTCTTCTAATATACTGATAATCAACGTCTTATCCTAGTTTTTTGTCACTTATTTGTTTGATTTTCAATAGGTTGTATTTTTTGTCATGTACTAAAAATAATTTTATAAGATGAGAATTGAGAGATATATTCTGACACGTGAAAAATTGGTCTTTAAGCGGTGGCAGAGGCGTGAATATTCGGTGTTTAGTACCTTACACAAAGAGGTAATAATTGGGACCTTGCTTTTGGTCTATTTTACCTGCCTGGGGCATTTGAGCACTTTTGCTCAGACAAATACCGATTCCATATCCAAAAAAATCAGGCTTGCCGAGGTTGAGATTACGGCCCGTCGATCCCCGGCGGTTTATTCGGAGGTGGGCCGGCTGATAACGGTGGTTCCGCGCAGCGAGATTGAGGCGATGCCGGTTCAAAGTATCCAGGGACTGCTCAGGTATGTGATGAATGTGGATGTGCGTGAGCGGGGGCCCCTGGGCGTACAGGCTGATCTCTCTATCCGGGGAGGCTCGTTCGATCAGGTGATGGTGCTTCTCAACGGGGTGAACATTACCGATCCACAAACCGGGCACCACACACTGGACCTGCCTGTCGACCTCAAAAGCATCGACCGGATTGAGGTTCTAGAAGGGCCTGCGGCCCGTGTTTATGGTCCCAATGCCTTTAGTGGTGCCATCAACATCATCACCGCCTCCGGCGAAAGCAACCGGGTCTCTGTGAGCGCAATGGGCGGGCAGTATGGTCTATACTCCGTCGGGGCTATGATTAATCACAACAGTGGGCCTGTTACCAATTACCTTTCGGCCGATAATGGGGGAAGCGATGGTTATACCGACAATACCGACTTTTCCCGTGACAATCTGTTTTACCAGTTCAGATACCAAAAAAACGAGGAACTTTTCAACTTTCAGGCCGGTTATACCCGCAAAGACTTCGGGGCCAACTCCTTTTATTCGGGCTTATATCCTAATCAGTTTGAACAAACACGCACCTTCTTCTCGGCACTGAGTTTCGAAACAGGGGAGGCCTTCCGAATAAAACCCACCTTATACTGGCGTCGGCATCACGACCGTTTTGAATTGTTCCGCGATGGGGAAGATGCCCCTTCGTGGTACAGCGGACATAATTACCACCTTACCGATGTGTTTGGAGGAGGATTGAATGCCACCATTCCCTGGCGATTTGGCCAGTCCTCGTTAGGAGGAGAGGTGCGCTCCGAATCTGTGTGGAGCAACGTGCTTGGACAACCCATGCTGGATACCCTTAAGGTGCCCGGTGAATCGGAGGGTCTCTTTACGCGAAGCTATAGCCGAACCAATGCCTCGTTATTTTTGGAGCACAATGTGAGGGTTGGACAAATGTCTCTTTCGGCCGGTGTGATGGCAAATTTTAATTCGGGCCTTGATTACCGGGTGGATTGGTTTCCAGGGATTGACCTGAGTTATTGGTTTGGTTCATCGGTGAAGTGGATCGCCAGCTATAACCGTTCCCTGCGGATGCCAACTTTTACCGACCTCTTTTATTCGGGTTCCACCAATGAGGGCAATCCGCGCTTAAAACCCGAGGAGGCCTCAACCATCGAAACCGGAATTAACTTTTTTGGTAATGGGATCAAAGGGCATCTGAACGGCTTTTACCGCAAGGGAAATAACCTGATCGACTGGGGCCGGACAATTGGAGAGAACACTAAATACACCACCTCCAATATTAACCGGATTACGGTAAGGGGATTCGAAAGCAGCCTTACATTGGATGTGGAGACACTGGCCCCCCGACTCCCCCTGCTGCAAACCATCACCATCAATTACGCTTACCTCGATCAGGATAAGGCGGCCCGCGAGGGATATGAATCGGTTTATGTGTTGAATCACCTGAAGCATAAGTTAACCATAGCCGTGGATCAGGTTCTCTTTAAGAATTTCACGGCCCGTTGGATGTTCCTCTACCAGGAGAGGGAAGGTTTTTTTGTGCGCACCACCGACAATCTAACAATCGACTACGAGCCCTTTTGGCTTACCGACCTGAGAGTGGCCTGGCGAGAGGGTAAATGGCGTGTATATGGTGAAGCGGCAAACCTTTTTGATGCGCAGTACTTCGACATGGGGGAGTTGTCCCGGCCCGGCCGCTGGCTTAGGTTGGGGTTCGAGGTCAATATAGGTTATTGATGGATCTGTGAAGGGTTGTTTTTTTTGAATTGAGGCAACCCCCAAAATGACCATTCCGGATTTCAGGTGACTTATTTCTATTAGCTTCTTGTCTTTTTCTGTTTCAGATTCTGCAATAAATCTTCTCTTAAAAGGGTAAACGGTTTGTGGGGTATTCAAACAAAGGGGATGAGATATTAAGGTGGATATTACATGAATCTTAGAAAATATGTTTTAACTTGGTGCCGTAAAAAGCAGCCCATTCAGGTAACGCAGCCCCAATAATATGAGTTTTCCGACTTTTGACGTAATTCTGGTTTTTTTGGTCCTGGCCTTCATTCTCATCTCCCTTTATAAGGAATGGGTAGGGGCGGCTTTTACCTTCTTCATTGCCGTGATGGTGTTAGGTATTTTTAAGATTCTTACCCCATCAGAAATCCTTGCGGGCTTTGCCAATGAGCAGATAGCGGTGGTTATTATGCTTTTATTGCTGGGCGATACCATCCGAAAGACATCTGTTATTGAGATCATCTTCGAAAAGGTGTTCCCCCGCTCGGTGGGGTATAGGGGATTTTTGGCACGCATGATGATGTGGGTGGGGGGTTCCTCAGCGCTTTTGAATAACACCCCACTGGTGGCCGTAATGATGCCCTATGTGCATCAATGGAGCCGTCGGCACAACATTGCGCCCTCAAAACTCCTGATACCGCTTTCGTATGCGGCAATCCTGGGTGGCTGCGTGACCCTTATCGGTACCTCTACCAACCTTATTGTTAATGGAATGGTGATGGATCAGGATATCTTTCCGGGAATGGAGTCTCTGGAGATGTTCGATTTCTTCTGGGTCGGCTTTCCCATGCTCATCATTGGAATGGTCTATCTCTACTTCTTTTCCTATCGTATGCTGCCAGAGCGTAAGAGTGTGATGGAAGAGTATTCCAATAGTGAAAGGAAATATTTAATAGAGGCCGTCATCCGGAAAAACAGTGTTTTGGTGAATAAAACCCTCCAGGAGTCTGATATTAAAGATATTGAAGGGATGGTTCTTTTCGAAATCATTCGGGGGAACCGGACCTTTCAGTTGTTGTCCGATAATTTCAGGCTTATGGAAGGTGACCTGTTGCGGTTTGCCGGGGAGAATAAAAATGTGGTTCGTTTACTTTCAGAAAACAGGGGGCTTACCTTGCCTTCGGTGGGGATTATGTCGAAGTTGAAACACACCCAGGTGATTGAGGTGGTGGTTTCTCATAATTCCACGCTGATAACCAAGACGGTGCGGGAGGTTAACTTTAGGGGGCGTTTTGATGGCGCTTTGTTGGCCCTTCATCGCAATGGTGAACGGGTAGTGGGCAAAATGGACCAGGTTAAGCTAAAGGCAGGGGACGTGTTGCTCCTTTTGGTGGGAGAGGCCTTTGCCAGCCGGATACAAAGTGAGCAGGATTTCTATCTGATTTCGAAAGTCCGGGAATTTAACCGGACGGAAAAATATAAAATTTATGTTTTGCTGGGAGGGACCTTGCTGGCCATTTTCTTGTCGGCGGTGAAGTTGGTGCCGCTCTTCATAGGTCTCTTCGCGGTATTGGTCACCGTTTCGGCCTTAAGAGTGGTATCCCCCAAGGATTTGCCACGGAGTATCGACTATAACCTGGCTGTTATTATTGCCCTGTCGTTGGCATTGGGTACGGCCATGATTAAGACAGGGGTGGCCGGGATGATTGCCGATCTGGTTATTTCGGTCTTTTTGCCCTTTGGCCGGGTGACCCTGTTGTTTGGGATTTATGCTATCACGACCGTTT
Source organism: Marinilabiliaceae bacterium (assembly GCA_041583495.1). GTDB lineage: Bacteria > Bacteroidota > Bacteroidia > Bacteroidales > Marinilabiliaceae > JBFHFS01. Next base: position 617 of record JBFHFS010000107.1, on the reverse strand, counting down.
TAGCCGCCTATATTACCAATAAAGCGGCTGTGGCCATAATTTTTCCGGTATCCCTGACGGCGGCCAAAGTTTTGGGCCTGGATCCGGAGCCTTTTGCTCTGGTGGTTTCTTTTGCTGCTGCCGCCAATTTTTTGACGCCCATTGGATATCAGACCAATTTGATGGTTTATGGTCCCGGGAACTATAATTTTCAGGATTTCTTCCGTATAGGCTTACCCCTCACCATCATCTACATGTTGGTTACCATCAGTGTTTTAAGCTTAACGTATTTTTAGTAGTGTCCCAACAGGCGGGCAATTTTATCCACTAACTTATTGTTGTTGGGGTCTATTAATGTGCCCGATGCTTTGGCCGAGAGCAGGGTCTTACGCAATTCGATGAAGCTTTCGGAAATATTCTTGAGCGTTTCCGTTTTGGAGACCAGCTGTTGCTCCATAAGTACCAGCTTTTGTTTTTGTTGCTCCATCTCCTTCTGCACCTTAGCTGCCGAATTTGCTGCTTCGCGATATTGTTGTTTGGTCGTGTTTAATTCCAGGTGCATCGCCTCTTGCCTTTCTTTGGTCATATTAAGGGTAAAACGAAGGTTGGCGGTATCGGCTGTCAGGAATCTTATTTTT
>JBFHFS010000106.1:0-4741 GCA_041583495.1 Marinilabiliaceae bacterium | reverse complement strand
CAGGCGAAAAAATATTTGGTCTGCAATTTTATTATTGAAAAAGTTGAACCTACTTTTTTTGGTACCTATCCGTTTTTTGGGGTTGAGATCACCAATCTCTGTTTAACCGAAAATACGAATGCCCCGAATCCGGATACGCTCCTGTTCACACCCAGATGCTTTGCTTCGTTAAATGTAATGTCGTACCTGGTGGACGGCCATATAAAGCTGGATCCTTTTTTTGTGGAAGATGGCTGTCTTAATTTCAAAATAGATTCCCTTGGCCACTCTAATCTCGATATCTTAAAAAGCAATTCCGATTCGTCAACCTCTGATTCTGAAGCATCCTCTTTGGGTGATATGGACCTTAGCAATGTTGAATTTAAGAATTTTAATGCCAGGTATTCGGATGAGTCAACCTTTAGAAAGGCTGATGTTAGCAACCTAAATGCCAGGCTCGGGCTTAAATACAGCAAAGAGAAACAGTCTTTTGAGTTGGAAATGCAATTCAATAAATTGCTGTATACAACATCCGACTCAATGGCTCTTTATGTTGAGGCCCGGAATGGGGACCTAAATATTAATTCTAACGCCGAAGACACCAATCTATTCGATTCCGATTTAAAGCTTCTTTGTCAGTCTCTTTCGGTTTCTATGGCTGGAGATGCCCTTTTATCCAGGATGAAATTTGACACACACTTACCATTTAGTGTCAATCTATCGGATAATTCTTACGATTTAAAAGAGTCCAAACTCCTTGTTAACGATGAACATGCCATCTCATTTAAGGGGAGTGTAAACATGTTGAACGATAGTTCTGTCTCGACCGATATAACTTACTCTGCCAACGAATTGGATGTTGAAAAAATTATAGCTCTTGTTCCTAAAACCTATTCGGAGCCACTCGAAGATTTTACGGCTAAGGGCACTGCACAACTATCAGGATCCCTAACGGGGCTTATGTCCGATACAAGTACGCTTGTTGTAAAAACAAACATAGAATACCATGATGGCGAAATAAAATACACCGGTTATCCGGCTATAAAAGAGGTTAAATTATCGATGTCGACCAAGGTGGATCTGAATAAAAACCAAAGTTCGGACCTGACGATACACAGTAGTTCTGCCAGAATAGAGGGCAGCTCTGTTTCGGGTAAAGGAAAAATCTCGGACATTTTGGAAACGCCACTCTACGACATCTATTTGAAAGGTAATCTTGACTTAGCCGACTTTAATTCGTTTATACCCAAAGATCAAAATATAAGTATTCGGGGTTCGCTTAACGGTGAAATGCATACCCGTTTTTCTCAGTCCGATTTTGACCAGGAGGCCTATCACCGTTTCTATTTAACCGGTGATTTCGAGTCCCAAAATTTTTATGCCAGCTATAGCGATAGTGTCAAGGCAGACCTGCCTTCGGCAAAGCTAAAGCTTAATTTACCTGGCCACAGCAGAGTAGATAAAGATCTGCTGCTTGCAAACATCAAAATTGAGGCACCAACCATGAGTGTCCATATGTCGTCTGCTATGCGTGCGGCAACTGAAAATCTTGTACTCTCTGTCGATGTCAATCAGCTGACAGAAGGGGTTTCTGTACCCATATGGTCCTGTGGTTTTAAACTGGGTAAACTGGATGCTACGGCCGATACTTTTTCCGTTATCGCCAATAATGCAGAAGGACAATTTGAATATGCTCCTTCTCTTAAAGCCAAACAAGAAATAGGGCTTATCAATTCTACCATTAACAGCCAGGAAATTGTTATAGCTGGCAAAGACTCTGTTCTGTTTGAGGCTAAAAATCTATATGCCAAAACAAATCTGAAGTACGACGACTCGCAAACCAATGTTATTGATCAATGGCAGCCTGAAGTAGCGGTCAGTTTCTCAGATGCAGTTTATGACTTAGGCGAACAGCTCAGGGGGGAGATTCCAAACATGTCGTTTACACTTAATCCCGACACCATGGAGATTAAGAAAGTAAATTTAACCATCGGTGATTCCGACTTTAGCCTTTCGGGTGAATTGACCGACATCTCTAAGTATCTTAACGAGGAAGCCTTGCTTAAGGGAAACTTTAATCTTTTCTCTAAAAATACCAATGTTTATGAGCTGATGGACATTTTTAACGGCATGGGATATGAAGACTCAACGCTTGTTAGCAACGAAACCGTTAGCGCCGAAGACGATCCGTTTATGGTCCCTAAAGGGGTCGAAATTCGCTTAAATACCAGCATTGAAAAGGCTACCGTAAATGATAACAGCATCGAGAATATTAAAGGCGGACTTACCGTGAAAGATGGTACACTTATTCTGGATCAAATGGGTTTTACAAGCAAGGCAGCCCATATGCAGTTAACCGCTTTTTACCGATCCGATAGAGAAAATCACCTTTTTACAGCCATCGATTTTCACCTTTTAGATATTGATATTGCTGAACTCGTGGTGCTTATACCTTTTGTTGATACAATGGTACCCATGCTTAAATCCTTTAAAGGGCGGGGCGAATTTCATTTAGCGGGAGAGACCTATCTTAAAAGCGATTATTCCCTTAAGCAATCTACCATTCGGGGTGCGGCGGCTTTCCAGGGACAGGAACTTACCATTATGGATACCGAAACCTTCGACATGATAGCGAGTAAACTGATGTTTAAGAAAAAAACAGTGAATGTAATAGATAGCCTTAGTGTGGAAATGACGCTTTTTAAAGATGAAATTGATTTATATCCTTTTCTTATTGTAATGGACAATTATAAAGCCGTTATTTCCGGACGTCATACTATGGATAATCGCTTTAAATATCACATTTCGGTAACAGATACACCCTTGCCTGTTCGATTGGGTCTGGATATTGGCGGCACCATAGATGACTTGAAATATAAGCTGGTGCCTTGTCAGTATAAATATCTTTACAATCCAAAGAAGCAAGGGGCATTGGAAGAGCGAACTTTACGTCTCAAAAAGCTGATCTCGGATTCGCTTAAGGAGAATGTTAAGGTGATAAATTAGAGTTTATCTATAAAGTCCAACTTCTGTTCCGATGGTTCGAACCTTGTTTTGAAACAGCATAAATCAGACTCGTGAAAATGCAGATTTTAAAGCAGGCACTAAATAAGAGTTAACGCTTTTTGTTGGATCTGTTTTTCATCGGTTATCGCATCCGACCAGGCAGATCGGTTGCCACACCATTGGAAATGGCCAATAAAAGTCAGAAGATTCCGGTCAGTCTTGTATTGGGTTTAATCAGGCTGGTTAGAACGTAGCTAAACAAGGCTGCGCCGATCCCAAAAATATTTGCATCCAACCCCAGGGGTAAACCTATATCCAGGATAATTAAGGTTAGCGTGGTGCATCCTCCAACAATCATTGATGTAAGTGCCGCAAGAGCATTCGGTTTTCTTAGAATTAAAGCGGCTAAAACCGGAATAAACATTCCCGACACCATAAAGGAATAGGAGTGCAGCATTAATTCCAAAACATTGGTCATTCTTAATGCTATAACCAGAGCCAAAACACCAATGATAAGGGTCAGTAGTTGTGAGTATCGCAGGCCCTTTTTGGAATGGTGTTTCTTAAGAACATCTGTCAGGATGTTTCCTGAAGCAGCCATTAAACAACTGTCGGCTGTTGACATGATGGCCGAAAAATAAGCGGATAAAACAATTCCTAAAAAACCCACGGGCAGAATGGTTCTTAACAATATGGGCAATCCCATTTCAGCATCCAGATTTGTCTCGGAATAGCCGGGTAATAATCCATTATTTAAGGCCACACGTGCAAACATGCCTAACAATACGCCCATAAATGCCATTACCGGATATTCAAACAAACCTGCAATAAGCCATCCCCTCTGCGCGGTTTTGGTGTCCTTCGCGGCATATATTCTTTGATACAGGGTCATCCCGATAAACCAGATAGGAATAATGGTAAACATCCAGTTTACAACCTTTTGCCATGAGATGGAGGCCAGACTTAAAAAGGACGGATCTAAAGTTGTTTTAATGGTTTCCATGCCTCCGATTTTAAAATAGGCGAATGGTAAGGCAACGAAAACTAATCCGGACATCAATACGATCCATTGCACCGTGTCGGCATAAATCACAGCCTTCAGGCCACCCAGAACGGTGTAAACCACCGCAATAACGCCCATGATCAATAAGGCTTGATGGATGGATAACGTTGTAAAGGTTGACGAGGCCAGCTTGGCTCCGGCAAGTATCTGGGAGCTGGTAAATCCCAGGTAGCCAATCGCCGAAATCACGCCTGCCAGTAAGGCTACCCGTTTATCAAAAACATGTTCAAGAAACTGTGGGAACGATAAGAATCCTTTTTTACGGGCTAAATCAGAGACTTTGGGAATCAAAAAAACGCCACTTAACCAGGCACCTATCAAGCCTGTAAAAAGTAGCCAACTGCCAGAAAGGCCCATGGTGAAACCAAGCCCCCCAAGACCAATCGAAAAACCACCTCCCACATCCGTGGCTACAACTGAAAGCCCAATATGCAGGCTGCTGAGTTTTCTCCCTCCAACATAATAATCGTCGGTGGTGGTATTTTTGCGCATAAAATAAAAGCCAATGCCAAGCATGGCCAATAGGTAAACCACAAATATTATTAAATCTATATAATGCATGTGAGGTCTTGATGAGCCAGTCCTTTAATTTACCTAAAAAACTATTTATCCGCCAAATCAAAGATTTGAAGGTTGTGAACAGCGCGGTGCTGATCCATCTCGCACTTCCATTTGCATGACAAAGCGGCCTCT
>JBFHFS010000105.1:0-4889 GCA_041583495.1 Marinilabiliaceae bacterium | reverse complement strand
TTTAGGGATCCGATCTTATTTTTAGGTATTTATCTGTCGCGGCGGCCTTCTTTGTATACTTTCTACGGCTGGAGGTAGAAAGTATAAGCCCGTGCGGCTCGAGCACAAAGAAAAGAGAATTTTCAAAATCTCACGTTGCCCATTGCCAATCTAACATCGCAAATCCCTTTTTAACCTGCCCCTACAGGGCGCGGGTTCAATGCATTCATTTTACCCGAGGCGTTGCCGTCGGGCTGAAATAAGGTGGGCCTTCAGCCCGGGGAAAATCTACCAATCTCCTTTTCCTCTTTTCCATATTGGTCCCCTGCAGGGACCCGGGAATCAGCCCTTTTGTACCCCCGGCTGCTTTCGTGCTAGGCACTTCGCGCCGGGGGCTATTCACCTTGGTCCCCTTCAGGGACACCGGATGACTTTTTTTATTTGCTATCAGCTCCCTTTCCCTTCGACGAGCTCAGGACTAAAGCTGCTTCCAGCTTCCAGCTCCTTTATCTCTTCCCCCTTATCTCAATTTATTTCTCTTATTTCTTATTTCTTCACTCTTCACTCTTCACTCTTCTCTCTTCGTTTTTCACTTTAACCTTTAACCTTTTTACTTTAGCCTTTTATCTTTTCCTTACCTCCAACCTCCTCCCTCTTTTATCTTCCCCTCTTCATCGTTTGTTGTTTTTGTTTTTTTGAACTCAATGAACATTCACAGGGAAGCAATTGTTTTTTAATTAATTAGATTTTATATGAATTAATTAGGATTTCGCCGGCTCTGTTTGGCGAAAGCATACGCTTTAGAACCTTTGTGGAGGGCGGCTAGTGAAGTAGATCTGTTTCAGGCGTTGCCGGTTCCTGCCTCAAAGCTCCCATGGGAAGGTTTTTTAGTTTATGGGAGGGTAATGATGGATCTTGAATGATGCCTGAATCCGGTGAATGCCGGATAAACATATATATACCTGAAGGCTATCCCTTAGGGGATTATTAGGTTTTAACTTTCAAATCATTACCGGATGAAAAAAATTCTGATTCTTGGTGGAGGTACGGCCGGCACCATCATGGCCAATAAATTGCGAAAAGCTTTAGACCGCGGGGAATGGTCCATCACCGTAGTGGATGAGAATAAGACCCACTATTACCAGCCGGGCTTTCTCTTTATTCCTTTCGGGCTCTATCAGCGCGAGGATGTGATTAAACCCAAAAGTAACTTCTTTCCTCCCGGGGTGGAGGTGATCTTCCAGGCCATCGACCGCATCGATGCCGAACAAAGCCAGGTGACTCTGGATAAGGGCAGGGTTTTGGCCTACGACTTTTTGATTATTGCTACCGGTACCCAGATCCGCCCCGATCAAACACCCGGGTTAAAGGAGGAGCTGTGGCACAAGAGCATCTTCGACTTCTACACCCTTGAGGGGGCCCTGGCATTGCATAAGTTTCTCAAGAGCTGGGAAGGCGGCCATCTGGTGATGAACATCGCTGAGATACCCTACAAATGTCCGGTGGCACCCCTGGAGTTTATCTTCATGGCCGACCACTTCTTTACCAAGAAAGGGATACGCGACAAGGTGAAGCTCTCCTTTGTCACCCCCCTGTCGGGCGCCTTCACCAAACCCATTGCCACTAAGATGCTCAGCGATCTGCTGGAGCAAAAAAATATCAACATCATCCCCGATTTCTACCTCGAACGGGTGGATAACGAGAGAAAGGTGCTGGTCTCCTACGATGAAAAGGAGATCCCCTTCGACCTGCTGACCATCGTTCCGGTGAATATGGGTTCGGAGATGATTGCCCGCAGTGGTCTGGGCGACGATCTTAACTTCGTGCCCACCGACAAACACACCCTGCGGAGCGAGAAACACGAGAACATCTTTGTGCTGGGCGATGCTGCCAACCTGCCCACCTCCAAGGCGGGGTCGGTGGCCCACTTCTCGGCCGATGTGCTCTTCGAAAACCTGATGGCCGCCATCGATGGGGATCCGCTCACTGCCTCCTTCGACGGACATGCCAACTGCTACATCGAGACAGGCTACGGTCAGGGTTCGCTCATCGACTTTAACTACGATACCGAGCCGCTGCCCGGCACCTATCCGCTGCCCGGTGTGGGCCCCTTTGGGTTGCTGCAGAATACCCGGATGAACCATTACGGCAAGGTGCTCTTTCGTTGGATATACTGGCACATCCTGCTCAAAGGTAAGGAGTTGCCCATCGAGGCGCAGATGACCATGGCCGGCAAGAAAATGTGGAAAATTTAACCCTACCCATTATGAGTGAACCCAACGTACAACATCAAATAGATGCCATCAACACCAAGCTCGACCTGCTGCTGGAGTATATGCATGAGCAGCGCCTCAAGGCCGGCGTGATGGATGACCTCATGTCCGATCTGGCCATTGTGGGTAAGGACCTTTACCACACTACCGTGGAGGAGCTCGACACCCATTCGGTGGAGCTCGATCCCGAAGAGGTGAAGCTCCTGGTGGTGAAGCTCCTCAAAAATGTGGGGAACTTCCACCATCTGCTCTCACTCTTTGAGAGTGTGAACGACCTGGCCCGCGATGCACAACCCATCGTTAATGAGGTGATCATCGACTTCACTAAAAAACTCAATGAGCTGGATCAGAAAGGGTATTTCGAATTTCTGAGCGAGGCCTCCCGCATCATCGAAAACATCGTCACCCATTTTTCTCCGGACGATGTGCGGCTGCTGGCCGACAATATCACCGTCATCCTCGATACCGTGAAGGAACTCACCCAGCCCGATATGCTGAAAGCCCTCAACAACGCCGTCAACGTGTTCAAGAATCTTGAAACCCAGGGGGCGCCCGAATACAGCATATGGAAGGTGATGCGAGAACTTAACACCCCCGAAATGAAGCGGGGAATGGGCCTGATGGTGACCTTTATGAAGAATATGGCACAACCAACTATTAGTGCCAGTACATAAAGTCAGAAGTTTGAGCTAGAAAGTTCAAATTCAAAGCCTGCTCCGCTATAGCGGAGGCTTGCGTAGCTCGAAAAATGTGAGCCCCGTAATAGCATTTGTAAGGTTTTTATTAAAAAACCAACGAAAAGCATGGATCCCGAACTTGATTCGGGATCCATTTTGGGAGCAAGTCCAGAATCCTCGGGACAGAAGTTGGACTTTATAGACAAACTCTAATTGGTGTCTGTCCATTAAGTCAGAAGTTTGAGCTAGAAAGTTCAAATTCAAGGCTTGCGTAGCTCGAAAAATGTGAGTTTACTGGTGTAAATGACCATTTTGAGAGCAAGCGTAACGAAGAAGTTGGACTTTATAGCCAAACTCTAATTATTAATCATAAAAACTAAATTTATGGCTACCAAAAGCTATGCAGGAAAAGTATTAGAGGTCACCGACGACGGTTACCTGAAGGACATGAATGACTGGACTCCCGATGTAGCGGCCGACATTGCCAAAGAGGAGGGTCTGGAACTGACGCCTAAACATATGGAGCTCATCGTTTTTTTGCGTGACAAAACCACCAGGGGCGAAACCCTTACCATACGCTCCATTGGCAAGTCGGGCATTTGCGATATCAAAGGCTTCTACCAGCTTTTTCCGGGCGCACCCCTGAAGAAAGCCTCGCGGGTTGCCGGCATCTCAAAGCCCAGCAGTTGCGTCTAATCTAATTGGCCGGTGCCTGGCAGCGGCCTTCACCCTTAAAAACCAAGCATCATGGAACCCAACAACGATCCCATAAAAAAAGTATGTCTGATTTGTGCCAAGGGCACCATCGAAGATGTCTATGCCACCCTGGTCATGGGCAATGGCGCTGTGATGGAGGGCATCGAGACCAAGATCTTCTTCACCTTCTTCGGCCTCGACGCCATCACTAAGAAGCAGATGAAGAAGCTGCACACCAGCACCGTGGGTAACCCTGCCATGCGCATGCCGGGAGGACTTCCTTTTCCCACCATCCTGGCGATGCTGCCCGGTGTGGAGGCCGGCGTCTCGGCCATGATGAGAAGTCAGATGGAGAAGCTCGACATCCCCACCGTGGATGAGTTTCTGGAGATGATCACCGCGGGTGGAGGAGAGATCTACGCCTGTAAGCTGGCCATGGACATGTTCAAACTCACCAAGGAAGATCTGCACGAGGAGGTCATCGACGTGCTCACCATCGGCGAATTCTACGAGAAATGTGGTGGCACCCATACGCAGATTATTTTTACGTAAAGGAGGTGAAAAGGTGAAAGAGTGGAAAAGTGAAAAAGTGAAAAAGTGGAAAAGGTGAAAACCAGCTCCGCGCCGACGCTGTAGCTATGGCGTAAGCGTTACGGGAATGGAAAGGTGGGCACCACCTTTTCTAGACTTAGCCTGCCCCGGTTCATGGGGGTTAAACGGGAAGTGAAAGAGGTGAAAGAGGTGAAAGAGGTGAAAACCAGCTCCGCGCTGGCGCTGAGTCCTTCGCCATGCTCCTGCGCTGAGTCCTTCGCCAGAGGCTTCGGCCGCCGGAGAAGTCCTTCGCCATGCTCCTGCGCTGAGTCCTTCGCCAGAGGCTTCGGCCGCCGGAGAAAGCTACGGCGTAAGCGTAAGGCTACGGCCAACAATGAAAGCTATGGCGTAAGCGTCGCTGGTCCCGATTTTTCATCGGGAAGGTGAAAGAGGAAAAAAGAAATAGATTGAGATAAGATTGATATAAATGGAAATAAATGGTGAAAAGGTAGAAAAAGTGGAAAGCCAGCTCCGCGCCGGCGCTGTAGGTATGGCGTAAGCATTACGGGAGTGAAAAAGGTTAACCCACCTTTGCCAGACCCACCCTTGTTGGAAGTAGAAAGCCGCGGCAGCGGCGACAGTATGGTAGTAGCAGGTCCATTCCCGGCAAATTATCCAGAGCTGCGGCAGCTGCGGCACATTTTTTTTAATCGTGAGGGTTTGAATATAGCCA
>JBFHFS010000104.1:0-5176 GCA_041583495.1 Marinilabiliaceae bacterium | reverse complement strand
GGAATATCCGGAAAAGAGTGTCGCAGCTGCCGCAGCTCTGGAAAATATTTGAGGGCTCTTTTACCTACCATACTGTCGCCGCTGCCGCGGCTTAAAAAATCCCAGCTCCCACACGATTGCATTGCAGCTCCCGCACGATTGTATCGTGTGGTCCCAAACACCTTCGCGCTCCCCTCGGCCAGCTCTCTTCTCTGTCTTTTAACCTCTAATCTCTCTTCTCTAACCTCTTTCACCCCTTATTGTTTAATTTGGAATAGCCGGAAAAGAGTGTCGCAGCTGCCGCAGCTCTGGAAAATATTTGAGGGCTCTTTTACCTACCATACTGTCGCCGCTGCCGCGGCTTAAAAAATCCCAGCTCCCGCACGATTGTATCGTGTGGTCCCAAACACCTTCGCGCTCCCCTCGGCCAGCTCTCATCTCTATCTTCTAACCTCTAACCTCTCTTCTCCAACCTCCCCAAAGAGTTGCTACAGTTTCTTGATGGTTCCGCCAAGAGTCTCTTTTGTCTCAACTTTAGTGGGATCTCCGCCGTATTCAACGGTTCCTCCGGTTCCGGCCGAGGCATCAATCGACTCCGAAGCCCACACGGTAGCTACTCCACCTGTATTGGCCTTCACATAGGCTTTTTTCGATTCCAGCTTTTTCCCTTCAAACTTACCACCCGTAGTTGCCTTTATCTCAAGGGTATTGGCGTTGCCGGCCAGTGTAATACGGGCCGCCGAAACGGAGGCTTCCAAAACATTTACATCGATGTCCAGATCGATGCTGCCATCCATGCCTGCATCCATGGTCAATTGATCGGCAAACAAGGTGGTTTTTCCGTCTACACTGCCCCCGGCACCAACGGATATGTCACGCAGGGTTTGGTAGGTCACAAATACCTGTACGGCTACATCCTTGTAAATCTTGGTTTTCATCTTCAGGGTGAGCGTGTTTTTTTCCGACTCGGTGATCACATCCGACAGATCAGCATTTTGAATGTGTACCTCTGCTTTTGGCTTTTCGCCCTCGATAAGGGTTACATTAATCCCTTTGCTCACTCTTATCTTGTCGAATGCGCTTATGTTGCGGGTCTCAATCTTTCGTTTTCCCTCCTGAGCAAAGGCGGTAACGCTAATCAGGATCGCGGCGAAGATCAATAATGATTTTCTCATATCTGTAAATTTTAGGTGTTAATGACTTCTCTTTGGTTTGTTATCCTTAACTGTCGATTGCAAAGATGAGCAAAAATGATGCTAGATTTTTCCATCGAGTCAAAAAGCTTTGGGAATTTGTTCTAAAATACCATGGTTGTAAGGTTTTATTGTCCCTGTTCCTATGGTTTTCTGTCCAATCATGGGGTTTGAGTAATCACTGTAACCCTTTATCCAAAGAGTTGTTTCATCTCTTCGGGGCTCATATTGGCTAGTGGATTGTTGCTCTTGATAAATGTGTCGGCCATCAGGCTTTTCTTTTCCTGCAGACGGGCAATCTTTTCTTCGATGGTTTCGGTGGAGATGAAACGATACACAAATACGTTTCGTACCTGTCCGATGCGATGGGCACGGTTAATGGCCTGGGCTTCGGCTGCCGGATTCCACCATGGATTGAGCATAAACACATAGTCGGCCTTGGTGAGGTTGAGTCCCACCCCGCCGGCCTTTAATGAAATCAAAAACACCTTACAACGATCGTCACGGCTAAAAGTATCGATCACCTCCTGACGGTTTTGGGTGGCACCGGTTAATTTGGCATAGTGAATCTTTCGGGCGCTTAACTCATGCTCCATCAGCTTAAGATCCTTTACAAAGGAGCTGAATACCAGTACATGGTGATGCTCGGAGATGATGCTCTCCAGGGTTATCATCATCTGGTCAAACTTGCCTGAGCCTCCGGTATAGTCAGATTCTACCGTGGCCGGGTGGTTGGCAATCTGTCGCAGGCGGGTGAGGGATTTAAGAGCCAGAATGGAATATTGCTGACTCCCCCCTTTATCCAAAGCCTCAAAAATGGCGTTGCGAATGCTCGACTTTTCACTTTCATAATAGCTCTTCTGATCGGGCGTCATATCGCAGTACACCACCTGCTCCATGATGGGCGGCAAGTCTTTGGCTACCATCTCCTTGGTACGGCGAAGCATGAAGGGCTCAATAAGTTTCTGAAGATGCGCCGACTTCTCCTCGTTCTCATTTTTGGCAATGGGCGTGACAAAATGCCTCTGGAAAAAGGAGAGAGACCCCAGTAGGTCGTGGTTTACAACGTTCATTTGGGCCCATAAATCTACAAGGGAGTTCTCGATGGGTGTCCCCGTGAGTACCAAATGATGGCGGGCATTAACTGCCTTCACTGCCGCGAAAGATTTGGAGGATGGATTTTTTATGTACTGACTCTCATCCAATATCAGATGCTGAAATTGGTAATCTTTAAAAAACTTCACATCGTTGCGCAAAACCCCGTAGGTGGTGATGATGATGTGGTAGTGTCTGAATATGCGAGAGACCTCGTACGAACGGGCCCGGTTGCCGCCGGTGAAGATGTGTATTTTTAGACCGGGTGCAAATTTTCTGACCTCCGCTTCCCAGTTGTGCACCAGTGAGGTGGGCATCACAATAAGGGTGGGGGGAAGGCCTGTCCTGTTAAAGCCTCCCTCCGGTGAGGAAAAGAGGCTCAGTTGCCCTTCGCCGGCCTCCCTGGTCTTAATGGCCTGGCCGTTGGCGGGGCTGTAAATATGAAGAAGAAAGGTAATGGTCTGAATGGTTTTTCCCAATCCCATATCATCGGCCAGGATGCCTCCAAAGTTATTTATCGACAGGAAGTTAAGCCAATGAAATCCTTCGATCTGATAGGGTCGCAGGGTCGCTTTTAGCCCCTGGGGCAGTGGCAGATCACGGTAGTCCTGCACCCTGGGCAGGGGAGGGAGGTTCTGGTCCTTCTCTCCTTTAATCACCTGCTCTATCAGATAGGAGTGGACCTTGTTAAGTTTAATGTTGAGGTCCTGGGTCTCCCCAAAATTAAAAAGGTCGGTGAAGCGGCTGAACCATTCGCCTGGGAGCACGAACACTTCTCCGTTGGGAAGGGTGTAAAGTCTTTCGCCCCTGAGGATGTGCTTGCGAAAACGTACAAACGGAATCTGGTAGGGGGGAATCTCTACCATTGCTTCTATCTCGAACCAGTCGGCCCTCTCCTTTGATACAAAATGGCTGGTTACCGGTGCCTTCGAGAAGTTTTTTCCATCGTATTTTAATCGGGTTTCAATGTTGTTTTGGGCTAAAGCCGCTGCATTTTTTCGCACCCATTCCACCAAATTTTCGGGCCCTGCCACCGGCTGGGTGCGGCCCGAAGCATCAAGATCATCGGGATGGGAAAAGGAGGCTTCAGCCGACCTGGTGAGCCCTAATTGTTCCAGGTATTGAAAGGTCATTTGCTCCAGGTCAAAATTCCGTTTTATCTTCCTGAATGTGTACCCTCCATCGTCGTGCCGCAGGTCAACAAAGATGTTCGCCATGCGGTCGGCCAGAAAACGGTGGTTGCCATATTGCAAATAGAAATTCAATATAGGTTTCTGGGTCAGGTCTTTTTCCAGAACCAGAAATTGTTTCGGTTTATCGGTGGCCTTCTCGATCACAAACCCACTGGCCTCCACCTCATGCAGCCGAATGCAGCTGGCGACGAAGCCTTCCATATACGCCGGGAGGTGTTGTGCCGAAATGGTTAGAGCCGGCTTTTCCAAAAAGGGCTTAATCTTGGCCCCCGAAAAGTCCTTGAAGTGAAAAACATCATGGTTGATCTTTAAAACAGCCGGGTTGTGGCAGATGATCTCAATTTTTTTCCCGGTGGGGGTAAATGTAAACTCATCCTGCTTCAGTCTCAGAGTGTATATCAGGGTCTCCTCCTTCAGGCTGAACCGAAATATCGGTTGGGCATGCGTGGGCTTAATCTTTAACCGATCGGAGCTGTAAAGCTGGGTGTAACCTTCATTTTTGAAATAGGCAGGCACCGGGTGTTTGGTGAGGTGGAGAATCAGTTGGTACATGGTCTTTTCCAGGTCGGGCCTTATACGCGTCTCCAATAAATCCTCGGGAATGTTGTCTTTAAAATCCTTCACACTTTTGGCATGGGAGAACTTTTTGAAGAGGGCCTGATCGGAAATTTTACTCAGTAGGTTAACCACCTCTTTTTCCGATTCGGAATATTGGTCGGGGGCCTTTTTGACATCAGCCGGGGTGACTTGTTCGTGCAATACGATTGGGTTTTGTGCTTGTATCTTAGCATAATAGGGGATGGCCGTTAAGCCTGTGTGTCGGCGTTTCGAAAAGACCACTATCAATTTGTTCATAAGTGCTTTTTTGTGCTGTTTCTTAATTTTGGCCGGGCCAATGGTCCTCCCTAAGGAGTTTTCTTGTCTCATTCTGCCTCACGTACGTCTCTCCGTTCTGCCAAAATCACAGGTGTTGTTTGATGGTTTCTCTTTCGCTTTCAACACCATTTTTCTCTTTAACCTGTTTTAATAAACCGGTAAAAATAATAATTCCTAATGGATTGGATCATGGTTTTTCGCATAATGATAGAAGATGCATGGGGCCAACCCAGAACCAATTGTCCGGTTTTGTTGTTTAAACTATACTCGACTAAACGCCTATTGGCCTGAGTAACTTCGCCTCAGAGAAATTGCGTTAAGACAATCGGGAGAGTTCCTGGATTTGAGGAAATCATATTGATTGTTAGTAATTTATCTGCAGCGACGGCCCTCTTTGTTTACTTTCTTCGGCTGAAGGAAGAAAGTAAAAGCCCTTGCGGCTCGAGCAAGAAAAGAGATAAATATTTATTTAGACCCCTGATGATTTGTATCAAAAGATAAACCTTGCAAGCCGGTTTATCTTACGGAGTTGGGGGTTGCAGTTGAAATAGAAGGTTTATGGGACCAACCGTTTGATCATAGAGAATTGTAAAAGAGATAAAACGCCTATTGGCTTGAGTAACTTCGCTTCAGAGAAATTGCGTTAAGACAATCAGAATGAATTCCGGTTAAAAATCCGGGCTGTTTGATCCCGATATAGTTTTGTAAGCTTTTGGTTTTTCCCAAAAGCCCCAAAAACCACAATCGGGAGAGTTCCTGGATTTGAGGAAATCATATTGATTGTTAGTAATTTATCTGCAGCGACGGCCCTCTTTGTTTACTTTCTTCGGCTGAAGGAAG
>JBFHFS010000103.1:0-6196 GCA_041583495.1 Marinilabiliaceae bacterium | reverse complement strand
GGGCGCAACGACATTGTTGAAAGCAGAGTCAGTTGTGGCAAAGATTACGTGTGGTTTTACGTTAAAACTGTCCGGGATTTAACCCCCCACACCGATAAAAACTGGATGTTGTTGTACCTGAATACGGATACCTCCAAAAATACCGGGTGGGAAGGCTATGACTTGCTGGTTAACTGCAGCCCATCGAGTGAAACGCAAACCTCGATTCAAATTTATAAAAAAGGAAAATGGGTGAACAAGGATAATTTGAGTTATGCCTACCGGAACAACGAAATGGAAATTGCGGTGCCCAGATCTTTTTTTAACCGGAACGCGAAGGCTCTGAATTTCGATTTTCATTGGGCGGATAACTCTCAAAAACTCTTTGATATCCGGGAGTTTTTCATCAACGGAGAGTCGGCACCTGATCGGCGGTTCGATTATCACTTTTCTTCGTCGGATGAGTCCCAATAATAAATCGGTTAATACCATGCATCAATGAAACAATTAGGAATCCTTTTTTTCTTAGCCATATCTGCCTTTGGATTTGCCCAGAAGCCCAATGTTCTCGTCTTTTTTGTGGATGATATGGGTTACAGCGAGCTGGGCTGTTACAACGCTAAAACGGATTTACAGACGCCAAATATTAATAAGCTGGCACAAAACGGGGTGCTTTGCACTTCCGGATATGTAACGGCTCCGCAGTGCAGCCCCTCCCGTGCCGGAATCATGACCGGGTATTATCAACAGCGTTTTGGACATGAGGCCAACCCCGAGCAAAGAGATAGAAATACCTTTGGTTTGGAACGTTCTCTTCGGACCCTCGGTGATTACATGCAATCTGCCGGCTATCAAACCGGTTATGTGGGGAAATGGGATTTGGGTAGAAAGTTCGAGGATAATCCGGAGCAACGGGGATTTGATTTTTATTATGGGGCGGTGGTGGGAGCCCGCCATTACCCTCCGAATAATAATGGTCCTCTGTTTAACAGGGTTACCCGCGGGTACGACAGTTTGGTCTATGAGGAGTTTTATTACACCCATCAGCTTACGGTTGGTGCGCAGGAATTTATCGGGGCGAACAAGCAAGAGCCTTTCTTCTTATTTGTGGCTTACACCGCCCCTCACTCACCCTTTGAGGCCACCCGGGAAGCCATTGCCAAAAACACCCATATCCAGGATGAAGCGCGACGTACCTATGCCGGAATGGTAACTGCTTTAGATGGGGATATTGGAAAAATAATGCAACAGCTGCATGAGAATGGGTTGGAAGAAAATACCCTCGTTTTCTTTATCAGCGATAATGGGGCCCCCATTCATGGCCCAGCCACGGGGAATAACCTGCCCCTTCGCGGCAATAAGGGAGACCTGTTTGAAGGGGGAATACGAATCCCGTTCATCGTTCAATGGAAAGAGGGCATGCTCCCCCGGGGAACGAAATATCACCGGCCGGTGTCCTCGCTCGATTTGCTCCCCACCTTATTGGCGGTTTCCGATTCCGACATCCCGGAATCATTACCCGGAACAAACCTGATTCCTTATCTTAAAGGAGAGGAAAAAGCAGATCCATCCGGAGTATTGTATTGGCGTTGGATGGGACAACGTGCCGTTCGGGCCGGAAATTGGAAATGGGTTTCGCACCCCAAACAAGAGGTGGTGGGCTTGTTTAATCTTGAAGTGGACCCGGAAGAGAAGAACAACCTGTTGGAAAAAGAACCCGGCAAAGCAGCAGAATTGGAGGGGCTCTGGAATCAATGGAATAGGAAGAATATACAACCCCTTTGGCGCTCTCCCGCACAACTCGATGGAATGCGCAAAGCCTATGGAAATGAAGGAATGGAACCGGGGTATCTAAATTAAATGAAATGAAGAAAGGACTTTTATTTTTTTCAATGGCCCTGATGCTCATTGGGTGGTCGTGTAATACCCGTCCGGGTAAGTCGCTTATGTTTAGCGAATTAACATGTAATTATCAACAAAACCCATTGGGGATTGATGAGAATCCTAATTTCTCCTGGGTCATCGAGAGTAAAGAATCCAATGCTTTTCAGAGTGGTTATCAAATTTTGGTGGCTTCCCATCCAGACCTTCTCACCCCGGAAAAAGCGGATGTGTGGAATACGGGAAAAACCGATTCCAACCAAAGTGTTTTAATCCCATACGAAGGGGAGAAGCTTCAATCTTCCATGGTTTATTACTGGAAAGTGAAGGTGTGGAATCAGGATGGAAAAGCCACCGACTGGTCCGAAACACAGACATTCGAGACAGCACTCCTGGATCCGGCGAGTTGGGACAACGCCAGTTGGATAGGCCTTGATTCGGATAGTCGAATCTCGGAATATCGCTTTCAGGCTTTTCAGACCGAGAGAATGGATGAACCCAAAATGGTTGCATCTTTTCCGGTTGCTTATTTCCGAAGGGAAGTCAGCTTAAAAAAGAAGGTGGTAAGCGCACGGGCGTATGTCTGTGGGTTGGGTTACCACGAGTTGTATGTAAATGGGGATAAAGTGGGCGATCATGTTCTGGATCCGGCGCCCACAAGTTACGATCATCATGCCTTTTATGTGGTTTACGACCTGCCTGCCGCAAAGCTGAATAAAGAGAATACCATTGGGCTTATTCTGGGAAACGGATTCTGGGGGCAATCCATTGCCTTTTCAGGAAATTTGGATTATGGAAAGCCGACAGGTAAAATGGTGGTGAAGGTTTTTTATGATGATGGAAGTATTGAAGAGATTTATTCTGACAAAGAGTGGAAAGTGTCCACCGGACCTATTGTGTTTGACAATGTTTATGCCGGCGAAACTTACGATGCACGTTACGAATTGTCCGGTTGGAACACCAATGGATATGATGACAGTCAATGGAAAACACCATCCATTGAGAAGCCCGATGTGGGAGCATTACGTGCTCAAAACCTTCCGCCCATCCGGAAAATTAAAGAGCTGGAACCCACCCGGATTTTTAAGGGAAAAAATGGGAACTGGATCATTGATTTCGGACAGAACATTTCAGGTTGGGTCAAGATTAGGGTCAATGAAAAGGCCGGTCAGGAAATTAAAATCACCACCGCCGAGGCGCTAACCCGCATAGGGGATGAAATTCACACCGGGTCCACCGGTAAATTTGCCACGGGTGTCGATCAGATTGATCGCTACATCTGTAAAGGCGCCGGATGGGAGGAGTGGGAACCACGATTTACCTACCATGGGTTTCAGTTTGCTGAAATAGCCGGGTTAAGTGAAAAGCCGGAGGCGGAAAACATTCGGGCCGTTCTGGTGCATACCGATGTGAAAAAGACCGGGATGTTTAACAGTTCCGACTCGCTGCTGAATAAAATATATGCCGTCAGTGAATGGACGGTCGTGGACAACCTCCATGGTTTTCCCGAAGACTGTCCGCACCGGGAGAAATGTGGGTGGCTGGGTGATGCGCATGCCGTAGCCGCTTTTTGTCTCTATAATTACGATATGGGGCTGTTTTATAAGAAGTACATGGAGGATATTATCTCTCAATTAAGAAGTGTGCATCGTAAAAACGTGAACCAAACTTTTGTTGCTCCAACGATGGTTGCACCCGGGAAAAGATCTGCCGGTCTGGCCGCACTGGATTGGGGCATCGCGATGGTTTACCTGCCATGGTACACCTATCTTTACAATGGTGATAAATCACTGGTGGAAACCTATTATCCTGAAATCCAAAACCTGATTGCCTATTATCAAAGTTTCCAAAATGAGGAAGGCATTATTCAAAATGGTCTGGGAGATTGGTGTCCGCCCCTGTGGGATCGAAAAAATAATCCGGATGCCATGGAGTGTCATCCATTCATATCGGCCAATGCCTTCTTTTATGATATCCTGAAAGTGGCGAGGCAAATGGCTCAATTGATGGATGATAAAAGGGCCTTGGCAAAATATGAAAAGGACATGGCCAATCTTAAACGCGATTTCAATAGCGCCTTTCTGAAACATGATCAGGGGAATAAGCGGGCCTGGTATGGGAGTCAGACAGCAACGGTTATGGCTCTTCAGTTCGATATGGTTCCCGATTCGATCCTACGCAATGTGGTGGATGGCTTAAAATACGACATCCTGATCACGCACAATGGACATCACTCAACAGGGATCCATGGAAACCGGTACATTTATTCGCTGCTTCAGGATTTGGGGGAGCCCCTTCTGAGCTATTCCCTCCTGACCAATCCTTCCTTTCCGAGTCAGGCTTATATTCTCCATTCAGGCCTTACCACCTGGCCTGAGCGACAGTGGGAGTGGGACAGTGGCATCGAGTGGGATCGTTCCTTAAATCATCCCATGCACAGTGGCTTTGCGGCCTATTTCTTCGAATCCCTGGGGGGCATTCGGCCCATGGCAGAACATCCCGGCTTTAAAGAGTTTTCCATAAAACCGGCCCTGTTGGATCCGCTCAAGACATCGTCGGTGTTCATGGAGAGTCCTTATGGCAAAATCTCGGTTTCCTGGGAGAGACGGGAATCATCCATTGAAGTGGGGGTTAAAATTCCATTTAATACCAAAGCACATCTTCATCTGGAGAATAACCAATATCTGAATTTCGAAATATTTAATATTCAGAAAGATACTCAACAAAGTCATTCTGTGATGGCCGGGAGTGTGGGGGATGACATCCTTCTGGGGTCCGGAGAATACCGGATCTCGTTATATTGATAGAGTCCCGTCTAAATGAGCTTGCGAATTTTTCCTAAACCCTTTGGGATAAAAGTCTTAAATAGAAAAAGATCTTTAAAAATTTACAATTATAATGAGATGATCAAAAGGGCTTTTGTTGTTGCGACATTTCTGTTTTTTGTTTTCGAAGCCATTGCTCAAATCCAAATTGGGCATCTAAAGTGTGAATGCCTTACCAACCCGGAAGGAATTGATAGAATGCTTACTACTTGGCTCCTGTAAAAAAATGACGAAATGTTGGTTGAATCATATGCAACTCTAATTCTATTTATTATGAAAAGAAATACAAGCGGTTTTTTCACAGCACTGATATCTATAATCTTAGCATTCATGGTTGTTGGTTGTGGCCCAAAACAGAAAACAGAAAATAACTTTAAGATGAGGGTTGGGCTTCGTTTGGCAGGATACCGAGAGGACGTACGCAAAAATCTTTCCCTGTCCGATTATCCTTTTTGCTATCAGAATCTCGACTATTTATATGACCGTGGAGCCAGAGGTTTATTTAAAACGATTACAACTTATCCAGAATTTTATATTTCATGGGAAGAGGGCGAAACAGATACGAATCCAAAAACAAACCCATTGGTGCAATTGTTGGCCAATGAAGAGGCTAAAGGGGAAATTTATGGGGTGAACATTGCACGTGAAGCCATGTTGGGACATCCAGCAGGACCAATAAGCGAAGACCGCCGGATTTTGTACGAAAGCGACGTTCCTGTTTTGCGGAAGGTTATAGCTGATGCCTATGAACAAGGAATCCTAAAAAGGAAGGATTACAAGTTGATTCAAATGCTGGAAGAGGACAATATTTTTTGTAATAACGAAAGAGCAAAAAATATTGTAAAAATGCTTGATGGGGTGGCGCTTGAGGTGCATCATTTCAACGTACATTGGCCCCTCGATAAAGGAAAGATAAAAATAAAAGATGTCGTAGAAGGAGCAAATTGGACGCTTAATCAGGTAAATGAAAATGGCGATTCGTTGGAATATGTATTTTATTATGGCCCTTTTAAAGGAAAAGATTGTGAGGATTATTATCCCAACGTTTTTCAGGATTGGCTATATCAATTTTGGGCCGCCGGATTGCCCAAAATTCATCCCCATATGATTTATCATATCAATGCATTTCCTCATGCATGTGGTAGTAGTATCCCAGTTGGTCCAGAGTCTGATCCCAATTCGATATTGGGGTACACAAAATGGCTAATTCAGGAGCTTAATCCAGGGATGGAACAAAACAATACTAAACAAGAGCGGTAATAAATATTTCGTCATCCACGACCTCATATTGTTAATTTGGTATAATCCAAGCTACATGCTTATATAGATATTACTATTGTCCGGTATAAATTCTTCCTTGATTGAAACAATATATTTCGTCTCAAGCCGACGGGCTTTTCATTTTTGCCTACAGCAGCAAAAACGAAACAAAAATTTTGCGACTGGTGAGAGCAGTGTGCAAACTTGTTTGCAACAATGCCGAGCATAGCAAAATTCAATTCTATTAAAAT
>JBFHFS010000102.1:0-6368 GCA_041583495.1 Marinilabiliaceae bacterium | reverse complement strand
CCAATACGCCATCGTCGGAAAAATCATCCCAGAAATCAAGTCTTTTTTTATCCCATCGGCTAAGCAATGGCTGCCATGCCGTACGATAAGTGGTTTCTCCTTCATTTAATGAAACAAAGCTGAAACTTCCCCACTGTTCGCTTTCGGGGTCCACGCCCTCCGAAGTAAAATGAATTCCTTTAAGGCTCTTTTCCTGGCGATAGGTATTTACATTTTTCAGGGCTTTTCCTCTGGTTCCATCAAAACCGATAAAATTTTGAATAGAACCGGCCAGTGAAATGGTAATGTCCTCGTGGCTGGTGTTTTTCACGCAGTAATTTAACACACACACCGGGATACTGCTGTCGTCGACATTTCCCGGAATAAGCGGATTGTAGGCACCCACCACGACTTCCACCGGAAGGCCTTTATCGCTCAGGAATACTTGTCCGAAAGGATAGGCTGCTTTAAACGTGGTTGTGCTAAAGCGGGGCAGTCCATGGTTGTTTGAGGAGGCCCCCCAGGATCCTTCGTAATCACCTTCGTCGGGCAAGCCCTCCAGCAGGCGGGTTTGTTTTTCGCCTTTTTTATTCTCGATGTAAATGGCAAAAAACGGTCCTTTTTGTTTCACCGGCCCCCGGTTTTCGAGGGTGGGATTAAAGCCTTTGGCCGGGCGGTTCATGATCTCCCAATCCTCTAGCGAACCGCGCCCGGTAAGGGAAACAGTTCCTGTGCCAATGCCACCAACCGGCATTTTAATTTTTTGAATATGATCCTGGTCGTAAGTTTTGAGTACCGGCCAATCGGTGCTTATTTTTTGGGCACTTATCGGCCCGGCCATAAAAAATAGCGCTGCTAGAACATAAAACCATTTCATCGCCCTCATTATTTAGCTTTTTAATTATCCTTCTGTTGTTGTTTTCTTCTATTCACCACGTCAACATTAATCCATCCCAGCTTGGGATAAGGCCCTATTTCCTTTCTGTAGCTCTGGAGAATCTCATCTAATTCCTGCTCTAGTTGAGGATGTTGCCCGAACACGTTAACCCTCTGATAAGGATCTTCCTCCAGGTTATACAACTGGGCCGGCTGAGCATCGGGCTTTATCGCTCCGTCAACAATATCGCTGTTTACCTGACCCGTTAATTTGGTTGCAGCTGCCCCACCCAACAGATGTTCACCTACTTTGATTCCTTGAAATCCACCCTCATTTTGGGCGGGGATGTACACCCAATCTCCCTTACGGACCGTAAGATGACTTGGGGCATTGGGAGAGATGATGAGAAGTTCACGCAATGATTCCCGGGCCTGCCCCAATAGTTCGGGTAACTGGTTCACCCCGTCGGGGCATTCTTCGTTTGTTAGGGGTTGATCGACGATGGCTGCAAAAGTGGCCAGCAAATCGATTTGGCTGATTAAATGCTCCGAAGAACTGTTGGCAGGTATTTTTCCGGGCCATTTGGCAATGAAAGGGATACGATGTCCACCTTCCCAGGCGCCAAATTTAAAACCCAGCAATTCGCCGTTTAGCTTATGACCCTCTTTCCAGGCATCCTGCCCTCCAAGGTTGAGCATGCCTCCATTATCGCTGGTAAAAATGACCAGGGTATTTTCGGTTTCACCTATTTCGTCCAGGGTTCGAAGGACCTCTCCAACAATCCAGTCCAGTTCATGAATAAAATCACCATAACGTCCACACCCACTTGTTCCTTTAAACTGTGGGGCAGGCGTAAACGGGTGGTGGATATTGGTGGTGGCCAGGTACAGAAAGAACGGTTTCTCTTTTTGGGTCGAATGCGTGTTTTTGAGCCATTCAACGGCTTTATTCTTTAGAGTAGTGCCTACTTTTTCGTCCTCATATAATAAATGAGCCTTTTCGGCTCCCCCAATAGCGGTATAGCCTCCCTTTTCGGGCCATTTTTGGGTGACCGATTTTTTCCCGAGCACAAATGGATCAGCAGGATCGTAACCCACAACCTGGTGGTTTTCTATATATACAAAAGGAGGACCACTGTTGACCATGGGAATGCCATAAAAATAATCGAATCCCAGTTCAAGGGGACCAGGTTTTAGTTCCCCGTTAAAATCAGGTTTATCCTCACCCAACCCCAAATGCCATTTACCCACGCAGGCGGTTGAATAGCCTGCCTTCTTTAGCAAGCTGGCCAGGGTAACCTGGGTGGTGTCGATGGATAAACCGTCATCAATCCCCCCTGTGGCTCCCCAGAAATTACGTCTTAACGGATACCTGCCTGTCAACAAGCCATATCGGGAAGGGGAGCAAACCGCCGAGGCGGAATGGGCATCGGAAAAGGAGCGCCCCTGGGAGGCCAGGCGGTCGATGTTGGGCGTTTGGACCTTTGTGGCGCCATAACAGCTCAAATCACCATAACCCAAATCATCCGCATTAATTAAGACAATATTGGGTAAACGCGATTCTGTTTGGGTGGAACAACTGCCCCCCCAAAGGGCAAGCAGAAAAAGGGCGAGTATGGGTAATAAGCTGATTTTTTTCATTGGTTAATTATTTTCGATAATGGTTTTGGATTATCGACAAAAGCCGCCGGTCGGTTATTGTCTTTAATATCTTTCTGAAATTCCCTGATGTAAGAAAGGAGCTCATCCACAACAGCCTGGTTTTCTGCCATTACATTGTTCTTTTCTGAAATATCCTTCTTCAGGTTGTAGAGGGCAACCGGCTGGTCTCCATTAACATGCAACTTCCAGTCTCCCGAACGCACTGCCTTCAGTTCCCGGCGTTGATGATAGAAAAAGGCCTTGTGCGGGCTATTCTCGTTATTCACCAGCACCGGCCAGATATTTTTGCCATCGATCACCCGGTCGTCAGGTATTTTTGCCCCCGCCAGTTTGGCAAAAGTCGGGAGGAGATCCATGGTTGAAAGCATTTCATCGTTCACCAGTCCCGCCGGAATCTTTCCGGGCCAACGTATAATTGCCGGTTCGCGAACCGCTCCTTCGAAATAGCCTCCTTTTTTACCTTTTAAGGGTTGAGCACTTCCAAGGGTGGGCCCATTGTCGGAGGTGAAAAACACCAGGGTATTTTCATCCAATCCATTCTTCTTTAAGGCATCCAATACCTGCCCTGTCGACCAGTCAATTTCGTTGATGGCATATTTGTAGAGTTTATCGCGAGCAGCATAGTCGACATATCCATCCTCTTTTTCCAGGCGGGCTTTTAGGGAGTCCGGTGCATCGGCAATGAATTCGGGCGACACATAGATCGGCCGGTGTGGGTCGGGATGTGCGAGGTAAAGAAAAAATGGCTGATCTTTGTTCTCTTCAATAAACCGAACCGAACGTTCGGTGATCTGCCGGGTGAGGTAATCGCAATCGGGATTCTCCTCAATCACCGTTTCGCCCTCCAGCAACGGAAGAGGGGCAAAATTATATTTTTTGTTTTGGTGAAAAGGACTGATGTCGTAACTGTAGGGAAGTCCAAAAAACTCATCGAATCCCTGACGGGTGGGTAAAAATTCGGGCTGGTCGCCAAGATGCCATTTTCCAAACATGGCTGTGTGATAGCCAGCCGATTTTAACACCTCAGCAATGGTAATTTCATTGGGATTAAGCCCTTTCGAATCGCCATCGAGCAAAACCGGGAAATCAACCCCTTCGGCCATATTCACACGTGTGGGATACGACCCGGTCATTAAAGCCGCTCGTGAGGGGGTGCAAAGAGGAGCTGCCACATAAAAGCTGGTCAGTTTTATCCCTTCTTCAGCCATTTTGTCCAAATTAGGCGATTGAATCGTTGGCGAGCCAAAACACCCAAGGTCCTGATAGCCCTGGTCATCGGTGAAGATGATAATGAAATTGGGCCTGGGGGGCTTCTCTTGTTTCCGGGGAAGGCATGAACTTAATAAAAGGATCCCTCCAAGAATGGCTGTTAATCTCATATTTTTGAGTCTTTAATGGATTGCGGTGATTTTAAAGTTCTGTTTGATTGATTGTCGGTCCAAACCATCGACTCTCCTTTATTTAAGGCGATAACCCCACTCAGCGATCCATTGGCGTAGATTCTGAAGTCACCTCCTTTGATGGCCCGTATCGTTGCCTGTTCCAATTTCCCATTTTTCCATACCATGTCCACCTCGAACCCACCGCGTGCCCTGAGTCCGGATACTTTTCCATTGGGCCATCCGGAAGGTAATGTAGGGAGCAAATGCAGAATATAGGGGGCCTTTGCAAGTTTTTCACCGGGAACAACCGGTTTAAAATGGTTGGTAATTTCCGCGTCTTTTTGATAAGCAACAAAAGCTGCTTCTTCAATATTTTCAGCCTCGGGGTTTACACTTCGCAGGTGGCTTTGCAGGAGCATTTCGCAAACGCCGGCCGTTCCGCCAAAGTTTCCGTCAATTTGAAATGGAGGATGAAAATCGAACAGGTTTGGATAGGCCCGCTCCGAAGTTAAAAACCGGTAAAACTGGTGCGCCTTGTCGCCATCGTGAAGCCGGGCCCAGAAACAGGTTTTCCAGGCGGTGCTCCATCCGGTAGAGATATCTCCACGGTGTTTCATGGTTACCAGGGCGGCATCAGCCATTTCTTTGGTGATTAGTGGCGAAAAATCGCGCCCGGGATGCAAGGCAATTAAGTGTGAAATATGGCGGTGCTGATCATCTGGTCTGTCCCAGTCCTCTGGCCATTCCTGTAATTGCCCGTATTGCCCGATTTTTTGAGGGCATAACCTGGGGATGATTTCCTTGAGAGTCTTGCGAAACTTCTCATCGCACTCCAAAACGGTGGCGGCTTCAATACAATCGGTAAATAAATTCAGCACCAATTGCTGCTCGTACTGAGCACCATAAGCTTGTTTGTTCAGTTTACCATATTCTTGGGGAAGGTAGCAATTCTCAGGCGACCAGGTGGGATAAACCACCAGCGTTCCATCTTTCCAGGGATCCAAAAATTCCACATAAAACTCGGCAACTCCTTTTAGTATCGGATAAATCTCTTCCAAATAAGCTTTGTTTTTATTAAAGGCATAATGCTCGAACAGGTTTTGGCAAAGCCAGGCACCTGATTGTTGCATGCGCCTGCCATGTTCGTTTGGGGCTGTAAACCCAAAAGCATTTCCATTGAGGCCTGCACTCCATCCTTGTTGAATTCCAAAAGCTTCCTTTGCGGTGTAAGTCCCTGATTCGGCCAGAATTTTTAACCACTCCTTGTAGGGAAAAAATGAACCGGGGAGGTTGGCCGTTTCCACCATCCAATAATTCATTACCACATTGATATCGTTGTGATAGTCGCAATTCCATGCCGGTTTTAGATGCCCGTTCCAAAGTCCTTGCAGGTTTGAAGGAAGGGGGGCATTGCGCGAGCAGCTCAGCTGTAAATAGCGTGAGTAGTTAAAATACAGGTTCTCCAGTTCCAGGCTTGGCCCTCGTTTTACCAGCTCATCGGTTGTTAAGCCGGAAGGCTCATACTCCAATTCCAGCTGACAACGATCCATCAACGAAGACACATCCTGAACGTGTAATTTTTTCAGGTTTTCATAGCCCATTTGAAAGGCGGCATCCATGTTTTTTTTACAATCTGCCTTATAGTCGCGGCCTTTAAAAGTGGGATAAACAGGCAGGTAATCGGAATAGGCACCCAGGTAAATTATCACATCGGATGCCCCAACCACCTTCATTGAACCATCTTCCTGAGGCTCTAACGTTCCATCTATGGCATCGACATAAAGCAATTGCTGAAAATCTATATCATCTTGCACCATTGGAGCCGCGCCATTCAACACAATCCTATTTCCTTCAGCTTTTACACTTTTTACTTTAAGTTGTGTACTTACAGTAAGCAACAGGTCTATGGTAGAGTTTTGCACGGTGTATCGAGCAACCACCACATCGTTTGGGTGGCTACAGAAATATTCTCGTTTGAACCGGGCATCACCTATTCTATAGCTAACTGTGCCAACTCCTGTATGGGCATCCAGTGTTCGACGGTAATCATGAATGGCCGTTCTGTCGTGCCCCGTTGAAATAAACAAATCGGTGAAAGGCGCATAGTTTCCCAGGGGTTGGGTACTGCTTAAATATTTAGTGGAAATGGCTTCCATGCTGTTCTCCCCTATGCCATAGTTCCCTTGTCGGTAGGCCTCGCGCACTTTCTCGAAATTGTTGTATCCACCGGGCTTTACCCCTGATTGAGCCACTTCATCCAAACCACGCTTGCTGTTCATCCAAAGGGTGATGTCGTTCATCATCAGGTGTTCTACTCCAATTCCCCCGGAAAACATGGCTCCTAAACGCCCGTTACCCAGCGGCAAGGCCTCCTGCATGTATCCCAGTGAGTTGGGACTCTTTCGTTGCTCCACAGAAAATTTACTGGCGGGCTCCTCGTAGTGCAAAACAAATTGTGCTTTTGCCTGT
>JBFHFS010000101.1:0-6501 GCA_041583495.1 Marinilabiliaceae bacterium | reverse complement strand
AGAATTTTGACGCCGGGTGGGTTCCAAAAACAAAGCTGTTTGAGGACTGCCTTCCGGGTTCTTTATTTTTATCAGGAGCCATAAAATTAGGCTCTTCACTGCAGGGGTGATTTTTTGCTTCCTTTTTTGTGGTAGAAAAAGGAGGTGCCCTCTGGCAAGAGAACGAAGAAGAAAGGTGCTATAAGGTTATCCCGAATGGGACAGGGTGCATCCTCCGAAAGCAATGGTTGGGGCAGGCTTATTGGCCGTTATATCCCCATTTCAGGTAGAGGGCACCCCAGGTAAATCCGGCGCCAAAGGCCGCCAGAATGAGGTTGTCGCCTTTTTTGAGTTGGTTCTCCCATTCCCACAGGCAGATGGGCAACGTGGCAGCTGTGGTATTTCCATAGCGCTGAATGTTGATCATCACCTTACTTTTTTCGAGGCCCATACGTTGGGCAGTACCCTCAATAATACGCATGTTGGCTTGATGGGGAACCAGCCAGTCGAGACTATCGGAGGTTAACCCGTTTTTCTCCATCAGTTCAACGGTCACATCGGCCATTTTCGACACGGCATGTTTGAATACATGACGGCCATCCTGGAAGATAAAGTGTTCGCGGTTGTCGATGGTTTCGTGCGAGGGAGGTTTAACCGATCCGCCGGCTTTCATGTTCAGGTAATGCCGGCCAAATCCGTCGCTGCGCAGGAGGCTGTCTTTAATTCCAACGTCCTGAGAGGAGGTGGGTTCCAGCAGTACTGCGCCGGCGCCATCGCCAAAGAGAACACAAGTGGTTCGGTCGGTATAATCAACGATGGAGGACATTTTGTCGGCTCCAACGACGATCACCTTCTTCTTGTTGCCACTTTCAATAAACCGGGTTGCCGTATCCAGAGCGTACAGGAATCCGGAGCAACCGGCATTAATGTCGAAGCTGTGGGCATTGCGAATATCCAGCTTGTCGGAGATGATGTTAGCTGTAGCAGGGAAAACGTGATCGGGGGTAACGGTAGCACAAATAAGCAGATCAACCTCTTCGGGTTGTGTCCCGGACTTCTCGAGTAACTCCTTTATGGCTTCGGCAGCCATATCGGAGGTTCCAAGACCTTCTCCTTTTAAGATGCGCCGTTCGTTAATCCCAACACGGGTGGTAATCCATTCGTTGGAAGTGTTTACCATTGTGCTTAACTCATCGTTGGTTAGTACATATTTAGGTACATAACCTCCTACCGCTGTAATAACTGCGTTCACCTTGCCCATAATAAACTCCGAATAAATTAGGCTGTAACTTCTTTCTCTACAGCCAGTTTACCTCTATAATAACCACATTCTCCACATACGGTATGCAGTTTGGTTGTTGAGCCGCAGTTAGAGCATACGCCCAGTGTAGGCAAGGTAGCCTTGTCGTGAGTTCTTCTCTTGTCTCTTCTGGTTTTGGAGATTTTTCGTTTAGGATGTGCCATTTTTATCGTCTTTTACTTGTTGTTTTTTTCTTTTAATTTTTTCAATTCTCCCCATCTGGGATCGATCAGGTCGTTGTTCTCATCGGGATCCATCTCATCGGGATCCACCTCATCGGTTCTATTAATCAGATATCGGTCCAGTTGTTCAAGCATCTCCTGGTTACACTCCGAATGACCATCTTCATCCATGGGATGCAGATGCCTGATTGGGAGGCTTATGATGATGAACTCGTAAAGATATCGGGCGATATTAATAGCATTCTCTTCGCGGGGTAACACAATGATCTCCTCAGAGGGTTCATCGTAGGTTTCTCCAAATTTCACAAAGAGTTTGCCATCGTAAAGCACCGGTAACTTCACGCTGTCCAGACAGCGATCGCAAATCGAATCAACCTGTCCTTCCAAATGGAAGTCAAAAATCAGCATTTGCTCACTTTTTTTGAGCTTAACGCTGGCTTTTAAATGACCTGTTTCTATCTGGGAGGCCTCAAAAAGGGAAAAAAAAGCATCGTCCAATTCATACTCAAAGAGGTCTTCCCCCTCCTTAAGTCCTTTAAAGGCAATGCTGTATTGATCCAACTTCTTCATCACACCCATATGTAAAAACTTCGCAAAGGTATAAAATATTAAGCGTGTGAAAAAGAAAAAGTGCACAATTTCAAAAAAAGTAAAAAAGGCCCTTTTTCTCCGGGGTCTATTTGGCCTATCCGGGCAGGGTAATTCTAAAGGTGGTTCCTTTGCCCGGCGTGGATTCGCGCACCAGAATCTGGCCTTTGTGATAGTCTTCCACAATTCGGCGGGCCAGGGTAAGGCCAAGGCCCCAGCCTCGTTTTTTTGTTGTATAGCCGGGTTTGAACACGGTTTTATGATATTGTCGTGCGATGCCTTTGCCTGTATCTGTCAGGTCGATGAAGACATTTCGGCGCAGGGTTCCCCAATGGATTGAGATGGAGCCCTTGCCTTCCACGGCATCGGCCGCATTTTTGGTCAGGTTTTCAATCACCCATTCAAATAAGGGGCGGTTGACTTTTACCATTGGTGAGGGAATCTCTTTGGGGGGCAGCTCTATGTGGATGCTCGAGGAGATGCGTCGCGAGAGATATTGTACCGTATGGGATAGCAGGGTTCGCAGGTCAACGCTTTCCAGTTCGGGGCGTGCGCCAATCTTGGAAAAGCGGGCTGTGATGGTTTGCAGGCGGGTAATGTCGTGTTGCATTTCCTGCACCAGGCCGGGTTCGATCTGTTTCAGAGAAAGCAACTCCACCCATCCCAGAAGGGAAGAGGTGGGTGTTCCCAGTTGGTGGGCTGTTTCTTTGGCCATCCCAACCCAAACCTGATCCTGTTCCCAACGGCGTGCCGCACTGAAGGCCCAGTAGGCCAGGGCCACGAACAATATCACCACCAGCAGTTGAACCACCGGAAAGAGTCTGAGTTTTTGCAACAATATAGAGTCGGAATAGTAAATGTATTGCATCTCGCCATTCCCCAGGTCGATGGGGATGGGTTCCTTGTCGTTCTTCATGCGGACCAACTCCTTTTCGAGAGCTGCCTTGGGGTTTCGCTCGGGCAGGGAGAGGTTGCGGTGAAAAAAGATGGTGTCGTTGCTGTCGGCAATGATTAGCGGAACAGTGGTGTTGTTTTGGATTATATCGAATACCAGGGCCAGTGATTGGTCTTCGATATCGGGCATGGTGAACTGCCTGTTGGCTTTGGCCCACAGTTCCATCTTACGCGTTTCCTCCAGTCGAAGCTCCTGGCTCAGCTTATTGGTGAAAAAGAGAGAGGCTCCCCCGATGGCTAAGGCGCCCACCACCAGTAAAAATTTCCACCAACGTTTTCGGTTGTATAGCTCCATAATTGATGTTTTGATCCCTGAACCTTTTTGGGTTATGGGGTTCGTTGAGATGAGTCTGAATCTCAGGGTTTGGGTCTATGGTTACACCACTTAAGAACAATCCTAAGGATGTTGTCCATTCCCACAGGCTTGACCAAATAATCGTCTATCAGACCCTTCGTATTTTTGAGTTGAAATTCTTCCTCTGTATTGGAGGTCAATATGACGATTGGGTTCTTGTAATCTTGATTTCTCAGGGTTTTCGCCACTTCTATAACATCTGTTCCGGAGGGGTTGTAATTAAGGAGAATGAGGTCGTAGTGGGTGTGTTGACTCATTTCGGCCACTTCGGAACTTTGATCTGACAGGTCGATGGAGTAGCCCAGCCTTAGGAAAATGTTTTTTATTACCTGGCGCTCCAACGGGCTCTCCTCCATGGCCAGGATATTTAATCCTTCGGGGATGGATAGAGGCAACGAGGGCTTCTCGGCATCAATGGCGGTGAATTGCCTTAGCAGGAAGTTGTTCAATACTTTCAGCGTGACCGGTTTGCGTAAGTATATGTCGGCTCCTAACTGGCGGGCTACTTTTGTGTTGGATAGCTGATAGTCGTTACTCTGGATTGCGATCAGGTATTTTTTATGCAAATGATAGTTGTAGAGTTCCAGCAGGAAGTCCAGTCCGTTCAGGTCGGGTCGGTGGTCTATAACCAGGAAGTGATAACGCTGGGTATCGCGCAACAGATGCAAGGTTTCGCGTGAAGGGGGAAGCACGTCGTATTTAATGCCCAGGGTGGTCAGGTTTTTTGACATCACCTGTACTTGCAAGGCATCATCCGAAATGATCATGGCCTGAGCCTGGGCGAAAGAAAGAATTCGGTCCAGATGAAGTTCTTTGAAGAACTTGCGGGTTTTAAAGGGCAGTGTAAAGGAAAACTCTGCCCCGGGTAAATCGGGGTTTTCGGATAACCCGGAAGGGCTGCCCGCCCAGATCTCTCCACCCATCAGGTTAACCAATTGTTTCGAGATGGTGGTTCCCAGGCCGGTGCCGCCAAATTTGCGGGTGGTGGTTTGGTCGGCTTGTGAAAAGGGGTTAAAAATGGTGGATAGTTTTTCATTTTTAATGCCGATGCCGGTATCTTTTACCGAAAACTGCAATGCCTTGCCGCCGTTTAGCATTCGTGATTGCTCAATTGACAGGTGCACTCTTCCCGAGGGGGTAAATTTTATGGCATTACCTATCAGGTTGTTAAATACCTGACGGATGCGAATGGGGTCGCCCATGAAATCGTAAGGTAATCGGGTGGACGAGTGCCAGGTGAGGGTGATTTTTTTGGCTTTGGCATTTTGGGCAAAAGACTGAATGGTGGAGGCTACTTCGTCGTGCAGATTAAAGGGGATGGATTCAATCTCGAATTTCCCGGCTTCAATTTTTGAGAAATCCAGGATGTCGTTGATCAGGGTCAAAAGGGTTTCTGCCGAGCGTCTTGCCACCTTGGCCATTTCGCGCTCATCTTTTGGGATATTGGTTGAGTTCACCAGCAGTTCGTTCATCCCGATAATGCCATTTAAGGGGGTACGCAGCTCGTGACTAATGTTGGCAATAAACTCGGATTGAGGTGTTTGAGTGTTCTTTATGTCGGTTGTTAAAAAGGGCGTAATCTCATGGTAGAAATCGATGAAATAGCGCTCGTTGAGTAAAAAGAAGGGAATCTTCTCGTTGGAGAGAACATGCTCTTTTCCCTCTTGATCCTTAAGGATGTAGCGGTTGTCGTATTTCGAGTAAGAGGTGGAGCTGAGCACCTCGTAATGAGACAATAGTTTTTTCTCATCCAGGATTTGTCCTAAAACCTGGTCTTCGTCCTCCAGGTAAAACAGCTTTTTGGCGGCTTTGTTAATCAGTTTTATCTCCCGGTTCTGGTCCACCAGTAAAATGCCTACGGGCAGGTAGTGCAACATCTTATTCAAGGCCTGTTCCGATTGGCGGAGACGGCGTTCCTTTTTTTGCTGGTTGTACAGGGTGTACCCATAAAAAATCATTATTATGATAATGATCAACAAGGAGATAAACCCAATCAGGAAAGCGTTGCGCACAATGGAGCCCTTCAGCATCTTAATGGGGAGAGAGAACACCAGGAAATACCCGGGCTCACTCATCTTCGAATGCAGAAACAGGGACAAGACCCTGACTTCTTTGTTGTCGATATTGATGCTGTGGATGCGTGAAAAAACCTCCGAAGAGTTGTTGATGAGTTCACGACTGTCGATGACCGGATAAAAGTTGTCATTCTCGATGGTGTTGTAAAGCACCGTTCCATTGTATTTTAACACCCACTGAAACTGCAGGTCGCCCAGTGAGAAGCTGTAGAATGAGGACCTGAAGAAATCCTTGACCCGGAACTCGAGTTCAACATAGCCAAAGATTTTTAAATCGTTGTAAAGAGGCTGGACATAGGTGAGGGTTTCTCCCCTGGCATCGATTAACTGGTTGTGGTTAAAGGCACTGCGAATGGTCTCTTTTTTGAAAAAGTAAGTGAAAGACTGATTGGGGTTTTGCTTTAAAGTATAGGCAGATCCATCGGAGACCCGCACAATCGTAAGGGTGTTGAGATATTCACCGTATCGATTGTAGAGCATTTCCATCCGTCTTTGGATCTCCAGGGTTCGGGAGTTATCCTCAAAAAGAGAGTCTAATTCAGAATGGGTAATCATCAACACCAGGTTGGTCTGGGTGCGGCTCAGGGTTTGATCTATTTGATTGTAACAAACCAAAAGCTCTTTTTTTAAGATGGTCTCCTGTGTTTGTATCTGCCACCGATAAGTGTCGAAGTAGTAGTAAACATTGGAGCCTACCAGGGCCAATATGCTTATTATTGCTAAAAGGGTTGCCTTTCTCATGAAGTCTGTTCCAATAATCACACTCGTCAAACAGTGCATTTATCGTTTTCGGTAAATGTTTGCGTTTGCAATATGGGGAATTTTATAAACTCTCGGTAATCTGTTGGTATACTATTTTTAAGGCTTTCGGTTACATTTTCAATTATTTTTTCACTATTGCCCGGTAAAAATTCTTTTTTGAATGATTTTTTATATTTCGTCTCAAGCCGACGGGCTTTTCATTTTTGCCTACAGCAGCAAAAACGAAACAAAAAATGCCGCCACTGACATGAAAAAGCTAAAAATCAGTACTCTTCGCTAAAAGAAAAGAACTCTCCCGAGCTGAGT
>JBFHFS010000100.1:0-7296 GCA_041583495.1 Marinilabiliaceae bacterium | reverse complement strand
TTTTAACCTGCCCCTTCAGGGCGTGTGTTCATTGCATTCATTTTACCCGAGGCGTTGCCGTCGGGCTGAAATAAGTTGGACCTTCAGCCCGGGAAAAAACTGTTTCTTCTTGTTCTCAAGAGAGGCGAATGGAACCTTAATCGCATCGGGGCCAAATCTCACATTGTCCATTGCAAATCCAACATCGCAAATCCCTTTTAACCTGCCCCTACAGGGCGCCTGTTCCATGGATTATAATAACCCGAGGCGTTGCCGTCGGGCTGAAATAAGTTGGGCCTTCAGCCCGGGAAAAAACTGTTTCTCCCTTGTTCTCAAGAGAGGCGAAATGGAACCTTAATCGCATCGGGGCCAAATCGCAAATTGCCCGTTGCAAATCTAACATCGCAAATCCCTTCTCTTTTTTCACTTTAGCCTTTACCCCTATATCCTTTTTTCTTGTCCTCATGCCGGACTGGCACTTACTTTTTTCTGCCATAAAAAAGTAAGCAAAAAATCACCGCTGCCGTGAAAGGACTAAATTTTGCGGCCTTCAGCTAAAAACAAAGAACTCGTCCTGCCGTCCTCAGACAGCTTTGTTTTTTTACGCCTCAGGCCTCAAAATTCTAAACGCCCTTTCCCGGAGGCGGGTCCCCTCATAAATACAATGGAATCGTTTCGCCCTTTTGGGATTGAAAAAATTGAAAAGGCTTCCATTTGGTGTCGGGGCCAAATCTCAAATTGTCCATTGCCAATCTAACATCGCAAATCCCTGTTAACCTGCCCCTTCAGGGCGCGTGTTCATTGCATTCATAGTACCCGAGGCGTTGCCGTCGGGCTGAAATATGTTGGGCCTTCAGCCCGGGAAAAACACCAATATCCTTTTAT
Organism: Marinilabiliaceae bacterium; assembly: GCA_041583495.1. Lineage (GTDB taxonomy): Bacteria > Bacteroidota > Bacteroidia > Bacteroidales > Marinilabiliaceae > JBFHFS01. The sequence continues at coordinate 6,432 of JBFHFS010000100.1, read as the reverse complement.
TTTTTCGTACTATCTCTAATGTCCCACATTGCAAATTGCCTATTGCAAATCTCACATTGCCCATCACCCTTCGCAAATCCTTTTGAGCTGCGGCAGCAGTGGCACATTTTCCGGCCCTCCCGGATTAAACAAAAAGGGCTGAGAGCATAAAGGGTAGAGGGGAGCACCAGGTGCATAGGCTGATTTTAGATGCACTTGCCCACGAGTTGGTGTATCTTTGTTCTAATTTATTAGTTTTGCAGGTAGAGTGAATGGATGTTAAAATACTAAATATATTATTATGAGGACGTTATTGCTGATAGTCATCGTGTGTATCTCATTTATGGGGGTGAAAGGACAAAGTGAATGGCCTTTTCAGGATCCTACTTTGCCCGTTGAGCAAAGGGTTGATGATCTGTTGTCGAGGATGACCCTGGAGGAGAAAGTGTCGCAGATGCAGGATGTGTCTCCGGCCATTGAACGATTGGGTGTGCCCGAATACAACTGGTGGAACGAGTGTCTACACGGCGTGGCCCGTGCAGGTGCCGCCACCTCTTTCCCTCAGGCCATCGGGATGGCTGCCACCTGGAATGAGGATCTGATTCATGAGGTGGCCGACGTGATCAGCACCGAGGCGCGCGCCAAGTTCAACCTTAGTATTGCCAAAGGGCAGCGCAACCGCTACCAGGGCTTGACCATGTGGACCCCCAACATCAATATCTTCAGGGATCCCCGCTGGGGACGCGGCCAGGAGACCTATGGGGAGGATCCTTTTCTTACCTCCCGGCTTGGGGTGGCCTTTGTGAAGGGGCTGCAGGGTCAGGACCCGGACTATTTTAAGGTGATCGCTACCCCTAAGCATTTTGCCGTTCACAGCGGACCCGAACACAACCGACACAGCTTTAATGCCTATACCAATAAACGCGATCTGTGGGAGACTTACCTCCCGGCTTTTAAGGCCACGGTGATGGAAGGCCAGGCCTTCTCGGTGATGTCGGCCTATAACCGCTATCTGGGAGCCTCGGCTTCGGCCAGCCCCTTTCTGCTTACCGAGATCTTGCGTAATCAGTGGGGCTTTCAGGGATATGTGGTCTCCGATTGCGGTGCCATATCCGACATTTACCAGTATCATAAGATTGTGGAAACACCCGAAGAGGCTGCCGCCCTGGGTGTAAAGGGGGGATGCGACCTGAACTGTGGATCGACCTATGCCTACCTGGTGAAGGCCGTGGAGAAAGGTCTTGTGAGTGAGTGCGACATTGATGTGGCTTTGAGACGCCTGTTGCTGGCCCGCATGAAGCTGGGGTTGTTCAACCCCCAGGAGGCCGTGCCCTTTGCCCACCTCTCTGCCAATGAGGTGGAGAGTGAAGCGCATCAGGCCCTGGCCTTGAAAACCGCCCTGGAATCCATCGTGTTGCTGAAAAACAGCAACCACACCCTGCCTCTCTCCAGAAATATTGGGTCGATTACCGTGATTGGACCCAATGCCAACGATCGCCAGTTTGCCATGGGTAACTATTTTGGGACCCCCACTCATAAATCCACCCTGCTTCAAGGTGTTCAAAGCCAGGTATCGAAAAAGACGGCCGTCCACTATTTTAAAGGCACCAACCTTACCGATGGTGGGGCGCTTCTGGATGTGGTGGAGGCCGGATGTTTTGCCGGGAAAATAAAGACCGAGTTTTTTGATAATGTGCATTGCGAAGGCCTGCCGGTGTTTGTGACTCAGGAGGATCTTATTGACTTCGAGTGGGGTGGCTCGGCCCCCATGGATCTGCTGACGCCCGGACGTTACTCGGTGCGCTACACCGGAGTGTTGCAACCCGACTACCCGGGTGAGGTGGCCCTCACCATCGATACCCAGGGGGGTGCCAGCGCCTTATGGTTAAATGGCGACAGCGTGCAGGCCGGGGCCGAAGGTCAGAAGAAATCGCAGGAGTATCCATTAGGATCGCTGAAAAAGCATGAAAAGGTGCCCTTCCGGTTGGAGTATTACTGTACCAACCCATGGATGGCTTCGGTGCAGCTGATGTGGAACAAGGAAGAATACCTGGGGAAAGCCCGTATGTGGGAAACTGTTAAAAAGAGTGACGTAATTGTCTATGTGGGGGGGCTCACTGCCCGCCTCGAAGGAGAGGAGATGCCCGTGGATGTGGAGGGTTTCGACCGCGGTGACCGTACCAACCTTAAAATGCCAAAAGTACAGTCCGACCTGCTCAAGGCCCTGCAGGCTACAGGTAAGCCGGTGGTGCTGGTGCTGACCGGTGGCAGTGCCATGGCCATCAACTGGGAGCAAGATAACCTGGCGGCCATCCTGAACGTATGGTATCCCGGGCAGGCAGGCGGTGAGGCACTGGGGCAGGTGCTCTTTGGCGAATACAATCCTTCGGGCCGGTTGCCGGTCACCTTCTACCACTCGGTAGAGGATCTGCCCCCCTTCGAAGATTACCATATGCAGGGGCGTACCTATCGCTTTTTCGAAGGCGGGGTGCTCTATCCCTTTGGTTACGGTCTCAGCTATACCCATTTCACCTATTCCAAACCCCAGCTGGGCAGTGCCGTGATGGATAAAGAAGGCACCAATACCGTTCGGGTTACCGTTACCAATGCCGGGAACTTCGATGGGGAAACCGTGGTGCAACTCTATGTGGCTGATAAGGAGGCCAGTGTGCCCCATCCCCTCAAGTCGCTTCGTGGTTTTCAAAAGCTGTTTTTGAAGAAGGGTGAGTCACGGGAAGTCTCCTTCCCTCTTAACCCCGCCGATCTATCTGTCACCGACAGCCAGGGCAAACCCTTTGTGGAGCCCGGCCTCTTCGAGGTGATTGTGGGTGAGAGTTCCGCCTCAAGTAATATGGTGGTGTTGGAGGTGAGAAGGTGAGAAGAGGGTGAAAAGGTGAAAAAGGTGAAAAAGGTGAAAGAGTGAAAAGGGTGAAAGTGGGGAAAGGGTGAAAAGGGTGAAAGCTGGTAGCTGATAGCATGAAGGGACTGAGGAGAACACCACCCGATACAATCGTTCGGCAGCGGGGGAAGCAAAAAAAGATTAATTGAACTAACCAACCTTATCTTTTTTTCGTTTTAACCTTAGTAGCCTGAGTCTAAATAAGAAACCGACCTTATTACCTTTAACTGCCATAGCCTTTGGCGACGGCAGTTTTTATTGCTATAGCCTTTGGCGACGGCAGTTTTTATTGCCATGGCAAATGTGACAACAGCGCACCACACGATACAATCGTGCGGCAGCAGTGAGTTGCCGTCGGGCTGAAATAAGGTGGGCCTTCAGCCCGGGAAAAAACACCAATCTCTTTTAATCTTTTCCGTACTATCTCTAATTTCCCACATCGCAATTGCCTATTGCAAATCCCTCATGCCGGACTGGCACTTCCTTTTTTCTGCCATAAAAAAGGAAGCAAAAAATCACCGCTGCCGTGAAAGGACTAAATTTTGCCGCCTTCAGCTAAAAACAAAGAACTCGTCCTGGCGTCCTCAAACAGCTTTGTTTTTTACGCCTCAGGCCTCAAAATTCTAAACGCCCTTTCCCGGAGGCGGGTCCCCTCTTGGATTTGAAGGATTATTTTCTCTCCCCTTCGTTTGTAACGAGGGGAGTGCAAGACTCTCGTTTGTAACGAGAAAGCCTTCTACTTCCCTTTGCTTGTAGAGGGTTTTAAATCGCAAATTGCCCGTTGCAAATCTAACATCGCAAATCCCTTTTTAACCTGCCCCTTCAGGGCGCCTGTTCCATGGATTATAATAACCCGAGGCGTTGCCGTCGGGCTGAAATAAGGTGGGCCTTCAGCCCGGGAAAATCTACCAATTGCCTTTTATCTTTTCCGTATTATCTCTAATGTCCCAGATCCCAAATTGCCTATTGCAAATCCCTCATGTCGGACTGGCACTTCCTTTTTTCTGCCATAAAAAAGGAAGCAAAAAATCACCGCTGCCGTGAAAGGACTAAATTTTGCGGCCTTCAGCTAAAAACAAAGAACTCGTCCTGTCGTCCTCAAACAGCTTTGTTTTTTACGCCTCAGGCCTCAAAATTCTAAACGCCCTTTCCCGGAGGCGGGTCCCCTCATAGATTTGAAGGTATATTTTGTAAATCGCAAATTGAATGTTGCAAATCTCACGTTGCCCATCACCTATCGCAAATCCTTTTGAGCCGCGGCACAGCACCCCGGCCATTTAGGGTTAGAGGAATAAAGGGCTGGTAGCGCTGGTCTCCCCCTTAAGAGCCTGTCCGGCTTTGGCGGTAGGGGGGGATTGAGGATTAAAAAAAGATTAAGGATAAAAAAAGGGCGCCCCTTATAATGGAGTCGCCCTTTTTTTATGGTTGTGTACTGCTTAGTTGGAGGCCGGTACTTTTCTGGCCAGCTTAAGGCTTACGGGGGTTAGGTTTCTTATGTTGTCGGAGATAGGGCACCGGTCCTCGATGGCTTCCAGCCATTGGGTCAGCACTTCGGGAGAAGCATCGCAGTCGGGTTCAATCACCACTTCGATACTCTTATAGCCGGCTCTGTCATCGAATGAGGCTCCGAACAAACGGTCGGGATTAAGGGGTCCGCCCATTTTAATGCTCAATCCGCGCAGTTCGAAGTTTAACTCTTTGGCAATGATATGTCCCATCACATTGATGCATCCGCAGAAGGCCGCCAAAAGATATTCAACCGGGTTGGCACCTGCATTGGTTCCGCCCAGCTCTGCCGGCTCGTCGATGATGATCTCGAATCCGCGGGCTTTGACAACAGTCTTGGTGGGGTTTTCACTTTGTGCTTTTACTCTGAATGTTAAATCTGCCATGTTTGAATGTTTTATTTGTTTGAGTGTAAAAATGCAACACATTAAAGAGAGGGGAAAAGATTATTGGATGGATGATTTTACTATATTTAGTGTAGATTTACACTGTTGGTCTGTGTGGAATTTGAATCAAAAAGTAATGTAAAGATGAGTTTGGAATACCAGCATTTCGTTAATGTGTCAGATTATAAGGTTGTTAGCACACAGGATTGTTTTGATGCGCTGACTCCCGATCAAAAAAAGATGGTGGAAAATTCCACCACTATGCTTCATTTTAAGAAGGGTGAAACCATCATTAAGCAGGGTTATGTGGCTTCGCACATCCTCTATTTGGAGAAGGGACTGGCCAAATTGGATGTGACCACCGATGGCAAAACGTCCACCGTAAAACTCTTAAGCAACGACTCCTTTGTGGGTATCGTGTGCAGCTTTGCCTGTCATAGCCTTAACTTTTCAGCCGTAGCCCTCGAAGACACCCTCATCCGGATGATCGATATGGAGGTGTTCCTGAGGCTTATCCGCGAGAATGGTGAGTTTGCCCTGAAACTGGTTCGTCATATGTCGGGAAAGACCAACAGCATGGTTCACTGGATGAGTCGACTCTCCAACAAGAATGTGGCGGGTGCCCTGGCCATGATCCTGCTGGAGTTCAGTGAGGTATATGGCTCCAACACCTTTACCCTGCCGGTGACCCGTGTGGGACTCTCCTCTCTGGTGGGTTGCTCCCGAGAGAGCGTGCTGAATGCCCTTGCCCAATTTCATGACGATGGCATCCTGGTGTCCGATGGCAAGCATATCACCCTCTTAAAACCCGAGAGCCTTGATCTGATATTGAGAAATGGGTGAAAAGGTGAAAAGGTGAAAGGGTGAAAAAGTGAAAAAGTGAAAAAAGTGGAAAGGGTGGAAAGGGTGAAAGGGGGCCGAAGTAAGCACGAAGGTGTGAAGAGATGTGGTGATTTGATGATGTGATGTTGAAAAAAAATTGTTTGTCGAAGACCCAGTTGATGATTTTTTTTAGCCGCGGCAGCGGCGACAGTATGGTCGTAAAAATAGCCTCTGAGTATTATCCAGAGCTGCGGCAGCTGCGGCACATTTTCCGGTCTTCCCGGATTAAGCAAAAACCGCTGAAAACATAAAGGGGTTGAGCGTAGCACCACACGATACAATCGTGCGGCAGCGGGGGGCCTAATTTGCCTGTTTCATCTGGGTTCTGTGAGGGTTAAAAATGCCGGTTTCCGGTCTTAGCCTGCCCCGGTTTTCATCGGGGATCTTTCGGGATCATTGCGAGCGCAGCGCAGTAGCCGCCGCAATTTGTTATTGCTTTGGCCCTCAATGGGCAATCTGTTCAAAAGCGGTAGTTCCTTTTTTTTTTCCTTAACTTTTCTCTTTACCTTTTCTATATTGGTCCCCGGCAGGGACCCGGAAACAGACCTTTGGTACCCCCGGCTGCTTTCGTGCTAAGCACTTCGCGCCGGGGGCTATTCACCTTGGTCCCCTTCAGGGACACCGGATGCACCCTTTCTCTTTAATTGTATTGTAAGCGTCCCAAATTGAATGAATAGGTTAGGAAGTTATAAAAGTGCGGGCAGGATCCGCCTCAGAGAAATGCCGTTCAGAAAATAGGATTGGATCCCGTAAAAAAATCTTAGCTGTTTGATTCCGATG
>JBFHFS010000099.1:0-7331 GCA_041583495.1 Marinilabiliaceae bacterium | reverse complement strand
GGATCATAAAGACGTTGTCGAATTTATTCAAGGAATGAATGAGGTAACTGATGAGTATGCATTAATGATTGATAACACGATGGAAGATGTTGGTGAATACGTTGGTGTTGATGAGTCGGAGCTTGGCATGATGGATAAAATTAAGCTGGTAAAAGCGACTACCGAAATTGCGGTGAAATCAACCACCATAATGGCAAAATGGAGTCAGTACATGGAAAATCGTTCAGAGCTTAATCAACAGCTTTCTGATGATGAACTAAAAGCTCTTGAAACGGTGTGGACCCGATTTGAAAAGCGGATGGAACAGATTAATGAGAATTACAGCAAGATCTCGAATAAAGATTCCGAACAACCCTAATATTTAGAAATACCCATACCCATGAAAAAAATTATTTATATCTATCTCCTTGCTGTTTTAATGGCAGCCTGTGGCACAAACAATAGCCAGGTAGATAAAATTAAAGTAGAAATTCCGGAAGCTTTAGCTGACAATAGGAATGCCAAAGAGCTTATCGAAGACATGACCGAGGCCGTGAATACCTGTCGGAATAACATGGCAGTAGGCGCCAAATTTGCCATAGAACAAGAAAAAAGTGGATCGGACAGCCTTACGTTTAAGCAAGGTTTTAAAGCGGCCAAGTTTGCAGCCAAGATGATGTTTGCGGCAAGGAAAATTGAAAAAATCAGAGACGAAGCACAGGAATTAAAGCCTCAGTTAAGCCAGGCCGAATGGACCGCTTTGGAAACCAAACTGGATGAGCTGGAAACAAGAACTGGTGATTTAAATCCCGAAGATCTGGGGCTTTCCGAAGAGGAGTTAGCCAAATTTAAAGAAGCAGGAGAACTGCACATTGGAAAGGAGCAAAATGAAATAAGAGATAAAGAGGTGATGGATAAAAATGCAGTCAGCGAACAACAAAATATGGAGGATGGATTGGCACTACGCGAAACGGAAGAATCGATAATGCAATCGGTCAATGCCAATAACGAAGCACAACAAGCCGATGGTAATAGTGAAGGCGGCTTTGGCTGGATTGGTATTTTATTCGTCATTCTGGTTTTTGTGCTAATAATATTTAGGGGTAAGCGCAAGGCCAGTAGATATAAACAACAAATTAAGAATGTATCGAAAGCATTTTTCAAGTAAACAATAAGTTTAACCCAAAAGGATAAAATCAAATGTCGATCACAACAATTGTAATTCTCGTACTGGTAGTCATCCTGCCAATTAGTGTGGTCTCCATGTACAATGGATTAATTCGCCGACGCAACGAAGTGGATAATGCGTTTGGCGGTATGGATGTGCAACTGAAAAAACGCTACGATTTAATCCCGAATCTGGTAGCCACCGTAAAACAGTATGCCACCCACGAAAAAGAGTTGCTAACCAATGTTACCGAAATGCGAGCAAAGGCCACATCGGGTAAATTGAGTAACGACGAAAAAGTGGCGCTCGACAATCAGATTTCGACCGCCATGAAAGGCATAATGGTCGCGGTGGAAAATTACCCCGATTTGAAAGCCAGCCATAATTTCATCAATCTTCAACGTACATTAAATGAGGTTGAATCGCAAATTTCGGCAGCCCGTCGCACTTTTAATGCGGTTATCACGATGTACAATAATGGCATTCAAACTTTCCCGCAAAACATGATTGCCGGAATAATGCACATGCAACGGAAAGAGGTGTTTGTAATCCCGGAAGTTGAACGACAAAATGTAGATGTAAAAAGTATGTTTTAAATCATCTCTACAATCTCCTATATCTAAAATAAATGATCACACAAGAACAAATTAAAACTCTTTACGAAACTGAACTGAAACCAAAACTTGCCGGCATGGAAAAGATGCGGAAGTTTGTAAAAAGGTGGAGGAGATTAGCCATTGCAAATGGAATTGTGGCCTTTCTTCTTTTGTCCAACTGTACTTCGGCGGTAGAAGTTATTGGTGGAATTGTTTTTATCGCCGGAGCAATATACAGCTGGTTTAAGTCGCGCGGAACCTATAATAAGTACCACACGCAGTTTAAAAATGAGGTGGTACGCAAAGTCGTTCATCTTATAAACCCGGCCTACCAATACAATCCAAATAAACATATTGAAGTTAACGATTACCATAAAGCTGGCCTTTTTAAACGCAAAGCCGAACGTTATAGCGGCGATGACCTTGTTGTTGGGAAAATAGGTAAAACCCCATTTAAGTTTTCAGAACTAAAAACAGAATACTTAAGCAGCCATACAGATAGTGATGGAAATCGTGTAAGCGAGTGGCATACTATTTTTAGGGGACTTTTCTTTTTTGCCGAATTCAATAAAAACCTTGAAGGACAAACTTTTGTTTTGCCAGAGAAGGAGAGCAGTTTAACCAATTTTTTTGGAAAAGAGAAAAAGCGAAATAATCATTATGGTGAGTTGGTTAATCTCGAAAACCCTGAGTTTGAAGATATCTTTTCGGTTTATGGAAGCAGTCAGCAAGAAGCACGCTATATTCTAACCCCTGTGCTGATGGAAGCGATGGTAAACATTTATAAATCATACGGTTTAGCCATGTATTTCTCCTTTAAGGGCGAAAATGTGTTTTGTGCCATTCCTTTTGGCCACAATCTATTTGAACCAAACATTAAAAAGTCGGGTGTAAATTACAGCGATGTGGAAGAAATGTGTGTGTTGTTTAGCCTGATTGAAACCATAGTAAAGGAGTTGAATTTGAACACCCGTATTTGGACCAAAGAGTAGCGTAAAACCCATGCAATCGGACAAATAATCATGCGAAAAATTTTAATTAGTGCAATGGTTTTAGGTGCCACTTTCAGCGGTTTCGCACAACCATTCAACAGCAAGGCCAAACTTGAGGAATCAATCAATTCAATACTTGAAAAACCCTCTGTTTTTCTTTCCGACAAATACTTATACATCCTCCACCCGATGATAAAAAAGGAGGATCGCGAGCGCGAATACAAGGTGAAAGGAAATTTGAGTTGGGAAGGCGATTCGTGCAAAATCACTTATACCTCGTACGAACAAACCAAAGGCCCAAAATCGAAGTCTACCATTCAATTGGGCAAAACGTTTCGACTTAACGATCCGCTGAACACGCTGAAAGCATTGTTGGCTGAAAATGAATTTAAAGGGTGGGCGTTTTCCGAAGGTTTGGAGTTGGATAAACAACCACTGAGCGGCTACAAAAGTACGGTAGTCGTTGCCGGGGTTGAAAAGATTTTCGAAGTATATCTTAAAGATAATCAACTCTATGCAGCTTCGTGTGGGTTTGCCAGGTCCGGCATTTCGCACGAGGATGGAGCTGAGAAATCGGCTGATTTTTGGTATTTCGCTCAAGTAGGAGAAAAACTTCGCCTGGTGAAGAAGTTTTCCATTGAAGCCTCAAAAAACAACTCAGTTCCTATTCTCACAAAAACAACAGACCATTATCAATATTGAAACCGCTTGGAGGTTTCTGACAACTCCTTTTGTGTTGCCTCCGGTTTAACCGGAGGTGATTCATATTTAAGCTCTTCAGTGTTTTAGATCCAGATACTCCTTCTTTCCTTCCGTTCACTCATTTCCACCTCCCCCCAAAGAGGAACGAGACGAAACAAATACTGCTAAAAAGATAGCGAATTCAAGACGAGAAGGATCGCTTTCAAATCCGTTCCGAAAACCTAAAAAAAGGCCTCTACATTTACTTTATCAATAACCAAAAAATACTGAAATGAAACGAGCATATAAATACTCTTGCACAAAACAGCATGATAATCTAAAGCGAGTTCCATGTGTTGCTAATAAAACATACAACTATAAACACATGAAACCTGCTTTATTAGTCCTGTTGGTATTATTTACCGGAATTACGATGACTGCGCAAGTTAAAGTTGACGTAAAAGGCAAGGTTAACAGCGAAGCCAACAACCGCGCTAACAACAAAGCCGAAGAAGCCATCGATAAATCCTTCGACAAACTGGAAGAAGGCATTGGCGGCCTTTTTAAAAAGAAGAAGAAAAACAAGAAATCGTCCTCCGACGAGAACCAGGTTCAGCAAAATGAGGCGGCCCAATCCACAACCAAAACCTCTGTGGCACAAGCTGAAGAGGCAGATCAAAAGCCAGTCAAACCCAATGTTCAATGGTCAAAATTTGATTTTGTGCCCGGCGACGAGGTGATTTTTGAAGATGCCCCGAGTGCAGATGAAGAAAATGGTGAGTTCCCCAGCCGTTGGGATTTAGTAAAAGGACAAGTTGAGATCGCCAACGTGGATGGGGAGCAGGTGCTCATGTTTCTGGATGGAGGAGAGATTATTCCTTACCTTAAAAATGCAGATTCCGATTATTTACCGGAAATCTTTACCATTGAATTTGATTTTTATCGACCCAAAGATGGCAATAGGGTCACTGTTTATCTGACCGATCAAAAAAACCAGCGAGACAACGGTGTTTACCAAAACGCCCAGGAGTTTGAAATAACACCACTACGGGTGGATGCCCCCGGTGGCATTACGGCCGAACATTCCGGCAGAGATTACACCTTTTGCGACAACGGTTGCTGGACGCATGTCTCCATTGCCTATACCAAAGGAAAAATGAAAGTTTATATAGATGAGACACGTCTCATCAATATTCCGCATTACGAATTCAATCCCACCGGATTTACGTTTTATCCCTATTTCGCTGATGCCGCAGAAGGTAAAGCTTTTTATGCCAAAAACTTTAGAATCGCCAAAGGGGGCGTAAAATACTACGACCGCGTACTTTCAGAGGGCAAAATCATCGTTAACGGCATTCGCTTCGATGTGAATAAAGCAACCATAAAACCCGAAAGTAATGGGGCTATAAACACCATTTTTGACCTCATGCAAAAACAGCCGGAGCTTAACTTCAGCGTAGAAGGACATACCGATAGTGACGGGGACGAAGCTTTAAATCAAACCCTCTCGGAAGCCCGTGCCAGGGCGGTGATGAATCGCTTAATAACTATGGGGATTTCCGCCAATCGTCTAAAATCTGCAGGTTGGGGCGAAAGCAAACCCATTGGCGAAAATGGCACTGCCGAAGGAAAAGCCAATAACCGGAGAGTTGAATTTGTAAAATTCTAAAATCCGGGATAATTGCCACATTTTAATTCTAATAATAAATACCTAATCCAAAACAGACTAATGAAAACGTCAATCTTTTCAATCGCTATTTTACTCAGCCTTTTCAGTGTATTCCTAACCTCCTGCGAAAAAGACGAGGAAGTGGAAAAAGAAGTTATCAAAACCAGCTTTGTCATGAAGTATGATGGCGTCAAATTTACCGAAGCCAACACTGAATCGCTTGTACTGTATGGCGACAGTATCGCCATTGCAGGTGATGGAACCCAATCATTTGGCTTAATTATCGAAGGCGTGGGTGCGGATAATTCCACCGTCACCTATTCGCCTTTCCCCATGCGAACGGATCCCACGGTGATACTTGACTTTGGTGCCATTATGGATAGTGACGGCCTGGTGGTCTCCCTGGGCAAGATTAAAAATATCGAAAGATTTACGGCCTCTTCCGGTACCATTAAAAGAACCGGGAACCAAATTGACATCGATGTATCCGGATCCACCACTAAGGGTGAAACGAAATCATTGGTAGTCACCATCGTTGTAGGAGAGGTAAAAAAAGGATAGAGAAATATTATCCCTCTATACCGCTTAATGTGATGAAATGAGATCATCATTACTTGCTTTGATGATCCCACTTATTAACCCTCACAACCAAAGTGATTGACGACGATCCCGACCCTCATCGTGGACATTATTTCATTTTTGAACTACAAGCCATAAAGGAATAGTGGCTTCTCTTATTTAAACGAGAATTCACCCTTAAAAAAACGCACGAAGTGAAAGCCGTACTGGAGATTTTAGATCAACAAAAAGCCCTTTTTTCACAAATGTCGTATCCCGATTTTGAGAGATCTGTGTTGAAGGTTAGCCCTGCCGCAAGGATAGTGGATATTAAAGCCCTCTACAACGAAATACACAAAAACGATGGCCATCAAGTAGCCATCAGTGAGGCCGATAATAAGAGGGACCAGGCACAGCTTCAATTTTGGGCGATGGATGCCATTCAAAACCCAAAGGACTTCGACGACTTTAGGAAAGCCTTTAAAATTATTAAACCCAAAGCCTCCGACGAGGAGATGCAATTGACCTGGGCCAAGTATAAACCCCAGACACTATAAATAAAACACACCTGGATTAAGCTTTTAACAACAAACACCTTAGAACTTCAATACAATGAAATCCATAACCTTATTCTTGTCATTGATTATTGCCCTTTTCAACTGCAATACAACCGCCCAAAATAAGCTGAAACGCTACGACATCAAGTCCGGGATTGTCGAATACGTCACCGCTACTTCAGGAAAAATAATGGGCAGCACAATTACCGGTTCCGGCACTCAGACGCTCGCATTTAAAGATTGGGGAGCTTTGGAGCTTAAAGAAACAGAGTTGGATCAGACCACCGTCATGAAGATTTTTGGGAAGGAGAAAACCGAGACCACACACGAGCATTCAATCAACAAGTTGGATAACGGGGAGAGCTTTTCGGTCGATTTTGACAACCAAAAAATCTATTTAGGCAGAGATATGGCTATGGATATGTCCCAGACCATCAACCCGGAGGGTGATACCGGCGAGGCAGGAAAAATGATGGCGGAAAGTATGGGTGGAAAAAAACTTGGCAACGAGACATTTCTCGGATACAACTGTGAAGTATGGGAGCTGCTGGGAGGCAAACAATGGAATTATAAGGGGGTGATGCTGAAAATGGAAATGACCGCCTTAGGCATTAAAACCGTTACCACGGCAACGAACATACGCTTCGACGTTTTGGTCCCGGACACTCATTTTGCCTTACCCGATTTCCCCCTTCAAAAAACCGACAGTTATATGAGTAATGAAGACTTCCATACAAATCAGCAAGAGATGCAGGAAGGGATGGATCTACTCGAGAACTTATCCTTCGAAGAGTGGAAAAAGGCGGTGATTCAAGGCGATTCGGAGATGAAAGAAGCCAGTGACGAGGAATTACGACAGACTTACGACATGATGCAAAAAATGTTGAAACTAAGACAGGGAAAATAAATTGAATGAACAGGCAAAAGCCTGTTAAACACAAAAGAAAGCGTACCTAAAAACTTACTATTTCATTTATTTATAACAATTAAAATTTAGTACATGACAAAAAATACAACCTATTGAAAATCAAACAAATAAGTGACAAAAAACTAGGATAAGACGTTGATTATCAGTATATTAGAAGAATAATCTCACTCATTTTTCTAATGATGAAAATCAACGTCCGAAGC
>JBFHFS010000098.1:0-8070 GCA_041583495.1 Marinilabiliaceae bacterium | reverse complement strand
GTTTTTCCTGTATACATTTTCGCTCAAATAATAGTATAAACGAAAATATAATTTCAAGTCGAAAAATTTTTAAACTTGTGTATATTACAGTATATTAACAATTTAAACAACATCGTCTGGTTTTAAACCGGACACTAGTGAAACCATTTCTAAACAAAACTAAATATTCTTTCGGAATAAAATTCAACACAGTAAAATCAGGCCTTACAGAGCAATTTTTTGAAAGGTAGATAAAGCTGGAGAATTATTAATTTTCCAGCTATCCTTTTTTTATGCTTGTTTCTTTACCCTCCAAAAACGAAGCCTATTAAGTGATGATTTGTGAGTGCAGGCTCATGAGGAGCACCATCCAGGCAAATTAACGTTCCCCTTTAAATATTTCACAATGGATTTGAGGTTTTTAGGGGCCAAACACTGATTTACGATAGTTGGCAATTCCCAAATTTTAGCTTTAAATTGCCAGTAATGAACTAAGAGTAAGATAAAACCGCTCCCTTTACAAGGGAGCCAACCTCTCTCATTATGAAGTCCGATCGACGAACCTTTATCCAAAAGGCAGCCGTAGCAGCTGTCGGCACGGGCTTAGCCCTTGCCTGCACCCCCGTCAAAAAGGAGGCCCCTACGCCACCAAAAAAGCTTAGATGCAACCCCATCGGGGTATCCACCTATTCGTTTTGGCAATTCAACGGGCCCAGGGAAGAGACCCCCATTGAAGGGTGTATTGAAAAGGCAGCCCGGATGGGCTTCGATGGGATTGAATTGCTGCTGGTTCAAATGCAATCGGAGGAGAACAATTACCTTCAAAAACTGAAGCGGCAAGCTTTTCATGCCGGATTGGATTTAATGGGGTTCTCCACGCACCAGGGATTTGTATTTCCCGATAAGGCTCAACGCGATGAAGAGATTTCAAAGACCATTCACCAAATTGAATTGGCCTATCAGCTGGGCATTCCCACCATGCGCCTGAATACGGGCAGATGGAGAACCATTCACTCGTTCGACGAGCTGATGGCCAACAAAGGCATTGAGCCCGTACTGGAAGGATATACCGAAGAGGACGGCTTTAAATGGGTAATTGATTCCATTGGGCAGTGCCTGCCCACCGCCGAAAAATGCGGAGTGGTGCTGGGCCTCGAAAACCATTGGGGATTGGGCCGTACCGCACAGGGCGTATTGCGGATTGTCAATGCCCTCAACTCCCCCTGGCTGCAAATCACATCCGACACAGGCAATTTCCTTGAGAACCAATATTCACAACTCATGGATATGGCCCCCCAAACCTCGCTTATCCAGGCCAAGACCTACTTTGGAGGTGGAAAGTGGTACACCCTCGACATCGACTACCAGCGGGTAGCCCAAATATTCAGGGCGGTAAACTATCAGGGATACGTCTCCATCGAATTCGAAGGAAACGAAGACCCGATGACGGCTATTCCCAGGAGTCTGCAGCTCATTCGGGAGGCCTTTACCCATGAGGGGTATGGTCAACCCGGCACCGAACCCACTACAACCTCATGATTCACAACCACTTCAAATCTCTTCGGAGATTAGTTGCCTTGTGGCATGGCGATTCCTATCTTTTTTAATATATTTGCACCGCTAAAAGCAAAAGGGTTCGGTAGCTCAGCTGGATAGAGCAACAGCCTTCTAAGCTGTGGGTCATGGGTTCGAATCCCATCCGGATCACTTTAAAAAACCGCAACTCCTTCTAAAAAGGTGTTGCGGTTTTTTGTTTCTTTACGCATCCGATGAATAATTACTTTTTGCGAATATTCACCCGATGAGCCTGGAATACTGGAATTTTCAGAAACAGACACTTCAGACAAAAAGTGAGCATGAGATCCTTTTAAAATTAGATATCAACGAATTAATAAAACCCAATTAAGATGAAAAATCGCGAAACGCTTTGTGTCCAGGCGGGTTGGAAGCCCAAAAAGGGAGAACCCAGAGTTCTGCCCATCTATCAAAGCACCACTTTCAAATATGAGACCAGCGAGCAAATGGGTAAGCTCTTCGACCTGGAAGAGGAGGGCTATTTCTACACCCGTCTGCAAAACCCGACCAACGATGCGGTGGCTAAGAAGATAGCCCTTCTGGAAGGGGGCGTTGGCGCCATGCTCACCTCATCGGGGCAGGCTGCTTCATTCTTCTCCATATTCAATATCTGTTCTGCCGGTGACCATTTCATCAGCACCACGGAGATCTATGGGGGAAC
This sequence comes from Marinilabiliaceae bacterium, assembly GCA_041583495.1. Classification (GTDB taxonomy): domain Bacteria; phylum Bacteroidota; class Bacteroidia; order Bacteroidales; family Marinilabiliaceae; genus JBFHFS01. The sequence continues at coordinate 5,855 of JBFHFS010000098.1, read as the reverse complement.
CTTTAATCTTTTTGCGGTAACCTTAAAAAAGCTGGGGATAGAGGTCTCATTTATCGATCAGGAAGCACCTGAAAGTGAAATCCTGGCGGCCTTTAAAAGCAACACCAAAGCCCTGTTTGCCGAGACCATTTCTAATCCGGGCCTCACTGTTCTGGACATAGAAAAGATGGCCAAAATAGCACATCAGAAGGGGGTACCTCTAATTGTGGATAACACCTTTGCCACACCGATGAATTGTCGGCCTTTTGAATGGGGTGCCGACATTGTGATTCATTCCACAACCAAGTATATGGACGGACATGCCACCACCGTGGGAGGCGTCATTGTGGATAGCGGCAATTTTGACTGGGACGCTTACAAAGAAAAGTTCCCCGAACTCACCACCCCCGACGCGTCCTATCATGGCGTAATCTATACCGAGAGATTTGGGAAGATGGCATATATCACCAAGGCCACCGTTCAACTCATGAGAGATCTGGGGTCTATCCAGTCGCCCAACAATGCCTTTCTTATTAACCTGGGTCTGGAGACCTTACATCTGCGGGTGAAGCGTCACTGCGAGAATGCTCAGAAAGTGGCCGAATACCTTCAAAAGAACGACAGAGTAAAGTGGGTTAACTACAGTGGTTTAAAAGAGAATAAATACTACACCCTGGCCCGGAAATACCTGCCGGATGGCTCCTGCGGAGTGGTCACCTTTGGGCTGGAAGGGGGCCGAGGAAATTCTATCCGCTTTATGGACAGCCTGAAGTTGGCAGCCATCGTTACCCACGTGGCAGATGCCAGAACCTCAGTGCTTCACCCCGCCAGTCACACCCATCGGCAACTCACCGACGAGCAGCTGCTGAAGGCAGGCATCACACCCGACCTTATCCGTTTTTCGGTTGGGATTGAGAATGCGGATGACATTATCTCCGATATAGAACAAGCTTTAAAGAAAGCTTATAACGAATAACTGAAGGTTGAATCGAGGGTGTGGCTTAATTTGGGAAGGTGGGTCAGGGCCTTTATAAAGAGGTCCACTCCCGGAGAAAAGTTGGATTTTTTGAACCCGGCTTATCTCAAAATGTGAAATTCGGGTTGCCTACGAATCAATAAAAAACTAAAAAGTCGTATCTCCGGGGTTATTAAATAATCCCGGGGATACGACTTCAAGTTAGAACCAAACGGTCAACCCTATTGAATCAATGCCGGTTAAAAATTCGCCTCATTAGTCTTTAAGAGTGAACTTAAATGCGTCTTTGCAAAAGACAGGGATATCATTTAAATCGACTTTAATGGTGATTTCTTTTCCTCCTTTATAGGTTTTCCCATTTCTGGCATCTGTCCAATCAGCTCCCTTTGGAAGATAAACGACTTGCTGGGTAATGCCGGCTTCAATAACCGGGGCTACCAGAAGATCGGGTCCAAACAAATATTGATATTCATAATCGTAGGTGTTTTGGTCATCCGGGAAGTCATAAAACATTGGACGCATCACCGGGTCTCCGGTTTCCGAAGCCTTTTTCATCTGCTCGAAAATGTAAGGTCTTAATTTTTCTCTGACTTTTAAATAATGGGCCAGGATTTGGTAAGCCTCTTCTCCAAAGCTCCAGACCTCGTTAGGTGCACCTGAACCTCTTAGTTGTCCTTCCAGGAGATGCTTGGGTTGGTTGTCACCGTGCAGTCTCATCACCGGGCAGAAACACCCATACTGGAACCATCTCACCAACAGCTCATTATAACCCTCTTTCTGTGGGTCGCTGCCGAATCCACCTATGTCGGTGTTCCACCAGGGAATACCGCAAAGTGAGATATTTAATCCTGCTTTTATTTGTCTTCTATAAGAGTCATAGGTTCCTCGAATATCCCCCGACCATAAGAGGGTTCCGAATCTTTGGGATCCGATCCATCCGCTTCTTACCAGGTTAATGATATCTTTTTGACCTATGGCTTTTTGGCCCTCGTAGAAAGTTTTAGCAAAATAATAAGGGTAGATATTTGACAATTCTAAACCATTGCCGGCAAAATATCTCAGGTTTTTGATGGAGGAAGTAGGTATATCGGGTTCTGCTTCATCTAACCAAAACATTTTAATTCCATTATCGAAGTAATTTTTCTTTATTTTACCCCACATAAAGTCTCTGGCTGCAGGGTTTGTAAAATCCACAACATAAAGCAGGTCTCTTCCTTCCATGAGGATATTACTTCCCTGTTCGGTATTGATTAGGTAGTTATTATTCTTCATCAATTGATAATCCTCGCACTCCCTGGCAACAGTTGGCCAAACAGACACCAGTAATTCCACCTCCATGTCTTTAAGCTCTTTGGTCATGGCAGGCACATCGGGCCAATATTTTTTATTGAATTTCCAATCTCCCGAAACCGGCCAATGGTAGTAATCTGCTACGATCACCGAAAGGGGTAAATTACGTCTCTTATATTCTCTGGCCACTTCCATTAACTCCTCCTGTGAGGCATAACGATTTTTTGACTGCCAGAAACCGGTAGCGTAATAGGGCATTTCGGGAGATTTACCCGTTAGGTCGGTATAAGCTCTTTGGGTTTCTGCTATCGAGTGTTTAGCGATCAAAACAAAATCTACCTGTTTGGATAATTCTGCAGAAAAACGAGTGAGGTTGAGGGCAAATTCGGCTCTACCTACTGATGGGTTATTCCAGATTAATCCATAACCATTTGTAGAAAGCAGAAACGGGATGGAGATCTGAGTGTTTTCCTGAACCAGCTCCAGAACCGTTCCTTTTAAATCCAAAAAGCCATTGGCATATTGGCCCATCCCGTATAATTTCTCATCTTTATCTGTTTCGAAAGATACTTCGATTTGGAAAAGGTCACTCCCTTTACTCACATATTGCCTTTGATACTTACCGTTACTAAAGAGGACTTTGCCCTCACCGTTGGAATAAGTAACGCCTCCCCAGGCATTCACTTCTGCTTTAATAAAGCCATTGGATATGACTGCTTTTTGGTCACTTACAGTAATGGTAAAGTTACTATTATCCTTGGGTTTTATTAAGTTCCAATCCTGATCTGCTATACGCAGGCTGCGGCTTGAACGAAATCTTAAGGCATCTTTGCCAAAAGGTTCAATACACAGTTTTTCTCCATTCCCCATCCATTCCAGTTTATTGGGACTTTTGGTGAAAGGGCCTGTTGTCTCTGTCTGGGCATAGCCGTTTAGGCTCAGAACCATTGAGATTAATAGTGCGAACAATTTAAAATTCATGGGTTTGATTTTTTAGGTAAAAAAAGGTTATTTGGATGTTATGTATTTCGAATACTTATCCCAAATATCTTTCGACAACTCAACAGGATCGCCCTTTGGTTCTGTGGGGAACAGGTTTTGCTGATGCGACCAGCTCTTTTCCCATTGGCAGGAAGATTCCAAAAACCGGGAACGGTCCCATTCTTCATTGTTCCTGATGGCTTTTTCTACCTGGTCAAAAAAACGGGTCCACCTCACCAGATGATAGTCGGTAAACATGCCGGCCCACTGCTTATAGGCGTAATTATTCAGGTCGTCATATTGTCCCTCGGTACATTCCTCTCCCCACTGGGTAATCAAATTCCGGGCATTCCATTCGTACAGCGCTTTTTCCTCATCTGTTTCGCCCCACCTTTTGGCATCTTCAATCCAGGTACCCAGCAGATACTCTTTTCGGCTTCCCAGCAGCAAATCGAAATCCTTTATGAGCCCTATATATTGGTCTTTTACCTTAAGGAAAGCATCTAAATCCTTGTTTTTATAAGCCTTCTCCAATTCGAGGATCCAGGAATAGGCCAGTGGGCTGATGACTTGTCGGGTTAGATTGACCAGGTCGAACTGGTAGGTATCCAGATTTCCGAACTTATCGGCGCACTGTAACAAATCACTCAGGGCCTGGGCCAGTACTTTCTGGTCGTAGTCGGGGACAGGGCTCGTCCGGTAAGCCATTTCAGGGTCATAAAATCCGGGGCGTTCGCACAAAAAGGTTCCGGTTTGTTTGTGGGTGTTATAAACGGTTTCGAGCATCCCCTTCCAGGCTTTATCGGCAACGTCATTTTTAGCGCCATACCGGTTTACAACGTACAACGACAACCATTCCTGAACATCCTTGTCAGGGGTTGACCAGACATTGTCCATAACATATTCCTGAATCACCGGATTATTGCCGAAATATTCCATGGCCATGCCTATGCCTGAGAGGTTTCCTTTTTCCGGACTGCTCATGGCCTCATTCAGACCGGCAGCCATATCGCTAATCTTACCGCTCATACTGGTTCTTCCGCCAAAATTATGAAGCACATTCCAGATCCAGGGTTTACCATAAAAAGAAGATTTTTTCTTCCAGGTAGGATGTAATTCACCGTAGAGATCAAGTATTAACAGCTTATCATCAGGCACACCGCCAAGCAGCGCCTTACTTTGGGGTTCTTTCCAAAAATCGTCAATGCTGTAATATAAAAACCAGGCCTGCATCACCCATACAGCCTGTGGATCGGCTGCGGCAATTGAATGATACACCGTTTTGCTCATGGAGGTCAGAAATTCGGGATCATCGGTATCGGGATTTACTTCGTTAAAACAATCGGCGGAGTAATAATGATCGGTACCAAACATCTCTGTTTGCTTTTCAATATACAGTTTTCCTATTCTCTCAAAGAGTTTATCAGCAGGGTCCAGGAAATAGGTGCCGCCAAATCCGGCCGACCAGTTACCGGTTTGATGGATGGAGGCCTCGGGAAAGATCTCTTTTAGGGATTCGGGCACATGACCCGAAAATGCCTGCAGAATAGGGGTCATCCCCAGGGCTCGTTCCCGCTCAAGAATCTTCTTTTGCAGCAATTTATGATTTTCTCTCCATGATTGGGGCAGCGGACCACCCAATCCGTCCACATTACCCATCCATCCCCAGGGAAAGTATGCAGGCCCTACCAGAAAATCATCTATTTGCTGATCGCTAAATCCCAGTTCCTTATAGACCTCATACCAGACGGCTTCCTGACCGGTAATAGCCAGTGGCAGGTTTACCCCATTCATAGCCATCCAGTCTATTTGACGTTCCCACTGTTCCCAGTCCCACCAGGCCATGGTATAGCTGAAGGTACATACATTGAAGAAATACCTGTATTTATGTTCTGTCTTAACCCGTTCTACCGATTCTGGCAGAGGCAGTTTTTCAGGCAGTGAAATTTGCTCATCAATGGTGGTGTATTGCGAATGACAATACTTTTTCAGATAATGGTTTAACCCTGAGGCCAGTGAAATTCCATTTTGCCCTCTGATGACTATTTTACCGTCGTTCGAGGAAAGTTCAAAAAAATCATTTTCTGCCGCTTCCTCTGTTAACTCAAAAATGAAGTGTTCAGCTTTTTCGTCAAGCACTCTTTCAGCCAAAGCATATACATTCTCAAGAACATCGCTGTTATCGGAAGTTTCCGAAGTTTTCTTATTACCATTGCATGAACTCAGCCCGACAATCAGGACAACACCCACGAGCCAAAATGTTTTCAAACAATTCATTACTCCACACATTTTAATTTTTTTCATAACATAATTAAATCAACATATTTTACAGTCAGTTCGAAATTTCCAATCCTTCCAATCGCGGGTTGTACAGGCGTTATCTAAATCTTAACCACGAGATTCATCTGTTTATATATCCCGTTAATACTGACAAAGATAAAGGAATGAGTCGGTCATGGGCCGTGTTATATTAATAAACAACTTCACCTACCTGTTCTCCAGCAAATATTCAGCCTCTTTGATTCTTCTCTCCTTCGACCAGGCTTCCGCTTGTCTGGAGAGATCCCTTAAAACCGTTTTGTGATCATTTAATTGATCTTTCTCAAGCGGTGCTTCGGGGTAATCCCAT
>JBFHFS010000097.1:0-8690 GCA_041583495.1 Marinilabiliaceae bacterium | reverse complement strand
GGAAAGCCGCTATGATGCCCTTTATTAAATTTAACCTGCCCTTATCAGGGTGCTAAAAAATGCTTCCCACTCTACCCCCAAACGTTGTTTTACAATCACTCGAGCGTTTTACATGCCATAGCGCATAAAAAGACAAAAAACTTAAAGTTAGTTCTCTTAACAAAAAATTATTGTACCCTTTCAGGTACATATTTTTACTTTTGATATCCCCCCTTCGTTTTGATTAAATCACTCTTAATCAAATAGGAATAATACTTTTTGTTAATCGATAAACATTTGTATCTCTTTTTACAAAACCTAACCCCTGATAAAGTCTGTTTGCGGCAATCCTTTCCGGGATTGAGGTTAAATTGATCTGATTGATTCCTTTACTCCAAACATAGTTGATCGCAAACTTAACAAGTTCCTTACCCACCCCTTTGCCTTTAGCGGCATCATCAACAACAACATCCTCAATCAAAACTTTATTCCCGGTGGGAATTTTAGTAAACACAAGAGTTAGAGTGCCAATAATACGGTCCTTTTCAGCTAAAAAAACTTTTGTGTTATCCGAATTTATTATCTCTTCAAGGTCGGATTTTGAAGGCAAAGGACTATGGGGCGAAAGTTGTGGAATCAAATTTTGAAAAGCAGAAACAAGGGCATCGGTTACAATGGTGGCTTCATAGATTCTCATATTCTCAGTATAAATTAGTTTTACACTCATTGGTTCCATTAGTTTTCAAACTCTTCTTGCATTCTCTTGTGCCCAAAAATTATTCAAAACGAGGCTTAACACCCCAGGGCCAGAAACATCATTATCAACACGATAGACCAAAAGACATCTAAATACAAGGTCGATAAATATTAGCTCTTTTTTAGTTTTTTGAAATAAGGCAAACGCTCCAACGAAACTTCTATATTCACCGACTTACCTCCTTTATGAACAGTACCCAAATCATCTATCCATTTCCCTTTGGGGAGTATTACCTTTCGACTCAGGGCCCCTTTTTCAAGGACAGGAGCCACAAGAATGTCGTTGCCCAGCATAAACTGATTCTTTACCGTATCATAGCCCTGGTGGGGAAAAACATACTCCATTGGGCGAACAATGGGTTCACCCGAAGCTGCTGATTGTTCGGCTAATTCCAGAATTAAAGGAACAAATCTTTCTCGTATTTCCACGGCTTTCTTGCACGCTTCCAGATGTTTATTGTCCAAAATCCGCCAGGGAGCAACCGAGAATTGCATCATGGGCATTAAAGCATGACATTGAGCAGATCTAACAACCAATTCCTGGTCTATAGTTTCAGTGCGTAAAAAAGATTGGAATTCTCCCCCCCCAATCATGTCGGGGCAGGCAAAGCTATATCCCATAATTCCCTGCACTAAAATATCCGTTACTAATTTATGTAAATCTTCCCAATTATGACGTTTATCGCGTAAACGGTTCACAAGAGGTTGCCCGGCCATTTTCCACATAGCCCTGTATTCATTCAAGGGAAAACCGAGCCCAACCCTGGCATACAATAGACAATGTTCCTGAGGGATTACTTTTTCCCCATCCGAATAACAGTGGCTATAGAATTCAAAATCACCGGCGTCCAACTTAAAACCATCAACACCATAGGTTTCCACCAGATGGTTCAGTTGATCTTTAAACCATTGCTCTGTTTGTTTTTTTGAAAGATCAAGGATCCCACTATATCCATTCCACCATTCTACAATGGCTGGATTTCCAGCCTGGTCCTCTAAAAGCAGATCTTCATCCATGAGTTTACGGAACACATCACAATCGGGACTAACAGTAGGGCACACCCACAACATCACCTTAAATCCCATTGCATGAAGTGAGTCGACCATCATTTTGGGATCGGAAAAACGGCCTTCATGAAAGGTCCATTTCCCATAGTCTTCCTGCCAATTATCGTCTATCATCAAAACTCCCGGAGGAAAATTGTTTGCAATTATTTGATTGGCATATTTTAGGATATCTTCCTGATTCTGGTCGTACATCAATTCGATCCAGGTATTATACTGAGGTTTTGAAAATAACAACTGATCAGGTAATTTGCCCGAAGGTGGAAAATATTTTTCTGAAGCAAATTTGAAGCCATCCCTCAATGTTTCCCCCACTTGTAAATAAATCAACGATGAATCGGGAGAGGTTACCGTTAACACATCATCTCCCACTGAGATGTTAAATATATTTTCCGACCAAATAACCTGCCCCTCACTGGAGAGAAGCATCGGTTGTAACTGGTTGCCATAATTATCATCCATAATTAATTTATAACCATTTTGTAATGGCATCATTTCGCCCTGGCTTATGACTCCCGACCACCATGAGGTTTTTTCATCCACATGAATTTTAATTTGACTTTGTTGCTGCTGTTGAGCAATACAACTGCTTGTGGAAAAAAAAGTCGTTACTAACAGACAAATAAAATAGAATAGTTTAGACATCGTGAATTCGTTTCTTTTAAGTGTGAGTAGTGTTTAATTATATATTTAATTGTTTATCTGCTTTGGATTTACTCAAATCCCGAAATCTGGTTGTGGCTCCTCCACGTAGAGAAAGATTCACAGGCCTATTTTCTTTCCACGCCCCACATGTAAAATCAGGAACATCAATTGAATTAGAACGGTTTGCGACAGACCATTCACTGAGTGGTGCAATTGAGCTCCAAAGTGCCGCATCATACACATCCTGATCCAGAGGCAAGCCATTTCGAAGGCAATCGATCAACCGCCAGTCCATCATAAAATCCATTCCTCCATGACCACCAACCTGCCTGGCCATTTCGCCAATCTTCTTTACAATTTCAGGGGTATATTTTTCTTCCACTTCTTTCATTTCTTCAGGAGTAAACCATTCGTGACTGGTGGCCACATGCGGATCGGGATATTTGCTGGCCATTCCTTTTGTGCCGCTCACCAGGTGAAGTCTTGAGTAAACACGGGGACTGGTTACATCGTGCTGAATCATTATGGTCCGTCCTTTGTGTGTTCGCACAGTTGTTGTATTCATGTTTCCGCGGTATCGATCGGTCGTAAATTCGTTGAAGAAACCATCGGTTGCAGCCAGTTCTTTGGCCTTTGATGCCATCAAAAAATCGTTTGACGACATTGAACTCAAATAGTCCATCCGATCACCACGATTGATATCCATGACTTGACAAATCGGGCCTAAGCCGTGCGTTGGATAAAGGTTTCCGTTGCGGTGTTGGTTTTCTTTCAAACGCCACATTTCGGCATACCCATTCTTATCGAAATTTGATTCGAGCAGGGGATGAATGTAGGCCCCTTCACCATGGACTATTTCACCAAAAAATCCCTGACGGGCCATATTCAGCGTCAACAACTCAAAAAAATCATAACAACAATTTTCAAGCATCATACAATGCTTCTTTGTTCTTTCAGATGTTTCAACCAATTGCCAGCATTCGTCGATGGTTACCGCAGCAGGGACTTCTGTCGCGGCATGTTTGCCATGCTCCATGGCGAAAACTGCCATTGGAGTATGCCATGCCCATGGTGTTGTGATGTAAATCAGGTCAATGTCGGGATCTTCGCACATCTGTTTCCAGACCTCCTTGTTTCCAGAATAAGATTTTGCTTTGGGAAGACCCCGTTTTTGGAGTAACTTTTCCATCGCTTCAACGCGGTCTACATATTGATCGCACAAGGCAACAATTTCAACTCCTTCAATATACGACATCCGTTCAACGGCACCTGGGCCCCGGCTTCCAAGGCCTACAAATCCAATGCGTATTTTGTCGGTTTTGGGTGCAGCATATCCACACATATTAAACCTTTGCGACCGTTTTATATCGGCTTGTTGGCTTGCCTTTTCTTTCTGACTGGTAGTGCATGCGGAGAGTCCGGATGCAACCAGACCTGCCCCAAGAACAGATGTTTTAATAAAATCCCGACGATTAGAGCCCATAATATTTTATTTAAGTTTTTAATTATTAATCACTTATGTCCTTTTTGTTAGAAAATTCAATGAATATCCCACGAAACGGATCTTTCTCCGCATTTAAATCTTAATAAACAACTTCCGTTTAAACATCCAGTAGCAAATGTACCACAGCCCCAAAGCCGCAAATAAAGAGGTGAGGAAGTTTGTGCCCAGTTCCCCGGTCCAGCTAAACAGGGCGGTTGAAAATGGCCGGATAACGCGATCCAGGAGACCGGCTCCCCCAACAATGGCAAAAATGTATATAAACAACGGATTCATGCCAACCACGGCAAAAAATTGAACCCCTTTTTTAGCTTTCAGTACATCAATTAGCCAGTACGACAGGGCAAGCGCCAGAAAAGCCCAACCACCGCTGGCAAATACAAAAGATGTTGTTGCAATTCGCTTTATGATTGGAGTTATCGGATCAAGGCCATAGCCAATAGTTAATCCTGCGACACCGGCAATTACCAAATAAAGTAGTTTTTGTTTGTTGGTCTTTTGGCTCATCAACAACTGGCCGGCCAACACGCCCCAAATGGTATGGGCAGCAGTTGGAATGGCATTAAACGAGACCCAATGTCCAGGCGCCAAACGTCCCGAGATTAACAGATCTACCCACGATCCAAAATTATGATCGATGGCAAATGGTTGATTGAATCCTTCCACCCAAAAAATACGGTATAGAAATTCTGTCAGCGCCAGCAGTCCGATAGATACTGAAATTTGGGTGATCGCCGGCTTGCGGATTAACAGGAAGGCGATGATAATGGTAACCGAAAGTTGTGCCAATACATTTTGAAAACGAAAAACCACGCCGTCGGGAATACAATTTATTGTCCAGCCTAAAACAAGAAGTATAATGGAGCGAATGAGTATGTGTTTCAATATGGATCGATAACTTTCGCCTTTGCTTGTTCTTTTGGTGAAAGACAAAGGCATTGCCACCCCAACAATAAACATAAAAAAAGGTTGTATTAAATCCCAGGCTCGAAATCCATGCCAGGGATGGTGATGCAACTGTACACCAATGCTATAAATAAGGGTACCTTCAAGTTCGGGAACGATTAGGTGTTCAAACAAATGGGTAAATTCCACAATCAAGAGGAACATGGTGAATCCCCGGAAAAAGTCTAAGGATAACAATCGAGACTGCGCGTTTTTTGTGGTACTCATAAAATCATTCATTTTAAACACTACTAATTATATTCATCTTTATATAAAGAAACAGAAACGACTAAGCGCTGCAAGATGGCTTGTATTTCACCATAACGCGGATGTTCAGGCCAATCATAATTATTTTCAAGGAACAATAACGTTCATCCATTATTTTCTCCATCTCTTGGAGTTCACCTTCAACCAATCCGTCGATAAATGTTTTCAGTTTAATTTACGAACCCACCAGGCAATTGCCGAGCTTCTAATTCAACACCATTAGATCGTTCATCTTAGTTCCAGCCCCACCGTTGGATGAATACTTAATGAACCATCACTGTTCAGGGGTTCCGCACAGGCCCATTTCACCGGGTATTTCTTCCCGTAAAACTCCAGTTCTGCTGACAGTCGTAGATCAATATCAGCCAAAGCCGTTGCTGCCTCCTGATCGTTTTGATCCTTTTTCAATTTCAAATGATAAGGCAATTGAATTCGGCATATCCTGACGTCTCCGGGTCCCGGCATCCCGGGATCCAGTCCCCCACCCACCTTAAAACTGATTTCTTTATCGCTAAGATAAATCCTTATTATACCCGGGGGATTGGCGCAACCATCGTTTTTTATCCCCAACACAATGGAGTGGGATTCTTTACTGGTATCGAGCCAAACCCACGAGGGCCGAAGGCGGTATCCCAGTTGCCGATCGAGCACCTCGAATCCCCGTTTATATTTCTCACGGTATTTCAGAATATTGTCTGCATTTTGCCAAAGCGCCCAGTAGTTGGCTTTCAAATCAGCGGCTTTCATCATGAGGTGATCCCGGATATGCTGGCCGGGTATATCTTCCACCTGATCCGAATTGCCCAGCCTATAATCCCGGAACCGTCCGTCCTCAATAATATTAGCCTGCCATCCCGGATGATTGTTGAGCATGTACACTTCGCTGGGTTTAATATATAATCCCACGTTATCCCTCCTCCACCAGCATCCTCCCTTCATGGCTGTAGCAATCACATCTTTCAATCGGATCGAAGAACCTCCATGAGCTCCCATAACCAGTGGCGTATAATTCCAGGCATCCAACTGCTCCTCGATCATCCAGCAAAGGGTTTCACTTGCAGTCAGCAAGTCGGGGAAAGAGGAAGCACCCTGGGCGTGCCATTCCCCCCAGGCTCCGTATCCTGCAAAGTCTATGCATTCTACCGCGGGATCGTCATCATAGAGATCGGCCAACATGCGGTTTAATTCTTTGAAATAATTTTTAAACCCGGGATGGTCATAATGGGGAAGCAACAACTGGGCATGACTTATATTCACCACCCCACCGCTCTTATCGAGAACAAACTGGGGTACTGCGCAAACCGGCCCGGGATTTCCCAATTGAATCCGGAAACTTATGCGTTTACCATTTTCCCTGGCCAGTTGTATTGCATACTTCCACATTTCGGGCAGATCGAGACGCCCCGGGCGCTGCTGAATAATCCGCCAATCGGTTCGCATGTAAATCACATCACTAAATGGCAGTTTTATCAGTTTCTCAATCGCCTCCGCTTCGGTCTGTCCCGGGATATTGGGTGTTCCTTTTTCTTCGTAAGCATAAACCTGGTAACCCATACCCGGGTTCGACACATATTCATCGGTAGGTGAAGTCACCATAATGGTTTCGCCAAACCGATCTTCGGGCACCACCGTTTCAAACATTCCCTGGTCAAGCCGGTTATAAACCTTAGGTGGATTGGGAAAATAATCGCTCCAGTCCTCCGAACGGACTCTCTCGGCTTTTACCTCCTGTAATCCACTTGTTCCTAAAAAGGCAGCGCCCAACCCAGTGGTTTTAATAAAGTTTCTTCTGTTGGTTTTCATACGAAAAGATAGTTAATCAATTGTAAATCAATTGGCTTATCACCGCTTCAAATGGTCTATTATTCGAATACACCTGGAAACCAATGGAATACATTTTTATAGTAAATTTTTTCAAGGACCTCAACATCCAGCCCTAATCCAGTATATTTGTTATTTACTTTTGAGTTGCTCAATGCATCGTTGGTCGAGAAATATTTCCAATCGGATCGCCACTCTTCTTTTATTTCATTTACAACTTCCAGGTAATTATCTTCGTCACTTATTGAAAAGTCGGTAGCATAGATGATTCTATCCTGGTATTTTACAATAAAATCCCGTACTTTTTTCGAATCCTGAACTTGAAAATGGCAAACACGTGCCGCCATATCAACCGCGAAGTGGGGATATTTGTCAAGCCGTTTAGCTAACTCATCCACACTCCATTCAAGACTTCCCAAATGAGCACCAATAAACGTTAAGTTTGGATGTTTTTCCAGCATCCTGTCCCTGGCTGCAATTTGTTCTTCGTACGACGGATAGTCAGGAAGATTGTACATATGATATTGGGGATGACCTCCATAATATGCCTTATCGCCATTCACCGTCATTGAATCGATTGGAAGCCAACAATTTTTAGGTTCACCAAGATGGCCAACAACAATCTTTTCTTCCTCTTCTATGAAATTAAATATGGGGTCCAGCCGTCGGTCGTCGATCATAATAAAATTACCAAGGCTGTCGCGAAAAGTCATTCCAATGTCTTTCCAAACTTTTACACCCATTGCGCCTTCCTCAAAATCTTCTGCCAATTTGTTAATTACTTCTTCCAGCCAACCGGGATCTTCAAATCCTTCCATCGAAAATGTTGTGGTATAAGCTAAAGCCTGCGGAAACTGTTCTCTTTGAGCTTTGGCAAATTGAAGTTGCCTGTCGATATATTCCCGACTATCTGACATTACACATAAGGTGATAAATCTGAAATTTTCTGTTTTGGCAAACTTCATTATTTCGGGATTTGAAGTTTGGATATGGACATGTGCATCAATCTTTGGAAAATCCTCGAAACGAGGAACGGATTTATTTCCTGTACACGAACTTACGATCCAAAAAATTCCGGCTAATATGGCAAATTGAGGTTTTCTTATCATCTCATTAATTTAGTTAGCATCTATAATTACAAGGTTGTATCCGTTTGCACCACCAACATACCACTCAGGGTATCTACCTCCAGAATCTGTCCCAAATTGATCCATTTATTTCTGATCTCATTGTATTATATCTTCCAGACTTCTTTTCCCTATTTATAACACAATTAGCTCACTCAAATTACTTCAACTAAAATAACATCGATGGGTGATCGACCCTCGAAGCATAGCGGCCAGAACAAAGGAAGTCCATAACCGCGAGCTCATCCCATTTTAATTGGGTATGCATACCCAAAGTTTTCATTACCAGTCCCTATGTTTGTATAAAAAATAAATCAGCCCTAAATCGATAGGGTTAATTCTCCCTCAAGAAATAAACACAGCCATATAAACACCTCAAAAAGAATATTTTAGCAAAATGCGGCCGAAAAATTAATATTCCTGAAGGAAAATTGGACTCGAATTATAAGAGTGCTTTTCGGCAATACTCTGCGCATTTTGAGACCTCTTTCACGGCATCGGACCCCTCAGGAATGCGGTATTCCAACTCAATGTCGCAATGGATCGGCCATTTGTTTTTCTTCACCAGGTTTAAGATTTCTCCT
>JBFHFS010000096.1:0-10177 GCA_041583495.1 Marinilabiliaceae bacterium | reverse complement strand
GTTTTGCATGTGTGGTGAACTCACCTCATATTGACCTGCACCGATTTTCTTCTCCTCTTTTTTCAAAAGGGAAGGATCGGAACATTCAATAAACCCGCGTGCCACCTTGATCCAGCCTTTTGTTCCGTTAAAACAGATGCCCTGCCCACCTTCTTTCCGGAATGGTTGCTCGGTCATGACAATCCCATTTTGGTATTTCATGGTCAGGTATTCGGCTCCATTGTAACCTTTGGGGATAAATTCACAGGGGCCGGATCCATCCATGCCAATAGCGGCCTGGGCTATATCAAACATGTGGGCACCCCAGTCGGCGGTAAACCCATTTCCGGTTTCACGGTACCAGCGCCAGGCACCCCACAGCTTTTCATTTTCTTCGGGATCCAGTGAAATTGGGGGACATAAATCTGGATGATAATGTATCTTGGGGTCAGTTAACGGGCCCATCCATTGGTTCCAGTTTAAGGCGGCAGGAATCGGTTGTCCGGGCAGATTAAGCGGTTGTGGGGGATCGCCCACCTTGGCATAGATCGTTTCGATATGACCAATTGATCCATTACGAACCAGCTCAATGGCCTGTTGGAACTCCTTACTGGAACGTTGCTGGCTGCCTACCTGCAGAACGCGGTTGTTGCCCCGGACGGCCTTTACGATCTCCAGTCCTTCCCGGATGGTGAAAGCAAGCGGTTTTTGCAAATAGACCTCTTTCCCCGACTGGCAGGCATGAATAGAGGTCAGCGCATGCCAGTGGTCCGGGGTGGCGATAGAGACCGCATCGATGTCTTTCCTCTCCAGAAGCTCTTCATAGAACTCGTAAGTATCGCACCGCGAAGCCACACCCTGCGACTTTTGCCAGGACTCCACTCTTCGCTTAAAACGTTCCCGTTTCAGTTGGTGAACGTCACAACCGGCCACCACCTGTACACCAGGACATCCGGTAAAACTTCTAAAATCAGAGAGCCCCTGCCGTCCCAGTCCAATAAAACCTAAGACCACCCGGTCGCTGGGAGGAATACGAACCCCATTGGCCATCCGCCAGCTGGGTAAAATCGTGAACCCGGCAACTCCCAGGGCTCCATAGCTCAAAAATTTTCGCCTGCTTAAATCCTTTTTATTTTCTTTTTTCATACCTAAAAAATTTGAAAGGTTAACCGACAGAAGCCGGTTTAATTAAAAATAGAAATAGAAATTTTATGTTTTTTTTTAATCTCATTGTGTTCTACTATTTCAGTTTTTTGAAATAGGGCAATCGCTCCAACGAAACTCCTATATCCACTGATTTGCCTCCTTTATAAAGAGCACCCAAATCATCGACCCATTTACCTTTTGGAAGCATTACACTTCGATTAGAGGCTCCTTTTTCAAGTACTGGAGCAACAAGAATATCATTGCCGAGCATAAACTGATTATTCACCGTTTCATAGCCCTGGTGCGGGAAAACATATTCCATAGGCCGCACGATAGGTTCGCCCGTGATGGCTGACTCTCTGGCAAGTTCCATAATTAATGGCACGAACCGGCCTCGTATTTCCACGGCTTTTTTACATGCTTCCAGATGTTCATCATCCAAAATGCGCCAGGGCGCAACCGAGAATTGCATCATAGGCATTAAAGCGTGACATTGAGCAGATCTAACAATTAATTCCTGGTCTATCGTCTCAGTGTGCAAAAAGGATTGGAATTCTCCTCCCCCAATCATGTCGGGACAGGCAAAGCTATAACCCATAACTCCCTGTACTAAAATATCCGGAACCAATTTTTGCAAATCCTCCCAATTATGGCGTTTGTCACTTAATCGATTTACAATTGGCTGTCCTGCCATTTTCCACATAGCCCGGTATTCATTCAAGGGAAAACTAAGTCCGATTCTTGCATAGAGTTCACAGTGTTTCTGAGGACTTACCTTTTTTCCCTCTGAATAGAAACCTTCATAGAAGCCGAAGTCACCTGCATCAAGCTTAAAACCATCAATGCCATAGGTTTCCACCAGATGGTTCAGTTGATCTTTAAACCATTGCTCCGTTTGTTTATTGGAAAGATCAAGAATTCCACTAAATCCATTCCACCATTCGAAAATGGCCGGATTTCCAGCTTTATCCTCCAGAAGCATAGCTCCATCCCTGAGTTTGCGGAATACATCACAATCGGGACTCACAGTAGGGCACACCCACAGCATCACCTTAAACCCCATTGCATGAAGGGAGTCGACCATCATTTTGGGATTAGAAAAACGACCCTCATGAAAGTTCCATTTCCCATAATCCTCTTGCCAGTTATCATCAATCATCAGTACTCCCGGGGGAAAATTGTTTGCAATTATTTGATGGGCATATTTTAGGATATCTTCCTGATTCTGGTCGTACATCAATTCGATCCAGGTGTTGTACTGAGGCCTTGAGAATAACAGCTGATCTGGTAATTTCCCGGAGGGTGGGAAATACTTTTCTGAGGCATATTTGAACCCATCTTTCAACGTTTCCCCTGCTTTTAAATAAACCAAGGAGGAATCAGGAGACAACACATTTAACACGTCATTCTCCATTGATATTTCGAATGGTTCTTCAGACCAAATAACATGCCCCTGGTTTGAAAGAAGCATTGGCTGCAACTGATTTCCATAGTTACTATCCATATTTGCCTTGTATCCATTCTGAATAGGCATCATTTCTCCATGTCGAATAATACCAGTCCACCATGAAATATTTTTTTCAATAGGTATTTTTATCTGATGCTGCTTTTTTGTTTGGGCATTTCCATCTAAAGTAATTACGGATAGAATTATTGCTAACCCTGTAATAAAAAGTAGTTTCTGCATGCTTTTTATGTTAAAATATTAAATTTTGATAAACAGTTTTCGCTGATACATCCAGTAGCAGATGTACCATAAAGCCATTGCAACACATGATGATGTAATTAGATCTATACCTAATTCACCGGTCCATCCAAAAAGGGTAGTTGTAAATGGGCTGATTATATTGGTTATTAAATCAGCACCACCAACATGTGCAAAAACGTAAATAAACAAAGGGTTCATTCCAACCACAGCAAAAAATCTCACCCCTTTTTGAATTTTCATCATATCAATTAACCAGTAAGAGGCTGCAAGAGCAAGAAGGGCCCATCCCCCACTGGCAAAAACAAAGGATGTTGTTGCAATTCGTTTAACGATGGGTGTAATTGGATCCAGTCCATATCCTATGATTAATCCAACAATCCCGGCAACGATTAAAGTATAAAGCTTCTTTTTATTTGTTTTACTACTCATCAATAATTGACCGGCCATAACCCCCCAAATGGTATGAGCAGAAGTAGGTAATGCATTAAACGAAACCCAATGCCCGGGTGCTAGTTGTCCTGAAATAAGCATGTCAAACCATGCGCCAAAATTATGGTCGGCAACAAATGGCTGATTAAAGCCTGCAACCCAAAAGGTTCTATATATAAATTCTGTTAGAACTAAAATTCCAACAGATACCAGCAGTTGGGTTAAAGCGGGCTTTCTGATTAGCATAAATGCAATAAGAATAGTTACAGAAAGTTGAGCCAGTACGTTTTGGAAAAAAAAGACAATTTTTCCTTCAGGCATGCAATACAAGCCCCATCCCAGGATTAGTAACAGAAAAGAACGGGTAATGATATGTTTTAAGATGGATTTAGAACTCTCTCCTTTGCTTATTCTTTTTGAGAATGAGAGAGGCATTGCCACCCCAACAATAAACATAAAAAATGGTTGTATTAAATCCCAAAATCTCAACCCATGCCAGGGATGGTGATGCAACTGTTCGCCAATTGTGTAAATAAACGTACCCTCAAGCTGTGGCGAAATCAGGTAAGAAAATAAAAATGTAAATTCTGCAATTAATAAAAACATGGTAAAGCCCCGGAAAAAATCGAGAGAAAGCAATCTGGATTGCGTGTTCGTTGTGGTATTCATAAAATCATTTTTTAAAATATTACTAATCCTATTTACTTGACTTAAAGACTCTTATTTATATCATTCAACTGAGTACATTCTCTATAAATCAAGAGAAAAAAACAACAGCACTGTAGCATATGGTTTATAAATATCCCAGCAGAGAGACCCTTCAACCGAATGATTGGTTTTTACCGATAACCACTACTTGCCTAATTAATTTTATCATTCCAGTTGAGGTTATGAAAACTAAACTACCCAAATGTGTATTGAGAATGATTGATTAGGACACTAGTTCATTAAATTCTGCCCATCCCAACTAAAACCTTCAACATTTTCATGAATAAACCTTTTATTATAAACCTTCCCAACCGTCACATTTTTTAAAGACACCTCTTTAACAGGAAGTTCTGCCTGTCCCATTATTTTGGAAACAAATTGCACATCGGACACCTGGATATTTTCGATAAGAACATTTTCAATAGAAGTTAGCTTACGTTCATAGGTAGGGACTAAATGTCGCCATTGATACAACACATCTGTCTCTATACCCAGTATCCCACTTTTTATTTTTTCGGCTTTAATGTTTTTCACAAATATATTCTTGACATATCCGCCTCTGCGCTCATTGGTTTTAATAAACACAAGGTGGTTTAACGAAGATTTGGCCTCTTCAGTAACAGTACAATTATCCATAAAAATATTCTCAACTCCACCGGACAATTCGCTCCCAATTGCTAATAGCTGGTGACCGTTTTTTACGGTACAATTTCGAATAATAATATTTTTCGACGGGGTATTTAAACGCCATGCATCCTGGTTTCTACCTGATTTTACAGCAATTGCATCATCCCCCTGATCGAATACACAATTCTCAATTAAAATGTTTTGACTCATTTCGGGATCCACCCCATCGTTATTATGTCCATGTGCTTTAACCTTAACATCCCTAATTACAATGTTTTTCGAAAGGAAGGGATGGATTACCCAGAAGGGGCTGTCGTGTATCGAAATGCCCTGTACCAGGATCTTTTCACAGCGGTTAAACTGAATAAATTGGGGTCGCAAATGAGCACTGTCTCCAACCATCTGACGCTCTTTAACAGGAACATCCTTTGCCCCAAAATGATATAAGCGGATAAGGGCCTCCATGTGGGCTTTCGGACGTTCAAACCATTCGGTCCACACATCCATCTTCGCTTTTAACATCCCTTTGCCGGTAATAGCTATATTCTGGCATTGAAAAGCGTAAATCAAGGGTGAATAGTTGTAACACTCCAGCCCTTCCCACGTCGAAGAAACTGCGGGCAAATAGTCATCGGGATTATCCGAAAACAAAAGAATTGCCCCTTCATTTAAATGCAAGTTGACATTACTTTTAAAATGGATTTTCTTTGTTAGCCACTCCCCTTTGGGAATTACCACAATTCCACCACCAACTTTATTTGCCTGGAAAATTGCATCCGCAATCGCCTTCGAAGTTTTCTCTATATCTCCCTGCACTGCGCCAAAATCGCTTATTAACAACTTTTTGCAGTCGCTAAAATCGGGTACCTGAATATCGGGCATCTCAAAAGGTGCTTCAACGTTTATTTCGATACTTTTTATTGAGCAATGCTCTCCAGTACATGAAATTGAGAATAGTGTAACCAACAGCATTATAATTGACAACTCTGTTTTCATCATCACCTAATTTTTCAGTTTATATTTTTCGTTTCGGAAGATAGATATCAAAGTTACCGGGACATGCTTCATTTTTTTCAAGTTACCACAAAGTTGAACCGGTCTACCAAACCTGGATTTACTATTGTCTCGGCTGTTTAATTATAAATTGAATGTACCAGTCTATTTTTACTTTTTATTCGTTTTCTTTTATTTCAATTTCGCCAAATGAATACCACCCCTCACTGTTTCTCCCCTCAATGGCAAGTTTTACTTTGGGTTGGTGCGTATGAGGGTCTACTATCCCAACCTGAATTTGGTAATTTCCGCAGGGCATATCCCAGGGAATTGGAATTGCACCGTCATTAATGATATCCCCAGGTAACCACGATCTAACATCTGCATCCGTAATAAAGACTTCCGTTCGTATTTGATTTGTAAGCCTGTATGCTAAAAGAAAATCTTTATAAATGGGCGCCACCCCCTTGTTTTCCCACCATGACTGATATTGAATCATTTCTCCGGGGGCGACATATTCGGGATAGGAAATCGTGCGTAACACAAACCGGTAGCCCATCTTCTTAAGCCAGTCATCTACCAAATCTTCCCATTCTTCAGGCACAGGCGATGATTTAGCATTAAACGAGGAGATATGCCATTTTAGAGATTCATTAAAGATATACTTAACGTCCTGCCGGCTATACCCTTGTTTCTCTTTCCATCTAAGAAATGTTCCACATATTTCAAAACTTAATGGTGCCCTTTTCCAGGCATCTTTCACCCCACAATCATGTATTCTCTGCGGATACAAGTCGTACATATGTGCAAAGCCATTTTCTTCATCAGCCCAAAAATCAAGATCGCCAATACAATCTACCCTCCAGCCAATATCCCCAAAAGAATTTGCATACTTATTGGTTTTTTCATCCATCAAAAGGGCAATTAAGGGCGTTTTGGTAAACGATTCGGTATATGCTTCAACCAACAGCTGTCTTGTATTTTGTGAAAGTAAAGGAGAACCTGCACCTTCTCCCCAGGCCCCAACAATCGCCAGGTCGATTCCCTCAACATCCGGATGACCATCATACCTTGCGCCCATCGCTCGTATCATTCTTCCAAAATATTGGGCATACCTGCGATCTTCAGGATCAACAGCCCATTTCGCCACCGGACTTTTCCACTCATGGTTGGGGTCTACCATCTCCCTGTACCAGTCGGGAACATCTTCTTTACCATATTTCCCATAGGGAGCAATCCTAATCATTAAGGTCTGCCCCCGGCTGCTAGCGGTATGCAATGCCTGGTCGAGCAAATTCCAATTATACTGTCCCTCTTGGGTTTCAATATACTTCCAATAAATACGAAAATAGGCAATGGTTGTAACGGGGTAACCTTCATTCGTTAAATCCCCATCAAAGTTCTGATATTCAATTGGAAATCCCTCAGTCCAATCATTGCCTGAATTTAAGCTGTCGCCATTAAAGCGTTGAAAGGTCATAAATCCCATGCCAGGATTAGTCAAAACATCATCAATCTCGATAGGCCGGGACCTAATTAATTTTTGCGCAGACAAATCAGTGACAAACAATAAAACAGCACAAAATACCAGTGCCAATTTTTTAATTTTTATCATTTCATGAATTTTCAGTTTTTACCTTGCCTCCATTTTTCCTGATTGCAATTAAATTACTACATACATGGTTCAAAAAGAAAGATTTTGAATCACAAAATAATCGTTATTTTTAATAGACGTAGTTAATCCAATTTCAACCGGGACACCAGATTTTTTGTCAAAGAGTTGAATAGCTAACTGATAATTTCCATTAGGATTTACAGATAGAGCAGCCTTATATTTTTCAGTTGTTTTCTGGGTTGGCATCCAGTCTTTATTTCCTGAATCCTGAATGACAAATTCGATCGTTTCATCTGAATTATCCACAGGAATTAATTTTCCCCTTAGTTGATATACAGAATATGCCGGCGCAACACCTTTATTTTGCCATTCGATTTCAAATGATAATTCACCTTTATTGTAGCTTGTTGTATTAATAGATTGAGGGAAATACCAATATCCACAAAGATTGAGTAATTCTTCTGTTAATTCGTGATTATCCTCCAGCCATTCACCCAAATAACCATGAAACCCAATGTAAGTAGGATGTATTAATTTCATTGCATTTCGGAATATTTCGGCACCACTCACTTTTTGTCCTGGAATAATTTTGGCTCCATTTTGACCAATCCAGTGTCCATCCTTTTTTACCTGAGCATAATGCTGTAACTCAAAAATAGTGGGCCGGGTTTTATAAACCTCTTCAAAAAATTGGGGTTGACTTACGGTCCAGGTGTCCAGGTTATCTTCTACATCTACCATTGGACTATCATCCCGAAAAGTATAACCTTTTTCTTTGGCAAAATTCAGCAACTCTTCCATCTCCTCCTCTGACTTGCCAGATCTGAGCAAATCGTCTGAAACAACCAATAATGAGTTCTTGTAATGTTTCGAATATAAATTCAAGTGGGTCTTAATCTCTTCGTTTGTTGCAGGAATACGCGTCGAAAAATAGGTGTGACCTTCACCCCACTCACCAATACTTCCCACATCGATGTTTCGAACCCAGGGTTGTCCATCATATTTTTGGGCAAATGCCTCATGAAAATTATCCAGTTTTTCAAGATAGACCGGATCGTCCCAGTGGGGCGTCCAGGAGGCTGATCCATACTTGGGACGATCAATGCCAGATGCCCCAGCTTCTATCACCCAGTAGGGGGTTGCATACCTTATCCCATCTACTTCGACAGGAACACTGCCGGGAGCCCCTCCAGTTTCTTTACAGGTGATTCGAAATGATATTTTATACCCCATAGGCACGTATTTCTCCACTATCTCATCAATATACGACCAGTTGTATTTTCCCTCTTCAGGTTCAAGGAAAGCCCATGCCAGACGAAGATACAGATGATCCATTCCAACAAAAGTTGTTAGATCTTTTTCATCCTGAATAAGATATCTATCAATACCATTATCGAGCATGTGATGATACCAGCCCTTATCAGGATTAATAAGAGGGCGAAGGGTGTCCCATTTGGTTACAAGATCGGTTTTTTGTGCTTTAAAGTTTTGCTTTATAGAACAAGAGAAAATGAGGGGAACAAATATTAAAAAAACTAATTTCTTCATCAATATTCTTTTTAGGACTGGAAAACTATTTAGTTTAATAGCATAATTCATTTAATTGTTAATAAGTTGATTTAACACCCCTTTTAAATAACCGATAACTGTGTTCCCTGATAATAGCCCAACCTATAGTAATGAAAAAGCCAGATTCAACCTCAGATTGTGCTATTCCCGTTTTCATCTTAATCGTAATAATTAAGGATGAACCCGGTGTGATTTATACATCTCTTCAGCCAATTGGTTTTGGAATCTAAATTCTTCAATGTCAAATTCTTTCAGCACCTCCGCGACATAAATATCAGAAGACAGACTTTCTACTACTGCCCACTCTTCTTCTTCATGAATTGTAAACTTGATCTTCCTCCCGTATTTTTTAATTATTGCGTTAAATTTTTGGATATGTGGCCACCTTTTAATCATTACTTTTTCAAGATTAATCGGTTCGCATATCCAATGTCTCGAACTATTAGCAGAAGAAACGATATCAGATCCATCGATATCACATATTTTTGCAGGATCATACCGTGTACTGGCAACAACCACGAACCTATTCATCCAGGCAACCGTGTTTATTGCCCTTCCACCGCAATAGGCTGACGGCCAAAAAACCATCTCTGCACCTTTCTCCCCCAACTTTTTAAAGCCATCAAAAAATTGCAGGTCATAGCATATCTGCATGCCAATAATTCCAAAATCCGTTTTAAAGACCGGTGGTTCTGTGGGCCCAGGAGTAAGGCCTTTTTCCATTTCTTCAGCTGTTAAATATATTTTACGATATTCACCCAAATAATTGCCATCTCTATCGAGCAATACCGAGGCATTGTAATACAGTCCGTTTTCCTTTGTGTACAGGGGAATAATTACATAACAATGGTTTTTCTTAGCAAAAGCAGCAAATCGACTAGTGATTGGGCCAATTCCTTCCTCAGCCACTTCCTCTATAGGCGGTCTTTTGTTTAATCTCATAAAAGGAGCCACTTCCGACATGCATATTATATCCGGTTGATAGGGAACAAGCTCTTCCATCCTATCCAAAATTTGCTCAATACTTTCCTGATAAGTATCAGGTTCCAAATCTTCCAATGTAACACTTGCCACCCACACTTCTCGTGGAAAACAGTTTACCTTAAGTTGGGTTTTCTCCGATGCGTTGAGTATTTGGGCCCCACCAACGATACTTGCCATACCTATTCCTACAGATGCATTTTTGATAAATCCTCGGCGATTGGTTTTATTGCCATTCATAAAATGGTTTCGGTATTATTCAGTTTTAATTACCTACCCTGTTCTCTTCGTGAACGTTTACATTGAGTCTGTTATTTCCGTGAACTCTAAAAAAACCACGCCGTTAGCAGGAATAAGGAACTGATGATAACTGTCCATTATAAATTCTGAACCCTCCCAGATATCTTTCAATTTAAAGACAT
>JBFHFS010000095.1:0-10811 GCA_041583495.1 Marinilabiliaceae bacterium | reverse complement strand
TTGTGGGGGATCGCCCACCTTGGCATAGATCGTTTCGATATGCCCGATGGATCCATTACGAACCAGCTCAATGGCCTGTTGGAACTCCTTACTGGAACGTTGCTGGCTGCCTACCTGCAGAACGCGGTTGTTGCCCCGGACAGCCTTAACAATCTCCAGGCCTTCCCGGATGGTGAAAGCAAGCGGTTTTTGCAAATAGACATCTTTTCCCGACTGGCAGGCATGAATAGAGGTCAGCGCATGCCAGTGGTCCGGGGTGGCGATAGAGACCGCATCGATGTCTTTCCTCTCCAGAAGTTCTTCATAGAACTCGTAAGTATCGCACCGCGAAGCCACGCCCTGCGACTTTTGCCAGGACTCCACTCTTCGCTTAAAACGTTCCCGTTTCAGTTGGTGAACGTCACAACCGGCCACCACCTGTACACCAGGGCATCCGGTAAAACTGCTAAAATCAGAGAGCCCCTGCCGTCCAAGCCCGATAAACCCTAAGACCACCCGGTCGCTGGGAGGAATACGAACCCCATTGGCCATCCGCCAGCTGGGTAAAATCGTGAACCCGGCGAGCCCTATGGCACTATAGCTCAAAAACTTGCGCCTGCTTAAATCCTTTTTATTTTCTTTTTTCATAACAATAAAAAATTAGTGAGTATTTGCTTTCTTTTTTCCCAATAAATAATTGACTTTTTGAAAAAAAATATCCCGCGATAAGAGCCAATACGATCAGAATGTAGCCTGATTAATTTAGTTGACTCATTATTGTTTGCTTTAGACGCCTATTTTATTTAAGAAATCTTATTTTATTAACTGATTTTCTATGTATACATGCACATTCCCACTCCATGGTTTTGTACAAATGTCAATATCGCCATCGCCATCAACATCTGCAGCTTTGGCTTCATGACAACGGAAACCTTCAAGAATTATATGCTCTTTCCAGCCTTTTCTTCCCAAATTTTCCCAAATAAAGCACTTGTGTGTTCCTTGTGTCATAGGACCTCCTCCGGAGAAAATATCCTCATCTCCATCATTGTCAAAATCAGCCACCGCTAAAGAATGAAAGTCTTGTTTGGTTGAATTAGCAGAAATCAGATGATAGGTAAAGGCCTTTCCTTTCCCTTTATTCTCCCATAAAAATACGCGGGTATCATCAATATCACATTCGGCTTCTATAATGTCCATATCCCCATCCTTATCGATATCCGTCGTCCAGGTTTTTAAAGCCAACCCATATTCCCCGCATCTTGAACCACCTTCAGGAATTAATACAGCATGTTCCTTCCACGATGTGCCGTCACCCGTGAGGTTTTCAAACCAACTATCTCCACGTACAATATCGAGATCACCGTCATTATCAATATCTGCTGCTCCCTTAGGATCGATTCCTCCGTGAATCCCTTCAGAAATAGTAATTTCTTTCCACTCTTTTGAATAATATTCAGGGATCCGGTACCAGACCAGATGAGGATTCCGCTTATCATTGCTATTTGAAACAACATCCTCAATGCCATCTCCATCAATGTCGGCCATAATATCGTCATGGCTGTACAACGTACCTTTGTGATGATAGGCAAAAAGTTGTTCTACAGAATTTCCGGTGTTTTCATACCAACCATCACCAACCATAAAATCTGTTTTTCCATCCCGGTTAATATCAGCCGCACAGCCACCCACATCTGTTTGTGCGCCTTTCCCAAGTTCATGCAATATCCATTTATCAGCCAATTGGTATTCGAACCAATACAATTCACCGCGCATTCCGAAGATCCAATCCAGATCACCGTCTTCATCTAAGTCAACCAGGGCCGTTTGACCCATAAATTTTCCAAATTCACCTATTTGGTGTGCATGAAAAGCAGGAAACTGCCCGAAAACGACCATCGACAAAAATAGATGTAGGATAAGAAGATACAATTTTGCTTTCATAATTCTTATTCCAATTAAATTTGATTCATTATTCTGACTTTACTTAGGATTGTTTGCAAGCCATTCCCCTGCTGCCAATCCATATATGAAAAATCAAGAGGGATCCAGGCTACTTGTTTGAGACATCCTATTAAGGCCTGCCGCCATACTGAACCGCCATATAACCCAAATCCATATTAATTTCAGGCAACAATTAAAATAGGTTAACCCAGAGACTATTGAGCCATTCCCTCATAATACTCTTTCATAACATTCCAGGCTTTTTTTCGTTGCCCCTTGTCAGAAACCAGTCCTTTACGGTTCCAGCCTTCCTGATTTAAAGGATGAAAGCGATTAGGGGATCGAAAATCGAAAAGGACCCACGGACAAGTACCCCTCAGATTAGGAATATTTTTAAACATGATTATATTTTTGCGGTACAGCTCTTCCTGGTATTCTTCGCTCCAGGAATGGGCTACCTTTGAAGATCCATGCTGCCCAAAGAGTGCTTCACAGCCGAACTCAGTCATGATAAGAGGTTTTTCTACCGCCACGTTCCAGTCTATTTCCCCTGGATTTGAAGGCCAGGGCATATACCAGCCCAAATATTTATTTACCCCTACTACATCCACGACCCCGGTTATGGAATCATTTATGGTGAAGGTTGACGTTTGGTTCGAATACCTGGGATTGTCAAATGCTGCCCCAACCAACCTGGTATCATCCATTTCCCTGGCCATAGATATCAAATCACTTAAAACTTTGTCTCTGTACTCTGAGGGCCTCGTTTCATTGGCCACACTCCAGATGATGATCCCCGCACGGTTTTTATCCCTGTAAATCATTTCTCTCAACATGGCCTGGGCTTTTTGAAGAACCACAGGATTAGTGAAATCAATGGCCTGCCATAGCGGAATCTCCTCCCAGAGCATAATACCCATCTGCTCAGCCATACCCACAGTTCGCTCATTTTGGGGATAGTGTGCCGTTCGGGCAAAATTGCATCCTAAGGCTTTAACTTCATTCAGAATCATGGCTGCATCGGCATCCGAATAAGCTCTTCCTAAACGCTGGGGAATCTCCTCATGAAAATTTATTCCCTTTAGAAAAATTGGTTTCCCATTCAAAACGATATCACAACCTTTGGTCTCTATCGTTCGAAATCCAATTTTGTCAGCAACCGAATCCTTGCCCGCCGTTATCTTTACGGCATATAACTGGGGCGAAGATGGCTCCCACAACTTCGGCTTAGCCTTTAGCTCAAATGAGGCCCTTCCGTATAGATCGGTTTTTATCCTCGTAATTATATTCAAGTCAGGGATCGATAATTCTACAACCTGAGCGGCGTGTGAACCATCGAGTTGTATGTAGCCTTTTATCCCATTCTTCTCCTTTTTGTTGAACTGAAGGCTGTAATCTTTTATATAAACATCAGGGGTTTCCACCAGGAAAACATCGCGTGTGATCCCGCCATAATTCCACCAATCAAAATTCATCGCTGGTATGCCATCCACACGACGGTCGTTATTAACTTTTACGACCAAATCGTTCTCCCCATCTTTTATGAATGAGGTTACTTCAAACTGAAAGGGTGTAAACCCGCCTTCATGTTTTCCCAGTTCTTTCCCATTGAGCCATACCGAAGCCTCATAATTTACGCCGGCAAAGTAAATAAAGGCTCTGTTTCCCTTTTTAACCTTATAATCGAAATATCTTTGATACCAGATACTTCCCTCATAGTATTTTAATTCAGAAAGTTGAGAATTAAAATCGCCGGGGACATCCAATCGAAGACCATGCTCAAATGAATATTCAAAAAACTGATGATCAGATTGCGGTTTTTCGTTTTGATAAAACTTACGATAATCCCCACCATTAAATGGATCAATTATGGCATTCCATTTCCCATTGAGCAGCCTGGCCGTATTTCGGCCGGAAGGATTTATCATAAACGATTGAGACATTAATCCCCAAGGTCCCAATATTGAAACCAACAAAATAAGCCCAATTTTCTTCATGGTAAATTCTTATATTATGGTGAAGACCAGGACATAATTCCACGACCCCAGAAGAAGCCCAAATCGTTTACTGAAAGACTACCATGACGCTGGTATTCATTTCATTAACACACTTATTCCCGGTATTTACTTAGAACGACTTTTCAACTTTTTTGACAAAAGAACAACATTACCTGGATGGTAATGAGTGGCCTATACGCCCCTATCGATTATTTTTTCAGGGAATGGTATTACTGGCCACATCAGAATAATTATACAAAAAGCTAAGCAAAAACCTTGAGGCTTAATTTATAAAGTTAAGCCCCAAGGGTTTCTGCATAAAAGAAGGGTTAGGTTTTTTTATTTAGTTACTATAACCTTGGTTTAGTTCCATTTCCTGAACTGGGATAGACCAAACAAATCCTTTATCGGTGTAAGGGACAGTCGCTGGAACCCCTCGTTCCGTCTCATTGTTAGGAACATCTACTTTAAGACCTCTTAAGTAATCGATACGATCGCCTTCCATGAACAATTCAATAAGTCGTTCATCACCAATCATCTGCTCGGTGACAGTTCCTGAAGTAACATAACTGTCTGAAGACTCATAGGACTCACCGGCAACCGTTTCGTCCCATGCGCGTTTTCTTACCACATTCAAATCTTCCGCAGCGCCTTGTTTGTCTCCTCCCTTGAAACGGCATATTGACCGGGTCAAATACATTTCGGCAAGACGTATGGTTGGAACATTGGTATAGCGCACTCCAGGACCTCTGAAATATTTACTGGCAAGGATGGTCCTCCATTGCAGATTAGAGCGTGATTCGTAATAAACACCTTCAATCCTTTCGGATTCAGGCACATTAGAAGCGCCCCGAAAGGCCATTAGTTGTTGAAAACGTTTATCTCGTCTGGCTACAATGGTGATGGTGGTATCATTTTTAGGATCCGGCATCCAGCCCAGTCGCTGAGCGGTTGTATAATCCAAATGTGTCGCAGTCCAGGCACAGGGATTTTCCAAAAACAAATGAGTAAAACAAGACGCATGTAAATTTTGGTTGCCAAAGGTTTCATCGTAACAAGGGGTATACAAAATCGTTTCCCTGCCACGGGCTAAAGTACTCTTATTAAAGGCTTCCATTGGTTCTTCACTAAGATCATAGTCTCCCTCATTCTGGTCAATGACAATCCCGGCATATTCCTCAGCTTTAGCGTAATTTCCCATGCCAAAATAGATCCGTGCAACCATCGCAGCGGCGGCAAATTTGGTTGCCCGACCAGCCTGGTAGGAGAGATGCATTTTACCGGCAACATAACGTTTCGGCAACAGGTCATATGCCTGTTGGAAATCAGAAAGCATCTGGTTCCAGATTTCTTCAGTGGTCCCAATTTTTGAATTGGCAGCTTCCTCATACGAGCTGGCCCTTACGGTCCTTAATGCTAATTGCTTGCCATCGTTGGAACCTCCGGGCACATAGGCATCCCCAAAGGTGGTGGCCAGCATATAATAGGCAAACCCCCTTAAAAAGTATAGCTCACCAACAATCCTATCGAGATTGTTTACTTTGTCTTCGTCTGAAATGTTAGGGTAAGGGTTACCTCCATTTTCCTCGACGTATTGGATCGCATCATTGGTTGAAGAAATCGCGGAATAAAGCTTTTGGAACATTTCCCCTAACCAGCCTTTCTCGTTTTCAGTGTCCCGATACCAACCCCAGGCTGCATCCCCGGGAGTAGCCCAGGCAACATCGTCGCCAACAGCATTTTTGTATAGATACCAATAATTAAATCCATTACCCCAGCTGGTATTGGAGGCAAAAATCTGCCGATAGGACCCAATAGGGGCTCTTTCGAATTCGGTTAAAGTTAACCAGGGTCTTTCAACAGGTCTTTCCAACTCAAAAAAATCCTTGTTTTCGCAAGAGGAGACTAGTAAAAATACTATTCCCGCATATAATAAAATCTTTTTCATAATTTGTCGATTTAAAATTTAACAGAAACACCAAATGTTGCAGAGAATAGCTGGGGTAAATCCCACGAAGTAGCACTCCCCTCAGGATCCCAACCGGGATAATCTGTTAAGGTATACAGGTTTTCAACCGTTCCATATAACCTTACCCCCTGGAAAACTCGCCCAACTTTTGACGATCTGGGAACATTATACCCCAGAGTCACGGATTTTAACTTCACATAATCTCCTTTAAACAACCATTGATCCGTGCTGGTTCGTACATCACCCAAACCAATTCTGGTGTCATCTTCCATAACGATATTTCCTTGCCAGTTGACTCGTGGAAATTTAGCATTATCACCAGGAGCTTTCCAATAGTCATCATACACATCCTTTAACATCCTTCTTGTGCTACTACTATAATCGGTCGCCATATCTCTGTACATAGTATCGAAAATATAGTTGCCCCCCGAGAAAGTAATTAAAAAACTCAAGTCAAAGGCTTTGTAGGTCAATTTGTTGGTGACCCCCCCATAATACGATGGGATGGCGTTTTTCCCTTTTAAATGGAATTTATTTGAGTTGGCATTGGCGTTGTTCGCAATAATTAATACATCTTCCCCATTCTCGTCTTTCAAACGGCGGGTTTCATTGGTTTCAGCATAATAATCTTTATCAAGAGCATAAAGCATAGATAAACCGGTTTCAGGATCAACACCTGCAAAATCGGCTAAATAGTATTCACGAACAGCGTACCCGGTTTTGGTAATATACACCCAACTTAACATCCCTGCTCCTTCGGCATCTATTCTTGGAACCAGTTTTTTAACCTCGTTGTGATTAAATGAAATATTGAAATTGGTTTGCCATTTAAAATTTGGCTTGCTAATGTTTGTGGAAGCAACATTTAATTCAACTCCTGAATTCACCAGATCACCGATATTTCCATAAATGGAACTAATCCCGGATGAATAGGGCAGCTGAGTCGCCAAAAGCAGATCTTTAACATACTTATTGTAATAGGCCAGGGAACCATTAACACGGTTATTTAGAAACCCAAAGTCCAAACCAATATCAGAATTGTTGGTCGTTTCCCAGGTTAAATCAGAGACCCCGATACTTGAAACCAATGTTCCATTAGTGGCATATATATCGGCACTTCCATAAGGTTGTCCAGATGTATATTTAAAAGCATCCAGTCCACCAGGGATCCCGGCATTACCGGTTTGTCCAAAGCTACCTCTTAGCTTCAGGAAATTATCAGCCCCAAAATCGCCCATAAAATCTTCATCAGAAATAATCCAACCGGCAGAAAGAGCGACAAAAGTACCCCACCTGTAATCCGGGGTAAATACTGAAGATCCATCACGACGAAGGCTGATACCTGCTAAATACTTATCTTTAAACTTGTAATTGGCACGACCAAAATAGGCCAACAGATATCCTTCTCCGGAAAGACCCGAATACATCGATATCATTTGACTCGGGCTACCCAGCTGTTTGTAACTCCCCACTAATTCTTGCCCTTCCATGTGGCGATACCAGCCACTATGCCGTTGGGCTTCAACGCCACCTACGGCATTAAAATTATGATCGCCAAAAGTCTTGTCATATTTTAGAAACAAATTGTAATTAAAGGTGCGAGTTGTATTGGCAACATCATCGGCCCATGAACCATCCCAACGAATCTTATCAGACAGCCAGGTATTTCTGTTGGCCTGAACAAAATCAACAGATAATTCGGACCTTACCGAGAGTTCTTTAAAAAACGGAAAGGAATACTCGCCATATATACTTGCCAGGGCACGATACATCTCCACGTCCTGGACCATATTTTCCCTATCACTCAACCCCACCGGGTTCCCTAAATAGGGATTAAAATATTCTTTGGGGTTAACCAGGCTGTAAACGGGGTTTGAGGTTAAAGCACTTAAATTTAGAAAGGCAAACCCTCCAGCACGACCATCTTTATTTCCACTATCCGCTGTAGAGAAGTTCTTTCCCCTATTACTGGTTGACATCGAAAAATTCAACTTGGCTCCCATTTTGAAGTATTCTGAAGGAATCAGATCTATGTTGGCACGCAACCCATATCGCTCAAGGTCATCGTTTAACATTACCCCTTTATCTTTCCTGTAGTTGGAAGAGATGAAATAATTGCCTGCGCCGGTACCCCCCACAGCCGACAGGTTAACACTTTGAAAACTTCCTTTCTGCATGGCTTCTTTAAACCAATCTGTATCAATAGATTTAGCCTGTTCAAGAGTCATTGATTCTGTCAAATAGGTCGCACTTGAATAATAATCCGCCATGGTATAATCGCCCAGACCATAAGACTGTTTGGCTTTGTCCCTTGTTTCAAACCATTCAGCAGTATTAGCAAACTCAACTTGTTGGAATGGCAGATCAGACATACCCGTACTATAGTCCAAATTAATGGTTGTTTTCCCTTTTTCCCCTGTTTTTGTGGTGATAAGGATTACACCATTTGAACCTCGTGAACCATAGATAGAAGTGGCAGCTGCATCTTTCAAGATCTCAATGGACTCAATATCCGCCTGGTTGATCAATGAAAAAGGTGACTGCTCTGAAGTATATTCAGCGCCTGTTGATGTATAGGAGATAATGGGTACTCCGTCAACAATCCATAAAGGAGAGGTACTCGCACTAATAGAACTTAATCCACGTATTTTAACATCAACACTCGCTCCTAAACGACCCGTGGAAGTTTGCACACTGGCACCGGCAGCCTGTCCCTGTATCAATGAGGTGAAGTTACTGACCCCTGAAGAAGTTTCAAGCACATCGGTTTTTATAGAGGCAATACTTCCAATTACATCGCGTTTCTTCTGGGTTCCATAACCTACGGCAATCACCTCCTCAAGTCCTATGGCATCAAATTCCAGAGACACATTTATTTCAGTTTGGTTACCAACTTCCACTTCCTGGGTTTTCATCCCAACAAAAGAGAATACCATCGTTGCATTCTCCGGCACTTTAAAAGAGTACGTCCCATCCATATCGGTAATGGTACCGGATGTAGTCCCTTTAATCACCACCGTTACACCGGGTAATGGCTCACCTGAGGTGTCGGTTACACGGCCGGAAACGGTTCTGGACTGCTGTTGAGTGTTGGATAAAAACCCCGGGGCCAAGATAATTTTCCGGTCGGTTATGGTATACACCACATCGGTTCCTTTGAAGAGGTGATCGAGAATATCACTTATTTTTTGATCCTCGGCAGACAATGTCACCTCCCGATTGGTATCTACCAATTTTTCATTGAATAAGAAATAAAACTCCGAGAGTTCTTCAATTTCATCCAACGCATCTAACAATTTGGTTTTGGAAAAGTCGACCGAGATCCTGGCCTTTTGTGAATAAGCCTGGCTCGCAAAGGTTTGAAGGATTGGAACAAGGAGTAAGAATACTGTTATTCTCATAATTCTGAATGTTTTCTTTACACAAGGGGAATCACATTCATAAAAAAATCTTATTTTTTTCATAAATTTGAAGTGTTAATTGTTAAAAATTCTTTTTGGAGTTTTTTGAGGAAATCGTTGCCGCGATTTCCTCTTTTTGTTTTGCTAAGGACCTTTACTTCGATTCATATTAAATTAAAACTAAAGGGTTAAATTAAATATGATTAAAGGGTTAAGTTTTTTTCCTGTATAAGAGTATTTGTTTCCTTTCCAAGGTGCCGTCATCCAACAACTTTCTATCAATAATACGAAAACGAATGGGGGAAGTCATGCTCAGATAGTGCAATACCTCCTCAAGAGAATCGTCCTGAAAAGTTCCACGTATTACATTTGTCTCGAGCTCCTTGTCAACCAACACTACATCTACATTATACCACCGCTCAATACGGCGGGCTACTTCTTTCATTGAGTCGCCTCTAAACACGAGTTTGCCCTCCTTCCAGGCTGCATATTTCGAGGCGTCCGTTTCTTCAATGCTGACAGCCCCCCCACTCAAGACAAGGCGCTCATTCGGCTTCATCTCTATCCCTGATGAAAGCCCTTGGGTAGAAAATTTAACCTTTCCCTCTTCCAGAACCACTTCCACATATTCTTCATCGGGATAAGCATTAAGGTTGAATTTGGTTCCCAGCACCTTCACCTTTGAATCGCCAGCAGCAATTTCAAAGGGATGATAGGCATCGTGGGCCACATCGAACCAGGCTTCGCCCAAAAGGGCTATCTGTCGGTTATTACTGAAAGGAAGTTGATATTTAATAGAGGAACCACTGTTTAACCAACCCTTTGTGCCATCGGGAAGAGTAAAACTGATTCGTGAACCCAGGGGGGCAAACAGAGTCGAGGTGACCGAATTTTCAGTCATCATCGTCGATTCCCCTTGTTGCCCGACAATCCAAATTGTACCGACAATTAAAAGAGGGATTAATATAACCGCCGCAGCTGCTGAATACCAATGATAGATCTTCCTTACAAGGGTCTCTTTTTTCTGGTTTTCGGTCTTATGAATGGTATGATGGATGCGATCCAGCAAATAGGAGAGGTTATGGTTTTCACCCGGATGGTTCTTTAAATACTCATTGAACTCTTTCCGCAGATGTTGCTTGAATTCCTTACCTCCTTCATTTTCTGAAAACAGACAGTGAATATATTTTTCTTCCTCAACATCTGAAAGTCCCTGGCTGAAGCGTTTCAGTTTTTCAATATCGGATTGATTTATCATTTTTATCTTTTGTAGATTCCTCTTTAATTCAGGGAGAACCCTTTTTAATCCCACATCACTCTATTCGAAAACATTTTTTTGTTTTGTTCTCTTATACATGTAATAGGATCTTTAAACCAAAATCTCACGAATAAAATGAACTTTTTTTCATTTTATTTAACAAAGAGATGTTATGCGCTTATTATCTGTTACTTAAAGAACCATTATTTCACTGCATAAAAACAGCAAAAAAGAGTAGAGTGGCGAAGTTATCAGCCGATAGA
>JBFHFS010000094.1:0-10940 GCA_041583495.1 Marinilabiliaceae bacterium | reverse complement strand
TTTTCCCTTTTTGCATAGCTTAAACAGTTTAAATAATTTAACAAAAACCGGATGAAGTGTTTTCAAAGGATATGCCAAAATCGGGAAGCTGCCAGAACGACAGCGCCAGGGTCTATTCTGTCAGGAACCTTCGTTCCTCCAATTTCAGTTGTTCCAGAAGATCTTCGATGGTGCGTAGTTTATGGGTCTTTCCGGAGGGACCCGACAGAAGATATTCACGCTGTCCGTCGGATCGAATCTCCACCTGCATGCCATTGAAGGGTTCATCGGAAGTGGCAAACCCACGACGGGCCAAAGCACGGCTCACCCACTTGTATTCCACCCCTTTACCAACCAGCCGGATGGTCTTTACATTTTGCTTTTCAACCGTAAATTGCCCGGTATTGTTATCGAAAAGGATGCCCTCCCGCTCAAAAAAGCTTCTGAACTCATTGGTTAAAACAAGATCTTCGGGAGTACCTGTCTCCATGGCACGGCCCGATGCCAGCAACCAGATCTTATCGGCCATCTGAAGGGCCAAATCCAGGTCGTGCGTGGAGAGCAGGATACCAATTCCCCGCTCATGAGCCAACTTTCTTAACAGATGCATTATTTCAATCCGGCTGGGCAAATCCAGAAAGGCCGTTGGCTCATCCAACAGGATCAGAGGGGCCTCCTGCACCAGGGCCTTGGCGATCATAGCCTTTTGCCGCTCCCCGTCACTCATGGCCATTATAGAGCGTTCCTCGAAGCCCTCCAGCCCAACGGCAACGATAGCCTCTTTGACCAGGGCTTTATCTTTTTTACTCAACATGCCAAAAAAGCCGGTGTAGGGGACCCGACCCAATGCCACCAAATCGAAGACTGTCATATTGGACACAAAAACCCGCTCGGTAAGCACAACGCTGGCCAGCAAAGCCATCTCCCGGTCGGAGATCGACTTCAGATCGCGCCCCACCATAAAGACCTGTCCTCCCAGCTGGGGTAAAAACCCCGTAAGGGTTTGAAGCAAGGTTGACTTACCCGAGCCATTTGGCCCCAGCAAACAGGCAAATTCACCCGCCAACAGTTTCACATCTATATGAGCGTGCAAAACCTGTTTCCCACCACGGGTTGGATAGCCTATTGACAAATCTGAAGTACAAATCAACTCTTGCATATGCTTGCTTTAGATACCTATATTTCGGCCTGCCCTCCGTTTCAAAATCAGGCCAATAACCACCGGCGCACCAATAATACTGGTCACGGCATTTATCGGTAACGCCCCGTCGAACCCGGGCATCCGTGCCACCAGGTTGCAAAACAGGGCCAATACCATACCTGCCAGCATCACGGCAGGAACCAATATTTTATGATCCGAGGTTTTAAACAGCACCTTGGTCAAATGCGGAACTGCCAACCCCAAAAAGGCAATAGGCCCGCAAAAAGCCGTGATGGTGGCCGTTAAAAGTCCGGTACATATAATAATTAACAATCTGGAACGGCTAATGTTAATCCCCAGGTTCCGCGCATATTGCTCCCCCAGCAACATCACATTCAATGGTTTCACCAGAAATACCGCACCAATCAAACCCAGCAACACCACCGGAATAAAAATGGTCATCTGTGACCACGATACGGTAGAGAAGCTTCCCAGTCCCCAAATCACATAAGCATGCACATCCTCCTTCATACTGTAAAACTTAAGGACCCCTACAATAGCAGAGGCTGCATACCCTACCATAATACCCACAATAAGCAACATGGCATTGTCGCGCAAATGGCGGGAGAGAAAAAGAATCAGAAACAGAACCAGCAAAGCCCCAATGAATGCTGCCATGCTCACCGTGAGGTGTCCGGCCCATCCCAGATGACTAAGTGCTACGCCACCCAATTTACCAAACAACAGCAATACGATGGCCACGCCCAATCCGGCGCCAGAACTAATACCCAGGATGGAAGGGCCTGCAAGGGGATTGCGAAACAATGTCTGCATCTGAAGCCCCCCCACAGCCAGACCGGTGCCTGCTAGGATGGCAGTGATGGCCTGAGGCAAACGGCTTTTTAGGATGATAAGTCTCCAGCTTTCCTGATCGACTGGCCGCCCCAGCGAAATGTTAAGAACCTCGCTGATGGGAATATTTACCGACCCTAATGCGATATTGAGCAGAAAAAGAAATCCGGCTGCAACAAACAACACCATTATCCACAAATATATCCGCTTATGTCCTAATCCATTGCCCGTTAAAACCATCGAATAACTTATTGTTGTAAAAACTCAAAAAAAACAGGCTGGTAGAGCGGAAAAAGATCTGGATGCATCAGCGCGGCAAGGTCTTTCAGTATAACTTGAGGCTCCAAAACCCCCTTCTCAAAGAATTGGGAGTCCGAGCTGTTGGAATACAACACCTGCCCTTTTTTATAAGCATCAAAATCCTCATACCGCCCATCCATTTCCAAAAAATTGGCTGCCCTAAAATTACCCGGATGATTAACTATCAAAACCCAGAAATCGGATTTCCAGGTCTGGTTAAATACCGTCTCAAAGTCCAATGCCTGTGAACCGGTTCCCGGAACCTCCCGGTAGGGATAAACCGTGCCGGCATCCGCAAACAGACGAGCCATATAACTCCCGCCTGCCGGCAAATACCAAACATCCTGATAGAGCGTACCGGTAATTACCGAGGGACGCTCAGGGGTCTGCCGGGCCTGTTCCCGCACTTGAAGATACTGTTTCTCTATTCCATTAAAGAGTTCGGCAGCTTCCTGTTCTTTATCAAAAAAGGCACTGAACAACATCACCCATTCGGCACGGGCAAGAGGAGACGGCTCCAGATAACCGGCATCGGGAACCACCAATAAACCCGCTTCGGTAAGAGGTCCATAACGGTTGTCCATAAAAGGAGAAACAAAAATAAACTGTGGCGCCGAAGCCAAAAGAACCTCCACATCTGCCGCACTGGCAAGTCCAACATCCCGGATTAAGCCCTTCTTTAATTTCTGCTTAATCAGAGGATGAGATATATATTGAGGTTCAGCCACACTCTTTAAGGTTTCGAGAACACCCAGCTTGTCGGCAAACACCACCTGAGTGGATGAGAAACAAGCCCAATTTGATACCGGCAACGAAATATAAGGAACCAATGAGGCTTTATATTGCTCAGACTTAGAACAGGGCCCGACCAAAAAACGGGACCCGGCAGCAGACGAATCCCAGGGGTCTTTGACCTCAATGAGCTTCACTTGACCGTAGTACGAAATGGTGAACCCTTTAGCATACCGCGGCTGATAAACCGAATCGGGCTCCTGCCCTGAAAATAAGGAAACGGGGTTGTTCTTTTTTGAAGCCGTTTGGCAACCAAAAACGACGAAGAGGCACACAATGGCGCCAAGGATTTTTTTACAACTCATAACTTTACCTCCCGAAAGCTAATATCAGTTAATAATAATGCTCAGGCAGGTCTTCTGACTCTCCCCCTTTACAAGACCTTCCCGCTCCTATTTCGATGGAACAGTGGCGATAGTTATTGCAAAGTATCAAAGGGGATTACAGCTGCGGGTACAGTTCCGGCATCCAACCGGATTCCCTGTTAGGCACAAGTGGCACCTGAAACATCCGCACAAATTTACAATTTTTTTCGATGCAAATCTACCGATTCCGGAAATCCACATCCTGACTCAGAACCCAAACGCCCTTTTTAAAGGTCAGGGCATCCAGGGATAAATCGGGACCATAATATTTGCGATTACCCTGATAACCTGGTTCCATGGGGGCTAAATGATCCATTACAATCACTTTTGAACGCTCATCGTAGCGGAGCACCATACTGGCCTGATTGCTGTATTCAAAAATCATCCTCCGCCAGTTACGGCCTCCGGTCTCAAAAATGGGCGCCCCGAAGCGTGGCTCGCCATCATCTGACAGCGTAACCACCTCGACCACCCGAATACGGGAAAAAGCATCGTTCCCGTTATACCCCAATAAGGTATAAAAGGCATCCCCCTTATAGCGGGTTGTGACAATCGTGTAATAGAGTGCTCCATACCACCTGCCGGGGTCCAGGGTCGAATATTCGGGCGAGCGGACCTGATCCCGATGATCATTTAGCCGAAACACTTTTATCAACCCGTCTTGTTTAACGCCTGCCACACCATAAAAGGAATGATTCCCCATGCGATCCTCCACATTCCAGGTTACCAGCTTCAACACCCCATCCGCAGAAACTACTGTAGAGAGTTTTTCAAATCCCGGGAAAGAACTCCCAAACCATTGAGGTTGAGCCATCAGCCCCATGGCCTTTATGGCAAGGGAGTCGGACAGTTCCTTTTTCCGAACATCATCGCGATTACGGGAAAGGCGCTCGGAAAGTACAAACATCTCCACATCAGGAATTTCAAGCAGAATTTCACTCCCTGAACGAAAAGTCAATGAATAATCAGCCTCCGTATCCTGGTTAGCCTGAACGGATACCTGCAGAGAATCGGGATAAGTCGCCCTTTTTAACTTTCGCCAAAACACAAGTGCTTCATTCCTCCCGGGATGAAGGTAACCATACAGCAAACGGGCAGGCTGTATCTCACCGGGAACCAAAGCATAAAAAACACCGAAAGCATTATTGGAAGCTTTGGCTACCCGCCAACCGGGCAAAAAAGTCACAGGAATACTATCCAAATACTGGTTTTGCATCACATCCTCCATCCCGCTCAGCAAGGAAGCCATCCTGAAATTCTTCTCATTGTCATCGGCTTTCTGAAAACCAGTCCACTCGTCAACCAATTGCTGGGGCGAGAGGGTTTGGGCGGATGCCAGGCCGGATACACACCACAAAAAACCTGCAAAAAAATAGGGTAAGATACACTGTCTCATTTCTAACCATCAAATCAATACCATTTCAAAGTAAGCCTGAAAATTTTGATTTTCAAACACCCTCCCCTTTTTTAAGGCTCAAGCCCCGGGGAGAAATTCAATACATTTTTATATATCTATATTTTTAAATATATTTGTCCTTGAATCAATTTATTACTTCATCTGCACTAAAATATGGAGAAAACAGAAAAGAAAAAAATGCCCCGCTGGCTAAGGATCCTGCTGGGCATCTCAATTGGAGCACTGTTAGGATATGCTTATTATTATTTCATAGGCTGCAACACCGGAAGTTGCCCCATCACGAGCAACCCATGGCGAAGCATGGCTTACGGCAGCATTATTGGCATCGTTTGGACATTTAAGTAGCCTCCAGCATCATTGGGCCACTTAATAAAAATGGCGCGGGGTCGCCCATAAAGGAACCTCGCGCCAACAATCATAAGGTCAACGTTCTGTTTTAATCCCAGTTCAGAATTACCTTTCCACAATTGCCCTCTTCCATTATTTCAAACCCCTTCTGAAACTCATCGATGGGTAAACGGTGGGTAATCATGGGCGACAGATCGAGCCCCGACATGAGCATTTGCTCCATATGATACCAGGTCTCAAACATCTCCCGTCCATATATACCCTTGAGCATCAAACCCTTAAATATAATGGTATTCCAATTTACCTTTGTAGTGGAGGGCAAAATACCCAACAAGGAGATCTTTCCGGAATTGTACATGTGATCCAACATCTGATTAAAAGCTGCGGGGGATCCCGAGCACTCCAGACCGATGTCAAAGCCTATCATTCCCAACTCCTTAACGACATCACTCAGACTCTCCTTCAGAGGATTAACCACACGGGTGGCGCCCATTTTTTTAGCCAGATCAGACCGGTATTCACTCGTTTCGGTAGCCACCACATAACGTGCCCCGGCAAACTTAGCCACCGCCACGCACATACTGCCAATTAGCC
This sequence comes from Marinilabiliaceae bacterium, assembly GCA_041583495.1. Taxonomy (GTDB): domain Bacteria; phylum Bacteroidota; class Bacteroidia; order Bacteroidales; family Marinilabiliaceae; genus JBFHFS01. The sequence continues at coordinate 5,152 of JBFHFS010000094.1, read as the reverse complement.
CGGCACCGGTAACCAGCACATCTTCACCAATCAGGGGAAACGACAAGGAGGTATGGGTAGCATTCCCAAAAGGATCCATTATGGCCACGATTTCATCGGGAATCTTCTCGTTAATCTTCATCACATTATTGGATGGGACCTTAACATACTCTGCAAAAGCACCATCAATATTTACGCCAATGCCAACTGTTTTTTCACATATATGTTGTCTGCCACGACGACAGTTACGGCAGTGTCCGCAGGCAATATGTCCTTCACCTGTCACGCGGTCACCCTCTTTTACGCTGATCACTTCCGATCCAACCGCAGCAACATATCCCACATATTCGTGACCAATAGTTAAGGGGGTTTTAATGGTATTCTGAGCCCATTCGTCCCACTTATAAATATGAAGATCGGTACCACAGATGGCCGTCTTAATTACCCGAATTAACACATCGTTGGCACCAACCGTTGGCACGGGCACTTCTTTCATCCATATCCCCTTTTCAGGATTAGATTTTACAAGGGCTTTCATTGTTTTCATACGAAAATAGATTTCTTACAAGGGAATTGGAGACAACTCCAACACAATTTAATAGAAAATTCAATAACACAAATATATTAGATTACTCTGATTAAAAAAACTACAAACGTCAGGTTTAATAAGGCAAAAGAGAATTGTTTTTGAACGAGGAAGACACCCTCTTTATCTTCATTTTCTCATGAAACGAACATGTTCGCTGAACACAAATACGGATAAAATTTATAAAAAAAAGAGTTGCCCCCCATGGAGGCAACTCTTCAAAAAAGCACATTAACAACCCAATTATTTGGCAAACCACAATTTGGTGTCTTGTTCATCGGCTCCTTGCCGACCAATAGCCACCTGAAGGTTTTCATTATTTCTTGAATATGCATTGGTTCCATACCTCATCCTTTGCGGATATTCGCCCGAGATATCTCCGAACCCGAATATCTCCGGATCGTCAACCCCATCGGCCAGTCCGGCGGGATAGCCAAGATCCCGAACCACCGCCCACGCCTGGAATCCTTCGGTATAATAGGCCAGCCATCGCTGAACGGCTATTTTTTCAAGGTCATTGGTCCCGGTTAAATTAGCCATGGGCGAATTGGCCAAAAAGTTGTCCACATCGGCCTGGTCTACATCCCACAAAAGCATGGCATGACGAAGCCCCTGACGATAAAGGGCATTGGCATCTCCCGAGCCGACCCCTCTTGCGACAGCTTCAGCTTGTAAGAAGTAAGCTTCGGCAACGGTCAGCACGATTTCGGGGGCAATGGGAGCTCCTTCACCCTTCGCCTGAATAATGTATTGCGCCGGCTTGCTGAAGAAATCATACCGGGCATAGTTGGCCATTTCACCTCTCAACCTGACCGGCTGTCCCACATAATAGGTATTGGCGGCCATGGTTACAACCGATTCGGACTTCCCGGAGGTTTGGTTAACAACCGATGTCTCGGTATAATTCACACCAGCAGCATCGAGAGCCGCCAAAATAAAGTTTTTACGCTTCATATACATGGTTTCGCTATCGGCACCCGGCCAGGGAATGGTAATACTTCCTCCCACAGCAGGCTGGGCATATTTATTAAGTCGGGGGTCATCATTATCCTGAAGCGTATTAATCACCTCATTACTCACGGTCCAGTCAGAACCCGCCCCGAAATTGTACCACACGTCGCCATAACACGCACTGTTCCATTGACTAATGACATTATCTTTCGGCAACAGGGCATTTTCATCCGTGGCCGAAAGAAGCGGAGCGGCAAGCGCCTCCGAAATGGCCGATGAAGCAAAGTCGGCGCCCGTGGCACCCAGAGCTCGCAGGGCAGTGCGAAGCTTAAGGGTATTGGCCATTTTTTTCCATTTCTGAAGATCTCCTCCAAAAAACAAGTCATTCCCTCCCAGGTCGGCAGCGCCTTCTCCGGTTCGGGAGGCACTCCCAATGAGCTGCATGGCCTCATCCAAATCGTTGATGATGCCCTGATAAATATCCTTTTGGGTATCAAACTTCGGCAACAGGATATCCAGATTCCCGGTCTCAGAATAGGGAATTTCACCAAAAACATCCGTAAAATAGGAATAATAGAGACTTTTTAAAACCAGCGCCGTGGCATAATAAAGAGGATCCTCCCTGTCGCCTCCCTCCCCGGTCAGCTGCAGATAAGTCACAATATTCCCCGTATACCCTTCCAGCCAATCCCAGGCGGCATTGGTATAACCACCATTGTAGGTATAGCCCAATTCGTCGGACCACCAGGAGGAGGAAAAGCCAAAACAAAACTGCCCGGCATACCTGTCGGCATGAATCAGATGAGCCCGCCAATAAGGATAACGATCCGGGGCTATTAATTTTATCTGACTTTTAGTAATAAAATATTTGGCCGAAATATCCTCCCCACTGATCGCAGAAGGATTAACATTGATTTCGACAAAATCATTGGTACATTGAACCAACGTTCCGGCCAACAACACCATAAATAAAAACTTATATAGTTTCATAACAGACGGCATTTAATATTATTAATACTTAATATTCACATTAAACCCGATGCTTCGGCTTGAAGGAAGTGGATTGTAAAGAATACCTTGTGAAAAACTACTGGTACTGGAACTAAGCTCCGGATCAAAATTATCCACCTCTTTGTGAATGAAGAAGAGGTTACGAGCCACAACACCCATCGAAGCCGATTTAATAAAGGTGCCACTGATCATGCTGGAAGGGATATTCCAGATCAGGGAGGCCTCACGAACCCGGATATTGGTTTGGTCGTAGACATATTCAGAACCAATCCCGGACACCGCGGACCAGTATTGGCCGGCAGTAATCTCGGCTGCATTGGTCACACCTGCCTCGGTCTCCCCGTCAACCACAACCCCCTCTTCCCTATACAACAGGGTGCGCTTACTTACACCGTCATTATCCAACGTCGCATCGGTTCCTGAATAAACCTCTCCACCAATACGGGCATCGATTAGAAAATTCAAGGTGAGATTCTTGTATTTAAAGGTATTGGTAATACCCCCCACCCAATCGGGCTGATAATTCCCCAGATGTACTTTCTCGGAAGAAGCACGGGGGCGCCCTATTTCATCCACAATAATCTTCCCGTCGGAAGAACGCATCCAGGTAGTCCCGTAAATATCGCCAAAGCCACCACCAACGGTACCCTGAACAATGATGTTGCCACTGTTGGTTACCCCGAATTCATAAGTATCGGTCCCTTCGATCAATGCGTTAAGTGAATTTTCATTGGTTGAAAAGTTAACCGACACATCCCATGACCAATCGGCCTTCCGAACGGGGCTTCCCCCAATAAGGATCTCAAATCCCTTATTCTGGATTTCCCCCACATTACTCACCCTTGCGGAATAACCCGTAGAGGCAGAGATGGGAACCGCAAAAATAAGATCCTTCGATTTAATGTTATACACACTAAAGTCGGTATACAGCCGGTTATCAAAAAATCTCAACTCACCTCCTATCTCAAATGAGTTAACCTCCTCGGGCAATAAATTGGGGTTGTTTTTGGTCCCGCTTCGGCTCATAGTGGTGAGTCCCAGATAAGAGTCTGTGGCATTATCAATAGAGTAAATATCAAATAGTTTATACGGATCGGTATCGTTCCCTACCTGAGCCCAGCTAACACGCAGCTTGGAAAAGTCCAGCACGCTGTTGTTGATATCCAGAAGATCATTGAAAAGCAAGGATGCACTGACCGAAGGATACAAAAACGACCAGTTATCCTCAGGTAAAGTAGAGGACCAATCGTTACGAAGAGAGGCATCCAGATAGAACCAATTATCATAACCCAGACTGGCAGTCCCGTAAAGCGAATTGATCTTCTTCTTATTCAACGTCGAATATCCATAAAACACCTGCTCGGCAATAGACAATGGCGGACCGGCCGGAATACGAAAGCTATCCCCGTTAATCCGCATGCTCCGGGAATCAGAGTATTGATGATTACCGCCCACGCTGGCATTTACATTAACCTTGTCGGTTACCTGCTTGTTAAAAGTCAAAAGGAAATCGGCGTTGGTTTCACTACTGTTGTACTGATTATAAGAAAACCGTCCACGAGCATAGTACCAGTGTCCATAAGCCTCCACGTTTTCAATATTTTGAGTAACCACATCGGTCCCCACTCTGATAAAAGCAGACAACCAATCGGTAAACTCATATTGAATTTTAAAGAAACCCTGGAATCTGTTCCGCCAGTCTTCCCTGCGATCGTTAAGCATCATCCAATAGGGGTTCGCGCCCAACGAGGAGTGAGAAACAGCCTTAAGCGTTTCAGGATCCTGATAATTTTTATAATCATTGATGTCGGCATTCCGGGGAATCCCAAGCAAATGAGCCATCACCCCTTCAGTCCCCAGGGTGGGGCGGTTTTTCCCCCGCTGAAAGAAGTAGGTTCCCTTGGCATCCAACGTTAATTTATCAGCCATTTTCAGGAATCCTCTTAGGTTAAAGTTGTGCCTGTCCAATCCGGAATTCGGAAGGATAGAACTGGCGTGGGTATTGGTATAGGAAAAACGCACGTTAGCCGTTTCACTACCTCCATCCAGAGCCACATTGGTAATAAGGGTCTTTCCTGTTTTAAAGAAATCCTTAACATTATCAGGCTGGGGACTATAAGGCCGCGTTTCGCCGGTCCAGTATAACTGGGAGGAACCATCCATTTCAGGACCCCAGCTGCCACTGGATTCCTTAAGATCGTCCAGCGTGCCGGGAATGAAACCCTGGGTTCCCTGTCCATATTCGTTTTGGTACTCGGGAAGTATCATCGGGGTTTCAAAGGTAATATTCGAAGAAACCGTTACGCCCAATCCTTTTCGGGCGGCCCCTTTTTTGGTGGTAATCAGAATAACCCCATTAGCGGCACGGCTGCCATAAAGAGCAGCAGCATTCGGACCCTTCAATACCGAAATAGAAGCAATATCATCCGGGTTGATGTCAGACACCCCGGTTCCGTAATCGGTCTTGGAATAAGCCCCCACATCATTGGAATTGGCAGAGCCATATCCGGAATTATCAATAGGCACACCATCCACCACATACAAGGGTTGGTTATTTTGCGTCAGGGAGTTATTCCCGCGTATGACCACCCTTGAACCACTACCGGGCCCAAAGGCACCCTGAGT
>JBFHFS010000093.1:0-11511 GCA_041583495.1 Marinilabiliaceae bacterium | reverse complement strand
CTTATTTTGCTTGCAAAATTTTACAAGGCTCAACATTGAACCTCCTGCGGATACGCGATCCGAATTTAAATGTGCGAGCCAGCGGTGGTGGTCTGGTTCAATAAACCACGCCCGGTGAATTCCTTCTGTTCAGGTCGTTGCCGCCTTCCTGAGCCCGGGGGGAATGCCGTGGTTCGGTTTGGCAGACCGGCCCAGGGGTCACTGCCGGTCCCCATTATTTTTAAGTTTGACCAATTGGCCCATAACGGACAGGCTATGTGTAGTGCGGGATCTCGAAGCACCGCCTGTTCAATTCTGCACAGAGCCAAATCTTTTATTTTCCTTATCAATCAGTAACCGTCAAATCAAAGATTTGGCGGTGGTCAAACTGTGCAGCCCGGACAATTACTCACTGTCTATCCCGCATTACATTTAGCCATTGTTATGGCCAGTTGGTCGCTGTCATGACGCCTTGGCGAATTACATGCGACTTTCAAATCATTCCGGTGGGAACATTTCCTTTTCCGTATTTCACCGCCCTTTCTGTCACCCTTCGTAAGGTCACCAGGTTCGATGATGCAGCCCTTTCGCCGTTCATTGCATCACTAAGGTACTTATATCCACTTAAATTTCGGACAAAAGGTGAAGAACCCGAAGGAAATGTTTTGCGTGTTGGGAGGCACCGAACACCCTTGCTCCGAAGCTCTCGGTGGGAGAGAAGGGCATTCCCTCCGTTCAATAACCTTCCGCCTGTTCATAACCCGGATCGGTTCGTTAACCGCCGTTCTTGTTTGGCTTGCAAAATTTGTCCTGGGCCGATTTTGTAATTTTTCAGGATACAAAATCCGAATTTAATTGTGCAAGCCAATTATACCTATTTTCAATAACTCACTACCGGTTGTATCCTTTCGATATCGGTGGTTGCCGCTTTTCAGAGCCCGCAGGGAATGCCGCGCATTTCGGCTTGGCAGATCGGCCCAGGGATCACTGCCGGTCCCCATTATTTTTAAGTTTGACCAATTGGCCCATAACGTTCCGCCGGTATGAAAAGTTGCCGATATCAGAGCTCGTTATCATCGAGTCGCTGGAACGCTGATTTGTTGTTTTATCCTATCTTATAATCACTTGCCCGGCAATTTTTTATGACCGGCTGTTGTGTACAGTACTTTCTATAATTTTGACATTAGATCTCCTAATTTTTCTAATACAATTGGAGTATATGCATTAGCTGCTATTCCTGTAAGTATACCATTGATTGTAGACAGGGCTCCATTTACTATGTTCATTTTTGGATTATCTCTTTCAACTTGTGTCTCAACTCTTGTTATTTCATTAATAACATCTTCCTTCTCTTCACTTTCGAGGTTCAAATTATCAATATTCCCTTTCAGCATGTCTATTAATTCCTTTATTTCGGCTTTTATTGACGAATTAATAGTCTGAGTCACATTGTCACCTGCTCCCACATTGACATTTGCCTTTTCTCCATAGTTTACAGCTTGAGCCGTTTTATTTCCAATGGATATATTCACATTGTCGCTCTTGATTGTTCCAATTGTTTTGTTGAAAATGTCTTCAACTTCATCTTTCTTGTTCATTATTGATAAATTGTCATTATCTCCAAATTCCTTATTTAACTCAAGCAGAAAATTAAGAAGCGTGGATTTAATGGTGGATAGTATTCCTTCAATGGAATTGACACCTATTTTTTGCCAAGCAGAGTCCACTTGCCAATTTTTCATTATTAAATTAAACTGACTAATAATTGAATGTGGCAGATTAATCTGATAATTTTCTTCTCCTGAAGTCATTTTCTCTAGCTCTGAAACACTTGAACCCAAATAAATCGACATCAGTGCATCACAATATTCTGAACCAAGATATTCTACTGGAAGAATTACACTATTCTTTGTAAAAATACCACGCAATCCAGCATCTTGAATAAGGTTGCCTTGCACTTCAGTCGGTATCTTTCTATAGTCTGGTTGTTCCTTTCCATCATATCCATTTATTTCAAGTTTTACCCATTCCTGAAGTTGAGAATTTTCAATCTTAAAAGCTAAAACTTGTACTTTAAGGAGAGTATCACTCAATTTCGTTGAATGATCAACTAAATCTTCAATGATTTTATCAATCCAATCTGATATGTTCTTCATGCTTTATTTGTATTGTACACAACGTTGAGTATATGCAAAGTGGGCGATTGCGGGCTTCGAACTTATCAAACCGCTACAATTTTGAAGCGGGCTACAACCGTTGAATTTACTACTATTTCGCCTATTTTGTATATACATTGTTGGGCGTTCGTTGTTTATTTATCTCGTTTATAAAATCTATCAATGTTTCTTTCCCTTTTAAAGTCAAAGTCCATGATGTTGACGAATTCAAATCAGGTGTAAACTCAATACAATCCAAGTCATAAGTCAGATGGATAGCTCCAAACAAAGTGTCATTTGTTGAAACAATAAAACCTGAATTCACAAAATATCTATCAAGCCCGCAATTGTTCTTGTCAAAATTTAATGAATCCGAAATGAATTGATATAATCTGTCCGACTCCATTTTACTTAAAACCACAACGCTGTCAATAAAATTCACCTCTTCAATTCTTTTTGTAGGGTCGAATCCTAAATATTTATTGTCAGCTTGTTTTACATATTTTATCTCAAATCTATTATTGTCAATTATGCTATCCCAAGAATAATCAAGTCGCTTGATATAGTCCTGCTGGCTTAAAACATATTTATCCAAATCAGGTCTTTCTACACTTCCGTGCCAAAACTTAAATCCTGTTTCAAGAGTTTTTGTATCAAAGTCACTCTTTAATTTATAAACATGGTCATTTAGTCCGAGCAAGAAAATAGGGTCAGCGATTAGAAATCCTGAAATAATATAAAGTGCAATAACAATTTTCTTATTAGTCCTAATTTTCCAAATGAATCTATTTACGAGAAACACAATCAGAAAGCTAAACGCAAAATAGATAAAGAAATCAATTATAAACTCACTTATAAAAATCTGATACGATAATGAAGTATGCCAACCTGGACATATATACGGTAAGGGAAATCCTGTTAAGATTTCATCTACACCATCAACTATTAAAACATATCTCCACATTGTAATTGTAGAAATAAGAATCAAAGTCAGCGGCAATACTATTTTCCAAATCAGTTTCTTCATCTCGTTTTCAAGGTTGCAGTATCGTTTCTTTCAATGACGCCCAACGTTGTAATAAATGTAGTTGTATTACATTTATACAGCATATATCTTTTTAAAAGTTACATATATACCTCCCAATAGGGTTGTATTGTGTATGTTTATATGTATGTTTATGATTATGGATCGTCCAAAGGATTATTGATGTTTCCTAAATGGTTGTTCGAAACGTGGGTGTAGATCTCGGTTGTTTTGCTACTCGCGTGTCCAAGCATCGCCTGGATATATCTTAAATCAATTCCTTGCTCCAGCAAATGGGTGGCAAAGCTGTGACGTAATACATGAGGGGTGACGCGCTTCTTTATTCCGACCCGTTTTACAGCGCTCTTCAGGGCCTTGGCAACACTCTCTACACTGTATTTTCCTCCACCCTGTCCCTCAAACAACCACACTTTGGGCTTATCCTTCCTAATATAATCCCGAAGATCATTCAAGGTCGTTACCGATAGCGAGGTGTAACGATCCTTTTTGCCTTTGGCATTTCTTACTTTAATCAGCATTCGCTGTGAATCAATATCGGTAATCCTTAAATTTACAACTTCACTTCTTCGTAATCCGGCTGAATATAAAATGCTTATAACACATTTATGCTTAAGATTTTCTGTGGAATCTAAAATTTTTAAAATATCCTTTTTGCTTAAAACGTTTGGTAACTTGCTCTCTTTTCTGGGCCGATCTATTGAAAAGTAGGGCAGGCGTCCGTTCAATACCTTTTCGTAATAAAATTTTATCGCGTTGATCCTTTGGTTTTGCTGTGAAACCGACATCTTTTTCCTCTTTATCAATGCCAGAATGTAGTCATTTATCTCATCGGCAGAAATTTCAGACAAAATCCTGTCTTCCATGGCTGCCACAAAATCTAACATGTACGAAACGTACGTTTTTATGGTATTCTCACTGTAGCGCTTCTGCAGCAATTTTTCCATAAAGCCTTCGGGGAGCTGAATTTCTGCTTTCGATTTAACCTCCCGGGGTGTGTGAGTCTCAGGCCCACCTTCCTTCTTTAATGCACTATAATCTATCCAGAAAATAGATTTAAGGAGATCAAAAGCCTTGTGGAGATCGAACAATTCCTCTGGCTGGTACCAACATCCCATGTTCTTGCTCCATCTGATGCCCGGAAGTTGACGCACAAGCGCAATGTACTCAGGCTGACGGGCAAACCTGAACTGCACTACCTTTTTATTATAATGAGAAGCGCGTTCTAATCTTATGGTGGGCTTCGAAACCACAATCGATCGTTTAGTCTTGTCAAATATATAAAATCTTTTCTTTAATCGTTCAAAAAGTCGGGGTGAAATCCTCTTTCGTATGTTATAACCGCCCTTGGCAGACAGCTGGTTAACTCCTCTGAAATTAAAATTTTTAGGTTGGTGGTGTCACCAGTAACTGTATCGTATCCCGAAAACACAGAGGTTACCCAATCCTGTGCGCCAATCTGCCCCTTAAGCGGGTATGAACCACAGTTGTTGATAATAACGGACGGTATCATAAAAAAAACGCCTGGGGGCTTAAACCTTCTCACCTCAGAAAAGTTAAACCCTTCAATTTCCATCTTCTTATTGTTTTCTTAATGATGCCCTTGACTTAAGTTTCGTCTGTTCCACCGCGAGAGCATAATGTCCCTTAGGTTTTCACTGCTTTTGGCCTCCAGCCATTGCTTAACAAAATCACCTTGTTCGGCCATTTCAATGATCCACGATAAGGCATGAAATTGAAAGTTCCATTCATCTGGAGAATATACAATCACAAAGGCTGCATAAACAGGTTTTGTGGAATCGGAGAAAACCAGGCCTTTCCCATCTCTTACCAAAATGATTTCAAACTTATTATGCCCCTTTATGGGGATGGAGAGACACCCTATCCCATGTTGGATAATCGCTTCAGGTTGTTTTTCACGAGTCAGGATTTGCTTCAGAAGTTTTGAATAACTGGTTTTTAAATTACCCGCCAGGGCATCGGCCACTGAGGCGGCTACTTCCTCGGCTGTTAAAGGAGCGTTGAACTCTAATACCGGGCATCCCTTTACCAGTTCCGCAAACTTGCTTTCGCTAATCTCGTCCCGCTCCAAAAGAATGCCTCTTAACTCCTCGTCCAATAATTGATTGGTCTGTTTGATGCCGGTAATCCTTTCTACTATATGAAGTAAAGCGTATTCGCGTTTTATCGATCCTCGTGCATAAATCAGGTACCACAGTATAGCACCAATCACAAAAAGTGCGACGATAAAAAGGGGCACCGTACCCATCTTAATTAATAGAAAGGCATACATAACGATTCCCAAAACCTGCATCCAGGGATACAGAGGGGCTTTGTAAGCCGGCCGGTAGTTTTTTATATTACTCTCGCGCATAAATATAAGGGCAATATTGGCCAGGATGAATGACAACAATACCAGGGCCGAAGCGGTCTTCACAAAGGTGTCTAAATCTAAAAACAGGATGACCATCGACATAAAAACTCCCGTAAAAATAATGGCCACCCATGGGGTCTTGAACCTTTTGGAGATAAGCCCGAACACCGGTGAAATCAAATCTTCCTTGCCCATGGCTAAGGGATTTCGGGAGGCGGCCAAAAGCCCGGCATTTCCCGTTGAAATAAAGGCCAACAGGGCCGAAAAACTCATCATCACTAACCCAAAATTGCCCATGAGAATTCCCCCTCCAATGGAAATGGGCGTGAAGGAGGTGACAAGTTCAGGGGCGGGCACAACCCCAATGGTGACATATATTACTAATACATAAAGAATAGAGACAATAAGCCAGGAATAAATCATCCCCAGGGGCAGGTTCCGGCGTGGGTTCTTTACTTCCCCGGCAATGGCCGCTATCTTGGTGGTGCCCGAAAAAGAGATGAAAATAAAACCTGCAGTGGAAAATATAGCGCTTACCTCATGTGGCGCAAAGGGCGTAAAACGCTTGAAGTCTACCTGGAATATCCCGATGACGATGTATATCAAAAGAGTAGTGGCCAATATGGCTACGATCCCTACCTGAAACCTGCCCGCAATCTTTACCCCCAATACATTGATCACCGAAAAAATCATACAACATCCTACCCCAATTATCTTAATCTGCCACTGGGTTACCAAAGGATTTAACAACAATACAAACAGGCCAATGGCCAATAGCGAGAATGCCGACTTAAAGGATAACGAAAACCAGCTGATAAAACCGGCTAAGGTGCCCATCATGGGCCCCATGCTCCGGTCGGTAAAGAAGAATATGCCCCCCGTTTTGGGCATTGCGGTTACCAATTCAGCCATGGTTAAGATGGTGGGAATCATGATGATGCTCCCTAATAAATAAGATAAAATCATGGAGGGGCCTGTTTTGGCATAAGCCAGCGACGGTAATATGAAGAGCCCCGAACTGATCATTACACCAGCCGAAACACAGGTGACTTCAACTAAATTCAGACTCTTTCTTAATTCGTCCATGGCAAATGTTTATATGGTGGGGGGGTACCTCTTAATCCCCGTTTTTGAGCTGATCGCCTGGTCAGCATCTCCACCTTAATAGGATAACAAATGTGGCAGAAAGAAGGTTGATAAATATAGAAGCCTCCCTTAATTTGTTATGCCTGGTAATATCCTTCATTCCCTTTGTGTTTCTTTCCCACCTGTTTTTTTCATTATCTTCGTACTTTCAACCATACTAAGCCCACAATAAAGCATGAAGGTTTGCATCGCCGAAAAACCCAGTGTTGCCAAAGAAATAGCCCACGTCCTGGGTGCTAATACCCGGAAAGATGGTTATTACGAAGGGAATAATTATCAAATTACCTGGACTTTTGGCCATTTATGTACCCTTAAGGAGCCGCACGACTATCTGCCTGCCTGGAAACGATGGAGCCTGGGTTCCTTGCCCATTATCCCTTCCCGGTTTGGTATTAAACTGATCGACAATAAGGGGGTGGTCAAGCAATTTAACGTTATTCGTCAGCTGGTTACTCATGCCGAAGAGGTGATAAACTGCGGGGATGCCGGCCAGGAAGGTGAAGTGATTCAGCGCTGGGTGTTGCAAAAGGCCGGTTGTAACTGCCCCGTAAAACGATTGTGGATCTCCTCCCTTACCGAAGAGGCCCTGCGCGAAGGTTTCGGTAAATTACGCGATGCCCATGAGTTCGATAAACTCTATGCCGCCGGCAGTTCCCGGTCTATTGGCGACTGGCTGCTGGGCATCAATGCCACACGCCTCTACACCTTAAAGTATGGTCAACAGGGCCACCTGCTTTCTATTGGCAGGGTGCAAACGCCTACCCTGGCCCTTATTGTTGACCGACAACACGATATAGATGGTTTTGTGCCTCAGCCTTATTGGGAACTCAAAACCGAATACAAAGCCGTCGTCTTTTCGGCCGTCACCGGCCGTTTTTCTCTAAAGGAGGAAGCACTCGAAGCACTGGAGGCCATCAAGGAAGGCCCCTTCGAAGTGACCAACTTTACCCGTAAAAAAGGAAAGGAAGCCCCCCCACGATTGTTCGACCTTACCTCTCTCCAGGTGGAGTGTAACCGTAAGTTCGGCTTCTCGGCCGATGAGACGCTTAAAATTATCCAGTCACTCTACGAGAAAAAGGTCACCACCTATCCCCGCGTGGATACCACCTATCTGAGTAACGACATCTATCCTAAGGTGCCCGGCATATTAAAGGGGCTTAAACCCTACGAGTCGCTGGTGTCGCCGGTCCTGGCCGGGAAAATTCCCAAGTCCAAAAAAGTCTTCGACGATACCAAAGTAACCGATCACCATGCCATTATCCCTACCGGTCAGATACCCCCTAATCTGGCGCGTAACGAAAAACTGGTCTTCGATATGGTGGCCCGCCGCTTTATAGCGGCCTTTTGGCCCGACAGCATCATCTCTACCACCACCGTAGAAGGCAGGGTGGGGAAGGTGAAGTTTAAAACCTCGGGTAAGCAGATTGTCTCCCCCGGCTGGCGCGAGGTCCTGAAAAAAGGAGAGGGCGCTAAAGCCTCCGACGATAATGTGTTGCCTGAATTTGTGAAGGGCGAACAGGGACCCCATAAACCCGATCTGCAGGAGAAACAAACTCAACCCCCCAAACCCTACACCGAAGCTACCTTGCTTAGAGCTATGGAGACCGCCGGAAAACAGGTGGACGATGAAGAACTGAGGGAGCTGATGAAGGATAACGGGATTGGAAGACCTTCTACCCGGGCTAACATTATCGAAACGCTCTTTAAACGTAACTATATTATCCGCGTTCGCAAAAATATTGAACCTACCGTCACCGGAATCCAATTGATTGGAAGGGTGAATAACGAATTGCTCAAGTCGGCCGAACTCACCGGGCTTTGGGAGAAAAAACTGCGCGATATCGAAAAAGGACAATACGAAGTCTCAACCTTTATGGATGAGATGAAGCAGATGGTCTCCGATATCGTTTTTGATGTGAAACGCGATGTTACCGCCCCCAAAATAGAGGTGGTCGAGAGCGATGAAAAACCAAAAGCGGTTAAGGAATCATCCATGACGAAAACGGCCGAAGTTAATCCGCCTGCTTGTCCCCGGTGCGGCCAGGGCCTCATGCTTAAAGGTAAAAAGGCCTGGGGCTGTTCCCGTTTCAAGGAGGGCTGTTCTACCCTGGTGCCTTTCGAATTCTTGGGTAAGAAATTGAGCGATAATCAGATAACTGACCTGTTGGAGAAAAGGAAAACAGACCTCATTAAAGGCTTTTCCCTGGATGGAGAAAAAGTGGAGGGACGGATTTTCTTCGACGAGAATTTTGCCCTTCGCCTCGAAAAAGAAGAACCACCCCAATGGAAATGCCCCAAATGTGGAGAGGGCCTGCTGGTGAAAGGTAAAAAGGCCTGGGGGTGTAATCGTTTTCGGGAGGGTTGCCGCGTAGTGATTCCCTTCGAGTTTATGAGTAAGAAAATTACCGAAAAACAAGCTGCCGACCTGGTGCTAAACGGCAAAACCAATCCTCTTAAAGGGTTCGTTAATCCTGCGGATGGCAGCACCGTCAATGGCCGCCTGGTGTGGGACAACGATTTTAACGTGGTGTTGGAAAATTCGTAGTAAAACCAAGACATGCCTGGTCTACGATTTGAATTTTTTCTGAAACACAAAATTGGCCTCTACTGCCGTTGATTCGCCACTCCACCTATAAGCGGCCAGCCGACCCCCGTTGGCCACACAATTGTCAACACAGCATATATTGCCTGTTGGAATGAGCGGGCCCGAGTCTATGCAATAGTGTCCCACAAAAACGATGGGTTCGTTCGGCATATATACCCTGAAGGGGAACAGGAACTCGTTTGGAACTGTGTAGTTGGGCAATACAAATTTATTGCCGTAGCTGATTTTTTTGAAGGTTTGTCCCTCGGGGTGTTCCCACCATTTGATGCGGAAATTGGTGCGCCGGATATTTTTATCGTCCTTGATGATGAAATCACGGGGGAGTCTTAATTCTACCCCCCTGGTGGTTTGCCGTACGGCATCACCAAACGCCGATCGTACATTAAAGAGTTCGTTTAGAAGGGATTTGGTCAGTCGGCCCTTTACCATCTTTTGGGTAATGAGCTGAAGGTTCCCGGGCGCCCAATAGGCATGTACAATGCGGATGCCCCCCAAATCCAGAAACAAGGGGAGCTGGCGTAACCACTTGATGGTCTCCTTCAACAGAAGTGGATCATCCGCATACTCTGCTTTTAACCGCTCCATCATCCGTTGATTGGAGCCGGTGGCTTCCCTATAAGGAACCCCTTGCTTATTGCGGGTGAAATGGCCAATGGCATTTAACTCGTGGTTGCCTAAAATGGCCAGCCCGGTGCCGTTTTGAACCATCTCCCGAACAATGGTAAGCACCTTGCGACTGCTGGGACCTCTACTGATAAAATCGCCCACAAACACAGCCTTCCGAAAACTGTGACTCCAGGTCTCCTGCGTTTTGGTGTATCCCATTTTTTTAAGTAGGGCCACCAATTCCTTGGCCTGGCCGTGCACATCCCCTATTATATCATAAAAGGTAGTGGTCAATTCGGCCGGACGCTCAGTTTCCTGATTATTTCTGACTAATTTCCTGATTCTTGAAAGCACACTAATTCTTGAAAGTACCCCGCAAATTTATGATTTTTGTGTATCTTTTCAATCTGTTTTTTAAAGAATAAATAATCAGTTAGGAATCACGTTTTTATGAAATCACGACGGCTTTTTATTAAACAAACCGGACTGGCAGCAGCCGGTATCTGGGCCCTCCCGGCCTGTTCTCCACAACAAAAATCAAAATCAAATGGCGGAAAAGTGCGAAAACCTCTGGTGCTGAGCACCTGGAGAAACGGAATCCCCGCCAATGAGAAAGCCTGGGAGGTTTTATCCGCCGGTGGCAGAGCCCTCGACGCCGTGGAGGCTGGTGTCAAAGTGGTCGAAGCCGATCCCAACGACATGAGTGTGGGCTATGGCGGCCGACCCGACCGTGATGGCATCGTTACACTCGATGCCTGCATCATGGACGAAAATGGTAATTGTGGCTCTGTGGCGGCTTTGCAGGACATCATGCATCCCATCTCTGTGGCTCGCCAGGTGATGGAAAAAACCCCGCATGTGATGCTGGCAGGGGAGGGCGCCCGTCAGTTTGCCCTCGAAATGGGATTCGAAAAAATTAACCTGCTCACCGATAAGGCCCGCGATGCCTATCAGGAGTGGATCAAGACCTCCGACTATCAGCCCGTCATTAACATCGAAAACCACGATACCATCGGGATGCTGGCTCTCGATAACGACGGCAATATCTCCGGAGCCTGTACCACCAGTGGTCTCGCCTTTAAAATGCATGGCCGCGTGGGCGACTCCCCAATCATCGGCGCTGGCATGTTCTGCGACAATGAGGTGGGGGGCGCCGTGGCTACCGGCATGGGTGAGCTGGTGATGAAAACCCTGGGCTCCTTTCTGGTTACCGAATTGATGCGAAATGGACGTTCCCCCCAGGAGGCCGTCGAAGAGGCCGTCATGAGAATCGTGAAAAAAGTGCCCGGATACCGCGAAGCCCAAATTGGTTATCTGGCCGTGAATAAGCTCGGCGAAATTGGAGCCTACTCCCTTCACAAAGGATTTAACTATGCCCTTTATGCCGAAAATGAAAACCGCCTTCTGGATGCTGACTTTTATCTTAAAGAGAAAAAATAAGAAAACTTTCGAAAAATCTTAGTAGCTGTTTAAATTTTGTTTTGTAATAAATTTTTTAGTACATGACAAAAAATACAACCTATTGAAAATCAAACAAATAAGTGACAAAAAACTAGGATAAGACGTTGATTATCAGTATATTAGAAGAATAATCTCACTCATT
>JBFHFS010000092.1:0-12422 GCA_041583495.1 Marinilabiliaceae bacterium | reverse complement strand
GCCGGCATACCCGGCATATCCATCACCTGGTAACCGGAAGGGATCTCGAAGCTATCCGCCTCAGGCGTCCACGGTTCCACGTCACGAAGTTCCATGCCAGAATTCTCCGATCCGTCAATGTGGTTGATCATCTTTACCGGAAAATGGTAATCCTCCGACAACCAGACGGTAAACATTTTTTGATTGGGATTCTCCCGGTTCCAGAGTGTCGACCGGATGCATTGAACGCCATTCACCACCTCTTTGCCTTCATCTTTCAGGCTTCCCTCTTTGCGGTAATGCTCAAAGGCCATCAGGGGATCGTTGCCCATACTCATAGGACTCCCCACTGGGCTCTTCATCGCCATTCTTTGCTGCGGCATCAGAATAATAACCTCATTGGAACCGCTCCTGGTAATGATGATTCCTTCCTGACCGTCCTCGTTAAACTCATACCGGTAGCCGGCCTCTGCCGAATAAACATCGAATACCCGTTGTTTGCCCATGCTGTTGAAAGCCATTTTGGCCTTAAATTGGCCATACAGGGGGAACAGGGCTAGCGTAACTGCGATTAAAACTAATACTCTTCTCATCTCCTATTTCTTAAAAGCATTCAACAATTACTGGCGACTAAACACAATGGCCCAGCGCTGGATCCTACATACAGAATTGCATTTCCACATATTTGTGGGCGGCGTTCGGCATAGCTCAAGCAAGCCTGGCGCTGCGCTCACTTCTTCACAATTCGCTTCGCGCATTTGTGGGCGGCGCTCGGCATAGCTCAAGCAAGCCTGGCGCTGCGCTCACTTCTTCACAATTCGCTTCGCGCATTTGTGGGCGGCGCTCGGCATAGCTCAAGCAAGTTTGGCTCTGCGCTCACTTCTTCACAATTCGCTTCGCGCATTTGTGGGCGGCGTTCGGCATAGCTCAAGCAAGCCTGGCTCTGCGCTCACTTCTTCACAATTTGCTTCGCACATTTGTGGGCGGCGCTCGGCATAGCTCAAGCAAGCCTGGCGCTGCGCTCACTTCTTCACAATTCGCTTCGCGCATTTGTGGGCGGCGTTCGGCATAGCTCAAGCAAGCTTGGCTCTGCGCTCACTTCTTCACAAATTCCACCCGGCGGTTGTTGGCTTTGCCTTCGGGGGTATCGTTGGCATCCAGGGGTTGGCTCTCCCCGAATCCCTGGCTGGAAAGACGTCCGGCATCAATCCCCATGGCAATCAACAGGTTCACCACTGTTTTGGCCCGGGCTTCCGACAGGGTTTGATTAAAGTCCAACTCACCGTCACTATCAGTATGTCCTTCCACGCTTACGTTCACCTCAGGATGGTCTTCCAGCATCTTGAAAATTTCATTGATCACCCCCATGGATTCAGGTCGAAGGGTCGACTTACCCGTATCAAACCTTATTCCGTTCGAAACAATTTTTCCATCCTGAAGAAAACGGTCGTAATATTTGATACCACCTTCGGCAAGCCTGAAATTTTTCACATAGAACTTATTTTGGTCAGAAGCATGATAAGCATAGAGTGTTATACCCATGGGATCAAACTCAAGATGGGGAATATTGATCAATCGGGTGTCGTTGATATAAGCCTTCATCTTGCCATTGGTATAAGCAATAGATATATGAGCCCACTGATTTTCAATAGAGCCCTTATCTGGAATTCGACTACTCGCCGGAGACAGCCGCATCCCATTATAATTTATATCCAGAGTTGTGTAATTATTGGAGACACGCTGATTCTTTCTATCGTAGAAGAATACCTGAAAGTTATTATGGTTATTTACATACAGATCGAACTCCACGGTAAAAACCTCCGGCAGATAATCCGACACAGGGTTTTTCAGGTAAGGAATAATTGCGGGAGTTCCTCCTCTGAACATTATAATCTTATCGCCGCCAAACTCGGCATTTTCAATGGTTCCAGAAACCATGTCCCACCTGGAAGGAAACTCACCATTCTCCTCAATTTCAAGATTGTCTTCAAAGATCACCTTATCGCCCGGCACAAAATCGTATTTGGCCCAGGTCAATAAGGGAGGTTCATTCTGTGGGTCATTTCCCGACCCAGGCTTTTGTTCTCCGGGCCCCACTTTGGGAACGGTTGCGGAGATACTATTGGCCGAGGCCTCTTCTTTCTTTTTTTTCTTCTTCTTTCCAAATAGGCTGCCAATCCCCTCCTCCAGTTTGTCCAGTCCTTTGTCCACCCCTTCGTCAACCTTCTTATTGGTTCGGCTGGTACTTTTCTTTTTTACTACTTTCTCCGGGTCTGTTACTTGCGCTTCTGCATTCACAAAACCACCCAAGAGAAAAAGAGCTATTAAAATACAGATTATCCGTTTCATGATTCACTGATTTACAATCCCTAACCTAATCATCCTAAAACCATCCGACAGATGGTTTTTTCCAGAACACACCAAAGCTGTCTTTAAATTACAACAGAGATCCGGAATTTAAAATAAAGAATGAGTATTCCACCCAACCAAATGAGTATTGGGGGTAAAAGCGTTAGTATTGTAAGGTGCCAGATTTTATTCGTAGAGAGAATCCTCAATTGCCTGAAGAACCTGTTTTCGGAGATTGTGAGAAACGGGTATTTTAGTTCCGTCCTTTAACTGGAGGTATCCCCCATCATGCCTGACAAATTTATCGATATAATTTACATTCACCAGGTGAGACTGGTGAACGCGAATCATGCCCGAGCCCGACAGCAATGAATCGAACTCTTTAATGGTACGTGAGACCATTATTTGTTGGCCTTTCGAAAGGATAAAAAGGGTATAGTTACTGTCGGCCTGCGCGCGAATGATTTCATTTATCGATACAATGTGCAGGTTTTCAGCCGTTGGCAAAATAATGCGCCGGAGCACTTTTCTATTTTGCAGGTTCTCGCTGAGGGTTCTCAGTTTCAACTGTTCGTCCTCTTGATTAATCGCGTAGCTGGCTTTTTCCACGGCCAGACAAAGCTCCTCCAATTCGAACGGTTTCATTATATAGTCGAGCGCACTCACCTTGATCGCATCCAAGGCGTATTCCTGGTGGGCGGTAATAAACACCACTTTGAAATTAACGTTTTCCAGTTTTTGCAAAAGCTCAAAACCAAGGCCATCGGGCAGCTCTACGTCGAGAAAAAGAAGATCGGGAGGTTGCCTGCGAATAGCCTCAAGACCCTCAGCCACGGAACCTACGGAGGCAAGGATGCTGATCTGCGGATAACTCACTTTCAGAAGCTCTGTAATGGAGTTTTGCACAGGGATCTCGTCGTCGACAATGATTACATTCATAACGATTGATATAGATGTTGTTTAATCTATTAAAGTTAAGAAGAAAAAAGAAGACGGTTTCTGCCTCTGACTTTTCAGGCT
Source organism: Marinilabiliaceae bacterium (assembly GCA_041583495.1). Classification (GTDB taxonomy): domain Bacteria; phylum Bacteroidota; class Bacteroidia; order Bacteroidales; family Marinilabiliaceae; genus JBFHFS01. The sequence continues at coordinate 9,074 of JBFHFS010000092.1, read as the reverse complement.
TCATCCTGCCTCTTAGGTCCGTTATGGAAAATATGAGGCCTGAATCCAATTGGGTCAAACCTTATTTTTCTTTTTCAGGCATAAATCATTTTGTAGGGCAACAACATCACCACCTTTGTTCCTTTCGCCTCATCGCCATCATAAAGGTCGGTAATCTCGAAGCTTATGGCCTTTTGGTTCAGGGATTTTCGCAAATGCTCTAACCGTTTTTGGGTAAGACTGGTGGAGAGTGACTTTTTCATTTTGGGGCCCTCCGATTTTAGGGCTGCCTGTTTGCGTCCGACTCCATCATCGGTCACTTCAAGTAATAAAAGACCATTCTTCAGACGGTAAGAGATATTCAAATGCCCCTTTTGGCCCAGAGGCAGCAATCCGTGTTCAATGGAGTTTTCAACGCAGGGCTGAGCCAGCATTGGAGGCACTGCCAGGTTTTCCGGATCAATGGCTTCGTCAACCGATAAGTGGTATTCAAACTCCTGACTGAATCGCATCTGTTGAAGATCCAGATAGAGCTTCAGGGTATCAATCTCCTGATCGAGCGGCACATACTCCTGACGGGTATGCTCCAATATATTACGCATCAAACGGGCAATCTTGGTCAAAAAAACATTGGCCTTGAGGGGTTTTCCTGCCAAAATAAAGTCCTGCACCGCACACAGTGCATTAAAGATAAAATGAGGATTCATCCGGGCTCTGAGCAAACGCTGCTCAAGATCCATCCTAACATACCTAACCCTAAACCGACTGTGACGAATAAAGAGCCCGGAGATGATCACCAACAGGAACACCAGTATGAGCATGCCCTTTAGGTAAAACCCCTGCCGCTCGATCCTGCTGGTTTGAATAAGCCGGTCCTCCATCCTAACAAACTCAGCGGCCTTCTCTCTTTTATCATATTCATACTGAAGGTCGAGACGAGTGATCTTTTTATGAAAAGCCTCGTTATTGATGCTGTCATTAATCTGCTGGAATTCTTTGAGATAATCATAAGCCTTGTCTTTTTGACCGACAAGATGGTATAGATCGCTCACGAGGCCGGCGGCTTCGGATAATACCAGCGGCCTGTTATGTTGCTTCGCCAGGCCATAGGCCTCCAGGGCATGCACCAGGGCCGGCTGGTATTGTTTTTGTTTTCCATAAATCCTACCCAAAGTAATTAGGGAATTGACCAGGAGTGGATCGTAGATGCGCCTGGCCAATTCGACGGCTTTGTTCCCATAAAAGAAGGCAGAATCCACCTCCGATTTCAACAACATGGTAGTGGCCATATTATGGTAGGCAGCCACCATCCCAGACTTATAATTCATCTGCCGGGTAAGGCTTAAACTTCTCCGATTGTAATAAAGAGCACTATCGTGTTGATCCATGGCATTAAAGATATGAACCAGCGTATTATAAGTCTTACTCACTTCCCAAAGCTCTCCTTTCGATTGGGCGATGGGTAACTTCTTGAAGTTGAATTTCAGGGCTTCCTCATAGTCCTGCTGATAATAATACAAAAGTCCGATGGAACCGTAAGCCATAGAGAGTCCTGTGGAGTCTCTCTTTTTTTCCCACAAAAGCAAGGCTTCAAAGTAGGTGTCGATGGCATTTTTAAAAAGCCCCATCTCTTTGTAAATATTGCCCAAACTGTTGAGAACCCCGGCCAAGGGAAGGGTATCGTTTGTCAACCGGGCCGTTTCCACTGCACTATGGATGTATGCCAGGGCCTGATCCAGATCATTTTGCTGCTTAGCCAGGTAAGCAAGGGCATCATAGGCATTAACCATACCCCTCTTATCGCCTACTTGTTTAAAATATTCGAGGCTAAGGGCACTGTATTTTTCAGATTCTTTAAGATCTCCCCTGAAGCTATACACATAGGACAAGGCATAACAGGCCATCGCCATTCCATGGATATCCTCCATGGCTTCATAGAGGGCAAGGGCCTTCATGTTGTAGATATAAGCACTGTCGGCGTGATTAAATTTGGCCAAATGAGCCATTCCCAAAGCCAGAGAAGCATCGGCCAGCCCTCTTTTGTAATTTCGTTTTCTGGAAAGCTCCAGCGTCATGTGACTCATCTCAAGAGCTCTTTCGGGCACTTTACGGGCGATAAGATAGGCCTCCCGGTTTATTCGGTTGATCATAGCCGTATCGCCCGGTTCCTGAGCCAACATCCGGGGACTAACCCAATGCCCAAAAACCCAAAAAAGGATAGAGACGATAATCAACAACTCTTTCATTCCTGCCTGAATTTTGTCTGATCCACTTACAATTCTTAATTTACCAAAAACGGGAAGAAAAAGCCATAAAACACAAAAAAAATGAGTTCAAAACCCACCATTCTGCAAGGCATGGAAGGCCTTTCGGAAAAAGAAGATGTAGGGATTGCAATTTGAGATTTTGTTATACGATTACGACCTGCAACAATTTTCTGCCGGCTGCAGCCTGCTGACTTGCTTATTTAAGAGAATATTCATATTTTAAACCGGATAATGTGACCTTTTCACAACCCGATCAATTAACCTTCACCGGGTATCACTCTGGAACATAACTATTCATGACCCAACCAACAAAACAAAACAAAATACTGACTCCTCTTTTCGGCGAAGAGTCCGATTTTTTCGGAAGGCTCACGGGCCGCAAACCGGTTCTCTTCCTGGATTACGACGGCACCCTTACCCCCATTGTCAGCCGGCCCCAGGATGCCCTTATCAGTCAGGAGATGAAACAACTCATCCGGGAGCTCTCTCAATCACACACCGTTGCCATCGTCACCGGACGCGACATGGACAACGTTAAAGAGTTGGTGGGTCTGGAAACCCTAATCTATGCGGGCAGTCACGGCTTTCGTATTTCGGGCCCCAATGGTCTCTATATGGAACATGAAAAATCGAAAGAGATTTTGCCTCAACTCGACCGTATTGAAAAAGAGCTCATCCCCTTTCAGGTACAATTCGAAGGGGTGCAGATCGACCGTAAACGCTATGCCGTTGGGGTCCATTACCGCAATGCCGCAGAAAAAGACGAACCACAAATACTGGAGGCTTTCGAAAAAGTTCTGGCCCGGCATCCCGGATACAAAAAAGGAACCGGGAAAAAAATTGTAGAGATCAAACCCGACCTGGACTGGCACAAAGGGCAGGCGGTAATTTGGATTTTAAAGGCACTGAATTTAAATAACGACCCAACGGTAATGCCCATATTTATTGGCGATGACGACACCGATGAAGATGCCTTTGGGATTCTTAAAGAGCATAACCTGGGGCTGGGAATCTTTGTTGAGCACGGAGGACAGCCAACCTCGGCGCACTATTCACTCAAAAATGTGGATGAGGTGGGACAGTTGTTTAAGGCATTGATCCAAATGTAGCTCCAGGAGGTCTCCTTCAATGTCCCGACAGGCTGTTATTTTGAAGACGATTAAACATCTCTAAATACATGACGATGGACCTACCCGACACCATGCCCAAGCCGGAATACATTGCTCCGACTCTTATACGCACAAAAAACCCCAGCGGTCTGCTGATTCACTTTGGCATGTTCCTTTACCCACTGCTGAGAGGCTTAAAGGTCAAAGTTTGCTACAATCACTCGGAAATACGATTCGGACTGTACACCTCCGGTGCCATCGCAAAGGGTGTAAAAACACGGCTTTGGAGCGAATACGTAGCCAGTTTTAAACGTAAATACTTCAAGCACTACGATTATCCTATTGAGTTAACACCTCAGCAGTGGGCTGCCGGTTATGAATATCTGAAAAAGGCAGAAGGCACCAAATACGAATACGCCAATTTCCTTTACCATGCCATCAAGATTTTCACAGGCAAATGGGCCGGAAGTAAAACCACCCGGCAGGCCTATTGTCTGGAGCATCTCATCCGATTCCTGAACGCCACCGGGATGTATGATCTGGACGTATTTATGAACCCCTATGAATTTGAAGTATGGGCCGACGAAAACCTGCGTTAACAAAGACCTGCACGGGCCAGAAGCGCCTAGCCCCTCTCCAGGCAAAAGATCCTGAAGAATAAACCTTTAAGGAAATTTTGGGAACTGCTTAAAATCAGGATCCCGCTTCTCCAAAAAGGCCTTACGCCCTTCCTGAGCCTCTTCCATCAGGTAAAACATGAGGGTGGCGTCGCCCGCCATCTCCATGATCCCGGTTTGACCATCCAGCTCGGCGTTTAGGCCTCTCTTTATCATACGCAAAGCCATTGGACTCCGCTGAAGGATGATACGGCACCATTCCATGGTCTCTTCTTCCAGCTTATCGAAGGGGACCACCTTATTTACCAGCCCCATATCTTCAGCCTCTTTGGCACTGTATTGCTTGCACAAAAACCAGATCTCCCGGGCTTTTTTCTGCCCCACATGTCGGGCCAGGTAAGATGAACCAAACCCGGCATCAAAACTGCCTACCTTAGGTCCACTCTGCCCAAAGAGGGCGTTTTCACTGGCCACAGTTAAATCACACACCACATGTAAAACATGCCCTCCGCCGATGGCGTAACCATTCACCATGGCCACTACCGGTTTAGGCAACGAACGAATGCGTTTGTGAAGATCCAGTACGTTGAGTCGGGGCACACCCCCTTCATCGACATATCCGCCATATCCTTTCACATTTTGGTCCCCACCCGAACAAAAAGCTTTATCTCCGATGCCGGTTAAGATCACCACCCCGATCTCCTGATTCTCGCGACACAGATCAATGGCCTCGATCATCTCCTTCACCGTTTGTGGTCTGAAGGCATTATATACTTGTGGCCGGTTGATGGTAATCTTACCAACCCCTTCGAAAAATTCAAATTTTATGTCCTCATATTCTTTTAGGGCAGTCCAGTTGTAGCTCATATCATAAATAATTTATAAGGTTCTGTAGGTTTGAGGGGTTCAGGTATTTTCTTCCTTTAATGCCTTGAAATAGTCTCTCAGGATCTCTCCATTTAACTCGGTTGGGGTAAAAACTTCCAGTAAAGCCGGATTTGACGTGGCTTGCCAGAAATCATCCAGGACGGCCTTCAGGCTTTTTTCATCCTCAGCCCGGTGATAATCCAGCCCGAATGTCTGTGCAAGGCCCCTGCAATCGTTTTGGTTGCGTGCTTCAAAAAAGGATTCCAGCTCCTGATGATCTGTAGGGCCTGGAATAAAACGAAAAATTCCCCCGCCCCCATTATTGATTACAATCACCCGGAATGAGGCAGGTAAATAGCGATGCCACAACCCATTGGAGTCGTAAAAAAAGGCCAGATCTCCGGTAATCAATGTCACCGGGCTCGCGCCGACATAGGCGGCTCCGGCAGCGGTGCTAACGCAACCATCAATTCCACTGGTTCCCCGATTGCCATAGAAGGTTTGACTTTGCTTCCAGCCAAAAAGCTGGGCGTACCGAACCGGGGTACTGTTGCTCAGGTGAATCTCCAGTTTACCAGGCAGGGCGGATGCTAAATATTCAAATACCTGTAGATCACTCCAGCACAATTTTTTCAAATACTGCTCATGTTTCGTAGTGGTTTGAGCCACCACCTTTTGCCAAAGGGAGGAAAACTCATTCGCCCTGGGGTCCATACCCTTTACCACTCCGGTCAAAATATCAAGAGCAGGACCTTCTATCTGGCGGGTGAGACAACCATAGGTATCCACCAATATTTTTTGATTGCAAAAATGCCAGTGGGCCTTAGGAGCATAGGTCTTTAACACCTTCTTGAGCATCTTCGAGAGTACCGGGACATCCAGGGTAATGAGCAGGTCGGGTTGGAAAAGCGTCTTCTTGTCATCAGGAATTCCGGCCAGGGCCCGGTCTACATTAACAATAATCCCGCTACCCTGAATATTCGAAAGGGTTTCGGCCAATACCACCACCCCTTTCCGGGCCATTAACCTCACCAGCTCCTGCCATCCCCCAGGCCCGGGCATGGCTCCCACCACCAAAAGGACCTTATTATATTGCCTGACTTCCTCCAGCAAGGCAGCCACCAATCGGTCATCATAAGAATTCTGTTGAGACATGGGTATCATCCAGTTTTGGTCGGTTACACCAACCTCTGCTCGCCCGTAAAGAGGCTCACTCAAAGGGACGTTGATGTGTACCGGACCTTTCACCGCCCCTAAAGCCTGCAAAAAGGCCTCCTGGAGTTCCCGGTTAAAATGCCGGGCTTCGGCTTCGGATAGCTCCCCAGAGGGAGCCTGACATTCGTAGCGAATAAAGTTGTGATAAATACCGTTTTGACGGATGGCCTGTCCATCTGCCTGATCAATCAACTCGGGTGGCCGGTCGGCGGTAATCACAATCAGCGGAATCTGTTGATAATAGGCTTCGGCGATGGCGGGGGCATAGTTCAGAGCAGCGGTCCCACTGGTACAAACCACCGCCACCGGTTCATTTTTTCTGCGGGCCAGGCCCAGCGCAAAATAGGCAGCCGAGCGCTCATCCACGATGGTAAGACAATCAAAGTGTCCACTGGCGGGAAAGGAAAGAATGAATGGCGCATTGCGGGATCCGGGCGACAGAATCACGTGCTTTACACCTCGTGCATAACAATGTTCCAGGATATATTTTACAACCGGCTTATCGGAGATTGGGTGATTCATTACCAAAAGATTTTTGAACTGTATGCAACGCCCGCAAAAGCGTACGGGCTTTTAACCGGGTCTCCTCCCACTCTTTCTCCTCCTCCGACTCACGGGTAAGACCTCCTCCAAGATACAAAAAGGTCTCCTTCCGGCTCATCTTCATACAACGAATATTTACAAAAAACTGAAAATCATTGCCGGATACGGGGCCCAGAAAGCCTCCATAAAGTTGTCGGGAAAAGCCCTCCCCCTCTTTAATCAACCGGAAGGCCTCATCCTTGGGGAGACCACACAAGGCAGGGGTAGGATGCAACGCCATCATAAACTGCCCCATTCGTGTTTTAAGCGAATCGCTTTTAATGGAATAGGTGGTTTTCAAATGAACCATTTCGCCGGCATCTACTGTTTCGGGACCAGATCGCTCATAATCAATTAACCCAAAGTCCTCCAGAACCTCATCTATAAAGGCCGACACCAAACCTTGTTCCTCCAGCTCTTTATGATCCCATTTATTCTTACCCTCGATAGGATGACGTGTAGCCGCCAATGCAACGGTTTCAACAACCGGCCCCTCCTTTTTCAAAAAAGCTTCGGGACTCGCCCCCATCCAACAACCCATCTCAGGATGATCAATCATATAAACGAACGCCCCCGGGTGGGCCCGACAAAGGTGCTCGAACAGCAAAGGCAACAGATCAGGGGAAATGGGATCAACCCGCTTTCGCCGGGCCAACACCACCTTATCTACTTCTTGCCGATTGAGAGCCTCCATCATACGACCGAAGTTATGCTGATACTCTTTTCGCGAAGAGGCCTCTTCCAAAAAAGAAACAAATGGTTTCTCCGCCTCCAAAGCCAAAGGACTCGCAGAAAAACCAAGGACTTCGGCAGGTTCGTCACCCCTTAATAACCAACCGTTTTCGTGGCTGCGATCAAAGGGAGCCACCACAAAAGAGCCATCCAGGGGACCGATAGTCAGCTCCTCCAGGTTAAGAGGTTCCGTATGGGAAACAATGATCCCACAGGCCTGGTCTTGTGAAGGAAGACGGTACGCCACAAAGGGGTTGCCAGCCATCAAAACATCTGACAACCACTCTTTTACACATGCTGTTTTTCCGGATAATTCCAAGACTATTTATTCAATTTTCAGCGAAACGCAAAGATAACCAAAAAGGTGAAAGAGAATGAGCATTTTCTTTCAAACCCCGCTTTGCAAGTGATCTTTGATCTCCTCAACATCGTTTCGAATCACTGAAATGGAATGCATTAACTGCTCAATCTCCACCCTGCCGGAAGGCATCTCCGAACTAATGAAATGGACAAAACGCCATATTTCACGAATATCGGTCACGGCCAGATCATAAGGGCTGTAGGCCGGATTAAGACTAACACAGGTCAGTTGACCATCTTGTTTTATATGATTCCGGATGATTTTGAAAGAGATACCTTCATCGCGGGTAACGATCACACAAGCATCACCCGACTTTATTGTATGCCAGTTAAGCACAAACTCGCCGGTTACCCAGGCCCCCTCAGGCACCGGCAACATGGAGTCGCCACTTAGCTGAAAAGTACGGTATTTTTTCTCTCTATCCAGAAAAGGAAGGCGGAACACCGGCAGGGAACTGATGTACTCAGGATCGGAAAAGCCGGACAGATAGCCTGCTTTTGCCTTCTCAGGCACCAGCTCAATATTCTCCTCATTGTCGGGCCCCACCGTTGAGGTGAGTATACGCAACCTGGAGCCCCGCACGTATACGTCGTGCCCCTCCTCCAGATCGTGCAATTGAAAATCGGTTAAGCCCGAGAGGTCGACCCTTACCAAAGTATCCATGGAGAAGCCAAAGAAGTCGGACAAAAGAATCAAAACATCCAGGGGCGGCCCGGACACGAGATTCTCGTAATTATTCAGTGTTGGCCGCTTAATACCCAACGCACTGGCCAGATCTTCCTGAGTCATCTTCCGGCGTTTGCGAAGCAATTTTAGATTGGAGGCAAAATACATGCTTATATTTTAATCGTTCAATTGATTACTATAACATCAAATATACCCCATCTCTTTTAAATCTGCAAAAAAATCAGTAAACCCACCGGTAAACGAAAGGATAGATCTTACACGCCACACATAACCCAAGGGCAGCCTCCAGAAAGGAGAAGAGCCCAAGAATTCCGGCAATCATAATGGGAACCACCTGCCAGCCTGTCACAACCAGCCCAAGAACAGCCACACTAAACAACAGCCCTACCCTTGCCGCGAACAGCTTGGGGCCGGCATTAACCATTTCACCTTGAAGCGACAATGACTTTACCATTCCTTTTGAGAAGATAGCCAGCAGGCTAAACCGGGGTTTATCGATGGCCCGAATGAAAAAATCAATCCCAAGAAAGAGAATCAGATATAAATTCGAGGTGAACAGGAATAAACCAATTAAAATAACTGTAAATGCCGCGTTAAGACGGGCGACGTTTTCGTTTACCACTTTAGGGGAAACAGGGCAAAAAGCATAATTCTTCAT
>JBFHFS010000091.1:0-12655 GCA_041583495.1 Marinilabiliaceae bacterium | reverse complement strand
GAAAGCCAGGTTCGGGCTTTGCTATGAGCGTTATGCGGGAGTTAAAGGGAAAAGGAAAAAAAGTGAAGAGTAAAAAAAATGCTGTGCGCTGACCTCCCCCTTAAGGGGGTCGGGGGGTAAAGGGGGAAGAAAGTGGAAGAGTAAAAAAGGTTAAAGGGTAAAGGTTAAAGGTTAAAGGGAAATCAAGGGTAAAGGTAAAAGGGAAGAGTTAAGAGTGAAAAGTTGAAAGAGGAAAAGTAAAAAGGAAGGGAAGGGAAGCCCCGCCAGGGGCGGAATATCGGTAGATATCACATTTCATCCTCATAGAAAAACGCCCCGTCAGGGGCGTAATAAAGGGAATGTTAAGAGGTGATGAGAGGAGAATGAAAAAAGTCCCTAGCCTTTCCAAAAATCCCTGGTTACGCAGGGTTTTCATTCTTCAAAAAAAAATTTTGCACCCCTCTGCCTGAATTAAAAAATAGACTACATTTATCGGCCAAACAGACTGGGTTTTTTCCAAAACACTTCACAAGGTAAACGTAGATGATCGGCTTAATCTTTTTCATTCTTGTCGGCTTTGCCGCTTTAATATTCGGAGCCAACTGGCTGGTAAACGGGGCTTCAGCCCTGGCAAAGAAATTCAAGGTATCGGATTTGGCCATTGGATTAACCATTGTGGCTTTTGGAACCTCAGCTCCTGAGTTGGTGGTCAATACGGTGGCTTCCTACCAGGGTTATGCCGACATTGTTTATGGCAACATCATAGGGAGTAATAACTTTAATCTCTTTATAATTTTGGGCATTGCAGGGTTAATCCTTCCCATTACCGTTCAATCGTCGACTGCCTGGCGGGAGATTCCCCTCTCGTTAATAACCGCCCTGGTGCTGCTTGTCCTGGCGAATGATTTCTTTCTCAAGGATAATACGATAATCTCAAGGATCGATGGAGGCATTCTCTTCCTCTCCTTTGTCTTGTTTCTTTACTATGTATATCGGCAAATGAAAACCGAAGAAAACAAGGAGGTCTCTTATCAGGAAAAATCGTTTTTAATGATATGGACACTGATTGGACTGGGCCTCACCGGTCTGGTTGTTGGCGGTCATCTGGTGGTGGACAACAGTATACAGGTAGCCACGCGCCTGGGGGTAAGCCAAAAAATTATAGGATTAACCATTATAGCGGCAGGAACCTCCCTTCCCGAGCTGGTTACCTCCATCGTAGCTGCCTTTAAGAAAAACAGCGATATAGCCATTGGGAACGTTATTGGATCCAATATTTTTAATATCCTTTTCATCTTGTCAATAAGCTCATTCATCGCTCCCCTTCCATTCAACCCTGCCTTCAATCTGGATATCATGATCCTGACCGGAGGCACGCTATTTCTTTTCCTGGCCATGTTCACCGGGAAACGAAAAACCCTCGACAGATGGGAAGCCGGCTTGTTACTTGGATTTTTTGTATTTTACACCGTTTATTTAGTCTGGAAGGAGCTATAGCCCCTCCTTTACCTGCCCTCACCAACATCAGCACCTCCCCCATTTCCTTGGCCCTCAGAACTATCCAATCCGCTAAAACAGGTTGCAAAAACGATCAATAGCGATGGGGCGTAAGTCTGATTGCAAACCCTTCCCGACAGCGGCTAAGATTTGGGCAAGAGAGCTTCGATGTTTTTTATCGCTATCTTTGCACAAATATTTTCAATTTTATGGCCAACATTCTTTCGGTAGAAAACTTAACCCATAACTGGGGCGACATACAACTCTTCAGTCAATTAAATTTTGGATTACACGAGGGTGACAAAGCCGCACTCATTGCGCGCAACGGGACAGGCAAAACCACTCTGTTAAACATTCTGGCGGGACATTTCACACCCGACGAGGGGGAAGTCACCTTTAGAAACAGCATAAACACAGGCTATCTGGAGCAAGACCCGGTGTTTGACCCTGCCCATACCGTCATCGAATCGATCTTTCAATCGAACAACGAAACGGCTCAACTGGTAAGAGCCTACGAAGATGCCGTGCGACGGGAAGATCATGAATCCCTTGAAAAATTGTTCTCGCAGATGGACCAACTGGGGGCGTGGGATTATGAAGAAAGAGCCAAACAAATTCTGTCGCAACTAAACATCACCAACCTCGACCAGCCGATGGGGGAACTGTCGGGAGGACAGATAAAAAGAGTGGCACTGGCCAACGTGCTCATCACCAGCCCTGATTTTTTAATTTTAGATGAGCCCACCAACCACCTGGATCTGGATATGATTGAATGGCTTGAGGATTACCTCTCCCGTAGTCGGGTAACCCTGCTGATGGTCACCCACGACCGCTACTTTTTGGATGCGGTATGTAATCAAATTTATGAGCTCAACGACCAAACGCTTTATCAGTACAAGGGCAACTACTCTTTTTATCTGGAGAAGAGATCCGAACGAATGGCCCAAAAAACGCAGGAAGTTGAACGCGCCCGTAACCTGATGCGCAAAGAACAGGAATGGATGAACCGGATGCCACAGGCCAGGGGCACTAAGGCAAAATACCGCATCGATTCCTTCTACGACCTGAAAGAAACTGCCGGTCAGAACCTTGAGGAGCAGAGCCTTCAGCTGGATGTTCAATCGGCACGGCTGGGAAAGAAAGTGGTCAATCTGCACCACATCTCCAAAAGCTTCGATAACAAGCCTCTTATCAATAACTTCTCCTATAAGTTTGTGAAGGGGGATAAGATTGGCATCATTGGAAAGAATGGAACGGGCAAATCCACCTTTCTCAATATCCTGACCAACCAGCTACAGCCCGATACCGGCAAAGTAGAACCCGGGGAGACCCTGGTTTTTGGCTACTACCGCCAGCAGGGATTAGCCATTAGTGACAACAAACGCGTTATTGAGGTCATAACCGATATTGCCGATCATGTAGCCCTTGGCAATAACCGCTCAATGACGGCGGCTCAGTTCCTGCGCTACTTTCTCTTTCCCAACCCGATGCACAATGTACTGGTCGAAAAATTGAGCGGGGGTGAAAAAAAGCGTCTTTATCTGATGACCGTATTAATGAAGATGCCCAACTTCCTGATACTCGATGAACCTACAAACGACCTGGATATACTTACCCTTAACATATTAGAGGAGTACTTATTAAATTTCAACGGCTGTGTGCTGGTCGTTTCCCACGACCGTTACTTCCTGGATAGAGTAACAGACCGACTCTTTGTATTTGAGGGAGATGGCCGAATAAAAGACTTCCCGGGCAACTACACAGATTTTCAGTCTCTCAAAAAAGAGAAACTTCAAGCCAAAAGAAACCTGGCCTCCGCCTCGTCCAAGAAACAGACACCAGCCAAACGTCAACCCAAAAAGGAAGAAATCAGGAAACTCTCCTACAAAGAGAAGATGGAGTTGCAGGAGTTGGAATCCAAGATTAAACAACTCGAACAAGAAAAAGCCCGGAAGGAAGCAGATCTGAATTCCGGCCAACTATCGCCCGATGAACTGGTAGAAACCTCCACACAACTGGGGCAATTAATGACGCAATTGGACACCTGCGAGATGCGTTGGCTGGAGTTGAGCGAAATTGAGGATTGATGTTATCACCCTTTAAGCCCCTTACCCCGCCAAAAAAGAGGCCTTTCTTTTTAATTTGTAAGGAAAGGATGGAAAAAAACAAAAAAATATAGTCAAAACGGCTTTTTTTTTGTTTACCTATTGCTCAGAATAACAGTAATACCTATTTTTGTGTCGTTAAAAAAAGAACACCATGTTATCATACGCCTACTTCTTTTACTTTTATTTTTATTTTTTTGGTAAATCAACCAGAAGGGGCCGGCTAATGCATAACCAAAAATAGAACCACAAAACAAACCATATGTATCCCGCCCCTAACAGGCGGGATTTTTTTTTATTTCTACCATGAAAGAGCCAAAAAACATTACGATTGCCATCCAGGGAGTTGCCGGAGCCAACCACGAAATTGCTGCAAGAGCCTATTTTAAGGACCACAATGTTGAGATTGTGCCCTGCCGCACCTTTCCTGAGCTCTTCGATACCATCCGTGAAAAACCCGGCATCCTGGGCATTATAGCCATTGAGAACACCCTGGTGGGAAGCTTACTGCCCAACAACACCCTGTTAAGGGAGTCGAGACTCTCCATCCATGGAGAATACAAGCTTCGTATTAAACATCAGCTGATGGCCCTGCCGGGACAAACCATAAACGACATTCAGGAGGTTCACTCCCACCCCATGGCTTTGGCTCAATGTGAGGCCTTTTTTAAAGCCTATCCACACATCAAACTCATCGAAAGTGAAGATACAGCCCAAAGCGCCCAAGACATTGCCGAAAATCATATCATGGGCCGGGCAGCCATTGCATCGTCTCTGGCCGCACGTCTTTACGACCTTAACATCATCGAACGTGGCATCGAAACCAACAAGCGCAATTTTACCCGTTTTTTAATCATTGGCCAGGAAGACAGGCTACAAAAAGAACAACTTCTGGCGGAGGAGAGAATCAACAAAGCCTCGCTTGTATTTTCATTACCCCACGAAGAAGGGAGCCTTTCCAAGGTGCTCACGGTATTGGCTTTTTACAACATCAACCTCACCAAGATACAATCCCTTCCGGTAGTGGGTGCCGAATGGGAATACCTCTTCTACATCGATGTCATGTTTAACCAGTATCAGAGATACCAGCAATCCTTGGATGCCATTCGCCCTTTGTGTAAAAAGCTGCGTATTCTGGGCGAGTATGAAGCCTGCCTCTTAACCCAAACCACGAATGGGGAAGACAAAAAAAAAAATAAAATTCACGAAGCCGTAATTACCTTTTAGAGAATACAAACACTAAACCAGATGATTGAACCAGCCTCAAGAGTCGGCCATGTAGAGGAGTACTATTTTTCTCTGAAACTCAAGGAGATTGACCAAATGCGTCAGGAGGGCAAGCCCGTAATTAACCTGGGTATCGGCAACCCCGATCAACTGCCCGCTCCCAAAGTACTCGACACCCTTTGCCGGGCCACAGCCCGCGACAACACCCATGGGTATCAGTCGTACATAGGAATACCCGAACTACGAAAAGCGTTTTCCGACTGGTACAGCCGTTACTATCGGGTAGAGTTGGATCCCAACAGTGAGATTTTGCCCCTCATGGGTTCCAAGGAAGGCATCATGCACATTTCGCTGGCCTTCCTCAACCCGGGCGACGAGGTTCTGATCCCCAATCCGGGATACCCCACCTACGCGGCGGTAACCCGCCTTGTGGAGGCCATTGAGCGCCCCTACGATTTAAAGGCTGAACTGAACTGGCAACCCGACTTAAACGCCCTCGAACAACAAGATCTATCGAAGGTGAAGCTGATGTGGGTAAACTATCCCAATATGCCTACCGGGGCCAAGGCCGACACGGCGCTGTTCAAGAAGCTGGTAGACTTCGGTAAACGACACAACATATTAATATGCAACGATAATCCCTATAGCTTTATCCTCAACAGCGATCCCCAAAGCATCCTGTCGGTGCCGGGAGCCAGGGAGGGAGCCATCGAGCTTAACTCCCTGAGTAAGTCACACAACATGGCCGGTTGGCGTGTAGGGATGGCGGCCTCTAACCCTGAGTTTATTAAGTATATTCTACGAGTAAAAAGTAATATGGACTCCGGGATGTTCAGGCCCATCCAGGAGGCTGCTGCCGAGGCCCTGGCCCTTGAAAAGGATTGGTACCTGGGCATCAACAGCGTCTATACTCTGCGCCGCGAATTGGTCCTCCAAATAATGAAAACACTTGAATGCACCTGGGATAAGGACCAGTCGGGCATGTTTATATGGGCCAGGATTCCTGAGCATATTGCCTCAGGCCGGTTATTATCGGACGAGATCCTGTACAACGCCTATGTTTTTATTACCCCGGGACACATTTTTGGAAGCAACGGGGAAAAATATATCCGCATCTCTCTTTGCACCCCCGAAGAGGTGCTAAGAAAAGCTCTTGAAAGAATTCAAAAAATAAAATCCAAATAACATGACTAACTTGAATCTCCAACCGATATCTCTTCCCGGCATGGAACTTAAGCGCCCCATAATTATCTCGGGCCCCTGTAGTGCCGAAACCGAAGAGCAAACCTTAACCACTGCCAAAGAACTGGCAGCCCAGGGAATCAAAATCTTCCGCGCCGGCATCTGGAAACCCCGCACCCGACCGGGTGCCTTCGAGGGTGTGGGTACCATTGGACTGCCCTGGCTCAAGCGTGTTAAAGAAGAAACCGGAATGTTTGTTGGTGTGGAGGTTGCCACCCCGCACCACGTATACGAAGCCCTTAAATTCGGCATCGATCTGGTGTGGATTGGTGCCCGTACCTCGGCCAACCCTTTTGCTGTTCAGGAGGTTGCCAATGCCCTCAAAGGCATGAACATCCCTGTATTTATCAAAAACCCGGTCAATCCCGATCTGGAACTTTGGATTGGCGCCATAGAACGCATCAACCGGGCGGGCATTACACAAATTGCAGCCATTCACCGGGGTTTTAGCGTCTACGACAAATCCGAATTTCGTAACCACCCGCAATGGCAAATCCCTATTGAGTTACGTCGCCGGCTTCCGGACCTGCCCATCATTACCGACCCCAGCCATATCGCGGGCAACCGTGAACTCCTGCCCGGATTGTGCCAGGAGGCCATGGACCTGAACTTCGACGGACTCATCATTGAATCCCACACCTGCCCTGAAAAGGCCTGGAGCGATGCGGCCCAGCAAGTAACACCAGCCCGCCTCAAAGAGATCCTGGATGGCCTGGTACTCAGGAGATCTACAATTGGAGATACCCCGCGCGTGACCATCGATGAACTTCGGAGAAGAATTGACCAACTGGACAACAACCTGCTTGATCTTCTGAAAGACCGGATGGAAGTGTCGGAAGCCATCGGAAAATACAAATTCGAAAACAACATCACAATTCTTCAAACCCGTCGCTACGATGAGCTCATGAACGACCGGAAGATGAGAGCCGCCGCCCGCGGACTGAAGGAAGAATTCATCACAAAGGTTTTTGAATTTATCCACAAAGAATCTATTGCACGCCAAAGTTTAATTATGAATACCGAACTGGCCAAGAAGAAGAAATAAAAAAGCTGAAAGATATTATGGAAGATTAAGGGAATATAATGGGAAGACAAAAAAACAGGGACTGAAAATCAGGCGTGGAGAAAACCCGATGGGGAAACTCTGATTGGGACATAACAATTAGAGTTCCCACTACAACAAGCCATTTCACTTTATTATGCCTTATCTTCGCGTCCTGATTGTATAACCATGTTACTACCCTTAAAAAGTCCTCGAATCTTCATCATCACCCAATAATAACCGACGGTTTTTTACCAATAACCTTTTGATCATGAAAATTTGCATTCTTGGCGCAGGAAAAATGGGAACCTGGCTTACCGATGCCCTTTGCCTGCAACACGAAGTGGCCATTTACGACCCCAACAAGGAGAAACTCCGATTTGTTTTTAATACCCAAAGGCTAACCAGTCTGGATGAGATCTCCCAATTTGCGCCTGAACTACTTATCAACGCGGTAAATCTTCAGCACACCATTCAGTCGTTTGAAGAGGTTTTGCCGTTTTTGCCCGATAACTGCATCATCTCAGATATTGCTTCGGTGAAAACCGGCTTTAAGGAATTCTATGAAAAAACCGGACGCCGGTTTGTCTCTACGCACCCCATGTTTGGGCCTACCTTTGGCAATCTAAAAGAGCTGAAGCAGCATCATGCGGTCATCATTAGGGAGTCGGACCACATGGGAAAGACTTTCTTTAAAGACTTTTTTGGGAGCCTGGGACTAAACCTGCACGAATACTCCTTCGAAGAGCACGACGAAACCATCGCCTACTCCCTCTCTGTTCCCTTTTCATCCTCTCTGGTTTTTGCGGCCTGTATGAAGAAGCAGGAGGCGCCGGGAACCACATTCAGCAAACACCTTACCATTGCCCGGGGTCTTCTCTCCGAAGATGATTTCCTGCTCACCGAGATACTTTTTAACCCCTTTACGGTGGGACAGGTGGAGAAAATTCGTGAGGAATTGAAGCATCTTCTGGAGATGATTAAAACCCACGATCTGGAGGGGATGCAAAAGTTCCTTACCCAGGTTCGAAAAAACATCAGCGAATAACCTTCCCAATAACTCAAAGAATCCCTTGCGAAGGATTCCGCAACCACCAACAGATGCAGGTAAACCCCTCCGAAAAATCAGGACTGGAGTCAAACACCCACACCGGCCGTAAAGTGCTGGTGGGAATGAGCGGTGGCATCGACAGCACCATGGCGGTTCATTGTTTGCTGAAAGAGGGCTACTCCGTGACAGGTCTCACCTTAAAAACCTGGAACATCTCGGAGCAGGAACAAATCCGGATGATTGAAAAGGCCCAAAGGGTGGCCCAACAAATGAATATCCCGCACCTGGTTACCGATGTGGAAGAACCCTTTAAAAAAGAGGTGGTCGATTATTTCTGTAATGAATACCTGCAGGGAAGAACACCCAATCCCTGTCACCGATGCAATCCGGCAATCAAATGGAAATACCTGAGCCTCAAAGCCGATGAGCTGGGTTGTGATTACATTGCCACAGGTCATTACGTTCGAAAAGTTTTTGACAACGGGTTATGGTACCTCCACAAAGGGGCAGATCCGGTGAAAGACCAATCTTTCTTTCTCTGGAATCTGAGTCAGGAAGTAATGGCCAGAGCTCTTTTCCCCCTGGGAAATCTCACAAAAGAAAGGGTAAAGCAGATGGCAGCTGACCTGGGACTTGACGCAGAAACCGGCAAAAAGGAAAGCATGGGCGTTTGTTTCTTAAGCGGAATGGACTACCGCCAATTTCTGCGCCAAAAGCATGAAAAAGGTGAAATAAACATTGTTTCGGGTGAGATTGTGGATGAAGAAGGAACACTTCTGGGCCACCATAGGGGAGTTTCCGATTTTACCATAGGACAGAAGAGAGACCTTAACCTCCCCGATAAGGCCTTCTTCGTTAAGACTATCGACTCGGTAGGTCACCGGCTAATTGTTTCAAAAACTGCCCCGCTCGAAGCGACCGCCATATTTTTATCGGAATTCCATCTGGTAGCCCCTCTGGACGCTGGCCAAACCATTGCTGTAGAGGTCAAAATCCGAGGCCTGGATCGCGTGCCGGCCATTCCAGGCCACCTGACCAAAAAGGATTCGGGGCTGCAGGTAGAGCTATCCTCACCCGCCTGGGCTCTAACCCCGGGGCAAAGCATGGTGTTTTATGTCCAGGACCGGGTCATTGGTGGAGGAACTGTTTAAAAGACCGGTGAACGTCTCTGCCCCTCAGGCTTTAACAGTAATCTCTAAAATGCGACTGGTAGCGTCCTTCACCTTAAACCGGTCATCGATACGATGACCCACTACCCATACAATCTCACCCCCCGAAACCAGAAGCCAGGTCTCCTCCTTCTCTACCAGGGAGAATTTATCATCCACAAAAAAGTCGCTCAGTTTCTTAAAGTTATCCATTCCCAATGGTCTGAACTGATCACCCGGACGCCAGTGCCGCAGTTCCAGAGGAAAATCCACCAGGTCGGCATCGAAATGGGCCAACCGCCTGTTTCGGGAGAAGCTGAAGGAAGGTTCCCTCTCAAAAACCCGAAGTTGCAGTTCCACGGGAGTATCTATCTGTTCCACATCACTGTCGATGTACCACAAATCCTCCCCCGGGCCCTCCAGGGGCACCACAACCAGGTTATATCGGTCGCGCACCAGCCGGTGGCTGCGGGAGAAAAACTGCTTGCCGGGAATTCCCTCCAGGCTCTGAATAATCTCATTCACCACCGAAGCATTAAAGTGAAAAGGTCTTAGAATCTCGAACAATACAGTGGATCGCTGGGGATGCGACGCTATTAACTTAATGGGAATAAGCATATTATCGGCCTCAACAGCCACTATTTGCTTCTTAATATCCCCCACCTCTTTCGCAAAGATCTCCCAAACCTCCGAGATGTTGCGGAAGTTCTGCACCATGGTATTAAAAAACGAAGAATTAAGGGTGTTCATCGCCGGGACAAGATGGTGCCTGACATAGTTACGCCGAATGGAGGTATCTGAATTGGTCGAATCGGTACGATAGGAGATACCGTGTACTTCGCAATAAGCCTCAATGGACTCCCTGCGAAATCTCAGCAAGGGACGAAGCAGTTTTCCCTTCAAGGGCTGCATCCCTTTCAGGCCACGAAGGCCGGTTCCCCTGGCCAGGTTAAGGAAAAAGGTCTCGATCATATCGTCGCCATGATGCCCCGTGACCAAAAAATCCAACTTCTCCGTTTCCACCAAATGCCAAAACCATCGATAACGAAGGTCGCGGGCGGCCATTTCAATTGAGATGCCCCGCTCACGGGCTTCATCCTCGGTATTAAAATGATGAACATGCAAGGGAACGCCAATCTCTCTGCAGTATTCCCTCACGAAGGCTTCATCGCCGTCCGACTCGGCCCCTCTCAAATGAAAATTACAGTGAGCCGCCTGGCATTTGAACCCTAAAGTGTTAAGGAGATGCAGCAACGCCATGGAATCCCCGCCACCACTGAGAGCCACCAGCAGTCTGTGGTGCTTCGAAACACCCAATTTTCCCAACAGCTCATCAACCCTTAACTGAATCATATTGTTACTTTTTTTTGACTGAACACCTTTCTCCATGCAGAGGCTTTCAACAAACACTCCTCATATTCCTTTTCGGGCACACAACCGGCTGTTATGGCACTACCAACACTATAGGAAAGATACCTGGAGCTTTGGTTGTACAGCAAGCTCCGTATTACCACATTAAAATCGTAGTCCAACTGGGGTGTGATATAACCCACCGCCCCTGAATAAAGGCCGCGGGGACCCTCTTCGTAACGCTCGATTAATTGCATCGCACTGAGTTTAGGTGTCCCGGTCATCGAACCCATAGGAAAACTCACTTTTATGGGATCGAGCCATCCGGCATCAGAGTGCAACAAGGCTGAAACCGTTGAAACCATCTGATACAGATCAGGGTAAGGAAAGATGCCACACAGATCATCCACCTTGACGGTGCCCCGCGAGGCTACCCGTGATAAATCATTACGCACCAGATCGACCACCATAATGTTTTCGGCCCTCTCCTTCTCCGATTCGGATAACGCCCTCATGGTGTGAATATCCCCCCTGGTAGAGCCGTTCCGTTGGATGGTTCCTTTCATGGGCTGAGAAATAATTCGGGCCCCTTTATTGCGGAGGTAGCGTTCAGGGGAAGCCCCCAGTAAAAAGGAATCCTCCTGCTTATACAAAACCGAGAAGGGCATAGGCGACACCTCCTGGAGCCGCTCAAAAACCATCGCCGGATTAATCAGGGTATCATGGGAGAAATACTCGATACAGTAGTTTACCTCATAAATATCTCCACGATGGATGTGCTTTAATAATCCCGCCACGGCCTCAAGGTATTGACTACGCGACACACGCGCCTTGAAATTCGGTGCGGAGGTCCATTCAAGATCTTCGGCCTCCTTGTGGTTTTGTATCCGGGCAATAAATTGTCTGGCCAACGATGAGGAATCCACCCTGGAATCGAAACCCAACTGCCAGCTGTCTCCCTCCCTTTTAATCAAAAAACGAGGCCTAAAAAAGCTAACGGACCTAAAATGAAAATGGTCATTAACCCTGTGCCCTGAAAACCCCGGCTCCAAATGATTTTTTAAATCGTAGGAGAAATATCCAAAAAGCCAGTCGTTTAACGAGGCGACCTTTGTCTGAAGTTGGTCAAGGCTGCCTTCAAGCAGGTCTAGTGCCTCAAACCCTGCCAACAGATCAAAATCATGATACTGATGAGCAGAACCATTGTAAAACGAGTATTTATCCGTCAGCACTGCTGCATGGCGGTAATGGGAAGCCAGCTCATACAATTTATTTTCGAACAGCTCCCGGTCGCCCACCGGTGAAAAAGAGATCCAATTTCGCATAATCACAAAAATAATCGTTAAAATCACCTATCCAAACTATTTGTCAAAGAGATTCAAAATATGAGGGGAAGAGGAAAGAGGTTGGAGGTTGGAGGTTAGAGGTTAGAGGTTAGAGGTTAGGAAGAGAGATAAGGAAAGAGAGAAGAGAGAAGAGAGAAGAGAGAAGAGAGAAGAGAGAAGAGAGAAGAGAAAAAAGAATAAAGAAAATTGGTGTTTTTTTTCGGGCTGAAGGCCCAACCTATTTCAGCCCGACGGCAACGCCTCGGGTAAAATGAATCCATGGAACAGGCGCCCTGTAGGGGCAGGTTAAAAAAGAAATTGGTAACGTGAGATTTGCAATTTGCAATTTGGGAGATTAAAAATAGGGCGAAAAACATAAAAGGATAAAGAAAATTGGTGTTTTTTTTCCCGGGCTGAAGGCCCAACCTGTTTCAGCCCGATGGCAACGCCTCGGGTAAAATGAATCCAAGGAACAGGCGCCCTGTAGGGGCAGGTTAAAAAAGAAATTGGTAACGTGAGATTTTCAATTTGCGATTTCGGAGATTAAAAATAGGGCGAAAAACATAAAACGATAAAGAAAATTGGTGTTTTTTTTCGGGCTGAAGGCCCAGCATATTTCAGCCCGACGGCAACGCCTCGGGTAAAATGAATCCATGGAACAGGCGCCCTGTAGGGGCAGGTTAAAAAAG
>JBFHFS010000090.1:0-13436 GCA_041583495.1 Marinilabiliaceae bacterium | reverse complement strand
TACCATCATTAGAAGTTACTTTTACGAAGTAGATACCCGTTTTTAAGTCACTTACATTAATAGCTTCGGTGGTTGGGTTGTTCAAAGTTTTCACAACAGCACCTGCTACACTAATAATTTCCACCTTGCTGGCCCCTGCCTTAGAAGATACATACAACCTGTTTGAAGCAGGGTTGGGGTAAATGCTCAGCTGGTCTTTGGTGACCTTTGCAATGGCGGTTCCCGTACCGGCATAGCGATCGAGGCGAATACCATTGTTGGTTACCAGGGTGACAATATTCAAAGATCCATCGTCGGCAATAAAGTAATCCACATCCCCGTATCTTTCAGGGTTGGGAGCTTGTCCAAGGTAGGTTCCTGTTTCCGACCAATTCTCTGCAGTTAATGTGGAAAGGTCGGCGGCGGTGATATCAATCAGGCGGTTGTGATCGGCCCAAACGAAGTTCCATTCCACCAGGTATTTTTTAGATTCCCACTCGAAATACTTGCAGACTCCGGTACGGAATGGCTGGCTTGTGTTGGTGGCCACTTCAGCGGGGATCGCGCCCAGAAGGGTTCCATCGTTGCCAAAACGCGTTGGGTGGAGAAGATCGCTGTTGGCCCAGATAGCGGAATTGGGATCGGCCGATTCGAGGGCTGCAGAGGCGAAGGCGCCAAAATGACCTTGTGTGTTGCCAATCACATTGAGGGTGACATAGGGGTTGCCCTCATTTTGGACCACTCCATCGGTAATAACCCATTTGTAGGTCACGGCGGTGTTGGAGCGAATAGCCAGGACAACAGCGTCGTCTTTGATATCCCCTTTTACGTCTAAAGTATAAGACGTTTGTTGCCAGGAAGATTCAGTGTCATTTTCTTCGGCATAGGGAATGCCATTGGCAGAAAGCAACAGGTAGGGCGCACTGTCTTCATCGTCCCAGGCGAACACATTAAAGGCTCCGGCTAAACGCATATTACAGGCAAGGATGTGTCCGGCATCATCTACCTCAATGTCGGCAATGCGTCGGTCGCTTGTGGCATTGGTGGTGTTAACCGCTGTTACGTTGAGCATCTTGTCCAGCTTGGCACCGGTGGCAGCATCTAAAATATGAACTTCGGCGGTTCCGCTCCCGGCAGGACCAGATGCCACGTAGATATGGCCATTGCCAACGGCTAAGGATTTGACGTTGTGGTCTAACCAGCTGGGCTTGGTCAGGTTGTCGTCGATCACGTCGAGGGTGGGATGAGAGCCCATTCTCCATCCGGCCTCAGTAACTGGAATTGTTGGCGTGGCAACCGGTGCTTTAACCTTGAAGGCTGCATAACCCGAATTACAATAATACAGGAATACCCATACTTCGCCGTCGATAACGGTGCTGCAAATATCACCGTTGAATTGAATGTTGTTACTGGTTCCGAGGGTTGCTGAATAAAAGGGATGTTTCGCGTTGGATAAACCGTTGGTCACATTAACAGCTTTAACTTCCACCGGGGTGGTTGTGCCAGCTAGTTGGAGGCTGAGCGCGCCAATGAAAGGTTCGCCTTCCATCTCAAAGGCAGTAATGGCGTTGTCGGCTGTACCTGCGTAGCCGGGATAGGATAAAAAGTTGTACTTTTCGATCACTTCGAGAATGGTAGAACCATCGGCACTGAATTTTTTAAGTAAGGTTCCGGTGGCATTGTAATAGAAGGGATCTGTTTTGGTCACACCGGTGGGGATCACAGAGGGGAATCCAAAGGTGTCTGATGTGGAAAGGCCTTGTAGGTCAATAATTTCGGGGGTGGTGTTTAATACACCTCCCACCACTTCCCAGCGCACCACTTTCGGTACATTGTAAACGGGCGCAATGATGATGGCATTGCCCGTTAAATCACCTTTCACAGAAAAAGAGTCGCCCAGGCGAAGTCCATTGGGATTTTCGTAAGAGAAGTACACTTCAGGGGTAGCGTTTACTGAACTCCATTTGTACATGGTAAATGCAATTCGCCTGGTTGTGCCACTCAGTGCCAGGTTGGCCGTTAAGATTTGTCCGTCGTCACTCACCTCAACGTCGTTTATGGCGAAATCGTGGGTAGGAAGGCCCGTACCATCCAGCATGCCTATCGGGTTGCCAGTTTTGGTATCAAAATACATAACCCCTCTGTCATAGGTCGTTGCATCTCCATCATCCTCAAATGTGTATCGTGAAGCAAAGAAGAGGTAGTTCGGGGTGGCAGCTATTCCCCGGGTGGTGAAATCTGCCCAGGTTGGCCAGGTGCCGGACGAATTCGACTGGTCCCACTGTCTTTCAAAGGATTGCGCATTGGCCATGAGACCAAAAGCGAAAACCATTAACATAGTAGTAAAGATTCTACATTTCATAGGTGTTTTTTTAAAGGTTAAACAATTGATGAATTTTTCGATATAAAACAATTAAGCAGATAAGGGTTAGGGAAAAAAATGCGAAAAAAGAAATTTACCAGTTAAATATTTTAAAATCAATATCGATTAAATTTATTTTCGTTTTATTGAATCATGAATTTACCGGCTGTTACGGTTTTGGATCCGGCAACTACCCTGTAGAGGTAGGCCCCGGGCAACAACCCGGGGAGTTCAATCCGTTGTGGATTATTCCCGGTATCCATTGTTTTTGACGAAACCTTTTGGCCATTAAAGCTGTAGATCTCAAAATACATATTGGTTTCAGTTTGGGCCTCTTTCAGGTCGATAACCACATAGTCCCTGGCCGGATTGGGAAACACATTGATTGCCGGTTGGGTGGTCCATTCGGGAATGTGGGTGGTTACCTCCTTTACCACGAGCAGGGTGTTGGCAACGGCCCGCTGCACCGTGCCACTGGGATTGTTGATGGTTTGGCTGCCGGCCATCAGGGTGGTTGAGCCGCCTCCGTCGAAGTTAAGACCTTCCCAAATGCCCAACTCATCGATCATGAAGTTGGCCATTTCCGAGAGGTTCATGCCTGCACTTAGCGTGGTGCGACCATCGATGGCAATCAGATAGAGTTTGGATTTGTCCTGGTTGTAACCCATGGCCGATCGGGGATGGCGGTCGTTTTCGTGCGACATGGATCCCTCCACTGCGATGCTGCTGGCGGCTGTGTTGGCCCCTGCCGTAACGATGTGGCCCCAGCCACCCACCATCTCGGTTATTTTGCTGGTGCCCAGCCCGGTAAAGGTGCTTTTTATTTGAACGATGTCGCCGACATCGGCATTGCTCAGGTAGGTGTAGGCCGTTCCATGACCCGAGGCGATGACTTGCTTGTCGGAGGTTCTGGTCACGTTGACGGCTTTTTTGATCACCTTGTAATTTTGGGTTCCATTGATATAACTGACCTCTTCCTGTGGTTCTAAAAGCAGTTCAAGGCCCCATATGTTGGCAAAGGAAGTGGGTTGCCCGATAAAATGGTTGAATAAAATCAGGTTGTCGGCATAGCGGACTTCGTTTACGCCATTAAAGTAACGTGTTCCCGAGCCCGGAATGGTTAGGGAGTGGGTCAGCTTAATAAGGTTTATGAAGGGTTCGCCTGTTTCATCGGTGTAAACAGCCGAGTGAGGCAAAGAGGTGATACCGGTGCTGGCAATTTGTCCGTCGGTAGCTGTTATGTTGAACTGCATTCCGTTGGTCATATTGAAAAAGTCGGCATTGATACCGCCAATCACGTTCTCTCCTGCCGCGGTTCTGCGGGCAATCATGGCCGCAAGCGTCTCTTTTTGAATCGAGACACCTGTTCCCCCGTCTATCCAGGCCACCTGGTCGTTGGCCAATCCGGTTTTGAGTTTGAAGGCGTTATTGGCCATGTCGAACTCCAGAACGAAAATATCCCAGGGCACCGAGGCTTCCTTTATATGAATGATTTTGTATCCATCTGCCTGGGTGGTTTCAACTCTTTCATAATTGTACGAAAAGAGCTGGAGGCTTATTAAAAGAAGAAGGCTTATTAAAGCCATTGGTTTGGAGCGCATTTGGGGCATAAATTTTAGGGGTTCCTAAACATTAATATACATGTGGTTATGGCAAATGACCGTTCAAATATAAATAATTAATTAATATTTTGCACAAAATATTGAGCATTAATAAAAAAAAAGTTTAAATGATTTTAACATAATTTCGCAGAGAAATGGGGCGCCCTTTGAAAACAATCCTTCCCGGAAAAACGGAAACCGACCATGAGTTGAATCCATAGCACACTTCTTTCTTCTAAAGGGTGCTTATGTACATGAAGAAATGGCCCTCTTTTAAGTGTGGGGGAGGGAGTGTTTTGGGATGTCGTTGAAAATTTGGGAAAGAAAATAAAGCTTGTTGCCGATAGAGGGACCTCTTATTCGACAGCCGGTGGACTCTTAAATGGATTGGATTAAATTGTTGCGAAAGTGCTTTGTGGCGAGGGGTTGGGGGTTGGTACCGACTCTTTATTTGTTGGTCCAGGACTCGGATAAAATTTGCATGTAGGCTTCGGGCGACAGAAGCTCTGCTGCTGCCACAATTTGAGACTGTAGGTAGTAGGGTTCTCTCTCGCTCAACTTTTTGCCGATGAAGGGTAACAACTCCTCCGGGCTTTTGCCGGCAATCAGGGGCCGGTGTTCCCGCCCGGGAAGAAGACGTTGCACGAGCGCTTCGGGGGACAGTTGAAGATAAAGGGTGGTGCCGGCCTGGTTCATCTGCTCCATGTTATTAAAGAAGCAGGGGGTGCCGCCACCTGTTGCAATAACTACCTCCTTTAATGAAAGGGTGCTGGCCAGGGCCAGCCGCTCCAACCCGCGAAAACCGTCTTCCCCGTGTTGGGCAAACAGTTGGGTGATGGAGCTTTTTTCGCGGGTTTCGATGTAGTGATCCAGGTCAATAAAAGTACGGTTGAGCAGGCGGGCCAGATGTTTCCCCAGGGTTGATTTGCCGCTGCCCATAAAACCTATTAAAAATATCGGATCACTTTTCTTCATTGGTCAGGAGTTAAAAGATCGACATTTGCCCGTTATCGGGGTCTTCGGCAGGGGCGTCATTTCCGCCCTCGGCCTCATCGTCCTTTGCTTCTTCCGGTTTAGGGGTGGGTTGAACGATGGGCTCCAGCTCCATGATCTTATGTACCTGATAGGTGGTGAGCCGCTTACCCTTGGCTTTAAACCCTTTCACGTTGATGAATTCGGCAATTTCGACAATCATTTTCTCACGCATTTTATCCTCTCCGCCAAACATTACTTCCAGGCGTGGATATTCCACCTGGGTGAGCCGTACCAAATGAGATTCGGGATGCTCACCAATGAAACGCTGTGGTTTAAAGGAGGGTTCTGTCTGGAACCGCTTCACGTAGTAGTATTTTTGTTCGGCATCGTAATAAACGGCCGACCATACCGCCTCCGGGTTAAATTTCTCAATAAAGAGGATGTTGTCCTCATAGTGGTTGGAGAGGTCGAAGCTGGTGTGGTAAAAGTAACCGTCCTTGGTAATGACTTGTATCAGGTCGTCCTTTTGGAATTCGCCAAGGTACCGGCCTCGCCGGTCGGCATTGATGCGCAAGATTTCGGGTTCGAACCATATCATGCGTCCGCCCAGTGTCGATTCGCCCTTTTTACGGAGGGTAATTTTATGAATGGGGTATTTCGTGAGTATGTTTCCCTGGGCCCCGCGGCCTTTAATGTCTTGTTGGGCCATGTCGAAATCAAATATTTGGTTTCGCAGGCGGGCCCTTGGTTTTAGGGTGATGCGCAGGGTCTCGGCCTCCCCGTTGGGGTTGGCACTGAAATAGAGCAGTTGCGAGCCGGCGGTTCCGCGGGTGAGGTCGTACTCCTTGTCGCGGGTAATGCTGATGACGGCAAATCGTTTCACATAGGTATTTCCCTTTTTTCCATCGTGGTAAACGGCATTGAAGATGGTTCGGGAATCATTGCGTTTAAAAATAGCGATGTGGATGATGTCTTTTCCCACAAAGGCTTTTTCCTGTACTTTGGTAACCAGGTAGCGGCCATCTTTGTAGAAGAGAATCAAGTCGTCTATGTCGGAACAGTTGCAAACAAATTCGTCTTTTTTAAGCGAGGTGCCTACGAATCCATCTTCCCGGTTAATATAGAGCTTCTCATTTTTCACCACCACCTTGGTGGCCTCAATGTTTTCGAAGCTTCTGATTTCAGTCATCCGGGGATGGAGATGGGCGTATTTCTTTTTTAGGTTTTTAAAATAGTTGATCGAAAAGGGGATGATGTTGTTCAGGTTGTATTCCACCTGTTCCAGTTCTTCTTCAACCGAAGCGAGGTACTCTTCTGCTTTTTTGGCATCGAAGCGGGAGATCCGCTTGATCTTTATTTCGGTAAGTTTGATAATGTCTTCGCGCGTTACAGCTCTTCTTAAGAGGTTTTTAAAGGGCTCCAATCCATGATCGATGGTTTGGATAATGGCGCTGAAGGTCTCACAATCTTCAATGCGTTGGTAGATTTTATTCTCGATAAATATTCTCTCCAGCGAGGCCATGTGCCACGACTCCTCCAGTTCTCCCTTACGTATTTCGAGTTCTCTGGTCAGCAGATGTACCGTGTAATCGGTGTCGGCTTTTAGTATTTCAGAAACCGGAAGAAAAACGGGCTTATTGTCGCGTATCACGCATGAGTTGGGCGAAATAGAGAGCTCGCAATCGGTGAAGGCATAGAGTGCATCAATGGTCTTGTCGGGCGAGGTGCCGGCGGGCAGGTGAATCAGTATCTCCACTTTTCCGGCGGTGTTGTCGTCAATCTTTTTTATTTTGATCTTATTCTTCTCATTGGCCTTAATGATCGATTCGATCAGGGTGGTGGTGTTTTTGCCAAAGGGAATATCCGAGATCATCAGGGTTCGGGAGTCGATCTTGCTGATCTTGGCACGCACCTTTATGGCGCCCCCCCGGAGGCCGTCGTTGTAGCGCGAGACATCCATCATTCCTCCTGTGGGGAAGTCGGGGAACAATTCAAAGGGTTGATTCTTAAGATGTGCAATAGAGGCATCAATCAGCTCGGCCGTGTTATGGGGTAATATCTTTGAGGCCAGTCCCACTGCAATGCCTTCTACTCCCTGAGCCAGAAGAAGCGGAAATTTAACCGGCAGGCAAATGGGTTCCTGGTTACGGCCATCGTAGGTTGGCTTCCATTCGGTGGTTTTAGGATTGAAAACCACCTCCAGGGCAAATTTGGTCAGCCGGGCCTCGATGTAACGGGGTGCTGCCGCGCTGTCGCCTGTAAAGATATTGCCCCAGTTTCCCTGGGTGTCTATCAGGAGATCTTTTTGGCCAAGTTGTACCAGGGCATCCCCGATGGAGGCATCTCCATGAGGGTGATATTGCATGGTGTAGCCAATGATGTTGGCCACCTTATTGTAGCGGCCGTCCTCCATGCGGCGCATGGCATGCAGAATGCGGCGTTGCACGGGTTTCAGTCCGTCGTGAATGTGCGGTACGGCCCGTTCCAGAATGACATAGGAGGCATAATCGAGAAACCAGGTGCGATACATTCCCTGCAAGGGGCTTACCTTGGTGCCATCCGGTTCCTCTTTGGTTGGCTGGGTTTGGGTCTCCTTATTCTCGGGAGTGGGTTTTTCCGTGGAATCGGTATCTAATAAGTTCTCTTCGTTCATTTTTAATTGGTTTACAACATCTCCTCATCAACCACCAGGTTGTCTATGATAAAATTTTGCCGGTTGGGTGAGTTTTTACCCATATAAAAGTCAAGTAATTCCTTGAAGGCATCCTCTTTTTTCATCCTTACCGGCTCCAAACGAATATTTTTATTGATGAAGTGGGTAAACTCATCGGGGGAGATCTCTCCAAGACCCTTAAAACGGGTAATCTCGGCATTGGCGCCAATCTTCTTCAGCGCCTCTATTCGTTCGGGTTCACTGTAGCAATAGATGGTCTCTTTTTTATTCCGGACCCGGAACAGCGGGGTTTGTAATATATAGAGGTGCCCGTTTTTGACGAGTTCGGGGAAAAACTGGAGAAAGAAGGTCAGGAGTAAAAGCCGGATATGCATGCCGTCCACATCGGCATCGGTGGAGATTATCACATGGTTATAACGTAAAGTTTCCAGGCCGTCTTCTATGTTGAGGGCTGCCTGAAGCAGGTTGAATTCTTCATTTTCGTAAACCACTTTGCGGGTGAGGCCATAGGTGTTTAACGGCTTTCCCTTCAAGCTAAAGACCGCCTGGGTGGAAACATCCCGGGCTTTGGTGATGGAGCCCGAAGCAGAATCCCCCTCGGTGATGAAGATGGAGGTCTCCAGCTTGCGCTCGTCGGTGGAGTTGTAGTGCACCCGGCAGTCGCGCAGTTTTTTGTTATGGAGACTCACTTTTTTAGCACGTTCCCGGGCCAGTTTTTGGATCCCTGAGATGGCTTTTCGTTCCTTCTCCGAATCCAGGATTTTCCGATAGAGGATTTCGGCTGTTTCAGAATTCTTGTGAAGGAAATTATCCAGCTTCTCCTTTACGAAATCGATGATGTAGTTGCGAACGGAGGTGCCTCCGGGCGACATGTCTTTAGAGCCCAGCTTGGTTTTGGTTTGAGATTCAAATACCGGCTCCTCAATTTTTATACTCACGGCGGCCACCACCCCCGATCGGATATCGGCCACATCGAAGTTTTTGTTGAAAAACTCGCGCACAGCCTTTACATAGGCTTCTCTAAAGGCCACCAGATGGGTGCCCCCCTGGGTGGTGTGTTGCCCGTTTACGAAACTGTAGTACTCTTCGCCATATTGGTCGCAGTGGGTAATGGCCACCTCCAGATCTTCATCTTTCAGCTGAATCATGGGGTACAAACCGGTTTCGGTCATGTTTTCATCCAGCAGATCAAGCAATCCGTTCTTCGATCGAAAGACCTTCCCGTTAAACTCGATGGCCAGCCCGGCATTTAGAAACGTATAGTTTTTCAGAAGCGTCTCAATGTACTCTTCTTTGTAGTTAAACTCCTCAAAAATGGCCTGGTCGGGAAAGAATTCCACACAGGTGCCATTGGCCTCACTGGTAGGTTCAATGGGGGTGTCCTCGAGTAATTCTCCTTTGCTGAACAGGGCGCGCTTGGTTTCTCCATCCCTAAAAGCCTGTACCACAAACTGTTCGGAAAGAGCGTTGACGGCTTTGATCCCTACGCCATTTAGACCCACCGATTTTTTAAATACTTTACTGTCGTACTTGGCGCCGGTATTCATCTTACTGGCCACATCCACCACTTTGCCTAAAGGGATGCCACGGCCATAGTCCCGCACCGAGAGCTGCTTGTCATTCAGGGTTATTTTTATCTTTTTGCCAAAGCCCATCATGTACTCATCTATGGCATTGTCCATGACTTCTTTGAGCAACACGTATATGCCGTCGTCGGCATAGGTTCCATCGCCCAGCTTACCAATATACATGCCGGGTCTGCGCCTGATATGCTCCTTCCAATCCAGCGTTTTTATGGTATCTTCCGAATAATTCTGAACCATTACCACTCCTTTTTTTTAAATCGTAAAATCTTCTGTCCTAAGTTGAGCGAGGATGCTCCATTTGGGTTAAAATGTCATTGAAAAATACGTTCCCAATTGCGAAAGGGTTACTTCCAATAAACCTCCAAATATAATCAAAAGCCAAAATCTTTCGTAATTGAATTTTTATTTTACGGCGGTTTCTTTCGAATGTGAAGCGTGTGACGAGGGGTTGTCAGCTCAGGATTTCAGTAAATGAGATGTCCTGTGAAGCCAGCACAAATAATTTTCGGGGAATGGTTTGAGTCCTTTCCTTCAGCCTGTTGAAATAGCGGTCGAATTGGTCATCGGGTTGTTTGAGCCCCAGCATTACCAGATCGGTGTTGGTTGATTCCTGAGCCAGGATATCGAAGAAACTTCTTCCTTCCGAAACGATAATGCTTCTCGAAAAGTTAACCCGCATGGAGGTTAAAATTTCGTTGAGGTTCGATTCGGCAAGGGTTGCTGCCTTTTGGGTGGCGACCACCATTTTTACGTGGATGTTGACTCCCTGCCAGTGAGGGCTGTTCTGAATCATGTAGCCTAAAATCATCATCAGGCCACCATTCCCTTTCAGTCCGCCCCACCAGATGTCCACATTCAAATTGGAGCGCCAGGGAGAAGAAGAGTCATCCTGTAGGATCATCACATTTCGCTTCGACTGGAAAAAATGCCAAATCAGCTTACTGTAGGCTTCATGGTGTGTTGCCTCTTTGGTATCGCCCAGGAGAATTGTGTTGGGAACCAAGGACCCGAGCCCATAAGAGTTAACCAGATGCATGGAGCCCGAGAAGGGGTCTTCGGCCCTGAGTACTCTAACCAGTGCATGAATATGTTTATCGGTGAGGTACTCGGAGATTTGTTTCTCGTAATTTATTATCCGCTCCTGCGACACTCCTTTTTCCTGAAGGATGGTGGCTACCGTGAAGAGGCCCTTCTCCTGGGTAAGGCCATGGGCGAAATCTATCAGGTGCCAGCGTTTGGTGGGTAGTCCCGATAAAACCAGAATATTGGGCCGCCAGCTCTTGGGGTTGGGTTGGGTTTTCAGTTTAAGCAAGGCAAAACGGATGATTTGCAGAAGCATCCCGCTGCGCACGTCCCCCCAGGTGGTTTTTAGTCTTCGTCTCCGAAGCCAGGCCAAAACAGTAAAGATGAATACGATAGAGACCAGGGTGACCGGCGTGTTTATCAGGAACATGATGCTTAAACAACCGATGGCTCCGATCAACGAAAAAATCCAGTGGACCTTAAACTTGGGCCGAAAGGAGGGACTTTTTAGAAAATTTTCGATCCCGGCGGTGATGTTTAGAATTCCATAGGTAGCCAGAAAAAACATGGTCAGAATGGGGGCTATGGCATTGAGTTCTCCCAAAACAACTGCAATTAGGGTGATGCCAATGGTCACAAGGGTGCCTCCGCGTGGAATCCCTTCGGGGCCGAAGCCTTTCGATAGAACCGAGAACTTCCGCGGGATTACATGATCGTGCGACAGGGCTTGTAAAACCCTGGGGGCCCCCAGCAAACTGCCTACCGCACTGCTGAGTGTGGCTCCCCATACCCCTAAAAGAATGGCCGGACCCCAAAGGGACATGCGACGCATGATGAGTGGATCTTCTAACAGGGAGGCGGTGCTGGCCCTGCTTGCCAGTATTAACGGAAGCGTCATATAGATGAGATAGCCTACCCCCACAGCCAGAAAGGTTCCTCTGGGAATGGCCCGTGAGGGGGACTTTAAGTCGCCCGACATGTTCACCCCTGCCATAATGCCTGTGACCGCCGGAAAGAATATGGCCAGCACGGCCCAGAACCCTACCTGGCTCTTTTCAGGTGTTGCCCACATCTCAACAGAGGTCTCCTCAATGGGTTTTCCCAATATCAGGGAGATGAGCGAAAGAGAGATGACCCCTAAAATGAGGTATTGGACCCGGATGGTGGCTTTGGTGGAGAAAAGAGCCAGCGTTCCCAGCAACAGGGTGGTGACCACACTCACCAGTTTCATCTCTATCTGGGGAAACATAATCCCCAGACTTTCTGAGAAACCAATCACGTAAAGTGCCACAGAGAATGTCTGAGCCAGGTATAGGGGAATGCCCAGGGCGCCGCCAATTTCCACCCCCAGCGATCGGCTGATCATATAGTAAGCCCCTCCCGTTTCCACTTTCGAGTTGGTGGCGATGGAGGCAATGGAGAGCGCTGTCAGAAAGGTGATAGAGGTGGAGATGGTGACGATGATCAACGTGCCCATCAAACCGACATTTCCTACGACCCATCCAAAACGCAAATACATAATAACCCCAAGCACCGTAAGAATGGAGGGCGTAAATACCCCTCCAAAGGTGCCTAGTTTAGGTGATGAATGATTGTTTTCCGCTTTATTGGCCAATTGATTCCGGTTTAATTTGCCGACCCCGGCCCCTCTCATTTAAAAAAATCATTTAAAGGAGAGGGGTTAGGACAAGGGCCTAAAAATAGTAAGTTTTTTGATAGAATCGCCTATTTAATATAGTCTGCATTTTGAAGGTATTCCAGGCTCTTCTGAATACTCACCATCGGCTCAAAGTTGTATCGCTCAACTTCCACAATGAAGTGCTCCATCCCCGACTCTTGTGTATGGGCAAAAAGGGATTTAAAATCCATCTTGCCGCTTTCGCCCAGCTCTTTCTCGTCTTTGACATGCCAGAGCCTGAATCGGCCGGGATAGTTGTGGAAGTAGGTGATGGCATCACCTTTTCCTTCCTGAATCCAATAAAGATCCAGCTGGAAAAACACTTTCCCCGGGTCGGTATTTTCCAGCATAAAGGTATAAATAGTATCTCCTTCCAGGGTAGAAAACTCCTTATGATGGTTGTGGTAGCCAAAAAGGATTCCTTGCTCCTTACATTTTTCACCTACGGCGTTGAAGTAATCGCAATACATTTTAAGGCTGTCCAGGGTGGCATAGCCGGCCTTGTCCATCCAGGGTTGAACAATGTATTTGACCCCTGCTTTTTGATGTGCTTCAATGCATTGATCCCACCAGGCCATGGTGGCCTCGTAGCTGGAAGAGTCGGGGAGGTTTTGACCCGTGTGAGAACTGATAAATTTCATGCCACTTGTTTCCACCAAGGTTTTAAAATCTTCGGGGGGCATACCATAGAAAAGCCCGTTGGCATAACCTGCTGCTTCCACAAAAGTGTAGCCCATTTCACCCACTTTTTTTACGGTTTCTATGGGGTCTTGCTTCATGTCATCACGGACCGAATAAAGTTGAATGCCAATCTCTTTTGGACGCTCTGTTTTAGTACACATAGTAAATAGTAACGCTAGTAATCCCAATAGAATGGGTAAAGTTGGTTTTTTCATCTTAGTACAACATTTTAGGTTAATGAATTAAGGGTGGTTGTGACAATAAATATTAAAAAAAACTAATGACCGTTGATGGATTGGAAAAAAAATGGCTGAAAATCGAAAAGAACTATTTTGTTTAACGG
This sequence comes from Marinilabiliaceae bacterium, assembly GCA_041583495.1. Lineage (GTDB taxonomy): Bacteria > Bacteroidota > Bacteroidia > Bacteroidales > Marinilabiliaceae > JBFHFS01. Next base: position 534 of record JBFHFS010000090.1, on the reverse strand, counting down.
CTAAAATTAGTGAATTTATTTCGGATTAGGGCGCCGGGGAAGCGCTTTTTAAGTGCTGAGTATTAAAACATTCAAATAAATTTCGTTATTTTTTGTATTTGTTTTGATTTTATGCTGCATAATTCTAAAAATGTTTGTTACTTTGTACTCAAGTAATTATTTTTAACTGTTCAACCTGTCTGCTTGTGGATACGGTTTAACGAATCGGTGACGATCAGCTTAGTTGGGCAAAGCATTAACAAACAAATTTTTTTACTCATGAAAAGAGGTAAAGTAAAATTCTTTAATGAAACAAAAGGTTTCGGATTTATCAAAGACGACGAATCTGACAAAGAATTCTTCGTTCATGCAAATGGACTTATCGACAGGATCAAAGAAAACGATGAAGTGACTTTTGATCTTGAAGAAGGTAGAAAAGGATTGAACGCGGTAAATGTTAAGTTGGCATAGTCGGTATCCCCACTATAACTTATGACATTTCGGCCTTACACATTTTGTGTAAGGCTTTTTTTATGTCCCCAATTTCTGTAATAC
>JBFHFS010000089.1:0-13547 GCA_041583495.1 Marinilabiliaceae bacterium | reverse complement strand
GTAGCAGAATGATTGGCAACCATGTGTCCCGTCCCATCCGGGACGGAATTCCATTGTTATAATACCCATTCTACCCATATCATGTGCCTACGGCACAATTCTACCATCATTAACCCATTCTACAGTTTTAATTAAGCATCTTTCAAGTTTGAATTATTTTTGTTTAAAATTGAGTGTTCGGTATTGAATATTCAATGCTCAATGCTCAATTTTGAATTTTGAATTTTCCATTTATGTTAAAAATCTTTTCTCATAGCCTGCCCCGAATCCGGTTCTGGAGAGGCAATTACCCACCCAAAAGAGGGTTTTTCCGGGTAGTATTACTTCATCTCGTATCCCTGATGCCATCCTCGGCTGAGTTCTTCTTCATAAGTCCCTTTCAAATACGGTTTTTTTTCGTCGGCCGAAGCTTGTCTGTTAAACAGAGTCTTATATTTTTTATAATTATTAAAGTCAACGCTGTTTTTAACCAGGCAGTTATAGTGTTTATCGTATAACATCCGCATGGCGTTCAATTTTTTTGAATACTTCGGATTTGTTGCTTCGTTTTTCATTTCCAGGCGGTCGCTGCCCACATTAAAAAGTTCCTCTGTGGGGTTCATACGCTGGTCTTCGTACTGCCAGTAAATGTATTTCCAGTCTTTGGTAACCACCCCCATGGCCTGGATTTCATCGTTACCCCACATATTCATTAAGGTAATCGATTTCCGCTTAATGCCATTGGGTTTGTTTATTAATGGCAGTAAATTCTCACCGTCCATATTTTCAGGAATGTTGAGTCCGGCATAGCTTAAAATGGTTGGTGCCATATCGATATTGGCCGTAACGGTTTCGCGTTTTAGGCCCCGTTTATTTTGGGGTAACCGTGGGTCGAAAATAATCAGTGGGGATTTTGAGGCTTCTTCGTAAGCAAGCACCTTTCCACCCAGGTTATGGGCGCCACAGCTGTAGCCGTTATCCCCGGTAAAAATGATGACCGTATTATCTGCAAGGCCCTGTTTTTCCAGTTCTTCACGAATCATTCCAATGGCATAGTCCACCCCATGAATCAGCTGGTTGTATCTTTGAATGGCTTCCTGGTAGGAGGCTTCCGACTCGCGCCAAAAATTATAACTGTTATACTGACGACCGGATTTCGCTTGTGGAGCCAGATGTGTGGCATTTTCAGCCCCATAGTTTGCAGGCTTCCTGTATTTTTTCCCTGCATAAACGTGGTCGAAATATACATCGGGCGTAAAAGGCAAGTGGGGGGCCTTAAAACTTATGGACATACAAAAAGGCTTTCCACTCTGTTTGGCTTGCTCGAAAAAGTCGGCCGCCCATGCTCCGTAGGCCCTTGAACTGTGCGGGTACTTATCGGCGTATTTGGCGATGTACTTGTTTTCTTTTGTTTTGTAACTGGTTTGTCCCAGCCCACCGGCCCACATATCAAAAGCATCGACAGGTAAAACATCCCAGGAATTATCGGCGGTGCTGGTCCCATCGGAGACGGCAAACCCGAATTTTCCTGCAAAACCTGTAAAGTATCCTGCATTCCGTAAAATAACGGGGTACGATTTTTCAAAAATCGCTTTATGCATTGGCCCATGGTCAAAATTAGTTCCGGTTTTGTATTCGTACATTCCGGTCATGATATTGGCCCGGCTGGCCATGCAAATCGATGTTGTATTGTAATGGTTCAAAAACAGAACCCCTTGTTCGGCCAGTTTATCCATGTTGGGGGTTTGTACCTGGTCGTTTCCGTAACAACCCGTGGCAATACTAACCTGGTCGTCGGTGAGCAGAAAGATGATGTTGGGGGGGTCATCGGCTCTGCTTAGGTGAAATGACAATAAGATGATAGCCAGGGTGTTTATTATAATTCTTTTTGTCCTTTTCATGGCCTGTTGGTTAATGGAGGGTTGCTAAATTTTGGTTCCATATTTTTCTTTCAATAGTGTCAGAGCTGCCTTATAGGCCTGTGAAAATAGAAATTCATCCTTAAAAACTCTAAGTTTCGTACAGGTTTTTCCGGAAATGGTGAAAAAAAGGTCTGCAAAGCAAGCTTGTTTGAATTCATGGGCCACCGTTGTTTCATCCGGATTGAACTTTGCCAATTTGCCTCCAAACCGGGTTGCCACTGACGCCGGCATGTCCTTAATGGTAGCCCGTTAACAAGCTGGCCCCGGAAAGCACAATTCAGAATTTAATTTGTTTGTATCATCCTTATATTAGGTGCACTCTGCCCGGTTGATCGCAGTTCAATATAGTTGGCTCCGGCCTCCAGATGCTGCTTTGTAATTACTTGTTGCCAATCTGAATTCCACGAATCGGTGGGTTTAAAATTGAGTGTGGCAACTTTTTTGTTGTTGATGATCAGGTCCATGGGGCGCATGGAACCGGTGTCTTTACAGGCATAGCTTATTTTTAAGGTAAAGAGTCCTGCGCTTCCGTCATTTTCCTGATACCAGATTATGTTGCCTTCCCGGCCTTTAAAGTCGAGGTATTTAATCTCATTAAAGGTTTGTACCGTTGCACCCGAAAAGTCGGCATCTATTGCATTCATTCCCTCAACGCGATTTTCGGTAAAGGGACTCATTGATTCTTCATTCCAGCAAAGGCCCAATTCACTGCCAAATGGTTCCTGCATGGTTAAAATCACTTCGTCTTTTCGCACCACCACTGCCTTTACGGTAGTTCCGGAATTAACCGGGAAGGGGCCTGTGTATAATTTGCTTTGGGGGGTAGCCTCAGTACCATCAATGGTGTAGAATATTTCCACGGGTTGTGTATTTGCTTCCCCCAGGATAGCCAGGGTTTTTACATCGATGGACACTTTTGAGGAGGTTAATAGTTGTTTCTCTCCCAGGATGGCACCGGCTGTGATGCTTATGTTTTTAGCATCCGGGACTGTTTGTAAAAAGGTTCGTGTTAATCCCATAAATGCCCTGCGGAAATTCACCCCTACATTGTTTGTGGTATCAACGGGGTCGCCATTCTCCAGGGAAATAATTCTGGCAGGCCCATCAATATGGTAATAAACATTGTTTTCGCCATAGGGATAAAATACCCCGGCCGAATCGGTGATAGCGGTGGTGATAATAGCTGTGTGATCTTCTGGGATATTCAGGTGCTCCGAGTCGCTGGTTAGGCGGATTCCTGCGGGACTAAAAGCGGTAGTGTATTCCGTGGCGGAGACTTCTTTTCCGTTAATGAATCCTTTGGCCATAATGGTTCCGGGTTCCCAGGGAACCATCCACTCACATTGCATTTCGTCCCATTTTGTGCCCGGGGTGTCTTTACCCAATGATTTTCCGTTCAGAAACAACTCCACTACATCGCAGTTTGAGTAAACCCATACCGGAATTTTAGTGTCTTTTTCAAGGGTAGGATGGGTCCAGTGAGGTAGAATATGAACCATTGGCTCTTTTGTCCACTGGCTTTGATAGAAATAGAACAGATCCTTTTCGAAACCTGCCACATCCAGGGCGCCTCCCATAAACAAGCGGAATGGCCACCCTCCATGTACATAACCAGCCTCGCCATAATAGTCGAATCCAGTCCACCGGAAATGCCCGCTATACCACGGTAAATCGCGCATTAGTTCCCAGTTTTTTCGGGCCGAAATGCGCACCATGGCATTATCGTACGATGAGTTAAAATGTTGTTTCCCATTTGCCCAATTATCCCGTGAATCCCATTCGTAATGGAAGATCTCTTTTTCAGTAAGATCGGGCAATGCAAATGGTTGCTGCCCTTTATTGGGATAACCATCGCGAAACCAGGTTTGGGTGCGGTAATAGCCCCTGGTTTGCCAGGTATGGGGCGCTTCGGTGGCAACGAAGGGTTTGTCGGGCCTTTCTTTGGTGTAAAAGCCTTGTTTTTCACTGCCTCCGTTTACCCCAAACACATCCATAAATTCAGATTCGCTGTGGCCCGACGTGACCGGACGGGTGGGGTCCAGTTGGTGGCATTTGGCTACCAGCCTTTCCGCAATTTGGCCACTTGTTTCATTTCCTAAGCTGTAAATGACTATAGAAGCATGATTCCTGTTACGTTTTAACCACTCGGTCATATCTTTTTCCCACCACTCATTAAAGGCCTGTGCGCCGTAATCCTGTTTGGCTTTACGTTTCCAGCCATCAAAAATTTCATCCATCACCAGCAATCCCATTTCGTCGCAAAGATCGTAAAACACAGGCGGGGCGGGGTTATGAGCCGTTCGAATGGCATTTACACCCATCTCTTTTAGCAATGCCAGCTTCCATCTTAAAAGGGGTTTGGTCCAGGCGCCCCCCACCGGGCCTCCTTCGTAATGTTCGCACACCCCCAGGAGCTTTGTTTGCTCGCCATTCAGCCAAAAGCCGGAGTCTGTCTTCCATTCGATCTGTCGGATTCCGTAATTGGTTTCGACCTGATCAACCCGTTGGTCTTTCACCCACAGGCTGGTGGTAACTGTGTATAGATAGGGCGATTCAGGACTCCAAAGGGATGGGTTATCCAGTTCGAATTCCTGAATGACTTCCAGTGTGTGGTTGTTCTTCCATTTAAGAGGGTTGCGGACCACCTTTAATTCCTTCCCTGAGGCATCGGTGATGACTGTTTTGAGCATTGCCTTCACCTTTTTATTCATCTTGTTCACCAGTGAAGTACTAATATTCAGTCTTGCCTTTTGGGAGGTGGCCAGAGGAGCCGTAATGTAAATTCCATTGGGACTGATTCGTTGGTGACCGGTAAGTACCAGTCGTACGGGGGCATAAATCCCGCAAGGATGGTACCAGCGGGCTGAGGGTTCCAGAGAATTATCGACGCGCACGGCAATGTTGTTTTTTCCGGTTTTCAGGTATTTTGATATCTCGTATCTAAAGGAGATGTACCCGTAAGGCCGTTTACCCAGATAGTGACCATTTATCCAAACTTCACTATTCATATACACCCCGTCGAACTCTATTTGCACCCATTTCGTGTTCCAGGTTTCCGGAACATCAAAGGTTTTTCTGTACCAGGCCACACCGCCGCCAAAATAGCCGCCATTGTCACTTTGGACTCCTTCTTTCGAAACGCCCTTTTCAAAAGCCCAGTCGTGGGGGATATTTACCTTCTCCCATTGGGTGTCGTTCATATTTGGGTTCGAAAAGGCAGGATCATCCTGCAATAAAAAAGCCCAGTTCGAATCCAGATTAACCATTTCGCGCTGCGCATATCCGTTGGTGTAGCCAAGTAAGGCTACCAGTATTAAAAGGGAAAAGTTAATGCGGTTCATTTCGTGATTTTTTTTTGTTTTAACTTATACATTCTGCCATCGAAAAGGGAAAGGCCATTGGTGGGCTAATTATTTTTTTTATTTTAGGGAATCAACAATAGCAGGTTTATCCTGATTGGGTTTTAGGAATGTTTTTGGAGATGAGTGGGTACCTTCGTGATTCTTTTCGCGGAAGAACCTTAATTCATTGCTAAAACGGTTCAAAGGAGCCGACCCGGTTTGCGTGCCAATCCACATAAACCCGTATTGGATCTGCCTAATACTATATACCTTCGATCCGGAAAGCCCATCGGCCATGGTGAGGTTTAGAAATTGAATCAGCTGCGCGGATGATAAGAGCCCGCAACTAAGAAATATTAAAAGCAGATAGTATTTCAATCGTCATTGGTTTATGAGGCGAAAATAACGAAAATCAATTTAATCTATTGATTAGGCTTCACCTAAACCCCAGGCTCAGGAATAGGATCTTCTCCGGGGGGAATATTTTATGGGTGATAACAAGTATGTAAAGATATGAAAATAAGTAAATATCCCTGATCAACCGGATGAAATGGCTCCATTTCTCGATGGCGTTATTTATTTTGGAAGTTTTTTGGGCGTTCCTTGCCAGGGGAATGGTTCGTCATCGCCTACAGGAATTTGCATTTTATCAATAGGGGTCCTACATAGAATGGTTTTTTCAAACTTTTTGGATAAGTTTATGTTTCACTCCTTCAGTGTGGTTAATTTTTCACATTTTAGATTAAAAACCATTTATTGAAAATAATTGATGAAATTTGTCCGGTTAAAGATCAGGATTAATACTTATATTCCAGATGAATATTTTGTTTTGTATTATTCCGATGAGTGGAGATTAAAAATGATAGGGTGATGAAGGTATTTTTATCGTTGGCAATGCTGTTTTGGTCTGCATTGGTTTTTGGGGAAACATACAGTGGCCTTTACTTCGAACATGTTAACAATAATGATGGCTTGATATCGGATGAAGTCAATTCTTCCAGTCAGGATGCCAATGGTTTTATGTGGTTTGCTACGTCCGAGGGGATCGCTAGATACGATGGTTATGAATTCAGAAGTTATAAAAGTCACCCACATTTGGGAATGTTATATGGGAATGATGTTCGCGAAATAGCCTGGGGAATTGATGGCAGTATGTACATTGGCGCGGGAAACGGTTTTTATGCCTTCTCACATCGGCTGGAGCCAATTCTTGATTTTGTCGTTCAAGCCATGCAGGGGACTTTGATAAATGATATTTATTGTGCAGAAGACGGGAAAATTTATTTAAGTACAGAAAACGGGCTTTATATTATTGATCCCGGACAGGAAAAGCTTCACAAAGTAGAAGGCATTAATCATGCCCAGAAAGCAGTAGGTGATTCTAAAGGTCAAATTTGGGTTGGAAGTTGGGGCAAAGGCATCTTGAAACTCGATGCTGATGGCCTCTCATTTAAATCGTTTCCTTTTTTTCAGGGAATCGATGAAGGCAATGCAGATAATGCAGTGAAATCGTTATTAGTTGATAGTAATGGTTTTTTATGGGTGGGGACTTGGGAGGCAGGGTTGTATGTCCTGGATATATCTGCCGATAAGGAGGTGAAAATTGTAAAATCATTTGCCCATAAAGCGGATGATCCGAATTCCATCCCCGGTAACATCATCCTGGATATTGAGGAAGATAAATATCATGGCATCTGGGTTGGGACCCCTTATGGAACCGCTGTGATTCAGTATCCCTTAACCCAAAAATGTAAAATTACACGGTATGAATATTCCGAGAGTGCTGGAAAAATATCAAGTAATGTGGTGAGGGATATTTTTTGTGACTCTTCCAATCTATTATGGTTTTCGACCAAGGGGGGCGGGGTTAATAAAATGCATTTGGAGAGAAATAAGTTTGACCTTTTTAAGATACCAGAGCTTGACCCGCAAAAAAGAACCCAGTCGGTTTACTCCTTCGAGATCGATCATAAAGGTAGATTGCTGGCAGGGGTATTAAGCTTAGGCTTTGTGGTGTATGATATGGAGAAAGAGAGGTTTTTCCATTATTCACAATTGCCGGAATTTAAGGCTATTGCCTCAAGAGTTGATTTAAATACCGTTAACTCATTTTTATGGGATAAGGATTCTGTATTGTGGATGGGCACCCGGTACAATGGCATTATTACCTTCAATCCCCGTAACGGAGTAATCGATGTAATCAACTCTGAAACAACCAATAATGCCTTTAAAGGCCGAAGCGTGAATGTGTTGTTCCTGGATGAAGACGGATCGGTATGGGCAGGTACCTGGAATGGCCTGAACCATATCATTACCATTGAAGGACAGCAAAGGATAATTACGAATACCACGTTCCTTGACCAATATAATGAGGCTGTTGAAAATGTGAATGTCACCGGTGTCTTAAACGATAATAAGGGGAATTTACTCATCGCTACATTAACCAATGGGATGTTTACGGTTAGCCCTCAGAAGGAAAAGCCCATTGCCACAGAATGGGAGGTGGTAAAAGTTCCTTACAAAATAATTTCTGCGTTCAAGGATACCGGTCAGCGTATTTGGATTGGAACCAAAGGAAATGGGATTAAGCTGATCGAAAAAAACAGTTCAGAAATAATCTCACCATTAGCCGAGGGGAATGTATTTGGAGATGTGGTTTTTGGGATCAATCAGGACGAATATGGCAGCATCTGGTTAACCACCAATAAGGGTTTGCTTAAACTCTGGTTTCAACAGCAAATACCTCAGACAGAACGCTTTTTATATCGGGATGGTTTGCAGGGAAATATTTTTATCCCACGCGCTTTTTTTAAGGATAAAAAGGGTCACTTTTATGTGGGTGGAAATCATGGGTTTAATATTTTTAATCCATTAAAAGTGAATGGTAATTACTCAAAGGCCCCCGTTGTAATTACCGATATAATGGTTGGTGGTGAGCATGTGCCTTATTATCAGGGCGAGACCAATACTCTGAGGCTTAATCATATACAAAATAATTTCTCGGTCACCTTTTCGGCCCTTGGATACCTCCATCCCGAAGCCAATCAATATGCCTATATGGTGGAAGGAATTGACAATGACTGGAAATATGTCACCTCCAAAATGCGAAGTGCCAACTATAGCAACTTGTTAGCGGGTGACTATGTATTGAAAATTAAAGGATCCAACGGGCAGGGAGTCTGGAATGACACCTTTTTAAGTTTAAATATTCATGTTAAACAAGCTCCTTATAAAACCTGGTGGGCCATTTTAATATATCTGGTATTCGTAATCGGGATTATTTGGGCCATATTCTTGCAAAGATTAAGGATCGAAAGAATTAAACAGGACTATCAGCTTCAATTGATAAAAAGATCTAAATCTGAGAAGTTAAACCAGTTTAAACTTAGATTTTTCACCAATATTTCGCACGAGCTTTTAACCCCATTGACCATCTTATCTGCGGCTATTGAGAATGGCCTTAAGGAACGTAAGTTTTCCATGAATAATCAGTTGTTAATGCAACGTAATGTTAATGGCTTACTGCGTTTAATCAGGCAGCTCTTAACCTTTCGTAAACTGGAAACCGGGAATATGACCCTCAAGCTGGTCAAAGGCGACCTAAGCAGTTTTGTTACCAACTGTGTGGACGACTTTAAATTGTTGTCTCAAAAACAGGATATACAATTTAAGGTTGATGTTGAGCCAAATATAATGGGTGTATTTGATAAGGAAAAGATGGAGATCATTCTTCGAAATCTGTTGTCGAATGCCTTTAGATACACCAACGACGGCGGGGAAATAGTATTTTCTTTAAGAAGGCAGGCCAACCTTGAGGTTATTGAGCTAATCGTTAAAGACACTGGCATTGGCATAAGTGAAGAGTCGTTACCTCATCTATTCGATCGGTTTTACAGGGATGAAAGTAATAAGGAAAATGACAAATCAGGAATGGGCATCGGTTTAAGCTTAACCAATAATTTGGTTGGCCTGATGAATGGTAAAATAAATGTGGAGAGTGCGTTGGGTGAAGGTTCTACTTTTACCGTGGCATTACCAATTGGTGAAGAGGCCTTTGTAAAGGCAGAATCCTTTATTGCTGATGAGGAGTCCTTGAAAAATATTACCATTCCAATCGAAGAAGAAAGCGCAGAGCCTGAAGAGGAAGATATGGAAGTGGGGCAGAATTCGGGTTATACCATATTGGTCGCCGACGATAACGACGATTTTAGATTTACCGTGAAAGAATCGCTGAAAAAAAGCTTTAACATTTTGGAAGCCAGAAACGGGCAGGAAGCCTTCAATATAGCGATGTCTGATGATGTTGATTTAATCGTGTCGGATGTGATGATGCCCAACCTGTCGGGGAAAGAGTTGTGTAAGGCCGTAAAGTCCAATATTAACATAAGCCATATCCCCATCATTTTATTATCCGCAAAAGTAGGAGACCAAAATAAATTGCAAGGTTATGAGGCTGGAGCCGATTCGTATCTGGAGAAGCCGGTCAGTTTAAAGGTGCTTAAGGTTAGAATCAATGGATTGTTGGCCATTCGTGAGAAATTTAAAAATAAGGTCAGTTCCGACTTTAACCTGGAACCCGAAAATACCTCCATTACACCCCTGGATGAAAAGTTTATTATGAAGGCAAAGGCTTTTGTGGAGGAAAATTTATCGGATTCCGAATTTTCAGTAAAAAGCCTGGCCAATGAACTTGGGGTGAGTAACTCCATGCTTTACCGAAAAATTAGAAGCCTGGTAGGCCTTGCACCCAATGAGTTTATCCGTAATATCAGATTAAAACGTGCGGCTCAGATGTTAAAAAATAAATCGTTCACCATTTCCGAAGTGGCCTTTAACTGTGGATTCAACGACCTGGGCTATTTTGGCGTTTGCTTTAAGAAGCGATTTGGGAAAACACCCACCGGGTATCAAACAGGGGAGAAGGAGTGAAGTAGGTCGTTAGGGGGAAACAGGTCGTTAGGTGGAAACGGGCGGAAGAAGGTGTGGGAAAGTGAAAAGGGTGAAAGGCTAAAGAATAAAGGTTAAAGTGAAAAGTGAAAAGGGTGAAAAAGGTGGAAGGAGTAGAAAAGTGAAAAAAGAGCTGTTAGAAACCACTTGTTTCGTAGAACGCCAACCAGTTGTGTTTTGTTAACCGCGGCAGCGGTGACAGTATGGTAGCAAAAGGTAATTAAACAGCATACATTGAGCTGCGGCAGCTGCGGCACAGAAAAGGTTAAAGGAAAAAGAAGAATTCCCAAAATAATAACGGCCTCAATAAATAACCAATTAACGGGTGGAGGCGCACGGTTCGCGCGTTACTACCAAATCCCTGCAGGGGTTTAACAATCGCCTGCTGTTCTTATTCCCGGCTTCCGAAAATTAATTTCGTTTATTCTCCTTTTGGGTCTGTTTCTTTCACTAAACGGGCTTTCTAACCCGTTTCTTCATCGGAAAAATAAAAAAACACCGTTGTTTCTGAAAAACCATTCAAAGGACATTTTACCCATTGATTTTTTCCGGTCATGTTTCTTGAGATACCTTCAGGCGGTCGTGGGGTAAATTTGGCGTGAGAGAAGGTTTCGTTCCCTTACTTTTTGTTAATTATTCAAAATCGCTTCAATTGTTGTGATTAATTACCCATTTATCCCCGATAATTTTTGATAATAGATTGTTTTAACAATTTTTTGGAATTAAAAATCATTCAATTAGTCTAAAAAATCAATCAAATGTATTTTTAACAGTTTGAATATTAGGGTTTAGTGTTGGTGATTGAAATGCGAAAGTGATTGCATGATTAACTTGACTGGAAGCAGATTGGATTAGGTAGTTTTGTTAAAATATGTGACGAAACGTGTTCTAGTATTGATTTATTAAACCCAAAATTCTGGTTATGCAAAAAATAGGGATGTTAATTTTAATGTTTCTTATAACCACGGCCACCTTTGCACAGAATATTTCTGTACAGGGTGTTGTTTCCGATGGAGAGTTCGTTCTTCCGGGTGCAACCGTTGTAGTTAAAGGAACAGAAACCGGCGATCTTGTCGGTACGATCACGGATTTTGACGGTCGGTTCAACCTTACCGTTGATAAGGATGCCGTATTAGTGGTGACCTTTATTGGCTATCTGAAAAAAGAAGTTCCTGTAAACGGACAAACCAATCTCAACATTGAGTTGGTTGCCGAAAGTATGGAACTGGAACAGGTGGTTGTTGTGGGTTATGGTGCGCAAAAGAAAGCCTCTATGGTGGCTGCCATTTCTCAGACAAAAGGAGAAGAGCTTTTAAAGGCGGGTAGTGTTAACACGGTAACTGAAGCTCTGCAAGGAATGATGCCTGGTGTAACTTCAATCTCAAGTGGTACGGGTAAGCCGGGAGCGGATGCCGGAAGTATTATTATTCGCGGAAAGGCATCCTGGCAGGGCAACGACCCTTTGGTGTTGGTGGATGGCGTGGAGCGTGATATGGACGATGTGGATCCCAATGAGATCGAAAGTGTATCGGTTCTAAAAGATGCTTCGGCTACTGCTGTATTTGGAGTCCTGGGTGCCAACGGTGTTATTCTTATTACCACCAAGCGGGGTACTATTTCAAAGCCGCAAGTTGGCTTTTCTGCCAATTTTGGATTGAAACAACCAACGGCCTCTCCTGATTATGCTGATTATATAACCTCAATGGAGATGTGGAATGAAGCGGTTGCCAATGACCAGTTGTGGGACGAGCTCATTCCGGAGTATAAGATTGATGCCTGGAAGAATGCCTATGCCACCGGCAATTATGGCCCCAATAACGATTACTTCCCGGAAGTAGACTGGTGGGATCAAATAATGAGGAAAGTAGGGTATCAACAGCAGTATAATGTAAATGTGCGTGGTGGGACTGAGTTTATGAAATACTTTGCCTCCTTGGGTTACCTGCATGACGGGGATGTCTACAAAGGTCAGGAGAACGCAGATTTTGATCCCTCGTTTAACTACAAGCGCTATAACTGGCGTTTAAACCTCGACCTTAATTTAACCAAGACAACCGTTTTTACGGCTAATATGGCCGGAAAACTAGGCTACCGCCATCAGCCGGGTTATCGTATCGATGGAGGGGGTGAAGATGGTTATGGTCAAGAACAGTTCTTTAACGGTCTTTACACTGCCAGCCGTAATCAATATCCTGCCACATGGTCGAATGGCACCTATGCTGCCGACCAGGGGGGTGGAGGTAACCCACTTGTTGCCCTTAACACAGGAGGTGAACGCGAATACAAATACTTTCAGGGATTTTTGGATTTTAAATTGAATCAGAAATTAGATTTCATCACCAAAGGATTAAGTGCGAAAGGATCTTTCTCATATACCAGCAGCTCTGACTGGGAGTCTTCCATAACTGCAGGTGGTTGGTCGTTCTCTTCCAATGCGATTTTATACAGTCGCTCTTACGACTATGCAAACCCCAATGCAGATGGGACCTTACCATTGCTTAACGAAGCACGTTGGCCTGGTGACGAGTCGACTATTGGACCCGTATCTGCTACTTATGACAGCTTCAAGAGCTATGAGAAGAAAATTTATTATGAGATGGCCCTGAACTATGAACGTACTTTTGGAGACCACAGAGTAACCGGTTTGGCCCTGTTTAGTCGTCGCGAGCGTAAGCCGGGCTCTTATGAAGTGCAGTTTCGTCAGGAGGACTGGGTAGGCCGTGTGACCTATGGTTATAAAGATCGTTACTTGTTAGAGACCAATGGTTCTTATAATGGATCAGAGGCTTTTGCTCCCGGGCTTCGCTTTGGTTTCTTTTATTCCGGATCTCTGGGATGGCGTATCTCTGAAGAACCTTTTGTGAAGGACCTTGCGGGTAACTGGTTAGACAACCTGAAGGTACGGTATTCTTATGGTACCTCTGGTTTGGACGGTGATCAACGCTTCCTGTATCTTCAGGATTACAGCGCGGCCTCAAGCGGCAACTTTTGGCGTGGTGGGGTATACTTTGGAGATACACAAACCTATGTACAGTCCCCACTTTATCGTGAGGGCGACGCTGCCAATGACCTGGCCACCTGGGAGACTTCCATCAAACAGAATTTAGGCTTTGAATTCGGTGTCATTAACAGACTGTCCGGAACATTGGATCTATACAACGAAAAGCGTGAAGGTATTTTGATGGACGTATGGGCACCACTATGGTATTTGCCTACAGGTAGTGTGGCTACCGGTAATATTGGAGAAACCAAGAACCGGGGGCTTGAGATTGAACTGAAATGGAATGATAAAATTAGTGAGAACCTGCGTTATTGGTTAAGCGGTAATGCTTCGTTCAACGAAAACCGCATTGTATAT
>JBFHFS010000088.1:0-14214 GCA_041583495.1 Marinilabiliaceae bacterium | reverse complement strand
TTTAATACCCCCGGCAGCTTTCATGCCAGGCATTTCGCGCCGGGGGTTATTCACCTTGGCCCCCTTCAGGGACCCCGGATACACCTTTCATGTTTGCTTTCAACTCCCTTAATCCATCACCGGTTTAACCTTGATTCCTTTAACCTTTAGCCTTGTCTCCTTTAACCTTGATTCCCTTTCCACTTTCCCTTGAAATGATACTGCGTAAAAGCGGGAGCTGGGGGAAACCGGGATAAAATCCGGTCGCCGCCGACCTTTAGTAAAAAGCTCCGATTCATTTATTTGAGCCGGAGCTTTTTTGTTCCTGGTTGACCTTTTTTTTCCCTTTTCCCCTTTTCCACTTTTTTCCCTTTTTTCCCCCTTTTCCCCTTTCCTTTCAGCTTCCCGACAGGGGCTCTTCTTTTTTTCTCCTTTTCACTTAATTCCTTACCTTTGTGGGTTAAAAATTTAAACCAAGGGATTGTTATAATGGCAGAAAGAAAAAAACGTGTGGTGGTAGGCCTTTCGGGGGGAGTGGACTCAAGTGTCGCTGCGCGGGTCCTCCTGGATCAAGGGTATGAAGTAGTGGGCCTTTTCATGAAGAACTGGCACGACACAACCGGAGTGCTTAAAGCCGACTGTCCCTGGCTGGATGATAAATTTGATGCAGAAGCCGTGGCCCGTAAGCTCAATATCCCTTTTCATTTTGTGGATTTGAGCGATGCGTATCGCGCCCGGGTAGTGGACTATATGTTTGCGGAGTACGAAAAAGGCCGGACCCCTAATCCCGATGTGCTTTGTAATAGGGAGATAAAGTTCGATGTGTTTATGGAAAAGGCCTATGAGCTGGGTGCGGACTACGTGGCCACAGGGCACTATTGTCGCAAAGAAACTATCCAAACGCCCGAGGGTGAAAAGTATCGTTTGTTGGCTGGCTCCGACCCGAATAAGGACCAGAGTTATTTCCTATGCCAGCTGTCCCAACAACAATTAGCCAGGGCACTTTTCCCCATTGGGGACTTACTTAAACCACAGGTTAGGGAGATCGCTGCTGAGCTTAAGTTGATTACCGCATTTAAAAAGGACTCACAAGGAATCTGTTTCGTAGGGAAGGTAGATTTACCCGTGTTCCTTCAGCAAAAATTGGCGGCTAAAAAGGGAAATGTTTTGCTGGTCGATCCTCAATGTGCTGCATTTAACAGGGACTGGGAAAAGGGAGTTACCCAGCCCGAGGATGATATATTGGACCAACTGGCTCTTCCCTACAATTTTCAGGCTCATCCCTCAAAGAAGATCGGTGTCCATAATGGAGCTCACTTTTATACAATAGGTCAACGTAAAGGATTGGATATTGGTGGTTTTCAGGAACCCTTGTTTGTGATTGGGGTGGATGTTCATCAAAACCAGGTTTATGTCGGGATGGGAAAGCAGCATCCCGGATTGTATCGTAATGTATTGAAGATTAACAACAACGAAGTTCATTGGGTGCGTCCCGATTTGACTCTGAAAATTGGAGATTCCATTCGTTTAGATGTCCGGATCCGTTATCGGCAGCCCTTGCAAAAGGCTACCCTTCATCAGCGGGATAATGGGTTGTTTATCGTTTTTGATCAGCCCCAGCGGGGTATTACCTCCGGCCAGTTCGCAGCCTGGTACCAGGAGGAGGAACTTACCGGATCGGGAGTGATTGATTGAGACTCAGGATAATAAATGACCCCCTTATTGAAGGGTAAAGCCAACTCCTGGATTCCCATATGCGATTCGAGTGGGAGTTAGTTGAGGAGGGTACCGGGTAGCTGTAAATTGGTTGCTTAAAACTAATATTTACCTATGAAGAGATATGATCCCCACATGCATACAGCAGAGCATGTCCTAAACCAAACCATGGTAAGGTTGTTTGGTTGTGAGCGCTCTTTTTCAAGTCATCTGGAGCGTAAAAAATCCAAGTGCGATTATCATTTTCAGCGGGCTCTCACCCCTGAAGAAGAAGGTTCCCTGGATCAGGCGGTTAACCGACACTTATCGCTCAACCTTCCTGTGGAAGAGCACTGGTTGGAAAAAGAGGAAGCAGCCGAATTGTATAATCTTAGCCGTTTGCCCCAGGGGGCGGATGAGAAGATAAGGATTGTCACCATAGGCGATTACGATGCCTGTCCTTGTATTGGCGACCATGTGCAAAACACTTCCGACGTGGGGACCTTTGTTCTGGGATCCACCTCTTTTGAGGAGGGTGTGTTGCGTATAAGGTTTAAGCTGAAAAAGAACTGATTAATTTTTTGGTTTTAGGTCGTGATTCTTTTTGGTTTGCAGGGCTCTATTTGTGACTATTTTACCTGTATAGTTGATTATTCTTTTTTATAAGTCCTGTTTTTCCTGCAAATTGATAGTATCGAGGCGATCATCTAAATCAAAAGTTTAAATTTTGTTTAATTAATTGTTGGAATTTTGAGAAACTAACCCTAATTTCGAAGAAAATCATTAATAAAAGTACGAATATTGTTATAATTCCTAACATTTGTCATTATTATTATGGAAAGCAATTTACAGATTGATAGTCTTGATAAAAAAATTTTGTCGCTGATTACTAAGAATGCCCGGATTCCCTTTCTTGAAGTTGCCAGAGAATGCAAGGTGTCAGGGGCAGCCATTCATCAGCGTATACAGCGCCTCATGAACATTGGTGTTATTAAGGGTTCCGAATTTATTGTGAATCCCAGCAAAATAGGCTATCATACCTGTGCCTATATGGGAATATTCCTTAAAAAAGCCAGTTTGTTCGACAAGGTCGTGTCCATGTTAAAAGAGATTCCTCAAATTGTAGAGTGTCACTACACGACGGGTGAATATGCGATATTCATAAAAATTTATGCACAGAGTAATGAGCATTTAAAGCGTATTCTTCACGATAAGTTGCAATCCATTTCGGGGATTTCATCGACCGAGACGATCATCTCATTAGACGAAACATTCAAACGGCAGCTTCCGGTGGATTAGGGATTTGTGCGGTTTGTCATCGTTTTTTCAGCCAATGAAAGAGAATCTCTTTTGTTGGCTCTGTATTTGTATGAGTTTGTTGTCAGTTTGTGGAACGCTTTTTAGCGTGTAACCTCTATTTGAGCAAATAGGCTATACTGCTAAAATACAGGCATTTGCGTCCCATGGTGAGGTCGATTCTTCCCAGGCGAACCCCACCCCATCCCATTTGATTGATCAGGACTCCCCGGTTTTGTTGGTTTTTGACTAGTCGGGGGGTGTCTAAAAAGGTGTGTGAGTGTCCACCAATGATCAGGTCGATATTGGACGAGTTGGCCGCCACCCTTATATCGGATGCACTTTCGGGGAACTGGCTTTCGAACCCCAAATGAGAAAGCGCTATTACCAGATTACATTTTTGCTCTTTTTTCAGCATAAGAGCCGTCTCTTCTCCCTTTTTTAAAGGGTCGGCCCATAGCATCCCGTCGGCATTAACCGGATTGATTAAACCCGAAGGGTTAATTCCCATTCCCACGATTCCTATTTTAAATGGTCCCCGGTCAAGGATGAGCCAGGGAATGGTTTTGCTCTGGAGCGGAGTGCTTTCAAATTGATAGTTGGTACAGACGATCGGAAAATCGGCATGTTTCAGTTGTTGGGCCAGATGGATCATTCCGTTGTCGAATTCGTGGTTCCCCAGGGTTACCGCATCGTATTTCATACGCGACATGAGCTTAAACTCCAATTCTCCACCAAAAATGTTGAAGTAGGGTGTTCCCTGGAAAGTGTCTCCTGCATCGAGCAGGAGCAGGTTTTGGTTTTCAGCTCTTAGCTGGTTGATGAGTTTCATCCGTCTGGCAAAACCACCCAGATTGGGGAAATGGGGATGGTTGGGGGGGAAGGGATCGATATGGCTATGAACATCGTTGGTATGTAAAATGGTGAGGGTTGGCTCATCGTGCATGCAGGACGGCAATGCAATGGCCATGCTCCCGGCGAAAAGGGTCTTAATAAATTGTCGGCGATCAGTCATCAGGTCTTTAATTCAAAATGATTCGTTTCGATTTTGAAGGGTCAATAACACCATTGTTTTTTGTTAATAAACGAATGTGTGCAATAATAAGTTCTCTGACCTTATGCGGTGAAATAAATTTTTCAGTGGCTTGTGCGAATACATTATAGCGATCTCCGCCATTAGCAAGGTAATCGGAAGTAACTACGTAGTAATGGGCAGTATCGCTTAAGGGG
This sequence comes from Marinilabiliaceae bacterium, assembly GCA_041583495.1. Lineage (GTDB taxonomy): Bacteria > Bacteroidota > Bacteroidia > Bacteroidales > Marinilabiliaceae > JBFHFS01. The sequence continues at coordinate 10,014 of JBFHFS010000088.1, read as the reverse complement.
ATGTTGTTAACAGAGGCTGATTCCACCTTGCCATCGGAGTAATGGAACCGGGCACCCCCCAATCCATCGCCATGTGAGAGAGCCATGTGAAGAAAGAGTTCACGAATAGATTTGCCTTTCATTTTGAGTAAAACCATTTGGTTTTCGAAAGGCATCAGCTCGAAAATGTTTCTGATGGTCACCTTTCCCTGGGGTAACTGTGCACGAAGCCCATTAATGTTGATAACCGAAAGGGTCGGTAAGGGCTCCTTTCCCATGTTTTTGAGTTCTTTTATTCCTGCCTCCAATAACAGATCCGACACGAAGTTTGAGAGAGGGGTTTCGGGTTTTTGCTTGATGAGTAGTTCGGCGTTGAAGCCGATTACCTCGGACATTATTTTTTTTATCGAATCCCTGTATGGCGAAATAAAGAGGTCCATTAACTGATCCTGGCCCATGGTGCTGTCGATAGGGTAATACCTCGATGACTGGACATTTGGAGCGGGGCCCGGGGATTGGCAGGAAAAATTAAATGAGATCAGGATGAATGCAATATATAATAGCCGATTCATTGTTTTTATTTCAAAATTAACTAAAAAAAAGGAATGCCAGTTTTCGCAAAGTGGAAGGAGGGCTTCTTTTCAAGAATGGTTATATTTGTTGGGTCACCCAATTTCAAATTATACAAGCCAATGACAAAAGACCATTCACCATTGCTTCCTGCTGATATTCATTCTTCCTGGATGCCCTTTATCGAAAGTCTGTCCGGATCTCTGTTGGATGAGATTGAAACGGTAATTCTTTCAGATGCTGCTAATACAACCCCCGATCTGGATCGGGTGTTGCATTTTTTGAGAACCGATTTGACCCAGGTAAAGGTGGTTATTTTGGGCCAGGACCCCTATCCTCAAAAAGGAGTGGCTACGGGACGTGCGTTTGAGGTGGGTCCTTTAACGAGTTGGATGAATCCATTTCGCAACACCAGTTTAAGAAATATTGTGAGGGCATTGTATGCTGCTCATTGCGGTGACACTAAGACTTTCAATGAGATAAAAAAGGAGATGAAATCTCCCGGCTCCTTTAATCTTTTGCCCCCCGGAGAGTTGTTTGTGCACTGGGAGAAACAAGGGGTGTTGTTGTTAAACACCTCCTTTTCCTGCAAAATAGGAGCACCAGGAAGTCATGCCGACTTATGGCGCTCTTTCACCAATAAGCTACTGATGTATATCAACAGCGTGCGTCCGCATGCCATTTGGTTTTTGTGGGGCAATCATGCCCGGGAGGCCGTGGGTTCGGTTCGGCCCAAAAATTGTCTGATTACCACCCATCCCATGATTTGTCAAGACCGGCCAAACGATTTCCTCTTTGGTGAAAAAAATGTGTTCTTCGAAACCCGTGAGCTCATCGACTGGACGGGATACCCTCAATAAACCTTATTTCAGTTGGTCGAGATATTTTTTGCGGGCTTCGAGTAAATATTCCGTATTCATCTGGGGATTGTATATCCGTACCATGTCCTGAATACCAAATTTTACATGGAAGTGTCCGATGGCTGAATCAAAAAATGGTTTGTCCCAATTGAATTTAACTCTACGGGTGATATCCTCAAAATATTTCCATGTCAGCTTGTTGGGAATCAGGAAATAGCCGTGATCTTTTTCAGTCAAGTCGAAGAAGATGTCCGGAACCGGCTCTTCCAGAATGAAAAACTTTTTGATCCGGATAATGGCCGGCCCGGCAACGTTTCGTGTAGGCTTACGTTTAAGCTCAATTCCTTCGTCCATATAGCCTGCCTGAAGATCGGAAATTTGTGAAAATTCATCCAAATGACGAACCCGGATGACATCAAAAACCCGGTTGTAGAGATGCACCACCCCGGGAGTGGCATTAAATTTTGCCGGAAAATATTTGAGAATATTCTGTGTGGCACGTGTAATTTCCTCAAGAGTGTATAATCTCTTTAAAACCAGGTATATGTACAGGGGCTTGGTCTCAACCGGGTGATCAGAATAGTAGTCGAAATAGCCGGGAAAGGGTTCGGGAGCCTCTAAGACAAAGGTGTTGGGCCATATCTTATCGTTCATGGTGCGGAGTGTTTCCTGTTTCACCAGGTTGCCGTAGCGTTCGATTATTTTTTTTTCTTCCATGATGGGCGTTTTTAGGTTTGCCTTGTTAAGTTAGGGATTCTACATCAGTTTTGCAATGGGTGGCCGGGGGAGGCGGTTTGTTACCTGCCGGAAGGAACGCTTACTCAGAGAGGTTTGATTCTGTTGAACAAGCAGGGCTTTGTTCTTTGTCTTCCATAATTTAGCCGGGCGGTATTCTCTACTTAGGGTCAGTGCCGGGTAAAAACCATCTCGTTTCCCTGAGAAAGGGCACTGTTAAAATGGTAACCTTCAAGGTCAAAGGCTTTCAGATCATCCGGGTTGGTGAGGCCGTTTTTTAGGATGAACTGCACCATGAGTCCTCTGGCTTTTTTGGCATAGACGCTGATCACCTTATAGGTGCCGTTTTTATGTTCTTTAAATACCGGGGTGTAGAGGTTGGTGTTCAACTCCCTGGGGTGAACAGCTTTAAAATATTCCTGGCTGGCCAAATTGACCAAAGCCTGGTGTTGCCCAGTTTGAAGATCGAGGTTTATCTGTTGGGTGATTTTGTCTCCCCAAAAAGCATATAGGTCTTTCCCTTTTTTATTTTTGAGTTTTGTCCCCATTTCCAGGCGGTAGGGCAAAATCAGATCCAGGGGGCGAAGGAGACCATAAAATCCTGAGAGAATCCGTACCTCTTCCTGTGCCTTTTCTATATTCTCCAGGCTAAGATTATAGGCATTCAGCCCTGAATAAACCTCTCCTTTAAAGGCAAAGATTGCCTGGCGGCCTTCATTGGGTGGGATGGGCTGTTTCCACTCCTGAAACCGGCGGACATTTAGCTGGGCCAGATGGTCGCTGATGTTCATTAATCGGGAGAGCTTTTTGGGGGGATAGCTTTTTAACTGATTGACCAATTCCTGGGCCTCCCCGGGAAACCGAAGAGACGTGAATCGATCTATGGGAACCTTGGTTTCGAAATCCAGAGTTTTAGCGGGCGATAAGAGAATCAGCATAGGCCTGTTTTTTCAACTAAACATCTGTTTCGATAAAAAGTTTAAATTCCGATCCTTACTTATCGTGACCTTCCTGCAGGACTTTTAAAAGCTACTTTGGCTTTTGATTCGGGATGGGGGCTCTTTTTCCTTTTTAAACAAGCCTGTTGGAAGATTTTTTGGGCATGTTGTCCGGTTTTCTGGGTAATATGTATATTTTAGCCATGGGTTTTTAAATTGTTTTTTACGGTTATGCAGCACGAAGTGTGTAGGCCATTCAGAGCCAGTTTAATGATGGGTAAGTTTCTGATGGGTAAGTTTCCTTGTTTTATGTTTTTATCGATGAAAAATTGAAATTTACCTTGATTGCAATTCGAAAAAAAATTATCACAATTGTAATGCTGTTTGCGAGCCTGCCTGGTTTTGCGAACGATTACAATATTGAGTACCTCACCACCGGGCAGGGGCTTTCTCAAAACGAAGTGACGTCGATTCTTCAGGATAAAAATGGGTTTATGTGGTTTGGGACACGTGGCGGATTAAATCGTTACGATGCTTACGAATTTATTCATCATAAACCCAAAGCCAATCAGCTAAACTATCTGTCGAATCCCTCTATCGAATCGATGTTTGAAGACAGCAACGGCAATATTTGGGTGGGAACCAAGTCGGGCGGTTTAAACCGTTACAATTCCGAAACCGAACAATTTTCGCATATCAACTCCTTTGGTAAAGCCGATGAAAAAATTGTGGGGAATAGAATTATTTGCATTACCGAAAGTCCAAAGGGAAATATTTTGTTTGGAACCTGGTCGGAAGGACTGTATATTCTTGATTTTGAAAAAGACTCTTTAATTCATTTGTTTCCCCATAAACAGGTTAACCACCTGTTAGTGCAAGATGCACATAAGGCATGGGTTGCCACAAATAGCGGGCTTTTTTTGTTGGATTTAACTACCTGTTCTTACGAGCGCATTGACTTTGGCGAGGATTTAAATATCACAGAATTTATTTTCGACAAAAACAAAAAGAACCTCTGGTTGGTGGGATGGGATTGTGGGCTGATTTTATATGATATTGAAACCGGAACATGGCAAAAATATCCGCTGAATAATGCCGTTAATCCTCGAAGTACCGGCTCCAATAACACCTATACTATTTTGCAGGGGAGTGACAACCAGTTATGGATTGGAACGTGGAATTACGGGTTGTTTACCTTCGACAGAATAAATAAGACCTTTGAGAAAGTTGAACTTGCCCCCAATAGAAACAGGACCTTTAATAAAGCCTACGATATTATTCTGGATATTTATGAAGACAAAGATCAAAATATATGGATTGGGACCGATGCCGGTGGCATCGTTAAACTGGGGGCAAAAAAATCGTTTAACAGCATCTCGATGGAGGAAAATCCGGGTTGTGGCCTTACCAATTTTCACATCTTCAGCTTTTGGAAATCAAAGCCCGGAGTTCTTTATTTAGGAACCCGGGGTGGTGGCCTTTTCAAAACCACCGACAATAAAAAAATTACTCCCATTGTGGCCGAAGATGCTGTTCCGGGATTGGCGAGTATGGTCAAATATATTTTTCCTTATTCGGAAAATATCTTGTGGGTGAGTTACAATGACCGATGCTACGAGTTGAACCTTTTGGATGAAACAGGTCGGCTAACCCCCGTTAAAGACAGCGTAATTGCCAAGTTGAGAAAAATCACTTCGATACACCGGTTTGATAAAAGTTTGCTTGTGGGTACTCAGCAAAACGGGTTGTATTTTTTCCCCGATATCAACAATACCCGCCAATTTGAGAAGTATATGCCTCAAAATTTCCCGGTGCTTCAAAACGAGCGGATTACCTTTATAAAAGAAGACGATAAAAAGAATATTTGGATTGGAACCTTTAAGGGCGTTTATTTCTTCGATAAAAAGACTCATGAGATTTCTCCGATTAAATTGGTCAATGGCCAATATTTAACCGGCGATATTATTAACTGCTGGCATCAAACCAACGACTCCATATTTTGGCTCGGGACTCCCAGCGGACTGAATAAATTAACCAAGGGCAAAGATTCCGTTTTTTCGGTACAGCACTTTAACCCCGAAGCCGGATTGATTGACAATTACATCCTGGGCATTTTGTCGGCAAAAGACGATGAAATATGGGTAAGTACTAGCTCCGGAATTTTAAAACTGTTAATCGATGAGGAAAAATTCTATTCTTTTGATATTTCGGATGGTCTTCCAAGTCTGAATTTCTCGGAGAGCATGGGGTATTTGGCGGAAGATAGTACGATGTACTTTGCCACGACCAATGGATATATTTATTTTAAAGGCAGGGATATTAAAATCAATAAAACTATTCCTCCGGTTGTTTTTACACGGTTTAAGATTTTTAATGGTGAGATAAAACCAGGCGACTCGATTATGGGGAAAGTGTTGCTTGACAAATCCATAAATTTAAAACCGAAGATTCATCTGTCGCATAAGGAAAAAGAGTTTACCATTGAGTTTTCTGCTTTGAATTATAATTCTCCCCAACGAAACCAATATTCATACAAACTGGAAGGTTACGATTCGGAATGGGTAAAGGCAGGCACCAGGCGCTCGGTTACCTATATAAATCTAAATCCTGGCGAATATCAGTTTAGGGTGAGGGCATCAAACAATAACTTGGTGTGGAATGACGAAGGCGCCTCATTGGCAATTGTGATCGGTACGGCCCCCTGGAAGTCGTGGTATGCCATTCTTTTGTATGTGTTTTTGATTACCTGCGTTGTGTTGTTAATCCGGTGGAATGCCATCAAGCAGGTGCTTTTGGCCAATAATCTGGAAATGGAAAAGGTGAAGCACCAGCAAGAACAACACTTGAACGAAATAAAACTTCGCTTTTTTACCGACATTTCTCACGAATTCAGAACCCCCCTCACCTTAATACTGGGACCCATTAAAGAAGTGCTGGATGAAAATCCGGAAAGCAGGCGGCTAAAAGTGGTGTATAAAAATGCCAAACGGCTAATGGCCCTGGTCAATCAGTTGCTGGAATTCAGAAGGCTTGAAGCCGATACTTTGGGGCTGAGGGTTTCTAATAATAATATCGTCGATTTCATTAAAGAGGTGTGTATCTCCTTCGAGGAACTGGCAAAAATAAACCATATTCAATTCACTTACAATCTGCCATATCGGTCTAAGCAGCTGTGGTTTGATGTCGAAAAAATGGAGATGGTTTTGAATAACCTGATTTCGAATGCCTTTAAATATATTGGAAGCGGATCGGAGGTGGAGGTTGCCCTTAGCGAAACCGACGGCTATGTCTGCATGCACGTCATTGATAACGGAGCAGGAATAAGAGAAGAGGATATTAAATTTATTTTCAACCGTTTTTACCAGTCTCGAAAAAATGGCAAGTCGGACAGTACCGGAATAGGATTAAATCTTGTGAAGCGCCTTGTTGAGTTGCACAAAGGAGAAATAAGTGTGGAAAGTGTGCCCAATGTGAGGACCGAGTTTATTGTGAAGCTGCGTAAAGGAGAGGCTCATTTTGCCGACGAAGATAAGATTGAAACCGCTTTTGTGCCACCTTCGGGTCCTGAAAAAACAGGTGTTGCCGCCCCCTTAAAACCAGAAACCCATCGTGTGGCTTCCGGAGAGAAAAAGAATTCGATATTGATAGTGGAAGACCATTTCGAGATCAGAAGGTATCTGGAAGAATTGCTGGAATACGAATACCAGGTAGATACGGCTGAAAACGGAATAGTTGGCTACCAAAAGGCGCTCGAAAAGGAGTATGACCTTATCCTGTCGGATGTGATAATGCCCGAAATGGATGGAATAGAGTTATGTAAAAAGCTGAAGTCAAATATTGAAACATCACACATTCCCGTCGTTCTGCTAACCGCCAAAAGTGCCAGTCAATTCCGGCTCGAAGGTTTAAATCATGGGGCAGAAGCGTATATTACAAAACCGTTTAATTCGGATGAACTAAAAGTTCAGATCACTACCCTTCTGAATGCCCGCCAAAAATTAAAAGAGAGATATGGGAAGATTATTACCCTCGAACCTGGCGAAATTGAAATAACCTCGCGCGAAGAAGAGTTTATGGAGAGAGTGGTTCAGAGTGTAGAGGCGAATATTGAAAATTCTGAATTCAGGTCGGACGATTTAGCCGCTCTGGTGGGTACCAGTACAACCACATTGTACCGTAAATTAAAATCCTTAACCGGACATTCTTCCAACGAAATTATCCGATCAATACGACTGAAAAGAGCTGCTCAACTGCTGCGTAATTCAGAAAATACCGTTTCTGAAATCGCGTATTCGGTAGGGTTTAACGATGTTAAATATTTCAGGAAATGTTTTTTTATGCAATTTTCTGTAACTCCGTCCGAATACCGTAAGACTCAATAGCTCTAGTGTTTGGGTGTCCGGATGAACTAATTCTCCCCTTGTTTTGAATCAATAGCCCCCCTGTTGTTGAATGAATTCCCCCCCTAGATTGGACGGATACTACCCCGTTTTTGGGTTTAGGAAATTAACATTTGTATACTTAATTGAACGAAAGAAATGAGGCGAATAAACAAACCCAAAAACTTCTGTGCAAGAAGAAAGTATGGCATTATCAATGTTTTGTTCTTTCTCATTCTTATACTTCTACTAATCATCATGTTTTATTTTCTAATTAAAACTTAATTTAATTCTTATGAATGACAACATTAAAAAGGTTGGTTTAGCAACCGTATTGTTATTCTGTGTGCAGTTGTTGTTTGCACAGACTGCAATTACGGGAAAGGTAACCGATGCAAATCAAGGAGCCATACCGGGGGTCTCTGTTCTAATAAAGGGAACCACAGAAGGTACCATTACCCACATGGATGGTACTTACTCGCTCACGGTACCCGGGAATGCAGAAACCCTGGTTTTTTCCTTTATCGGAATGAAAACAAGGGAAGAACTCATTAACGGACGAACAACCATTAATGTGACGTTAGAAGAAGAGACTTTTGGCGTGGATGAAGTGGTTGTGGTTGGTTATGGAACCCAGAAAAAAGCAAACTTAACGGGTGCTGTTTCTGCGGTTGACTTTTCAGAGCTGGAGTCGCGTCCGGCAGCAAACACGGCATCCTTGCTACAAGGGCAAATGTCGGGTGTGCAGGTAAGCAACTTTAGCAACCAGCCGGGGAATGATGATCCGGAAATCCGTATTCGTGGACTTGGGACCCTGAATGCAGGACAAGAACCTTTGGTAATTGTGGATGGAGTTGAATCGTCACTGACACAGATCCCGGCTTCCGATATCGAGAGTGTTTCGGTACTTAAAGATGCAGCGTCATCCGCCATTTACGGGGTGCGTGCTGCCAATGGGGTCATTCTGGTAACTACCAAACGCGGTAAAGGCAGTAAACCAACCGTTCGGGTGAATCAGTCATTTGCCTGGCAAACACCTCTTGTTGAGCCCAGTTTTGTTGATTCATGGGACTATGCAACCCTACAAAGCCTCGACTTGACAGAACAAGGCCAGGACCCCACTTACACCGAGGAGCAAATTCAGGCCATGCGTGATGGAAACGACCTGGACCAATGGGCAAATACCAATTGGTTTGATGAAATGTACCGTACCGCTCCAATGAATACGACTTATTTGTCGGTGAGTGGCGCAAAAGATAATACCCGTTACATGTTTTCCAGTGAATATTTAGATCAGCAGGGGACCATGATTAATACCTCCCAAAAGCGGTATAATTTCCGTTCGAATATTGATGTGGACATCAGCGACCGAATTACCATAGGAATGAACTTGTCGGGAAATAAACAGGATGTTTCTGAAACATTAAGCAGTGCCAGTTCTACCAATAGCGATGGCGACTTAAATTATATCATTCGACGTTTTGCAAATCCTACCGTTCCGGTGAAGTATTCATCGGGCGATTGGGGACAGGTTAATGGCTTGTACTACCTGCCAGGAAGTACCGTGGGCGGAATTAAAAACCCCGTTGAATTCGCCAATCGTGGTGAGAACGGAGTTGAGAAGAATAATTTTGTAGGTAAGTTATACGCTGATATTGAAATTCTTAAAAACCTTCATTTCCGGCCTAACTTCTCTTATGTGTACGATTCTTCAGTACGGTCGAAATTTTCACCAACCTATGAAACCTATGACAAGGATGGGAATGTGATTAGCGAGAGTATTCATAACTCGCAGTTTAATAGTAACTTAACGAGCAAACGCTATCAGGTGGAGAACCTCGTTTCTTACGATGTTACCTTAAACGAGCAGCACAAACTGTCGCTTTTGGGAGGTCAGTCGGCACAGCTGTATCGCCTGGACTATTTCAGTGGTTATGTAGAAGATTTTCCAAACAACGAAATTCATGTATTGGATGGCGGAATCAATAACAAAGATGTTTCGGGTTATTCCCGCGAACTGGCTCTGAACTCTTATTTTGGCAGGGTAAACTATAATTTTGTCGATCGGTATTTGTTTGAATTTAATTACCGCTATGATGGTACTTCACGGATGAGTTCCGACAACCGTTGGGGAGGATTCCCATCGTTTTCGGCTGGTTGGGTGGCAACCAACGAAAATTTTCTGAGCAACCTGGGTCCTGTCTCTTTTATGAAGGTAAGAGGTAGTTGGGGCCAACTGGGGAACCAGAATATTGGCGAAAGCAACTTTTATCCCTATGCACAAACCATTAGTACCGGACAAAATTACATCTGGGGAGATGATATTGCTGCCGGGGTTGCTGTTACTTCCCTGGCTAACGCCAACCTTACCTGGGAAACCACAACCATTACCGATATTGGGGTCGACTTAAATTTATTCCACAATAAATTACAAATCGTTGCCGATTGGTTCGATAAAACCAGTACAGATATCCTGGTAGAGCTTCCCATTCCCACAACACTTGGGAATGTGGGTGCGCCTTATCAAAATGTAGGTGAAGTACAAAACCGTGG
>JBFHFS010000087.1:0-15439 GCA_041583495.1 Marinilabiliaceae bacterium | reverse complement strand
GGTCAATGCCTCTGAGGATCTCCTTGTTGTCAATTTTTGCGTGTAACTTCTTTATCGAAAGCATAAACGTATCTCTGAAAATTATTAGATATATAAGATTTAACCCACACTGCCTTCCAGGCTTATCTGCAATAATTTCTGGGCCTCCACGGCAAACTCCATGGGCAACTGATTAATCACCTCTTTCACATAGCCATTCACAATAAGCCCGATGGCATCTTCGGTAGAGATGCCCCGCTGGTTACAATAGAAGATCTGATCTTCTCCAATCTTGGAGGTTGTGGCTTCATGCTCCACCTTGGCGGTATTGTTGTTGATCTCGAGGTAGGGAAAGGTATGTGCGCCACATTTATCGCCCAGCAAAAGCGAGTCGCACTGGGAAAAATTACGGGCGTTGTCGGCCCGTTTAGAGACCTTCACCAGGCCGCGATAGCTGTTCTGGCTATGACCAGCCGAAATTCCCTTGGAGACAATGAGGCTGCGGGTATTATCGCCCAGATGAATCATCTTGGAGCCGGTGTCGGCCTGTTGATAATTGTTGGTGAGGGCCACCGAATAAAATTCACCCACCGAGTGATTGCCCATCAGCACACAGCTGGGATATTTCCAGGTGATGGCCGACCCGGTTTCGACCTGGGTCCACGATATTTTTGAATAGTCGCCTTTGCACAATCCGCGCTTGGTGACAAAATTATAGATGCCACCCACCCCATTTTTATCGCCGGGGTACCAATTCTGGACGGTCGAATATTTCACCTCGGCCCGTTCCATGGCCACAATCTCGACGATGGCCGCATGCAGCTGATTCTCATCGCGCTGGGGAGCAGTACACCCTTCGAGGTAGCTCACATAACTGTCCTCCTCGGCCACGATAAGGGTTCGCTCGAACTGACCGGTGTTTTGCGCATTGATGCGGAAATAGGTGGACAGCTCCATGGGCGAACGCACCCCTTTAGGGATATACACGAAAGAGCCATCGGAGAAAACCGCCGAATTCAAGGCCGCAAAATAGTTGTCGTTGGGAGGGACTACCGAACCCAGATATTTCTTCACCAGATCGGGATACTCCTTGATGGCATCGCTGATGCTGCAGAAGATGATGCCCCGTTCGGCCAGGGTCTCCCTGAAAGTAGTCTTCACCGAGATACTGTCCATCACGGCATCCACAGCCACGCCTGCCAGCACTTTTTGCTCATCGAGGGGAATCCCCAGCTTATCGAAGGTCGCCTTCAGGTCAGGATCCACCTGATCCATACTTTCGAGCTTGGGTTTACTCCTGGGGGCCGCATAAAAAATGATTTCCTGAAGGTCAATCTCCGGAATATTCAGATGCGCCCAGTCGGGGGTTTTCATGGTTAACCAGTTACGATAGGCTTTAAGCCTGTATTCGAGCATAAACTCAGGCTCACCCTTAAGCCTGGAAATTTCCCGAACGGTATCCTCGCTTAACCCTTTAGGAATGAAATCTGTTTCAATATCGGTGTAAAACCCATATTTGTATTCACTCCCGGTTACTTCCTTTAATATTTTATCCTGCTCTGTTGTCATAAATACATCTTGCTTCTGTACTGAAGTCTAAACATATAATCTCACTCCAGGGTTCATCGGAGTCTGGTAGTATAAATGCTTAGTTTATGGTGCCACAAAATTACCAAACATTTAGATTAAATAAAATTAGCGGCTCTTTAAATCACAAAAAAACAGGGGAAAATAAAACGAAAGAACACCCGCATTGTTGATTATCAACTATTTATATTGATAAAAATAAAAGACTTAAACATCCTTAATAAGTCAGATTCCGTGCAAAATTGTATCTTTGACCCCATCAAATATTCTCATTTACAGAATCCAAACATGAGCAATTCCATCACACCCCTTTCAGAGCTTGGCCTTTTTGGCTTAATAGAGAAAATAGCCCAACGCTTCCCGGCCCAACAGGCTTCGACCGTTGTGGGCATTGGACAGGATGCCGCGGTGCTTCAACCCGGGGGCCACCAGGTGGTTACAAGCAGTCACCTGATGCTGGAGGGGATCCATTTCGATCTGACCTATTTTCCCTTACCCCATCTGGGCTACAAAGCTGTGGTAGCGGGCATCTCCGATATAATAGCAACAGGGGCCCGGCCTTCTCAGATCTCGATCTCTCTGGGGGTGAGCGGCAAGATTTCGCTTCAGGCGGTGGAGTTATTGATGGACGGGGTAGCCCTCGCCTGCGAAAAGTACCACCTCGACCTGGTAGGATTCCGGCCCACCTCATCGCTCACGGGTCTTTCTATTGGGGTAACGGCCATAGGTTTTGGATCAAAGGAAGCTCTGTTTTCGCGCCATACGGCTAAGCCCAACGACCTGATTTGTGTAACCGGCGATCTGGGAGCTGCCTACATGGGGCTTCAGCTGTTGGAACGGGAGAAAAAGATTCTCTCCGACACCAGCCAGGAGAAGCCCGATTTTGGGTCGTTCGAATACCTGCTTCAACGACAGCTAAGACCCGAAGCACGGCTGAATACGCTGGACCAGATCCGGGAGAGCGGCCTCTGCCCCACCTCCATGACTCTGGTACGGGAGAGTCTGGCCGCCTCGCTTCTGCACATCTGCAAGGCCTCCGACACGGGTTGTCAGGTCTACGAGAGCAAGATTCCACTCGACCACACCACCATAGCGCTGGGCGAAGAGATGTCGATTAACCCAATGGTCGCCGCCCTGAACGGAGGCGAGGACTATGAACTGCTCTTTACCCTTTCGCTGAACGACTACGAAAAAGTCATTAAAAAGTCGCAACTGAAAGAGGTCTTTGTAATCGGTCATCTCACGGAGACCGGCAAAGGTTACACCTTCGAGACCAATGCAGGCGAGGAGGTGCCGCTACAGGCACAGGGATGGGGCAATAAAGCCTAAGCGGCCTCTTGCCTTAACCATCAATATTTTCCTAAAAGGGGGCTTTAGCCTACCCTATAACCCCACCCCACCCTAGATGGGGTACAAGACACGCCTCCATCAGGAGGCGTGTCTTGTTTTGATGGAGGGCATCCGGGCAAAGAGGGATCCACATTATAACACATATTCATCCCTCAGTTGCACCGGCAATGCTTGTCAAGGATATTAAGCTTTCAACTTCTGAATTTATTAAAAATAAGCATGTTAAAAACCAGGTTGAGCATCACAAAACCATATCATTTAAAGATGAATATATAGCATTGCTGCAAGAACATGATATTGAATTTGATGAAACGAGCACCCGAAAAAACGGGGCAGGCTATGAACAATTCTTGCTCACACAAAGAGGTCACTATAAGCGAGTTGCATCGAAACGAAGTTCTTGCGAATGCATTTGAAAAAAAAGTGTTAATGAGCAAAATGCAGATAAAAAACAAATAATTATAATGAGATGAAAAATACCTTTTTTGAGGGCTATTCAACCCCTCTGAGCCTGCTCCGCCATAGCGGAGGGTTGAGGTGCAGCTCAATTGTCACCACGGGTTTGCTCCTCCGCTAGCGCCTTCACTAGCGCTTCCTTTCGGTCGCCGAAGGCTTGCCGCTGGTGCCACCGCAGAATAGCTTTTGCGCTCGAGGAAAGCTTCGGCGGCACGCGGACAACCCGTGGCTATTCATTTTTAACCACTTCGTGGTTTTTCGAAAAAGTAAATCAATGCAGCTGACGGATCTTCCAACCCCCAAAAAAAAATGGAATTAAGACGGCAGTTCAGGGTATAGGGACATCCTACCGAAGAAACCACGCTGTTTGCAAGGGGCCCCAGGCACCAGAGGCAATAGCAAGCCCTGAATCGGTTTCGGAACCCAATAATCACTTGTAATCACCGGTCCGTTTTGTTCCCTCCCGGCAAATTGAATATATTTGTGGAAGCCCGCATAAACGCGCTATTTAAGGATAAACCCAACGATATAAAAACCCTTCACCTTAAACAAAAAACGACCAGAGATGAAAAAGAACAACTGCCTGCTTAGCTGGGCGCTGATGAGCCTTCTATTTACAGGTTGCATGAAGGATGGAATTGCACCCGAGCCTTATGGTGTACTTCCTGCAGAGCGTCAGCTGGCCTGGCACCAGCTGGAGACCTACGCCTTTCTGCATTTCACCACCAACACCTTCACCGACCTGGAATGGGGCTACGGTGATGAAAAACCGACTGTTTTCAATCCCACGGCTTTCGACGCCGATCAGATCATTGGCACGCTGGCCCAGGCCGGCTTCAAAGGGGCTATTCTCACGGCCAAGCACCACGACGGCTTTTGCCTGTGGCCTTCGGCATACACCGAGCATTCGGTAAAAAATTCCCCCTGGAAAGATGGCCAAGGAGACGTGGTACGCGAGATCTCGGAGGCCTGCCAAAAGTACGGCGTGAAGTTCGGTGTTTATCTGTCGCCCTGGGACCGTAACCGGGCCGACTATGGCCAGGAGAGCTACATTGAATATTACCGTCAACAACTCACCGAGCTGCTCACCAACTACGGCGATGTCTTTGAGGTATGGTTTGATGGGGCCAATGGCGGAGATGGCTATTATGGCGGGGCTCGCGAATCGCGTAAGATAGACCGCTCGACCTATTACGACTGGGAGAATACCTACGCGATGGTGCGCACTCTGCAACCCCATGCCACCATCTTTGGAGATGCCGGACCCGACATACGCTGGATTGGCAACGAACACGGACATGCCAAAGATTCCTGCTGGGCCACCTATACGCCCCTGCCCACGGAAGGCTATACCAGGCCCTTTGCAGGCACCACACAATACTGGATTGCCGAGACCGGCACCCGGGATGGGGAATTCTGGATGCCGGCCGAGGCAGATGTATCGATTCGTCCGGGGTGGTTTTACCATCAGAAAGAAGATGAAAAGGTAAAGTCGCTGGAGAATTTATTGGATATTTATTTCAGCTCGGTAGGCAATGGCACCTCCCTCAACCTGAATGTTCCTCCCGACCGGACGGGCCGGATTCATCCCACCGATTCGATGCGGCTGATGGAATTCAGGCAATTCCTGGATAAGGCCTTTGCAAAGGACTTACTACAGGGATCGGCCGTTGAGGCCAGCAGCAGCCGGGGCCGCCTTTTCGGGGCCGGCCATCTTACCGACAACGACCCCTCAACCTATTGGGCCACCCCCGACCAGGAGAAAACAGCCACCCTTCACTTTCAATTGGATAACCAGGTAACCTTCAACTGCATGGTGCTTCAGGAATATATTCCCTTAGGCCAGCGAATCGCTGATTTTTCCATCGAGATCCCCGACGGGAAAGGTTGGAAAGAGGTAGCGAAAGGCTCCACCATCGGCTACAAGAAAATTGTCCGCTTCGACCCTTGTACTGCCGATAAGATAAGGCTAAACATAAAAAGTGCCCTGGCCTCTCCCACCCTGGCCCAAGTCCAACTATTCGATATTAGCAAACCATGAATTACATAAAGCCTTTTGCCATTATCCTCCTCTCGACGGTAATGACCCTCGGGGCCTGCACGGCTCCCAAGAACAGTGACGAACCCAATAAAATATGGTTTAACGCCCCTGCCGCGGATTGGAACGAGGCGCTTCCCATAGGCAACGGCCGCCTGGCCGCCATGGTCTTTGGACAAGCCGACCGGGAACACCTTCAGCTGAATGAAGAGACCCTTTGGGGAGGACGCCCCCACGACTACACCAATGTGAAGGACAAGCCCCTGGAGCATCTGGATGAGATCAGGCGTCTGATCTTCGACCAACAATATGAGGCGGCTCAGGAGCTGGTGGTTGATCATCTGATGGGCGTCCCCATCTATCAGCAGGCCTATCAGCCCCTGGGCGATCTGTTTCTCACTTTTCCCGGCCAGGGTGAGATAACCGACTACCGCAGAGAATTAAATTTAAAGGACGCCTGTGTCAGGATCAGTTATAAACAGAATGGGGTTGGCTATACCCGGGAGCTGTTCAGCTCCACGCCCGATCAGGCCATTGTGGTGCGCCTCACCTGCGACCAGCCCGGGGCCTTGAACACCGACATCTCGCTTACCAGTCCCCACCAGCACCAGGTGACCACCACCGATGGCGGCACGCTGGATATGCAGGGGGTTTGGATTGGAGATGGAAAAGAAAAGGTGCTGATTCCCGCGGAGACCGGAGAAGGGATAAAATTTGAATCCCGCCTGAAGGTCGCCCATGAGGGTGGCCTTCTGACCGCAAAGGACACGGTGCTGCAAATCAGGGAGGCCAGCGCCATAACCATCCGGTTGGTGGCAGCCACCAGCTTTAACAACTATAAGGATATCACGGGCGATGCCGCCCTGCGCTGCGAGGATTATCTGAGCCTCTCGGAGGGGAAAAGCTATGCCCGGCTGCGCGACGACCACCTAAAGGATTATCAGCCACTCTTTAACAGGGTATCGTTGCAATTGGGAGAGGCAGATTCCGCCAGATGGAAAACCCCAACCGACCAACGCCTGACCAGTTACCAGGAGGGCGCTGAAGACCCGCAGCTGGAAGCCCTGTTTTTTCAGTTTGGCCGTTATCTGATGATCAGCGGGTCAAGGCCCGGGAACCAGCCCCTCAACCTCCAGGGCAAATGGAACGACCAGATGGCACCTTCCTGGGGCAGTAAATACACCGTCAACATCAATACGGAGATGAACTACTGGCCTGCCGAGGTGACTAACCTGGCCGAGTGCCACGAACCCCTCTTCGACATGATTGATGATCTGATGGAGACCGGCGGCAAAGTGGCCAGGGAACATTATGGATGCCGGGGCTGGGTGTTGCATCACAACACCGACCTATGGCGTGGTGCCGCCCCGGTAGATGGCGGTGGCTGGAGCATGTGGGTGACAGGTGGGGCCTGGCTAAGCACCCACCTGTGGGAGCATTATCTGTTTGGCGGGGATACCGCTTTTTTAAGGGAACGCGCCTATCCCGCCATGAAAGGGGCTGCACAATTCTTACTCGACTATCTGGTTGAAGATCCCGCCAGCGGCTATCTGGTGACCTGTCCCGCCAGCTCCCCCGAGAACACCTTCCGAAAGGGTTCAACGTGGTGGTTTGTTTCGGCAGGCCCCACCATGGACATGGCCATCACCCGGGTCCTGTTCGAGGCCTGCATTCAATCGACCGAGATATTATCGGTGGACCAGCCCTTTCAACAAGAACTGCGGGCGGCACTCGAAAAATTACCTCCCCTGAAAATTGGTAAGGCGGGCCAGCTGCAAGAGTGGCTTGACGACTGGGATATGGAAGCACCCGAAAGGACGCATCGCCACATCTCTCACCTCTGGGCGTTGCACCCGGGAGGGCTTATTGACCCTTATCGCACCCCCGCGTTGGCCGAAGCCTGCAAGGTAACCCTCAAGCACCGCGGTGACGAAGGGTCGGGATGGTCGAAAGCCTGGAAGATTAATTTTCACGCCCGTCTGCACGAGGGTAACTATGCCCATAAGATGCTGTCGGAGCAACTCAAGCACAGCACCCACCCCAACCTGTTGGATGTACATCCGCCTTTTCAGATCGATGGTAACTTCGGCGGGACTTCGGGAATAGCCGAGATGTTGCTTCAATCGGATGGCAAAATACTTGAACTGTTGCCCGCCCTGCCCGACGTGTGGAGCACAGGAGCAGTAACCGGATTACGAGCCAGGGGCGGTTTTGAAGTGGACCTGGAATGGAAGAATGGAGTCCTTCAAAAGGGTCACCTTAAATCGGATCTGGGAAAGACCTGCACCCTTCGCTGCAGCATCCCCCTGAAAGTCACCGACAGCCATGGAACAGTCCTCACCTTAAAGACTATTGCCCCGGGCCTCTTCGAATTTAAGACCACCCCCAACAGCGAATACACATTTGCCCCGGCATAGCCAGGCACCTAAAAACAGTTCTGAAATAAGTCAGGTCATTCCCTCGTTGGAAGGCCTGACTTTTTTTTATCTATCTGAATATGACCGGCAAACAGTCACAAACCAGCCCTGATTGGCGGGCTGCAGCCATGTTTATAAAATAATATGGTAAATATGAATGGAATAAGTACATTTATAGCTTGGTTATGGCACCATTAAAAAGCAAAAACAGAAGATGAAAAAAGGAGAATTAATTATTGCGACACTGTCCATAATTGCACTTGGACTAAATATACTTTTAATTCCTGGTGGTAGTTTCTTGACTGTTTTGACACTATCGACTCTTTCCGTGCTTTATATGTATTTAAGCTTTGCTCTATTCAACCATATAAGACTTAGAACCATTTTCAAAAAAGACTCATATAAAGGAATTAGTACAATGAGAATTGTCGGTGCTGTGATGACAGGATTTGCATTATCAGTGACAACTATTGGACTACTATTTAAATTTCAATCTTGGCCAGGTGCTTCGTTTAATTTAAGTGCAGGCCTTGTTGGACTTATCCTTATAACTATAATCGGGACAATTAAATACTCAAAAAATAAATCAGAGTATTACACAAGAATATTTAAGAGAGTAGCCATTATTGGTGGCCTTGGACTTATCTTAATGTTGACTCCAAAGACAAGTTGGATTAAATTAAAATATAGAAACCACCCAGAATACGTTAACGCCTTAATAAAAGCAATGACTCACCCTGACAATAAAGAGCTTTGGGACAATGTAGAAGTTGAAAGGCAAAGAATGAACAACGATAATTTAAACAACCAACAAGAATAACGGTGCATACTGTCATACAGCAGCCAAGGCTCCATAGCAAATTTGGCCATTCCTTTGGGCCCATTACACACTTTTAACCTGACAGGTTTTAGCGGTTTAAAAGCCCTGGCCGACCACATAATGCTGCCCTTTACCACCAAGTGTAGAAAAACCAGGAACGAACAGACAATTTGATACTAAAAAGACAATGAAAAATAAACTGCAAACGCCCAAAACAGGACATTTGTAAGTTCCGACTCTCAAGCCGATGCTTCAGCTTGCCAAAGAGCTGTTTTCTTGACAACGCACGGCACGATACAGAGACGAATAATGATTTTGAATGAATGTTAAATAACGAAGCACATGCACGGATAAAGAATAACAAACTGCTTGAAGAAGCTGGGTGGAGATTTTTTGATTCCGAGGAAGGCAAGGCAAATATTCTGCTTGAAAACCATGTGAAAATCACAGAAAATGAGGGTGATGCCTGGGGCAATGATTTTGAAAAAACTAATTCTGGCTCCCTGGATTTTTTATTGTTTGACACTGACAATAAGCCTATTTGTCTTTTGGAAGCTAAAAAGGAAAAACTACATCCTTTGGTTGCTAAAGAACAAGCCAGAAAATATGCCAAGACTGTTGATGTGCAATTTATTATTCTTTCAAACGGAATCGTTCATTATTTATGGAATTTAAAGAACGGAAATCCCAAACCAATTTATAAATTTCCATCACCCAACGAAATTGGAGCAATTAAAGAATGGAATCCAAACAGAGAGGCTTTAGCAAATGAAGCGGTAAAAAATGATTTCATTGCGATTGTCCAAATGCCGGACTATTCTGAACGACCTGAATGGAATGGAAACCTTGAAAGTAGCAAGGATTTTATTTGGAACAACGGACTTCGTTTTCTGAGAAAATACCAATTGGATGCAATTAAACATCTGCAAAAAGCAGTTTGGAATGAAAAAGACCGTTTCCTTTTTGAAATGGCAACAGGTACACGAAAAACGCTGACTTCGGCGGCTGTTATCCGATTGTTTTTAAGAACGCAAAACGCTAGACGAGTTTTATTTTTGGTTGACCGTCTGGAATTGGAAGACCAAGCATGGAAAGCTTTTACAAATTACCTCAAACCTGATTATTCAACATTCATTTACAAAGAACACAAAACCGATTGGCACAAAGCGGATATTGTGGTTACAACCATTCAATTGTTGATGTTTGACAACAAATACCGTTATGAATTTAAACCAACCGACTTTGATTTAATTATTTCGGACGAATCGCACCGTTCTATCTCTGGAAATGCCAGAGCGGTTTTTGAATATTTTCACGGTTATAAATTAGGATTAACTGCAACGCCAAAGGACTATCTAAAAGGTGTTGACCCTAATAAAGTAAAAGAGAACGACCCAAGAGAAATTGAACGAAGAATGTTGAGAGATACCTATGCAACCTTCGGGTGCGAAGGAGGGGACCCGATTTTCAGTCCGGCAGATTTTGTACAGATTAAAGGACGCGAAACACGAAAAAATACGTTCGACTTTAAGTATAAAAACGAATTAGGCGAAGACGAAATCATTCAACACGAAAAAGAGTTTTTCAAACTATTTGACTTCTTTGCCAATTGCGAATATTTCGAAGAAAAGTTTGATTATGACGAAAAACTAAAACTTCCAAAACCAAGAAATGGGGGTGGCAAAGGTGTTGGCGGTGGCATCGATATCGACAAATACACCAGTTTACGACCCGACCCATTGGCTGTTTTAAACGAAAAAGAGATTGGCTACGAGGGAATGAAAATTGACCGTATGCTGTTTAAAAAGTTCGAAGACAGGATTGTAATGGACGATATCATTAAAAAGAATGTGGAGTTGGGCAAATGGGAACAAGTGATTTCGCATATTCAACATGAGATTTTCGATAAACCCGAAGAATATTTCAATCTGGACAAATTACGTAAAGCAGTCAAGATTGACCGTAAAATATCCATTCGTGAAGTCGTGGAAAAGGTTTTTGGAATCATCCCAAAATTCAAATCGAAAGACGAATTACTGGAAGAGGAATTTGACAAATTCAATTCCATTTATCCACCCCAAGAGGATGTCAATTTAGGCGCTTTAAAATATTTCTTTAAAGCATACATTGTGGACAATGAAATTCGCAAGATAATTGAATCCAAAGATTTTTATGCCTTACAAACATATCCAACGCTAACCATTTCGCAATTCAAGGTGGTAGCAGAAAAATACCGAGAAGTAATTCCTGTTTACATTAAAGATTACATCAATTTAGATAGATTTGCGGCCTGATGTCCGATAAATTTCAAAATAGATATAGAATTCCGTCTTCCCGTATGCGAAATTGGGATTATGGTTGGAATGCCATGTATTTTGTAACCATTTGCACAAAAAACAGGGTTTGTTATTTTGGGGAAATTATTGCGACGCAAAATTTTGCGTCGCAATATGAAATGAAATTATCCGAAATAGGGAAATTGGCGCATAAATGTTGGTTGGAAATTCCGGAACATTTTCCGTTTGTAATATTGGACGAATTCGTCATTATGCCAAATCATGTGCATGGGATAATTATAATAAATAAACCAGATGGTGGGGATGGTGGGGGTGGTGGCGTAGAGGCGCAAAATTTTGCGCCTCTACCAGAAAAACCATCGAAAAATAAATTTGGTCCACAATCAAAAAATTTGGGATCAATAATTCGTGGTTTTAAAACGGGGGTAACCGTTGATGCCCACAAAATAAATCCTGTTTTCGCATGGCAACCCCGATTCCATGACCACATCATCCGTAATGAGGAATCATTTCAACGAATTAGAAATTATATTATAAACAATCCCGCAAATTGGCATCGTAATAATCTTTTTGACAAACCCTAAAGACGCAATGCCTTTCGTCTCAATATAAAAAAGATGAATTGCGTCTCCGCAGGGAAAAGAAACGCATGTCAGATAAACAGAAAAACAATTAAATGTTAGATACACAAACAAAAAAACGAATAGACGATTGCCGCGATATATTGGTAGGGAAACTGCCAGACCCCAAAGCACAGACTGAACAAATTACCATTGGTCTGATATACAAATTCATGGACGACATGAACAAGGAGGCCATAGAATTGGGCGGTTCAGCGAAGTTCTTTACAGGCGAATATGCCAACTACAGTTGGGATGCCCTTTTCGACACCAAAGTAACTGCAGCCGAAATGCTGAAATTGTATTCAGGGGCGATTGGATAATCCGGAGTAAGCTGACCCCATAAAACCGGACGTTTTTTGACTCATTTTTACATTTAAAGCACCTGTCATTCCGGCGGATGTTGACCCCTTTGATAGCTTTTTATTAATTAATCCGGAGCAAGTTGACCCCTCCTGGGATGATTCCGCTGATTTTTCCGGAGCTTGTTGACCCCCCTATAGCTATTAATGTATTGGATTTTGTTTTTTTAGCGATCAAAAGAATGATCACTAAAAGAGTTCATGATGGCTGGAAAACCGAAACCAATGAGTCAGATAAAACAACAACTAATACAGTTACATCCTATAAACAAAAAAAGATGGCCTAAACACCATCTTTTTTTTATAGTAATAAGGGTTAAAGAAATCAGAAGCCTTCATTCCAACCGCTTACCTTTCCCAGTATACGCTTACCCAGTTTTTTGGGCGCCTGATTAGGGGTGCCTTCATACATTACTTTTTCAGACACGCCAGGTGAATCGGCTAAACGTACTATATATTCCTGATCTATCCTGGCCGAAAAATTAATCACATCCTTTTCGTCCTTATTCATTTTCACTGATTGGCTATTTAAGAGCACTTCAACTTTTTTCCCCGGCCACGGATTTTGTAACCGGCACCTATTGTTCTGAAGACTTTTAATGCTAACCTGTTGGATGATTCCTTGTTTATCCATACGTGAAGACACAATAAAAGCCCCTCTGGCTCTCAGTGTAAACGCGACCTCATCCTGCCCCTTCCAATTAGAAGGTATTGCAGGAAACACTCTGATTTTCCCTTCATTACACTGTAAAAGCATTTCATTAACGGTGGTCGCATATTCGCTCATCGCTTCCATGCCCATCTGAAAGAAAGGCTTTGAACGTATTTTATGGCCACCTATCAAATCATGTATAGACTGTAAATTATAGATGTTATCGGGATATCCTGTTACATTACTAAACAATCCTTGCGGATAAATTTGATGTTCTTTTATCCCATTTAAAAGATAGGTTAAAGCCTGGTCACCCAAGCCCATGCGTGCTGCAACAATAGGGGTTGGATAATGCGCATTCACCAATTCATTAGATCTTGCAAAATTAATCACCGCTTTTCCCAGCCTGCTATCTGCATCGTCGATACCAATTAACCCGGTAGGGAAAGCAGGAGAACCTCCGGCAGCCCAATTGAATGGGGTGTATCTTTTCTCAGTAAAATAGGCCTCTGCAACACGGGGTAATTCATTTTGGTCTTCGTCTAATTCGAATTTCACGGTCCATAAATGATCTATTACCTGTTGCCATTGCGCTACTTTGTCTTTATCTGTTTTTAGTTTCTTTGCTGCGCTGATACAATCTTTAAAAAGAGATTCAATAGTCCCTCGGTCTGAAAGTACATTTTTAGCCTCCTTAATCCTTTCTGATTCATATAATGAGGACAATAAAAAATACTCTTCCTTTTCTTTGTCCCATTGCAGTTTATGTAAATAAAGGTTAGAGGCCTTTTTCATAAAAGGATAGGCTTTTTCTTTTAAGAATTCGGTATCTCCTGTAAACTGATAATAATCCCAAAATATTTGGGCCACCTGACTGGCCTGAGTATAACACCTAGTCATGTTTCCCCAGTCTTTACTTACTTGTCGCCCACTAAACTCATGTGCCTCGGTAAGCAATATAGCATCCTCTCCTCCATCTTTCTCCTTTGCCAATGCTTCCATCTCGGGAAGCATATTGTAATAGGTATTTAAATAAGGGGCCATCAGTTGAAGATCATTCTGAGTAGCCAGCCCCCAATATTGCTGTTGGGTATTCCAATGATGTGGTGTGCCCCAGTTGATAACATCGCGGTTCCAACGCCATAACCCGCCATTAAAGGTAACGGGATATTGTCCCTGAGACCCGGCTGCCATCAGGTAACGACGTAAATAATATATATTCTCCAGATAGTCGTTGCCTAATTTCACAAAGGAGTTGGACCAAAATTTATTATACCAGGTATCCTTATCTTGTTTTAGACGGGCCACCGTCTGTTTTTCAGCATCATCCAAAAGGGCGACAGCGTCCATTTCCTGATTCTCACTCTCGTTAGAGGTCACCACACTTACCAATACCGTTAGCCTGGAATTATCGCTCTTAAGTTCTCCCCGATGCTTTCCTATAATTGATGGCTTACTATCAGCATCTATAATTCTACAGGCGACTACAAAATCCAAGCCCTCTGCATTTTCATGTAAAATAAGGTCTTTACCCTTAATTTGGGTATTCGCATCACCTAAACCCACAGACTCATCTTTAGGGAAATGCCCGGAATACCACGAGGTAAACGCTCTGCTACCTATCCGTTCCAATGTAACTGTAGTGGTTAGTTTTTCGCCCGTAAAAGCTTTATTGAGTTTGTTTTCACATTCTATCACCCAAACGTTTTTACCATGAGCAAGCCAGGTATTTACATGTGTATTTGCAAACCCGGTAGTGCCCTGGTAGGAGACTTCACCATTGGCAAGGGAGAGTCGACCCGTAAAATCTGCCAGATGAATCCAGCTAAACACAGGAATACCAAAATCTATTTTTATACGAGCGGCGTGTTTTAAAATACTTTTGTCCAATTCCAAAGGCATTGGGTCGGTCCACAAATCATTCTTATTAATCTGAATTTCAATGCCTTCATTATGAGTCCAAACCATGCCCCCCATATTACCGTTACCCATTGGAAAGCCTTCTGCTTCCAAATCGGTAGGCGCTTTATAAATAATATCGTGCTTAGAGAGATAGGATGTTGAGACCTGAAAAGAAGATGACTTCAGGTCCAACTGCTCATAGGAAGCGGGTGTAATTGGTTTTTGTGCTCCTGCATAAAAAAAGGTCAATAAACAGAAAAATGTAATTTGGTAAAATCGCATGAATGATGTTGTTTTAAAAAATAATAATCACTATTGTCCGGTAAAAATTCTATTCTTCGATTTAAGTGCTCAAGCCGCACGGGCTTTTACTTTTTTTCTACAGCAAAAAAAAGTAAACAAAAAATGCCGCCGCTGTAAAAAATTTCCTAAAAATCAATTTCATTGTCTAAAATCCGGGAACTCTCCCGAGCTGAGTTTTTGTGGTTTTTGGTAAAACCCAAAAACCTACAAAACTAAAATCGGGATCAAACAGCCCAGATTTTCTACGCCAATATAATTGATTTTCTTGGCGGAAATTTCTTGAGGCGGAAATCAACCCCCAGGAAACTTTAAAATCTTGGCACCCTCATTTAGATTGGGTTTTAAACAATACTTAAAATTTTTAGCAGACAACAATGAATAAAAATATAATCTGAAAATCGTTTTATACGGGTTTAACGATGATGAATCGTTCTAATTCTTACCAAAAATAGTTGTTTCTATATAAATAAGCGGAGTTCTTTTCATATTGAAGTCCTCTTGTATTGAATTCAATAACAAATTCCTTTTTTAAGGGATATTCAACCCCTTTGAGCCTGCTCCGCCATAGCGGAGGGTTGAGGTGCAGCTCCATTTAATACCACGGGTTTGCGCCTCCGCTATCGCCTCCTTTCGGTCGCCGAAGGCTTGCCGACGGC
>JBFHFS010000086.1:0-16259 GCA_041583495.1 Marinilabiliaceae bacterium | reverse complement strand
CCAGTTCTTTTGCATAATGTCTTTGTTCACCTTCACCACAATGCCTCTGATCTCTATTTGTTTGTTCGAAAAGGCGGAAGGGGTGGCAAAGATTTGTGCAATGGTGATTTCATTGGTTTTTTTCTTAATGGAAAGGTTCGGTTTTAGCTCTGCAGGGGCCCTTCCCGAATGGCCGGACATAGCGGCTGAGGGGTTATTGGGATTCACGGAGGAGAAGGGCACCTTGCTAATCTGGTTAACGAAATAGATCACGTCGAAGGTCCGGTTTAATTCCTTGCTGTTGAAATCATTCATTTGCAGGGCCTTCTGGTAATAGTAAACGTCTCCCGGATGGGCATCGGTTTTGGAAACGGCTATCCAGCGTTCTTCAGAGTCTTCTAGTGCCTTAAAATAAGTGTAGCTGTTGGTTTGTATCACTTCTTCAACCTGAAAACTTTTGGAGTCTTCAAACACGATTTCCTGGTTTTGAGGGTTGTTTCTGCTGCTGCAAGCTGCCAGAATCAGTAGGCCAATAATAGAAATAGGGATCTTCATTATTTAGAATTTTTGTCTTAGATTCAAATAGAGCGTTTGGGAATTATTATTTTCCTGAAAAGTGGTCTCATAGTTAACAGAGAAGTAGAGCTTCTTGTTGAACTGATAGGAAAAATCCAACTCTCCGATGTGCTGTCTGAGTTGGGTGGGGGTGTTCACATAGTCGAATTTTACTCTTCGGTAATTTAAGGAAGTATAGAATCTTCCTGCCAGGAGCTCCTTTGATAAACGGGCCCCATACACCTGACCGTCGAGATAACTGGTTTGCATAAGGTTTCCCGAAAGGGACAACGAGGCGTTAATGCCGGGGATTCTTGAATAGGCTCCATATCCCCGCAGGGTTTTGGTAGGTCTTGGGTCTTCTTTCCTGAAGCGGGTTCCCGCATTTAGGCCCAGGTTCAGATAGTTGATTGGCCGATAATTGATTCTTAGAGCAATCCCCTGCCTGCTGGCCTGTTGAATTACCTCCTCTGAATAATTTCGAAACGTCTCATAATAAATGACATTTTTGCGGTTGTCGTAGGAGCCAAACAGGGCTAGTTTTCGGGATACCCTGTACCGCAGCGAGAGATACATGCTGGTAAGAGTGGCGGTGTTTTTGGGTTTTCCGTCTTCCAGTTTGTACAAATCCATTTCGAAAGAGGAAAAAAAGTGGAGGTCTTTAATGAGGGAGTTGCTGTGCTGGAAATAAGCAAACCTGCGGTCGGTATTCCCGCCATTTCGTTGTTCAAAAACAGCCAGTGAGGTTTGAACATAGCCGTTTTCTGTCTTTAAATTCTGACCAAAGTAAGCCCCGTATTCGAGTAGGTCGGGATTAAACCCGTAATCGCTGTAGTCGGGCCGGAAACCAATGACCGTTCCCAGAAAAAGGTTAGTCCATTGCTTCTGAAACTGGAGCCCGTCCACCGCGCCAACATTGGCAATGAAAGGGTTAATCTTGCGCCCTGCCCACACAATGGTTGAGGTATTGATCGCGTATTTTAGTGCGAGGCTGTAGATTTTAAGCGATTGTTTAAGATTCTCGCTCACCGCATCTGACGGGTTTAGCCGGTGGGTGTAAGACAGATAAGTCTCAGCAGATATTTTCGATTCCGGATAATCCATAACATCCATGGATAGGGTGTACCTAAGACGGTGATTGTTGTCGTTCCCCTCACCTGAATCGTAGAAGTTGGAGTACGAGGAGGCTGAAATCCGGCCGGAAACCCTATCCCGTTTGTCTGGTTTTAATTTTTCCTCTATCTGCGAGGCGATGACCTGTTCATTGAGATCCTGTTCCACTTCGGCCTCCCTGGGTTGTATGGTTGTTTGCTGCGGTTCACCCGGAGCCCTGGGTTGGCTAAAAACTTCATTCCCCACGGTAAGGGTCTGTTCGCTAATGGGTTTGCACAGACACGAGATGGATGAATGGCTGCGCACCACCAGGGCTGGGATCAAGGTGTTGGCTTGTTCAATAAACAAGGTATCCCCGTCTTCGATGCCTCTCGTGTTTTCGAACCTTACGTAAATACTCTGCCCGGTAATGTATGAGATTTTGCCGGGAAGGAGATGTTCTGCATTTTGAGCCCATACGCCTCCTGTTCCTGCTATTTGTGCAAGAATCAGAACAGTGATTAGTTGTCTTATCGTTTTAATCATCATCTGAATTTCCGGTGGGGTGGCATGCCAGGCAACTTTGACTACTGTAAATATAATCGGCTACTTCGGAATGCTTTTCATCCATCTCCGATTGATTGTGCTCATGACAAGAGGTGCATGAAAATACCATAAAGGTTGATGGTTCGGTATGGCATTCTGTGCAGCTGCTCCATGCTTCACGATGTTTTCCCGAATAGATAGGGAAATAGCTGTTGTCGTGATCAAACGATCCTTCCTTATCCCCTGTGGGGTGACAGGCCAGACAGGAGAGGCTGTTGTAACCGTAGCCAGTTATGCCCCGGTGTTCCTCATCCATGTCCGAACGGTTATGTTCGTGGCAGTCGGTGCAGCTAAAAACTGAAAAATTACCTGGCTGAGTATGGCAATCGTTACAGGAGTTCCATTCGCCGTTATGGTTGCCCGAATAGATCGGAAAATAGTTGGCGTCGTGACTTTTGAAAGTCGCGGGTTCCCAGCCCGGGTTGGTGGTGTGGCAATCGGTACAGATGGTTGAAAACCCGGAGGCCTGGTGCAATGGGTTAACGGCCGAGGCATAATCGTTTTGGTGGCAGCTGTAACAATCGGGTGAAGGGGGAACAGTAATGCCTGAGGTGTGGCAGGTTGCACAGTCGTTGATTTTGTGCCCTTTGGTGAGTGGGAAAAAGTCGTGGTTGATCCCCGCCGATGCCCACTCGTAGGCCTCCAGCCGGTGGCATTCGATGCAGTTGGTCGACATCCCCGCCTGGACATGGTTGGGGTTGGTCGTTGCCAGGTAATCGGGCTGGTGGCAATCGATGCACTCAACGCCCAAAGGTTCAAACTCCAGTTGCGAGGCCGATGTGTGGCAGGCGGCGCAATCGGCCGTTTTGTGGGCCCCTAGCAGAGGGAACCGGCTTTGCTGATGAAGTTCGGTGATGTTGGAAACAAGCCATGAATTGGTGTTGTGGCAGCTGGCACAGTCGGTCCCTACCGTGTTTTGGTGTCTGTCGGTGTGGCAGTCGATGCAATTGCCACCCGCCTCCGAAAAGACCAGGGATGGATGACATGCCCTGCAATTGGCATACCGGTGCTGTCCCTCTAAAGCGAATTGCGTTTGGCTGTGATTGAACTTTCCTGTTGGGGTTAAGTTCCAACTCTCCGCGGAGTGACAATCCAAACAGTTGAGTTGAGCGTTTTTCCCATGAGGGCTTTTTTGGCCCCATGCGCTAATGACAAACATCAGCAATACCAGATTTAATGACAGCTTGCACATGATATATCCTCAAATTTATAAACAATATAGTTCGGGGTCAATCCCTCTGTTGGTTTATGGCAACTTTGGCAATCCAGCTTTGCATGTTCTCCCTCGAGCTTAAAGCGGGCCGTGTCGTGGTTGAAATTTTCGGCGCTCCAGCTTTGGGCGGAATGACAACGTTCACATTCGGTTTGGTTATTTTGGGCAAACTGCCTAAAATGGACGTCGGCATGGCAGCTTTCGCATGCCGATTCCAGACCTGAAAATTTCTGAACCAGGGTGCCCTCAGCGCCCGATGAAAAATGGCAGTCGCTGCATGAGACCTGTAAATGCCGGTCTTTTAACTCAAAGTGGGTTAGGGAATGGTTAAATGCTATTTCGCTCCAGCTATTCACTGAATGGCAATAGTTGCAGTCATTCTGAGACCCATATTTTTCGGGCAGGGCATCTTCATGGAAATTTTCATGGCAGTGGGTGCAATTGGTGCCCTTGTTCGAAAAATCCCAGGTGTCATTTTGCCGGTGGCATTCAAAGCAGGGGGTAGCCATGTGGGCGCCTTCAAGCGGGAAGCTGGTCTGTTGGTGTTTTTCGAGGGTGAAGGTGGATGGTGAAAAACCCGTTACCGCATGGCATTCAGCACAATCGGGTGACACCCCGTCCTGGGCAAATTGGTTTTGATGGTAGTCGGGATGGCAGTTGTTACACTGTTGATATTTGAGGGGTTGGGTTAAACTGTTTTGGTGGCAGGCCTTGCAGTCTAACTCTTTATGTTTTCCGCTTAGCGGGTAATTGGTCTGGTCGTGATCGAATGAGTGGTTGGCATTCAGGGTGTTAAACGAGAATTCGTTGTGGCATTTTCTGCAATCCGGCCCAAATTTGTTGTCGTGCACATCCTGGTGACAGTCGGTGCAATTGGAGAATTGGATGCCGGCAAATTGCTGAAATTTCTGGCTGTTGCGGGTGGTTACCTTGTGACACCCGACACAATCAACCGTTTGGTGTTGGCCAATCAGGGGATACGGTGTCTCGGCGTGGTTGAACCCCGGAGCCGGGCGAAAAGCATTTTGGTCATGACACCCCAGGCAATTGTCCGATAAGGTATTCTGGTGATAATTTGTGTGACACGACAGGCATTCCGATCCCAACCCTAACCAGGTCTTTCCCTTTTTTTGTGAGATATGGTTCACAATTAGCTCAGGTTTATGGCAATCTCTGCAATTTAGGCGGCTGTGCTTTCCTTCGAGTTGAAAACCAGCCAGGTTATGGTCGAAGGTTGTTTGGTTGAGCGGGGCAATCTTAAAATCACGTCCAAAGTGTTCTCCATGGCATTCCGCGCAATTTTTCCCTTTTACATCCGTGGAGGCGTGGTAGCCCTGTTTTTTGTCGATCAATTGCTGAATCTCGGTATGGCACTTAAGGCAGTTGGCGGTGGTCTCTTTTTGGCCCAGAACATGGCATTTGGTACAATTATTAAGCCCTTCCAATGGTGCATGGGCCTTGGATAGATCTCCCGGGGAGAGCTGTGAAAAGGCATGGGCTGAGAAGAATAGAAGTCCCAGGGCCATCCAACCATATTTAGTAATTCTTTTCAAGGCCATCGAATCCAGTTTAATGTTTCATTATGGCGTCCCCATATTTTTTGGTGATGGTAACGCCTGCGTTTTTTAGGAATTGAACTGGTAATTCCCCTCCTGCAAAAATATATACCAGATCATTTTTCAATTCCAATGAATCCTGGTGGTTGGTTATTTTTATCGTTACAGTATCTTCCTGAATGGACGTCAGTGTTGAATTAAAGATAGTACTTAATTTGTTGTCCGCCAGAGCCTCCTTAATTTTATCGGTGTTTTTTTGTTTGATTCTCGAAAAGGTTTCTTTTCGGTACGAAAGGGTCACCTGGTTTTCTTCCAAAAGGAGTAAGGCTGCTTCAATGGCCGAATCGCCGCCCCCTACAATCACGATATCTTTATTTTTTATCCTCTCCGGCTCCAGCAGGCGGTAGGCTACTTTTTGTTTGTCCTCGCCGGGAATACCCAGCCGGCGTGGCGTTCCCCTTCGTCCAATGGCCAGCAATACCTTTTGAGAAGTAAATGTTTTACCGCTTTGGGTAAGTATCTTAAATGCTTCGTCCTCATGAAGTATCTGTTCTACTTTTTGATTTTCCTGTATTTGAATTTGATGTTTGGCCAGCACAGAACGCCAGAGGGTTAACAATTCGTCCTTGCTGGTTTCGTATAACCTTATTTTTCCGTGCAGGGGCAGCTCCATGTCCGAGGTCATGACAATTTTCTTTCGGGGAAATGAATAGACCGTTCCTCCCAGTGAATCTTGTTCGAGGGTGAGCGTTTTCAGACCTTTTTTTTTTGCCTGGAGTGTAGCTGAGATGCCTGCCGGACCGGCACCCACAATAATCAGGTCAAATTCTGCCTCACCATTTGGGGTTAACTCTTTTACGATATTGTTAACGGCTTGCTTGCCTTGTTCTACGGCATTTTTTATCAGCCCCATTCCGCCCATCTCACCGGCAATGTAGATCCCCCTGACATTGGTCTCAAAATTTTTATTCACATGGGGAAGTTCAACTCCCCGCTGTTCGGTACCTATATGCAGCGAAATGGCCTGGGTGGGACAGGCATGAAAACAAGCCCCATGGCCGATACAGCGGCTGGCATTTATCACTGTCGCTTTCCCGTTGCGCAGCCCCAGAATGTCTTTTTCGGGGCAGGCACGGATGCAGGCGCCACTTCCTAAACATAAATCCAGATTTACCACCGGATGGAGCGATACCGGCTCGAAGAGTCCTTCCTGTTTGGCGGCTGCAATTTTCTTATCCACCAGCCTGGTTTGTCTTCTTATCTTTAAAATGTAAAGAAGAACAACCGTTAGCAGTATAATTGCTGTTATTCCGTAAATGAGAAACTTTTCAGAAATGAAATCCATGGCTTTAAAAAATCCATTTATAACCAAACAGGAGCGCTACGGCTATATGAATAATCATAATTACAAGCATTATGAGAGCAAATGGCAGGTGAATCACATGCCAGTATCCTAAGGCGTTTTGCAGGGTCGAAAGCCAGGCTATGCTTCGGCTTAGGGCAATCTCTTTATGAATCATCCGAATGATCTTCCGGGTATCTTTTGGGGAAACGTTTTTCTCCTTTAATTTCTTTCGGGTGCTTTTTTTTAATCGCCGTTCAAATCTTATTCTCGAAAAAGCCTTCCTGAAAAAGGAGCCACCGTATAGTTCTGTCTCCTGGCTAAAAGCGTGATCTAAAAAATCGACAAATTCATTGTCGAGATGAAATTGTTGTTGCAAATCCGGGTAGAATTGGGCTTTGAGGATTTTTAATTCATTCAGGTTCAAAGCCCGTCCCTGCATGGTTCGGGGAATCTGCAGGTAGATGAACCGGCCAATTACCCCGCTAATTACCACAGCCACCATGCTCCAGAAGCTTATGGCCACAAGTCCGCCAAACTTAAATGTGGTGTGGTATAAAACCAGGATAGGCCCCAGTGTGCAAAGAAAAATGTGGAATTCCAACCAGTATTTTAGCACCCCAATTCGCGAAAAACGCCTGATTCGCTTTCGTGCCATATAGCCAAATACACCAACAATCATCAAAAAGGAACCGGCCATCCCGGCCCCATGCCCAATTATTCCGCTGGGTTTCAACAACTCATTCTGGGCGTGAAAAAAACGGTCGCTCAAAGGGGTTGAATAGTATTTCATCCCATAAAGCCCCATCGCTATAAAAACGACAAGGGTGAGGGCTGTGAGGGAGTAGATGTATATTTGGTGCGCTAACCTTGTCATGCCCCATTCCGAATTAAGAAATTACCTGTTGTCAAGTTACTACAAATGCAAGTATATATCTATAAACGTAGTATTTTATTTTAAAGTGTCCTGGATTCGTTCCAAATAGGGAGGGAGATTCTAATCAGACCTTCATCGGATGACTCCAAGTCATCCGATGAAGGTCTGATTAGGTTATCTTGGGTAAACTGCGGTACGGAACTCATCGGATGACTTGAAGTCATCCGATGAGTTTTTTCGAGCGGCTATTGTTGTTGCCTTAACCCATCAATCACCTGCTTCACCTCTTGTGTCTCAGGGAACTGTTTTTGCAGTTGGGTTGCAAAGTCGAGGGCCTTTTGGGTTTGTTTGTTGTCGATATAAAATTTCAGCAGCTCAAGATTGCTGTTGAGATCGTTAACCGCAGCGATTTCCTTTTTCAGAAATCGTTCAGCTTCGTTTTTATTGTTCATAAAATCGTACATCATGGCAATGTTATGATGCACTCTCGGGCGGTTGGGAGCCTTCCTGGCGGCTTCCAGTAACCGGTTTAATGATTCATCGTATTTACCCATCTCGCTGAGCAATAGGCCATAGGAGTATAGGGCGTCGGCATTGTCGGGCTCGTACTTCAGGTAATCTTTAAACAGGAGCTCGGCTTTGTCGTTTTGCTTCATCCTGTTATAAAGCGTGGCCAGGTTAAGCTTGATGTAGTGTAACTCTTTATCCTGCTTCAGGGCAGCCAGGTAGAACTTCTCTGCATTTTTGAGGTCATTCTGATTGTAATAAAAGTTGGCCAAACCGAATTTTCCATTGGGGAACTCGGCATTGTAGATGAGCACCCGCTTGTACTCTTCCAAGGCCTTGCGAAAGGGTTCCTTGTATTTCGATGGAATCTGATCCTGTCCCACGGCCATCAGCACACGGGCTGCCTCGGTGCGCAACGCCTTTGTTTCATCCAGTAACAGGGGCAACATCAGCTCCACCTCAGCGGCAGAGCGCAGCTGGATGCCTCGTGTGGTCGCAAGCCTCAGGGACGGGTTCAGGTCGTTAAGGAATTGCTCACGAATCGTTGTGAGGGAGTCCTGAAAATAGTTACCCAGGTGCTGAATGGCCAGGCTGCGGATGTTGGGTGGGTAAAGCTCGTCGGACACAATATTTTTAAGCCGGGTAGCGGCTTCCGGATTTAGCTCCTTGGCTGCCGCAAAGGCCTGCGAATAGTGATAGCGCCGCCGTTGACCATACCATTGGGTGATATAACTCTCGCTCCACTCATTGCTCTTGTCGGCATGGCATTGGTTACACGCATTCAGGGTGCCGTTTTTAATGGATAGATCGGGACGGGGGATGCGGAAGCTGTGGTCTCTGCGATAGTCAACCCCCATGTAATATTGACCATGCATATGGCAATTAATGCATTCGGTGCCTGTGCCTACTTCATATACCACGCCCGACTCAGAGACAACGGCTTCGCCTTCCATGCCGGCATCTTTATGAAAATGATGCTCGGGGGTTCCATAGACATCTTTTTTATGGCATTGATAGCATAGTTCGTTGCCCTCGAAGAGCCGTTTGCCACTGTGCACATTGTGACAATCGTTGCACTGTACCTCTTTCATGTACATGCGGCTTTGCAGGAAGGAGGCGTAAACGTAGTCTTCATCCAGAATTTGACCATCAATATACCAGGTAGGCTCATCCGGCAGGTTAGGGATGGTATGGTCGTAAGGGCTGCGGGCAGAAAGATCGAAGTGACCCAGGGCGCTGCGGCGCGAATGACACCGCACACAATTATCGACATATTGCACCTGGTCGATGCCACTTGTTTTAACCTCCAACCCGAAATTGGAGTACCCGGTTCGGGAATATTCGGGCAGGTTGGCCCACTCAACGTGACGAGAGCCGGCGCCATGACAAGCCTCACAGCTCACGTTTATCTCCGACCAGGTGGTGTGGAAGGTGTCGGCCTGAAAGTCGTACCCCTTAACCAGGTTGGTAGAGTGACAATCGGCGCACATGCTGTTCCAGTTCTGTGCCTGGTTGGTCCAATGCAGCCAGTTTTCCGCATCTACCACTTCATCCTGATAAATGGAGTCGACCATGCTGTACCAGACGCTGTCCAGAGTGTTCCAGGTAATTGGTAAGGTTTGTAAACGACCACCCGGAAACTCAACAAGGTATTGTTGGAGAGGGGTGTGCCCAAATACATATTTCACCTCAAAGTCGTGCATCTCACCATCTTCGCCATCGGTGTAAACCATGAATTTTCCGTTGTCTTTATACATTCGGTTGGTTCGACCATTACTTTGCACCTCAACATCGGAGAAGTCGCCCAGCACGGTGGAATCCGTTGCAACGGCCATGGCTTTATCATGATCCGAACCCACCCAGTCGTTATACTCGGTCAGATGGCACTCCCTGCAGCTCTCTTTTCCTACGAAATGGGCTTTTTGCTCCATTTCAGCGGGAGAAGGCCTCAGGAAGGATACCCTTACAATGAGGTAAACAGGCAGCATTAGTAATGCAATCACACCCAGAGTGCGGGCTATCTTTATATATTGTGGGCTCTCCATCATCTATGCGTATATTACCTGTGAATGGTCATATCGGTTTCTTCGTTGAGGGTTTGAAGTATCTACAAATACTTTTTTCTCTTTGATGATTACCGGGAAGTAGTCGAGGGCCCGGGTGGCCGGTGGTGACAACACCTCTCCCTTGTTGCTGAAGGCCGACCCGTGGCAGGGACATTCAAACTGGTGGGGTTGATTGTAATACTTAACAGTGCAACCCATGTGGGTGCATTTGGTAGAAATGGCAAGAAATCCGCCATCTTCTAGGCGCGACAGGTAAAAGTGTCCCGACCCGAAGGGGTATACTTTTCCGTTTTCGAAAAAGGAGATCTCCCCGGCTTCAAACAAATCGGCCTGTTTGCCATTTATCTTGCCTGTTTTTAGCAGGTTTACAAAAATATAAACCACCTGTAGCGAGAGTAATCCATAAACAAGGCGTCTAAAAAACTTTCTGCGTGATAATTTATCTTTAAATGGATTCATTAGGGGGTTATGTCAATTCAACGATGGTTTGTAATAGGTTTTTTTAACTAAACAGATGCATTCCCTCTCCTCGCAACAGGCTGCCAACGGCCATCATTACCAGATAGGCCGTGAGAAGAATGGTCACAACCGACATATACAATTCCAGACGGGAGATGCCCGTTTTAGCCTTCAGGAAATAAAGGAAAACCCCTGCAGGTATTACGTACAGCAGAAACAGGAAGATTCCTGAGGTTATGAATGGAGGCCATTCCGGGAGCCAGGTGGTAAAGTTTAAAACATATGCATTCAGTAATATCATTGTCAACGTAAACACAACCCCAAACAAAGCCGATGAAACCACAGCCTGTTTTCCTTTGGGGGAGTTGAACCAGGTGCCCACGTTTACCGAACCGAATTTCATAAAAGGCAGATAGAAGAATAAGCCAAAGGTCAAGGCAGGTATGATAAAGGCTGCGAAGGCGGGATGGACGTTCAACAGTAGTTCCTGAAAACCCATGAAGTACCAGGGTGCCTTGCTCGGATTGGGGCTTACCGAGGGTTGCGCTTTCTCCTGCAGCGGGGCATTTAATAACATGGAGAAGAGCAGCAGAAAGATCATCAGAGCCAGGGCAACTAATACCTCTTTGGAGACCAGCTGCGGATTGGTGGCGACCATCTTTTTCTCATCCGGATTTTTTACCGTCACCCCTTTAACCTTACGCACCAGCCAAAAGTGAACCGAAAGCATGCCGATCATCAGAAATGGCAGAAGACCCGTGTGGAAATGATAGAACCTGAGCAGTGTGTTGGCATTGACTTCATTTCCTCCTCTAATGAGGTTAGCCAGCCCGTCGCCCACCAGGGGGATATAGGTCAGCATGTTGGTCATGATGGTGACAGCCCAAAAAGAGAGCTGATCCCAGGGCAGCAGATAACCGGTGAAGTTGGCGCTCACCACCAAAAACATAATCAGTAATCCGTAAATCCAGTTCTTTCGCCGCTCATAATAGATCGATTGGGAGAAAAATACACGCAAAAGGTGCAAAAAGGTCACAATCACCAGGAGCGTAGCACTCCAATAATGCAGGTTTCGCAGTAATCTGCCAAACAAGGTATTTTGGTTGAGCGCTACAATGGAGTCATAGGCCCCTTCCACCGAGGGTACATAGACAAAACGCAGCATCATCCCGGTGACAAAAAGAATCACAAACAGCAAGGCTGCGATGCCTCCCAAGCCAAAGGTGCGGGTCCATTTTATGGCCTGCTCATCAATCTTCAGCGGATGAAGGTGCAGCAATAATCGGGTGATGGCCTTCTGTGTGTCGGGAGGTTTCATGCTTTTTATTGTTATTTCACTTGGTCGGGAGGAGACTGCTATATTTCCATTGACAGTAATATCACAAAAGTAAGGAATTTTGATTTTACAAGGCTATAAATACAAAGAAAGTTAGGAATGGGAAAGAGACAAGTGACTGGTTGATGTTTTTTCCAGGAGTTAAAGGTTTTGGTCGAATACTTGGATAAAAACAAAATAAATATCGGGTTGAAAGTTTATTAGGGTGAGGTCTAAAGCTGCAATACTTATCAGAGCTCTTGCAATTAATTTCCTTCAAACCCCGGGCAACGCCTGGGGCTTAAAGGAAGTTGTCCTTATCCGGATGTTAACTAAATAAGGCTTAAAACGGACAGTTATTTAACATGTGTTTCTCAGATCGAATGTTTTAACCTGGTTTTTAGGGGGTTGTGCTATTCCACGATCTGCCCCAGGTTGACCAGTTCTTTCTTTACTTCACTATAGGCTAATGCCTGAACGGCTTCTTTGTTGTCGATTGCCATACAGGCTATTACAGCTGAGCTTTGCCCAAGAACCATAAAAACAGGTTCCATGCGAATCGAGCCAAAAGCTATATGTGTCGCACTTAGGCAAACAGGAACAAGTAAATTAGAACACTCTTTTTGTTTAGGGGTTATTGAGCG
This sequence comes from Marinilabiliaceae bacterium, assembly GCA_041583495.1. Taxonomy (GTDB): domain Bacteria; phylum Bacteroidota; class Bacteroidia; order Bacteroidales; family Marinilabiliaceae; genus JBFHFS01. The sequence continues at coordinate 4,048 of JBFHFS010000086.1, read as the reverse complement.
ATAACTTATCGGAAAGGGAGCTTTAACACGGGCTTCAACGTTTCCCTCATTTGATACATATCCTTGTGAGGTTACATAACGTTGAGTATGATGGGAATCCATGCCATAGGCCGCCATTCCGATGCCATCTGGCACTATCTCGATCCTTTCACAGTGTTTTTGGTTCATTACCACATCGCTCATCATTCTTCGTGCCTCCCTAATGTACAGTTGCTGCTGCCATCCATCCTTCCTTTCAAATTCATCTTTACAGGTACCCCATTGGGAAACCTCTTTTCTGATTTCTTCTGGAATCCTTTTATGATTCGCCAATGTCCACATCAGACCTTGTTGGTAAGTGCGGTGCATTTGAATTATTCGTTCTCTTTCTTCATAGGTGGCGTTAGGGTAATCATAATTATATCCAATAAAATCGGTGGAAAAGCCATCCCTGTTATTGGTGTCAGTCTTTCTGTTGGGCATCTTGCTGTTTATCCATGGTATTCTATTATACCCGGCTTCATAGTTTCTAAACAACAATTCATAATTTAATTCATCATAACCCTCTGGTTTTTCAAAAGCTATTCTGTTTTCAGGATGATCAGTCAGGCACATTCGAAAGCAATAGGCTTGAACATGGTCGTCTCCGGTACCGTCGTTTTCTATGTTGGGATTTATGCCGGGAAGTAATCCTGACGTAGAATCTCCTGCGACGATGTAAGGATCTACTCCTTTAACGAAGTTGTGATGTTTTGCATTTAATGATATCTCCCCTGATAGAGTTAGACTTTCTTCGTTGGCTTGCACTCCATTTAATGACTCCCCATATTGTGTGTTAGGCTCTCTGCCAATCGAATAGCTTACTCCTGCTGCAGCCAACAGGTCACCTTCATAGGTGGCATCAATAAACATTTTTCCGTAATACTTTTCCCCCGATTCCATGGTAATGGATTCTATGGTGCTTTCGGTTTTGCATACTCCTTTAAGCCGGTCCAGGCGCAGATTATAGACTATTTGAATGTTAAGATCTTTAATCATTTTGTGGTAAACACTGAGAGCAGCTGAGGGTTCGAAAGTCCACATAGCATCTTCGTTTTGTTTGGTACGGGTTTGTCCGCCATCTTTGTACTCCGATTTCATCTGCCACGTCCAATGGGCAGAATCTTCGTAGTAGTTTTTTATATTTTGATAAAATTCACGGGCAATCCCTCCAATTACCTGTTTATTTCCTATGTCAGTCTGACCAAGCCCGCCGGTAGTTAGTCCTCCCAAACGTGTAGTGGGTTCAATTATTATTACCGATTTGCCATCCCGGGCTGCTTGAATGGCTGCTGAAATGCCAGCTGAGGTCCCCCCATAAATAACCAGATCAGCAGAAGACTTCTTTTCGGTATTGCAAGACAAAAAGTTGATGGCGACAAAAAAGATAATTGCGAATATTGTTTGTGTTTTTTTCATTCAAGTCTGATTTTGGTTCCCTTTATTTTTTAAGATTTTAACACGTAAAAAATGGTTTTATCCAATTTCTTTTGATGAACCCGGCAATTACAATTGTATGTTTTCCAGGGAATTCATCTTTTCACAAATTTCCCATTTTACGGGCGAAATGAGATGGTCTGCCGAATTAATGGGTCATAAAAAGAAACAGGTTTAATAATTGGTCGCTTACGAGATATTGAAATGGGGTTTTCGCACTATTGTTTCAGCGTTTTCAGGGTGAAAAAGAAGCGAACTAAGGCAAGCTCAAATTCCCCCGCCCTGCCATCAAAAACTCATAGGTGCGACGTGAGTAGTTTCCTTTAACAATCTCATCGGCCGGGATTGACTTTATCACCTCGTCTTGTTCGAGATATTTTATTCCGTCGAGAGCCCAGAGTGCCTGGGCATCGGTCCTGGCCGCACGTGCCTCATTCAGCAACAATTGGGCTGCCTGACTCTTATGGCCAAGGTTACCCCAGGTGATGGTGGCGGTGATGCGAACACCTGGATCCGTATCCTTTAATGCCTTTTCCACCTCCTGTGTAGCAGGTTCTGCTTTCTGGTTCAAAACCCTGAGCCCTACCATCGCCCAGTAGCGGATTGTTGGGTTCGGACTTCGCAGAGCCTGACATAGTTTGGGAATATTTCTGGTATCCTGATTGCTGGAAAGTGTTGCCAAAGAGAGTATTTCCCTTAAGGGATAGTTGTCTTCAGGCTGACCATATTCATAAATGGTTTGGTTGGTTTTTGTGTCAACCTCGGCAGACAGTGGTTCAGGAAGAAATCCCAGATCATGGGTGTTTATTATGTGGGCGTCCAACTGTTTTCGTAGGTCGGCCAATTTGGCTGCTGTGGATGGGTCATCAATTAAATTATGAACCTCATGAGGGTCTTTTTTTGTGTCATACAGTTCTTCGGAGGGCTGTGGAAGGAATTGAGCAGATTGCAATGGGGTTGTTTTTCCAGCCAAAAATTCCCGGTGTTGAGCACGTTGTCCCGCCTGGCGCATGGGGAAGGAGAGCATCTGAAACCGTGCCCGGTCTGGCTCATAGTTTCGGATGTATTTCCAACGGCCATCTGTGATGCCACGACGTGTGTCGGGGGCTTCATCGAAGCGGTTGGAATAGAGAAAAATGGTTTCCGGTGGGGCTTCAGTATGGTCACCCAGGAAGATGCGCCCCATCATTTCTTCAGGGATGTCAGCATCTGCAATAGAGAGGAAGGTGCGCGGAAAATCAATAAACTGAACCAAACGGTTACTCACGGATCCGGATTCTTGCGGCGCAAGATGCTGCCATTTAGACGGAAAAGACACTATCATGGGTACATGAACCCCACTGTGGTACAGATACCGCTTGCTTCGAAGCGTTATGCCGCCGTGATCGGAACAATACACGACAATTGTATTGTCAGCTTCACCCTGTTGCTCCAACTCCTTCAATGCCTTACCCACCACACTGTCCATATCAGCAATCTTGTCATACATCCGCTGCCAGTCCAGAATGTTTTCAGGGGTAGGGGTTTGATAGGGTGGGATGGCAATCCCGTCGGCAGCCGTTTTTGGTGTTGGATCCCAATTATCTGGTGCCTTGCCATAATGGTCGTCAAAGATCCGTCCTTCATGTGACTCCTCAATATTGATGATCGCAAAAAACGGTTGACCGGGTTTGCGGTGAGTATAGCTTGCATTTTTACCGCATTCATCCCAGATGTCTTTATCAAATGAACGAGTGTTGTAGTCGGTCTTCAGGTTATTGGTTACATAATAACCGGCTCTTTTCAGAGAGGTCGGATAGGGGACCAATGCATCGGGTAACTTTATCTTGCATCGCATGTGGTGCATCCCTGCGGTTGGCGCCGGAAAACCCATGATAATGGAGCTGCGGGCTACCGCGCAAACGGGAGCGTTGGCAAAACAGTTGGTATACCTAATCCCGCGCTCTGCAAGAGAATCCAGATTGGGGGTGCGGGCATTTTTGTCCCCATAGCAACCTAAAAATAAGCCATTGTCTTCGCTGGTGATCCAGAGAATATTGGGCCGTTCAACATTAGATTTTGCAGTGATCTGGGCATCAAGCTTCGTCCACGAGAGCAGCAACGCAATAAAGACAAATGCAACCAATAACCTCAGGAACCTGAATCTTTTCATTATTTATCGTTTTAGAGCGTTTTTTGTATCCACTTTAGCATGGGCCTCCTTTTTAGATAGTAGTCCAAATGCCGTACTCTTTTTTATGAAAGTGGCCCATCTGGTGTGAGCATTAATGGACCACTTTCAATGAAGGTAATGTTGCGTTTCCTATATAAAACCTAAACCAGCGGTTTAATTCACTGAGATTTATGAATGGCCGGGATGACCAGGAAATGGTTTGCCGGGCAAATCCGCCATCAGCGCAATTTTGGAAAAATCGGATCCTTGATTCGCTGATGGAATAGAACTCTCGTATCCTATAAGAGTGCTTTTCGGCAATACTCTGCGCATTTTGAGACCTCTTTCACGGCATCGGACCCCTCAGGAATGCGGTATTCCAACTCAATGTCGCAATGGATCGGCCATTTGTTTTTCTTCACCAGGTTTAAGATTTCTCCT
>JBFHFS010000085.1:0-16797 GCA_041583495.1 Marinilabiliaceae bacterium | reverse complement strand
TTTTTTATTACCTGGAACTTTCCCAATCGGCCTGCCTGGGGAGATGACAAGTACAATGTAGGCAACTACTATGCTACCCAATATGAAGATTCCTGGGAGGTGGCCCGGCAATGTATCGACAGAATCCCAGCCTTGGAAGAAAAAACGCAATCTTTTGTGAAGGCATTCATTGATAGTGATATCCCGTCGGTTGTTAAGGAGGCCGCCCTGTTCAACCTGGCCCATCTTCGCACCCAGCTGGTGTTTAAAACTAAATCGGGATACTATTTAGGATGGGAAGGCACTAGCGACCATTATGGAAGTGGTGAAGGGACTTGCACCCACGTCTGGAACTACGAACAAACTACCCCCTTTTTGTTTGGGGAATTGGCGAAGAATATGCGTCAGGTAGAATTTGGTTATGCGACTACTGATCAGGGAATGATGAATTATCGTATTCACTTGCCTTTAGCTACCAACGCCCAGAATTTTGGTTTGGCCGCGGCTGATGGGCAGATGGGCTGTATCATGAAATACTACCGCGAATGGCAACTTTCCGGTGATGATGAATTCCTGAAAAAGAACTGGCCAATGGTGAAAAAAGCCCTGGAGTTCTGCTGGATTCCCAATGGATGGGATCCCGATAAGGATGGGGTGATGGAAGGTAGTCAGCACAACACAATGGATGTGGAATACTATGGACCTAACCCACAAATGGGTTTCTGGTACCTTGGGGCTTTACGTGCTACAGAAGAGATGGCGAGCTACCTTGATGAGAAAAAATTTGCTAAGACCTGTAAAACCTTGTACCAAAAAGGTTCTGCCTGGATGGATGAGAATCTCTTTAATGGTGAATACTATGTGCAGAAAATAGTCCCTCCAATGCATCTTGATAGTATTGCAAAAGGTCTTATCCGTGTAAAAAGACGTCTGGTCCCCACCGACCCCCAGTATCAGTTAGGCGATGGTGTCCTGGTCGATCAGTTGGTGGGACAAGTGATGGCGCATATTCTGGATTTAGGTTATTTGGCCGACAAAGAACATATTGTTAAAACCAATGAGTCCATCTTAAAATACAACTACCGCGAAAGCTTATTGAAGCATCCCAACTTTATGCGCTCGTATGCTTATGGCGATGAATCGGCCCTTTTGATGGCGGCCTATCCCGACGAAAGACCCAAACAGCCATTTCCCTATTTTACCGAAGTAATGACCGGATTCGAACATACAGCAGCCGTGGGTATGTTGTATGAAGGTCAGACAGACGAAGGCTTAAAGACCATTCAGGATATCCGTAATCGATACGATGGAAAAAAACGAAATCCCTTTAATGAAGCAGAGTACGGGAACCACTATGCCCGCGCTATGATGGCCTGGGGTGGGGTTCTGGCTTCCTCCGGATTCCATTATTCGGCTGTCGACAAATCCATGTCGTTTACCTCGGTGCCCGGCACCTATTTCTGGAGCAATGGCTACAGTTGGGGAACTTGCGAGGTGGACAATAAAACAGCTATTCTAAAAGTGCTTCATGGTCAACTGGAACTGGATAGCTTTTCGTTGAAAGGGTTGGGCGAAAAGAAGTTGAAGGGGGCGAGAATCCATGCCAATGAAAGGTTGACGATTAAATTATAGATATATTTTTGGTCGAACGGCTATCAATATGGAACCGTTGAAATTAAGAAAGAGGGAAAGGAAAGGTTGATAACCCTTATGGTTCTTAACGGAGAACTTACTTTAAAATCATTCTCATTGAATGGATTTGCAGAAACAGGATTTAAAAAGGGTAAAATTTTCGAACAAGGCATAGGAACGGAATTTAAAGTTTCACAAAATCATTGATAAGTGAGCTTGAATATTAAACTATAAAATTATGAGACTAATTGTTTTAATGGGGTGTATCTCCCTGTTGTTGGGGTGTACCCCGGGAAAAAAGTCAAAAGAAAAAACCACGGGAGCCTTTGCTTCAGATCAGGTATTCTTAAACAAACATACCGATGCCTTGACGCTGACCAACGGCGATGCGGCCATCATTGTGGTTCCGGCCTATCAGGGACGTGTTATGACCAGCACCTACCATAAAGAAACAGGGCCAAGTTTTGGCTGGATCAACCGTCCGGTCATCGAAAAAGGATTTCTTCCCGATGAGGAAAAAGAAGGGACCCTACAGGAGCATATCTACATTTTTGGTGGTGAGGAGCGTTTCTGGCTGGGACCCGAAGGCGGTCAATATGCATTTTTCTTTAAGCCGGGAGATAAATTCGAGTTTGAAGATTGGAAAACACCTGCGGTGATAGATACCGAAGGATTCAAATTGGTTCGGAAAACCGATACATCGGCTACCTTTAGCCATACAGCGAGCCTGGAAAATTATCAGGGAACCCTGTTTGAAATGGGGATTGAGCGAACCATCAGGCTTTTGGATAAAGAAACCATTGAATCTGTTATTGGTGAAAAATTAGCTGAAGGCATTCGCATGGTGGCCTACCAAACCGACAACCGTTTAACCAATTTGGGCCATCAGGCCTGGACCCCGGAAGGTGGATTACCCTCCATCTGGCTGTTGGGAATGTACAATCCTTCGCCTGCCACTACCATCGTGATACCTTTTAAACCGGGATCGGAGGAGGAATTAGGTCCTAAGGTCAACGATACCTATTTTGGGAAAGTGCCAGCTGAATATTTAAAGGTTGAAGAGAAGGTCCTTTTTCTAAAAGGCGATGGAACCTATCGCAGCAAGATAGGGGTCAATGACAAACGCTCCCTGGGGATAGCCGGCAGCTACGATGCCGCGGGGGAAGTGCTCACTATTGTGACTTACAATGTACAGGAGGCGCCCAACGGTTTTGTAAACTCCATGTGGGAATTTCAGGAAGAACCTTTCAGTGGTGATGTTATTAACGCCTACAACGATGGTTCTCCTGCTCCCGGCGAACCGCCCATGGGACCTTTCTATGAGATTGAATCCTCCTCGCCTGCTGCTGCATTAGCACCGGGAGAATCGATGCAACACCTTCAAAAAACAATACACCTCCACGGAACGGCAGACGAATTGAATCCCATTGCTCTTCGCGTATTTGGTGTTTCACTTGAAGAAATCAAAGAAGGAGTATGAGGCCTAAAACGCATTTTCTTAACACACTTACCCTAATTAATAACACATTATTTTATACTTGCATGAAAGGATTATATCGCTGTTTACGGAATGGGCATAAGGTAGTTGTCGGAGTTGTTTTGCTGACACTATTGAGTGTTGGTTGTTCGGTGGAAAAACCTGCAAAGCCCAACTTTATCATCATTTTTACCGATGATCAGGGCTATCAGGATCTGGGTTGTTTTGGTTCGCCGGATATAAAAACCCCGAACGTGGATAAAATGGCCGATGAGGGTATGATGCTGACCAGCTTTTATGCGCAGACTGTTTGTGGTCCTTCAAGGGCGGCTCTAATGACGGGTTGTTATCCCATGCGCAATGCCCGAAACGATAATGGCGAAGCACCTCACCCCAAACTGTCGCTAAGTGAAGTAACGATCGCTGAAGTATTAAAACCAGCCGGATATGCCACCTGCATGATTGGCAAATGGGATCTCGCCGGGCATAACCCCGAACAATTCAATCCTGTCTTATTGCCTTACAACCAGGGTTTTGATTACTCCTTCTTTACCCCCACCAGCAATGACAGCAGAGTGCACCTTATCCGGAATCAAGAAGTGGTTGAGTTGAATGCTGATATGTCAACCCTCACACGCAGATATACCGACGAAGCCATTGGATTCATTAAAAAGAATCAGGATCATCCTTTTTTCCTCTACCTGGCTCATACCATGCCGCATACCAAATTGGCTGTTTCTGATGAATTTAAAGGAAAATCGGAGGGAGGCTTTTATGGCGATGTGATCGAGGAAATCGACTACAACGTGGGGCGTATCATGACCACGCTAAAAGAAAAAGGGCTGGATGATAATACCTATGTGATCTTTACCAGTGATAATGGTCCCTGGTGGATTAAAAAGGAGCATGGAGGCCATGCCGACCCTTTGCGCGGGGCTAAAACTTCTGCCTGGGAAGGTGGATTGCGGGTGCCTTGCATCATCAGGGCACCGGGGAAAGTACCCTCCGGAACAAGGTCGGACCAGGTAATGGCTACCATCGATTTGCTTCCAACCCTCGCTCAGATGGCCGGCGCTCAGCTCCCTGCCGACCGGGTAATTGATGGTCTGGATATTTCAGACATCCTTTCAGGGAAGGCAGAGCGTTTGGATCGCCCGTATTTTTATTACCTGCATCAGGAGTTGCGGGCAGTGCGCAAAGGGAAATGGAAACTGCATCTGCCCCATCATCCCGAATTAAAGGCTATTGGGTATACTCAATGGCCCCGGCACATTGCACCCGAAGACAGGGTCCTTTTTACAAATTATGTACTGTATGATTTGGAAAACGACATGGCCGAAACGACTGATGTAGCAGCACAAAACCCTGAAGTTGTTGCCGAATTAAGTGAGCTTCTGGATTGGGCAAAGAAGGATATCGGAGATGTTGAACAGCGGGGAGAAAATGCGCGTCCTCTTGGAGAGGAACCTTATTTTACGCCCAATGAGCTCATTCCAGGCTCCAAATAACAAAACCAAAAAATGAACATTGAAAATTCCGTGTTGAGGATTGAAAATCAATAACCAATTACTGATGATGCATTAACTTGAAAAATATGTTTTCATCTTATTGGTAATAAGTAACATATAAGTGGTTGTTGGATTTTTGATTTGAATTGATATATTTACCCCGAAGGGGTTTTACTTTGAATAACCCTGGGTGCAACCCAGGGTAAAGACATGAGAACTCTCTGGCAACCCCAGGGGGGTTGAATACTTAACTCCACATACAAGTTTAATATTCAACCCCTTCAGGGCTGTACCCTTCAGGTTGTAGTCTGCCGTGGGTTTGCACCCACGGTTATTCAAATTGTGCCACTCCGTGGCAAGATTAATGTTGAAATCAAACGCATCAGCAATAACAACCAATATTCAATGTAGAATATTCAATCTTCAAGAAAAAAAAGAATCAAATGCAGATCCTATGAATTTTAAGTACAAGCCAATATACTTACTTATTGCAAGTGTCTTTTATCTGTTTTTATGTAGCTGTGATCCATCAAAATCAAAAGAGCTGGATAAACCCAACATACTGTTCATTTGTACCGATCAGCAGCATCCGGCGATTTCCGGATATCGGGGAAATACGGTTGTGAAAACCCCAAACCTCGACGCCCTGGCGGGTGACGGAATGCATTTCACCCGCACCTATGTCTCCTGTCCGGTGTGTGGGCCGAGTCGTGCGGCCTATATGTTTGGGAAACATATTTATCAGATAAAAAACTGGTACAATGCTAAGGCATGGCCTGAGGATGAAGTTACCTGGGCCAGCAGAGTTACAAACAGTGGATATTACACCGCCCATTTTGGTAAGATGGATTCACCGGGCCTCTACGGCAAACTCGGCTTTTCCGAAGAGTGGCATTCAGCCAAACGGCCTGTTAGAGTGGTGGAGGGTGCCGATGTGCGCTTTCTGCCCGACCGACCTCGCAATGCCAAAGGCCATCTGAAGGTTAAGACGTTTAAGCTTGAAGATTACAATACCCAAAAGTATGAGGTCGGGAATAATGGACAATATGGTCTGGACCGCCCAACAACCGACCGGGCCCTGAGGTTCCTGCAAGAACGAAAAGAAGATGGAAAACCGTGGATGCTTCATGTGGGCTATCTTATGCCGCACTGGCCTTTTACCCTTCCTCAAAAATACTTCGACATGTATGCCGATATCGACATTCCCATGCCCTATGATGCACAGTTTCCGAATAAAGACATTCATCCTGCCTTGCAGTTTTTTCAAAAGTGGGATGGGCTCGATGTGCCTCCCGACCAGGAGACCTTGCAGAAAGCACTCAGGGCCTATTATGGGATGATTACCTGCGTTGACGACATGATAGGTGAGCTCATTGCCGAATTGAAAAAAAATGGAATGTATGAAAATACTTACATCATCATTACCTCCGACCATGGCGACAATCTGGGGGAACATGGTATGATCGGAAACAAACATACCCCGATGGAAGGCTCCGTGAGTGTTCCACTGGTCATTACCGGCCCGGGTGTACAACCAGGACAAAAAGTGGATATGCCGGTTGCCCTGGTTGATATGTATCCCACAATCATGGATATGGCAGGAATAGATTACCACAACCCGGAAAGGCCGGGTAAAAACCTGCTGCCTGTGTTGCAGGGAAAAGAGAAGGCCGTCGATCGTACGGTATTCTCAGAGTGGCACGGTACCGGGTTTCGGGGAGCCTGGTATATGCTGGTAAATAAAAAATACAAATATATTTTCTACGAACGCGAAAGACCCAGCTTGTTCGATATGGAGGCCGACCCAAAAGAACTCAAGGACCTCGCACTTGACCCCTCTTATGCAGAAACCCTAACGACCTTTGAGGCCCAACTTAAAGAGATCCTTGATCCGATTGAAACCGCGAAAAAGGCCCGGAAGCAACAGGGACTAATAACAGAGGATGGCAAAGACCTGATGTTCGACTAAGTGGACACGCCACAACCAAAGAAAATTGAATGACATAATAATCCAATGAATATGAACTGGAAATTTAGTTTGTTTGTCACCCTGGCAACTCTGATTTTTTGTGGATGTGATTCCTCAAAAGACACAGAACCCGAAAGTCCCAACGTAGTCTTTATCTTTGTGGATGATTTAGGTTATGGTGATGTAGGGTGCTATGGAGCAACCAAAGTGCAAACCCCCAACATCGACCGTCTGGCACAAGAAGGAAAACGGTTTACCGATGCGCATTCGGCATCAGCGGTCTGTACCCCTTCGCGTTATGCCCTCCTTACGGGTGAATATCCCTTACGGGGCAACAATGGACAAGGGGTTTGGGGCCCGTGCAGCCATACCCAACCCCTGCTGATTGATACGACGAAAATAACCCTTTCCCGGTTATTCAAAAATAAAGGCTATTCCACGGCGGTGATTGGTAAATGGCACCTGGGCTTTGGAACCGGTGAAACCGACTGGAACAAACCCTTACGCCCCGGCCCCTTGGACCTCGGATTCGATTATTTCTTCGGAGTGCCTAAGGTGAACAGCGGGTTTCCCTATGTGTATGTCGAGAATGACCGTATTGTTGGCTGGGATCCCACAGACCCACTGGTTTTTGGTGAAAAACCTTTTTCTCCAACCCCCACTTTCCCGGAAGCCACCGCAGGCCGTAAAACCCCCAACAGGTTTTCGGGAGCCCTCGAAGCTCATAAAATTTATGACGATGAACGCACGGCCACCTTGCTTACCGAAAAGGCCGTTGGGTGGATTAAAGAGAACAGGGAAAATCCCTTTTTCCTCTATTTTGCCACCACCAATGTTCATCATCCCTATACGCCAAATCCCCGCTTTAAGGGCACCAGCCAGTGTGGTTTGTATGGCGATTTTATTCATGAACTCGACTGGATGGTCGGGGAAGTAATGAAATGTCTGGAAGAAAACAATTTGAGCGACAATACCCTGCTTATCGTTACCAGCGATAATGGGGGAATGTTAAATACAGCCACCAAGCTGACCTGGGAGGCAGGTCACGAAATGAATGGCCAATTGCTGGGCTTTAAATTTGGTGCCTGGGAAGGCGGACACCGCATTCCTTTTATCGCCCGGTGGCCAGGAAAAATAGAGGCCAACAGCACCTCCGATCAGTTAATTTGCAATGTGGATATGCTTCCAACTTTTGCTGCCCTAACCGATCAGCAGATAGACGCTAAAAGCTCCCGCGATGGCATCAGCATCCTTCCTGCTCTTTTAGGTGATTCAAAAGAATTGAATAGAGATCATTTGATTTTAGCCCCTACCCAAGGTAAAAACCTGGCTGTACGAAAAGGCAAATGGATGTATATTGGGGCACAGGGCAGCGGGGGGTTCGGGTATTCCCCCAAAGCGTGGGCTTTGGGTGGCCCCGGTGCTATTGAGTTCTCCGGAAGAGAAAACAGTGATCTTGAGAATGGAAAAATAAAGAAAGACGCACCACCTGCCCAACTCTATAACCTGGAGGAAGATGTAGAACAAACGACCAATCTTTACAATCAGTATCCTGAAGTGGTAAAGGAGATGGAAGCTATTTTAGAAACCTATATTCCTAAAGAGGAAAGAAATTCCAGGAGATAGATGCCTTTGAACAATTCCTTTGTGAAAAAAACGCAAGAGGTAATTGTTAGAAATTAAACAGAACCGAAAGGTGGGTATCTTTGCTATCTTGCCAGGGTGATCGGCAGAAGTGGGAATTGGTTTTTAGGATTTTAGAAATAGGAAACAAGCCCCAGTATAAATAACCGGGCAGGTTATTCCGCTTTGACGAGACAGGTTGATGGCAATTGAAAGAGAATTATATACAGAGGAATTAATATAAGCGAAAATGACCATAAACAGGAGGTGGATAAGTTTAGGGAAAAGTTTAACAGCGTTATTGTTTTTAACAGTGGCGGCGTGTCATTCAGGAAACAAAAAAGTAGATGAGCAAAATCCTCCTTACGACGGCAGTTGGGAGTCCCTGCAAAAGATGCCGGTCCCTGCCTGGTTCGAGGATGGCAAAATAGGTATTTTTATTCATTGGGGGCCCTACAGCGCCATAGGCTACCGTAAGGGAGGACGTGGCTATGCCGAGCATGTACCCAAACTTTTTTATGAAGATTCAACCCATTATTACCCCTATATGCAAGAACGGTGGGGGGCTAAACCTCCTGAATTTGGGTACAAGGACATAATACCAGAGTTTACGGCTGAAAACTGGAACCCGGATGAATGGGCAACGTTGTTTGCCCAAGTGGGTGCTAAATATGTGGTTCTTACTGCTGAACACCACGATGGATGGGCCAACTGGGACTCGGACCTTACCCCCTGGAATGCCGTTGACATGGGCCCCAAACGCGATCTGGTGGGCGACCTCGGGAAAGCTGTGCGTGCTCAGGGGTTAAAATATGCTCCCTCGTATCACCGTGAGAGGCATACAAGTTTTTTTACCACACAAAAGTATGTTGTTAACGCACAACCGCGCCCCGATATTCTTGAAGAAATCAAGCGTGTCCCGGAAGCCGAATTGCTCTATGGTCCCTTTGGTTTTAGCAAAGAAGCCGTGGATGAATACGTAGCCCGCTGGAAAGAAATCCAGGAAAAATACCATCCCGACATGCTGTGGATGGACGACTTCCCCATTTATACCCGCGATGGCAACAATGTAAGAAAAGGAAAGGCCAAGCCGGTCATCAAATATTTCGATGATCAGGTACGCGGCATGATTACTGATTTTATGAACAACGGGGCAGCTAATGGCCAGGCGGTGTATGTGAATAATAAAGGCGCCAACCGCAACTGGCCCGATGGGGTTGGCTGTCTGGAGAAGGATAATCTCAAGCTGGAAGTAATCGGCCCCAAATGGCAGAGCTGTACCACCTTTGGAACTTCATTTGGCTATCTGGAAGGCGATACCTACAAAAGTGTGGAAGGTGTTATCCATGAAATGGTAGAAGTGATTAGCCGCAATGGCAATTTCCTGATAAACATTGGACCAAAGGCCGATGGGACTTTGGTACCTGAACAGGTGGAGCGACTGAAGGCCATGGGTGACTGGCTAAAAATAAATGGGCCAGCTATTTATGGTTCACGCTACTGGAAAGTAAATCAACAGCCAAATGAAATGCTCTCGTTTACCACTAATGGAAAAAAATTGTACGCTATTAAATGTGCCGACCCTGTTGCCCCTTTCGTTATTGAAGCCACCGCCGGATGGAATATAGAGCAGGTTGAATCGGTAAGTTTGCTTGGATCTAATGCAAAAACAGACTGGGAGATGACAGTTGATGGCTTAAAGATTATCCCCCCCTCAGACCTCGGAATCAGTAAGTATGCATGGTCTTTTGAGATCGTTACCACCCAGGAGCAACATCATCCTAATGCCATTCAAACCGATGCTGAGAAGGCCTTTAAGGGAACAAAAAAAGTGGATCTGGACGGGAATGTTCAATCTGAAGAGAGGTGAAAAAATCAAAAAATAGTACCCTTTTGTTGCTGACATATAGAACTGTGTGCCCATGAAATTTAATTATTCAAAAAGCTTAGTGTTGGGTGCTATTTCCTTGACTTTGTCCGGAATTGGTTGTGTGAAACAAACCAAACGTCAGGTCCAGGCCCTTCCCAATGTGGTGGTTATAATGGCCGACGATTTAGGCTACGCCGATGTGGGCTACAATGGTTGTAAAGATATTCCCACGCCACATATCGATAAGCTGGCTGAAAACGGGGCCATATTTTCATCCGGATATGTTACCGGCCCCATGTGTGGCCCCTCGCGCGCAGGATTTATTACCGGGCGCATGCAATCTTCTTTTGGCTGGTATGGAAATCCCGGAGCGCCACTTGATCCCAAACAGGGACTTCCTTCAACGGTAAAAACCGTTGCCAAATATATGCAGGAGCAGGGTTATGTCACCGGTGGGGTTGGCAAATGGCACATGGGTACCGCCCCTCACCAGCATCCCAACCAGATGGGGTATGATGATTGGTACGGTTTCCTAAGTGGGGGACATCTCTATTATCCCATGGAACACCCATCGTATAAGGGAAAGTATACCGAAATGCCTAAACCCTGGGGAATGCGCGATATGCATCATACTATGCCCATGATACATAACTATGAACCAATTGAATGGAACCAGTATTTGACGCACGAATTAACCGACCTGGGTGTTTCATTTATTCAAAAGAATAAGGATAAACCCTTTTTCCTTTTTATGTCGTACAATGCGCCGCATGAATATATGGAAGCACCTGAAGAAACCATTGCCATGTTTCCATCGGAAGAAAGGACCAAAATTCCAGGAGTGAAACCCGAAATTCGTTCTATTTACGCAGCAATGACTTATGAATTTGATAAAGGAGTCGGGAAGCTGATGGAAACACTTGAACACCTGGAACTCTCTGAAAATACCATTGTTTGGTTTTTAAGCGATAATGGGGGCATGAAACGCACCAGTGATAACCGTCCGCTGCGCGGTGCCAAATGGGACAGCTATGAGGGCGGACTTAGGGTGCCTTTTGTGGTGAGCTGGCCGGGACATGTGAAACCAGGTACTGTTTTGGAGGCTCCGGTAACGACCCTCGATATTGGTGCAACGTCGGTGGCTCTTGCAGGAGGCGATTTATCAAATATAAATTTGGACGGGGTAGATATTTCCTCTTATATTACCGGTCAGTCGAAAGAGGTTCCACACGAAGAGCTATTCTGGCGTATTGGCAGAAATTACAATGAAAACAGTGGCGTACTGCGGGTGGGCGACTATAAGTTGATTGTTCAAAATGAAAAGGTACAACTGTTTAACCTGAAAGAGGACCTGGCTGAAACTACCGATTTATCCCGGAATCAGCCAGGAAGGGTAAAGGAAATGTTAGCCCGATGGAACGAATTGAACCAATCCAGTCAATCACCTCTTTGGGTGCCCCTTGCTGAAGCAGAGGGCGATAAAGATGAATACCAGTACAAAGACTATGAATGGCTTAAGGGGAGTCCGCATTACCGGGCAAGAGATACCCATTAGCATCAGTCAGAAATTTTTAAAATGAATGATCAATGAAGTTTTTTAAAACCATCTGGCTAAATATTGGAATAGCCCTAATCATAACCTTGGGTCAAAGTTGTTCGACCACCGATAAAAAGCAGCCCCTTCCAAATATTGTTTTAATAAATGCCGACGACCTGGGATATGGTGACCTTGGTTGTTATGGTGCCACCCACTTGCAAACCCCAAATATCGACCAACTCGCAAAGGACGGTCGGATGTTTACCGATGCCCATTCTGCATCTGCTGTTTGCAGCCCTTCGAGGTATGCCCTGATTACCGGGGAATATCCTGTACGCCAGGGAAACCTGTATAGTCCTATATTCCTGGAACATAAACTGGTAATCGATACACAAAAAGAAACCATCGCTTCGGTACTTAAAAAGGCCGGGTATGCAACCGCCTGTATCGGTAAATGGCACCTTGGTTTTGGTAATACAGAACCCGTTGACTGGAATAAGCCATTGACTCCGGGGCCTAACGAATTGGGCTTCGACTATTATTATGGGGTGCCGGTGGTGAACAGCCATCCTCCCTTTGTTTATGTAGAAAACCATCATGTGGTTGGCTTTGCAGAAGACGATCCGTTTGTTTATGGAAAAAAAGCAAAAACAAAGGAGGTTTTCGAAAAGATGAATCTCGATGCCATTGGTGGGGCGGATAAAGCCCACGAATTATATGTGGATGAAGAAGTGGGCACGCATTTAAAAGAGAAAGCTCTGGCCTGGATGAAAGCACAAACAGACGAGCCTTTCTTCCTGTATTATGCACCCACCAATATCCACCATCCCTTTACCCCCGCACCGCAGTTTGTGGGAACCAGTAAATGTGGATTGTATGGTGATTTTGTGCACGAACTCGATTGGATCGTCGGAGAAGTTATGCAGACACTGGAAGATATGGGGGTCGCAGAAAATACCTTGGTAATTTTCACCAGCGACAATGGCGGAATGTTTAATGCTACGGGTCAAAAAGCCTGGGGACAAGGACACCGGTTAAATGGGGATTTGTTAGGGTTCAAATTTGATGCCTGGGAGGGCGGACACCGGATTCCATTTATCGTACGCTGGCCCGGGCAAACAAAGGCTGGATCGGTTTCTGATCAGCTGATTTGTAATGTTGATATGCTCGCTACCTTCGCTGCCCTTTCCAATCAATCGCTTGACGAAGGCCAGGGACAGGATAGTAAAAACATGCTTGAGGCCATTACCGGGGGTACCAATAAGCAATTAAGAAACGAAGTGCTTCTTGCTGCCATTAACAGGGCACACCTCGCCATTCGTAAAGACCAATGGATGTACATTGGGGCACAGGGGGGCGGGGGATTCGCCTCTAAAAAACCGGGTGCCCATGCTTTTGGAGGTCCCGCGGCAGTTACCTTTACCGGAAGAGCAAACAGTGATATTGAAAATGGAAAAATAAAGAAAGACGCTCCTCCGGCACAACTCTATAACCTGGAAACGGATATGGCGCAAACGACCAACCTTTATAACCAATATCCTGAAATCGTTAAGGAAATGGAAGAGATTCTGGCAACTTATCTTCCACTGGAAGGTATAAATTAAAATAGAAGAACATATAAAATTTTAAATAATTAAAGATTATGAAGTTTAACCTATTTATTTTAAGTGTTTTACTAGCCTCTGTATTTGCCTGCAGTGCCCCAAAGCCGCAAGGAAAACATTTGTTTATTCTTTCAGGACAATCTAACATGGCTCGGTTAAATCCTGAGGAGTCGTTTACCCCGGCAATGGAAGCTGAATTTGGCGCAGAGAACATTATTGTGGTTAAAGATGCCATGGGCGGTCAACCCATAAGACGCTGGTATCGCGATTGGAAACCATCCGTAGGAGAAGAACCCAAAGCGCAAGCCGATTTGTATGATTCTTTGATGGTTAAAGTGTTTCAGGCCATGGAAAATGAAAAAATAGCAACCGTAACGTTTATTTGGATGCAAGGTGAACGTGATGCGAAAGAGAAACATGGAGAAGTTTACCAGGAGAGCTTATTAGGTCTTTACAACCAGTTGAGTACTGATTTGGATCGTAAGGATGTAAACTTCGTAATTGGCCGGTTAAGCGATTATGATTTGGTGAATGAAAAATACCCTCATTGGACTATGATCAGAGATATTCAGGTTAAAGTGGCCGGATCTAATGATCGCTTTGATTGGATTAATACCGATGATTTAAATGATGGGGTGAACAGTAACGGGATAGAGATAAATAATGATTTGCACATGTCGTCAGAAGGCTATGTTGTCATGGGAAAGCGTTTTGCCGAAAAAGCCATTCGGTTAATAAGAAATTTTGCGTCCTGGTAAAATTTTGGATTTTCCCTTAAGTTGAATCATTATATTGTCATATGTGGTGGGTGTATATAATGGCCTAGGAATCCACCTTCATGCAAAAGCGTTAATAAAATCAGAAAACGAAGCGTAAAAAAAGAAAAGCTGTTTGATCCCGATTTTAGTTTTGTAGGTTTTTGGGTTCTACCAAAAACCACAAAAACTCAGCTCGGGAGAGTTCTTTTCTTTTAGCGAAGAGTGCTGATTTTTAGCTTTTTCATGTCAGTGGCGGCATTTTTTGTTTCGTTTTTGCTGCTGTAGGCAAAAATGAAAAGCCCGTCGGCTTGAGACAAAATATGAAGCTTTTTTTGAAAAGAAATTTTACCGGACAATAGTTAATAAGAAACTTAAACAAATAGGATGAAAAATCTAATCAAAAAAACGTTCTTGATTTTAAATCTGATAACCATTGCTGTTATTAGCTTAACGTCATGTTCTCAGCAAGACAAGAAGATTAGTCTCGAATCTCTTTTAAATGAGATGGTCAACCGCGATGCCGTGGCCAAATACCCGGTTACTGATTTCCGATTAAAACAGGCAAGCAGTTATAACCGGGCTTCCGTAAGTCCTGAAGATTCTGTAGGATGGTTTGTCAATAAGGATTTTAATTCGAATGAGAACGATAGTAATTTTATCAGGATTGAAGAGAATAATGGACAGAGAGAATGGGTACTCATGGACCACCAGGGTCCCGGGGCCGTTGTCCGCACCTGGATGCCTTTTCGAAATTCAAAGAAACCAACGACCAATAGCATCATAAAATTTTACCTTGATGGAGCCACCGAGCCTGTTCTTGTTGGAAATATGTTGGGTCTTTTAAACGGAACCGGACTGTTTCCCTTTCCATTGGCGCATAAATCATTACGCTCGGCGGTATCCTTTTTTCCCATTCCTTACGCAAAAAGTTGTAAGGTTACCGTAACGGAACGCCCCTTTTTCTACCAATTTACCTATAGGGAGTATCCCGAAGGGACCGCCGTAAAAACTTTCTCGATGGAAGACTTTACTCAGGCGGAAGGTCAAATCAGCCGGGTTTGTGAAACTTTGTTAGATCCGAAAATTACCGGGGAGGGTGAACCCATAAAATTGAAGGAAACCCTGGCCCAAAATGAGGAGAAAACGGTTGATTTACCCAAGGGCACTTCAGCAATACGTAACCTTTCGCTTAAACTTGGCAGTTATGCCGATTCCACGGTAATGCGCACGGTTATCCTTAAAATGGAATTCGACGGACAACAAACGGTTTGGTGCCCGGTGGGTGATTTTTTTGGTTCCGGAATTGGGCTTAACCCCTTCCAGGGATGGTATCGCACCGTTGCCGAGGATGGCACCCTGTCCTGTCGGTGGGTGATGCCTTATCGGGAGTCGGCAAAAGTATCGATCCTGAACCTGGGGCAAAACCCTGTTACGGTTCAATTGGAAACAGTGGTTGGGGATTGGAACTGGGATGAAAACAGCCTTTATTTTAATGCGGCCTGGCGGGGACAATATCCCGTGCCTACCCGCCCCTTCTCCGACTGGAATTATATTACACTTAAAGGCCGGGGGGTATATGTTGGCGATGCACTCACCATCATGAATCCCGTGGAGAAATGGTGGGGCGAAGGAGATGAAAAAATATGGGTCGATGGCGAAGATTTTCCTTCCCTCTTTGGCACCGGAACGGAAGATTATTATGGCTATTCATGGGGCGGCATGAGTACTGATTTCTACGAACATCCCTTTCATGCACAGCCACGCTGTTATGTGTACAATAAATTAAACCGAAAGACCACAGAGTTTGAACGTAACACCAAAGGATACAGCACGGAAACACGCACCCGTTCGCTGGATGTGATGCCCTTTGCCACTTCCCTTCAATTGGATATGGAAGTGTGGAGCTGGACCGATTGCGATATGGCCTACGGCGTAGGAATCTATTGGTATGGGGATGCAGAAACCTCATCAAACAGAATTCCGGATCCGAAAGAAGTCATCAATATGCCTCCTTGGCCTGAAGAAATGATGAATTAACCAGTGCTTAAAAGTCTGCGATCATTTAAACCAATGAAAATCAAATTACTAACTTTTATATTTGTCGGTTTTTGGGCCTTGTCATCCTGTGTCAAAAAAGAAAAGCCAAACATCATTTTCATTATGGCCGATGATCTGGGATGGCAGGATGTGGGCTTTATGGGCAGCCAATGGTTCGAAACCCCCAACCTGGATCAATTAGCCAAGGAAAGCCTTGTTTTCTCCGATGCCTATATGTATCCAACTTGTTCTCCTTCACGAACAGCACTCCTAACGGGTCGTCAATCGTTCAGAACGGGAGTGTATACGGTTCCGGTATTGGAGCGTGGCGATAACCAGCATAATATTTTCTCGCGCTGGACGGTTGGCCACGAGCACCCGGTTTATGGCGAACCGTTAAACAAGGCCGGATATAAATTGATTCATTTGGGGAAATGGCACATCGTGGGTCCATACCCGGAAGAGGAAAAGGATTATCCTTTTATACTGCCTCTAAAACAACCTGATAATGGCGATACCAGCTGGGTGGCCAAACATAAAGAAGACTACCGGCAATATTATCCCCAGGGCCGTGGATTTCACGAAAATGTGGGAGGAACCTGGTGGGGAGATCCTGCCCGTGGGTACTCACAAGGGTATAAATCGGAAAGCGGAGGGTACAGAGCTCCCTTTAAAAATCCCTTTATAGAAGACAAAGAAGGAGATGAATGGTTAACCGACCGACTGACCGATGAAGCCATTGATTTTATGAAGCGAAATAACCCCGAAGTGTCGGGGCAACCTTTTTTTGTGAATCTTCATTA
>JBFHFS010000084.1:0-16878 GCA_041583495.1 Marinilabiliaceae bacterium | reverse complement strand
CCCAAAAGCCCCAAAAACCACAATCGGGAGAGTTCCTGGATTTGAGGAAATCATATTGATTGTTAGTAATTTATCTGCAGCGACGGCCCTCTTTGTTTACTTTCTTCGGCTGAAGGAAGAAAGTAAAAGCCCTTGCGGCTCGAGCATGAAAAGAGATAAATATTTATTTAGACCCCTGATGGTCTGTATCAAAAGATAAACCTTGCAAGCCGGTTTATCTTACGGAGTTGGGGGTTGCAGTTGAAAAATAATAATTATAAAAAGATGAAACGAACGTGGCTATTTGTATTTTTGACATTTTTAACGATGAATATGACAAAATCAGAAGTTAAATCCAACGAGAGCCAGGCTACCTTTGGTGGGGGCTGTTATTGGTGTGTGGAAACCATTTTTGAACAGTTAAAAGGGGTGCACGAAGTGGTTTCGGGCTTTAGCGGTGGAGAGGTTGTTAACCCCTCCTATAAGGAGGTTTGTACAGGCCTTACCGGACATGCCGAGGTGATTCGCATTACTTTCGATCCCGGGGTAATCTCGTTTCAGGAGTTGCTGACGGTCTTCTTTTCCGTGCACGATCCCACAACCCTTAACCGTCAAGGGGCGGATGTAGGCACTCAGTATCGATCTGTGGTCTTTTATCATAACCCGCAACAAAAGGAAGAGACTGAAGCCATGATCGACGAACTGCAGGCACAGGGCGTCTTTGACGCACCTATCGTAACTGAGGTGAGTCCTCTTATTAACTTTTTCCAGGCTGAGAACTATCATCAGGATTATTATAACAATAATCCCAACCAGCCTTATTGCCGTATGGTGATCAACCCAAAGGTAGATAAGTTCAAAAAGGCATTTAAAGAGAAGTTGAAGAACCGATAAATGGGGGGGCGTTAAAGTTTTGTGAGTAATTTCCTGGCACAACTCTGTACCCCCTTGGCTTCTTCTTCGCAGGCCTGTTCAAGAGAGGTTTTAAGCTCCCCTTTTAAATCGGGGTAATGTGGCAGCAGGTTAAAGACCAGTTTCATGGCGTGTGCCCGAACAGCTGTGGGAATGGTGGGGTTTATCATCCACCTGAAGCAGAGATCCACCAGAAGACCGTCTTCGTTAACCTCGGTGGGGTTGGTAACCAATATCTTTATCAGGGAGCGGCGAACACCGTTGAAGGGCGTGGCCTTGAGGATGGCGGATAGTTGCGGCAGATAGGGCCTTACCAGCAAGGGTGCCTTTTGGTTCAGATGATCAATGATCCAGGCGGCCCTCCAGGCTAGTTTCTCTTCCTGCCCCGAGATGTAACCCATCAGAGCCCCTATTTCCGAGGGGCGGTCTTGGAGGAGTTGAAGTGCTTCCTCTTTGATGCGGTCTGCAAAGAGATCCCTTAAATATTCGTCCCATACCATCATGCCGCAAAAATAGTAAATTTTCACCTTTCCTCGGTGGCCTTTTCGGTTGGGGCTGCTACGGCCGGGGTGGTTTCACCATTGGCACGAAACGAACGGGCAAAAGCGTGGATTGGGTATAACCCTCCTCTTTTTTTTCAATTCTTTTCAGATACTGCAACCGGTGTACCGGCCCAACAGGTAATACCATGATGCCCCCGGGTTTAAGCTGTTCGATGAGCTTTGGCGGAATCGCCTCCGGGGCTGCGGTCAATATGATGGCGTCGAAGGGGGCTTCTTCGGGCCATCCTTCATAGCCATCTCCACATCTGACATTAACCTTTAGGTATCCTGTGCGCAAGAGGTTTTCACGTGCCTGGGCTGCCAGCTCGGGAATGATCTCAATGGAAAAGACCTCTAGCCCCATCTGTGCCAGAACAGCCGCCTGGTAGCCCGAGCCCGTACCAATCTCCAGAATCTTGTCCCCCGGCTCTACCTTGAGCGCCTCACTCATGTAGGCCACGATGTAGGGTTGCGAGATGGTTTGACTGTGCCCAATGGGAAGAGGCCGGTCTTCGTAGGCCAGCTTCCTCAAATGGGTGGGAACAAATTCGTGCCGTGGCACCATACGCATGGCCCTGAGAACACTCCGCGAATAAATTCCCCGGTCCTTAATTTGTGAGGCGACCATCTGTTCCCGTCGCTCATCGAAGTCTTGCGTATAGGCTACGCCCATATTTAGTAAAGAAAAGAGAATAAACAATGTTTTAAGCGAGGAAAACCCTGCCCGAAGGCAGGTTTCTCCAATTAAATCAAGGACCCAGGTCAAGGGATTTCCGCGTTTAATGCTGTGGCGTATCATGTTTGTTGAAATGCTTTTTCACCTTCGCAATCATCTGGGCCGTGGTCATTTTATCTGCCTTATCCAGTTCCAGTGGTTTGGACGATAAATGGGGATGTTTCTTTATGATTTTCTCAAACTGAATCTTGGCCCCTGCCGGGCCAAAAAGGTAAATCTCCCCGGTGTCGTCTGTGATGGAGTGCATGATCTTTTCGAAATAGTCATGCATCTGCTGCTTCTTTCGATTGGTTATTTTTCTGTCCAGCGCTGATAGAACGGTGCCTGCGCCGGAATTAGGTTTTGTTTCGCCCGGATAACGGGTGCGTGATTCAATGTCCGATTCAATGGTTTGAATCTCATCCTGCTTGCCATTTAATAGACTTACTAACACCGCCTTTTCGGTATTCAACCAAATTCCAATCTGTTTCTTCATAGTCCGTGCAAATAAATAGTAAGACAATAATTATTAGATAGTAAATAAAATAGTGTGGGGTGAACGGTCCATCTGCTTCCTGCTGAAGGGTCCCATGATGTAGTGTGGCTGTTTAAATTGCTCATAATAGGACGGATAACAGCGTTGTAGTTAATGACTATCCAATCCATACTTGTCAGCTTAAGATACAACAGATATCCATGAGTGTCAACCACGATTATCCGCGTCCCACCCTCCATGCCTGGTCGTCTTTGAGTCAGGTTCTGCTCCTGTTTAGGCGGCATGTGGCTTAAATTTGTTTTCTTTGTATTCGTGAAAGGCTCGCTGGAGAGCTTTCATCTTAATGGAGACGACTGTGGCAAGGTATTTTATCGAAATGGCCTACAATGGCGAATGTTTTCACGGCTGGCAAAAGCAACCCAATGCTGTAACGGTTCAGGAAACAATGGAACAAGCTATGACCACGCTTTTTCAACGCCCGGTGATGGTCGTAGGAGCCGGGCGAACCGATGCCGGGGTTCACGCTTCCTATTTTGTGGCACATTTTGAGGTGGATACCCTCCCCTTCGAATTGCCTCATCTGGTGAGGAAGCTGAATGGCTTTCTGCCTGTGGGAATCGTGATTTTTTCTGTTCAGATGGTTGGTGATGAGACACATAGTCGTTTTGATGCCCTCTCAAGAACCTATGAATACCATCTGGTGATGGAAAAGAATCCATTCATCGACGGCTTAAGTTATCGACCCTGGTATGTGCCCGATTTTGAGGTTATGAATGTGGCCGCCTCCCGGATGATGGCTTTCTCCGATTTTACCAGCTTTAGCCGCTTGCACAGCGATGCCAAAACCAATATCTGTAACATTACCCACGCTATCTGGGAGAAACGACACGATCGATATGTCTTTGTGGTGACGGCCAACCGTTTCTTGCGCAATATGGTCAGAGCCATGGTGGGCACCCTTCTTGAGGTGGGCCGGGGCACCCTTTCGGTGGATGAGTTTTGTGAAATTATTGAAGCCAAAGACAGACGCCGTGCCGGAACATCCGCACCTCCACAGGCCCTGTTTTTGACCGATATTGAGTATCCGGCAAACCTTTTTGTACCCCACCACCGTAACGGAACATTTAATCCTTAATCTTTCTTACGCCGCCGCAGCTGGAATAGATTTGTGAGGGCAGTGTACAACGAGCGATTTTCAGATTTTCTTCCAAATTGCCCTTACGCTGCCGCACGGTGGTATCGTGTGGTTAATTCAAACGATCACCTACCTTGTCATTGGCAGGGAGTGCATGCCGCCTTCTCATTTGGCTAGGGGGGGTAAAGGTAATAAGGTCGGGTTTTTATTAATATTCAGGCTACTAAGGTCAACACGAAAAAAAGATAAGGTTGGCTTATCCCATTTTAGATGTCTGACAACGCTTATCAGCACTCAGCTCATTTTTCCCTCATCCTTGATCTTTTTCTGATCCTAAATCTGCTTTCTGCTCTTTTCCTCTTTACTTTTCCCTTTCCCCTCTTCACTTTCCCCTTTTTACTTTACTTTTTTACCCATTCCAAATTTCCCAGGCGGCTTCGGCCTGAATATGGAGCATCTCCAGTCCGTTTTTGACTACTGCGCCCTGTTGGGCACACTTCTGCAGAAATAGGGTGGGGTCGGGGTTGTAGACCACATCGAAGATGAGGTGATGTGAGGTAATGCCCTCGTAGGGA
The DNA here is from genome assembly GCA_041583495.1 of Marinilabiliaceae bacterium. GTDB lineage: Bacteria > Bacteroidota > Bacteroidia > Bacteroidales > Marinilabiliaceae > JBFHFS01. The sequence continues at coordinate 12,524 of JBFHFS010000084.1, read as the reverse complement.
ATGGGCGGGCAGGTCTCTACTTTGGGTTGCATCCCCAGCGGGGTGGTGTTGATGATCACCTTATAGTCGGCGACGATTTCGGGGGTGAGATCTTCGTAGGCCACCTGAGAGGGATGCAAGGGCTTACGCGAAACAAACCGATAGAGAAGCCCCAGCTGTTTCAGACCATGTGCTACCGCCTTGGAGGCTCCGCCCGTGCCCAGAATCAGTGCCTTGGTGTGCCCCGGCTTCAGGAAGGGCGCCAACGAACGCGTAAACCCAATGACATCACTGTTGTAGCCCTTGAGAAACGGTTTTTTGTCATCCCAGGTAATTTTTATCACATTAACCGCACCAATTTCGGCGGCATTGGTATCGGTGGCGTCCAGAAATGCCATGACCTGCTGTTTGTAGGGAATGGTGACGTTCAACCCGGCCAGATAGGGGTGATGGGTCAGTAATTCAGGAAATTCACTGATGTCGGGAATGGCAAAGTTAAGATAGCGGGCTGAGATGCCTTCCGCCTTGAATTTTTCGGTGAAATATCGTTGCGAAAACGAATGTTCCAAAGGATAACCTAACAGTCCAAATGTCTTCATCCTTTTATGTTTTTTATGTCGTTATTAATGTGCCCCTTCAGAGCTGAAATGGTCTTTTCTCTTGTTCCTTGTTCCTTGTTCCCCGGGGCGTGTCACCGTCCTTAATAGAATGATTCTTTCAGGACGTTGGTTTAAATATATGAAATATTTCCGAAGTGACTAATCCCTTTTAAGGCTGAAAACCTTAATTAATTCAAGGCGATGGCAACATTGGAGTGCATTAACCGGAGATTACAACCTTACCTTCCTGTCAGAGAAATGGTGAGCCTTTCATTCCGACAGGGTGTTTTAGAACTATTCTTTAACGGGTGCTTCTGTTTTTTGACCAGCCCATTTTTCGGTAAGGGCAATGCTTAATATGCCCAATACCATAAATAGTAAAGCCAATAAAAAACCGGTGTTGAGGTCGGGAAATTCCCAGCTGTACGCAACGATCTTGCTTTTTTCGCCAAAGGTTTGCGTGATGGCCGTTTTCCAGGGCCACAGGATGCCCAGCGAGCCAAGGATGAACCCGGAGAGCAGGGCGATGGTGGAGTCGGGAAACCGTTTAAGAAGCCACGAAAGAAAGTGACTGAAGGCAACCAGACCAAAGCCGGCACCCAGCACCACGGGAATCAATAAGTCAATTCGGAAGTTGTTGATGGCATCAATCATTATTAATTGATAGTTGCCCATTAAAATGAGTACAAACGAACCGCTTAGCCCGGGTAAAATCATGCTGCAGATAGCCACTATGCCGCAAAGGAAGAGATAAAGGAGTGAGCTGTTTTCAGAAGCCGGCGACATCACCGAGATGGCCACCGCGATGCCTGTGCCAATTAAAAAGGATATTACAGCCCCAGTGTGCCATACCTTTACCGTTCGGGCAACAAAATAAACCGAGGCAATTACCAACCCAAAAAAATAGGACCAGATGTAAACCGGGTAGTTGGTAAATAAAAATTCGAAAAGTCTGGCCAGTGAGACAATGGCAACCGCCACACCCGAAAAGAGCCAAAGCAAGAAGTGGAAATCGGTGTGTTTGGCAAAGCTCCGGAAGGAACCCCTCAGAAGCAGCCGGCCTGCCGTGATGTCGAATGATTTAATAGCGTTGATGAGCCTCTCGAAGATGCCCGTGATCAGCGCAATGGTACCCCCGGAAACGCCGGGGATAACATTGGCACTGCCCATGGCCATCCCTTTAAAGAAGGTTCTAAAAGGGGACTGTGTGTTCACTATCTCTTAAGGTCGTTGGGGATGAAATCGAGTAATGTATCGCCTCTTAACCCCAGACGAAGGGTCTCCAAAGGAATCACTTCGGAGGGGGCTATGTTGCCCAGATTAACGTTGGCTCCAAACTGCTTGATAAACCAAACCTGCTGGCTCTTCAGAGGTGCTTCCCACAGGATGTTATCGGCATCCAGATGCGTGCGGAGGTCCTCAATAAGGGATAGGTTGGCCGAACCATCATGGTTAAAAATCCCTGTGGTTCCGCTTTCACGGGCTTCGGCAATCACTTTCCAGGCACCCGCTTCCAGCTCTGTTTTCATCATGGATATCCACTCGTCATTGGGAATGACCTTATTGGCTATCTTAGAGCCTACCTCGCTGAGGACCACAAAATCTTTGGACAGCGTGCGGATGTATTCCAGCTTCTCTTCGTGGGGCATGGTAATGGTTCCGTCCGACACTTCTACGTATTCCACTCCATAACGATCCAGGTAACGACGAAAATCATCGAAAAGACCTCTCAACACAAAGGCTTCGAAGAGTGTGCCTCCAAAGTAGGGTTGAAGATTCGCTTCCCGGTAAATGTTTAATTTTGATTCCAGACTGGGTACCAGAAGACTGGTTCCAAAGCCCAGCTTTACCAAATCGGCAAAGGGGGCATTACCCTCCACAAAATTTTCGGATTCTCTGGCGCTTAGGCCTTTGTCCATCATCATGGTCAAACCGTTGTTACGAGGTTTTTCCGGACGTTCGGGTAGATGGGGTAGGTTGAAATTCATAATGTCAGTTTATATATTTATCAATGAGATGTGCCAATTTTGGGTAATTATCCAACAAATCGTTCAGCTTGGGAAAATTATCCACAAATTGCTCAAATGAAGCAGGATTGATCTGTATGGCTTCTCTTAATTGTTCGGTTCCATTTTTTAGGTCTTCCAATTCAAAGATATAATAGGCGGCCAACATGTAATTGAAGGATGGCATCAGAAAAAAATCTGCCCTGTATTGCTTTTGGAAGGCATGGAGCGTGTATCCCGGATTTAAGGCCTTTTGAAGTTGGTAGAGATCAAAAAGGTATTTAAATGTGTAAGGATCGTCGATTACTGCTTTCTTGAAATACATCTTTGCCATGCGCCAGTTCTCTTCAAGAATGTAGCTTTGGGCACTGATGAAATAGAGCTCGGCTTTAGTGTTGTCGTAAAAAAGATCCTCCACCTTGAGGGCCATTTTGATAACCTCACGGCATTGGCCGGGTTCGTCGGTCGACAGATAATAGTTGGCAAAAGCCTGCCAGGCATAAAAATCCATGGGATCGGATTTAACTGCCAGGGTGTAAAACCCGGGTGCCAAATCGTGATTGTTCAAATGATCCCAGCAATCGGCAATGTAATGCAACCCCCTCGAGGCACCGGGCTGGTAGGAGATGAAATCCAGGTAGCTGTCCAGAGCCTCCTGGTATCGGTTACTTTGAGCCAAACAATTGCCCCGGTTAAAATAGGCCTCCGAATGGTGTGGGTTGAGAGCTAAGGTGTATTCGAAACAGGTACATCCTTTTTCAATCTCACCAATCTTAACCATTAAAAGACCCTTGTTGTACCAGGCATTTTCAGAGAAAGGATTCAGGTCGAGCAGCTGCCTGTATACCGATAGCGCTAAATACGGCTTGTCTACCTTGTCGTAGGCAAAAGCCAACTCGAATAAAAGTTCCTCATTTTTCCCGATGCGCTTGCGCCGTGGCTCAAAAAGCTTAATCGTTTGGTTGAATTGTCGGAACTGATTCAGGTAGAGGGCCACATCCAACAGACAATCTTCATCTTCGGAAAAGGCATTGGCTATCCCCTGGTCGAATATCTCGAAGGCTTCCGTGATTTGCTTCATTCGCAGGCAAAGCCATCCCAGGTTGAGGTAGACTTCGGGGTTGGAAGGTTCCAGTAACAACAAATCTTTTAACAGAGCGAGGGCTTTTTCCTGTTGCCCTTTTTCGATGTACATGCTGGCTTTTCTCACTTTTAATGAGGTCGCCTGCGGGTGCATTCGAATGCCTAACTCAAGGACCCGGTCGGCCTTCTCGAGCTGAAGTTTGTCGGCATAAAAGTCAAAAATATTTTCAATACTATGAACGTCAAAGAAGTATTTTTGCCGGTTAACTTCCATCTGTTCAAAGCGTTCAACGGCTTCATTCACCTCATTGTAATCCGTAGATCCCGAATCTTGCATATATCGTTCATTTACCGTACAAAAATAGGCATTCTTCACGGAATCTCAACATTTGTTTTTCCCCTTAGCCCTCTTGTTTCTGTGAAGCCCAATTAAAGTCCTCTATCTGGAGAATTGATGCCCCGGTCTCAACAAGTCGTTTACTGTTTTTACCGGATTAAAGGTCTCCCCGGGTACCTCTGCAAAAAGTGTCAGCCAGTCGGCCATGGCACCATTCCATAAGCCTGGTTTTTCCAGTGCCTTAATGGTTTTTCCGGCCACCGACTTATCCGAAATAAAACCGGTTTCCGGATCCACATAACGGACAAGGTCGAATTTCTCTCCCCGGAAATCTTTGGTGATGCATATGAGATCTACCGGGTTAAAGTGGGTGCTTGCTCCAAATATTTTGCTTTGAAGGGCATCGGTCAGATCAATCTGGGAACTCTCAACAATCTGAAGCGTCTCCTGTCCATTGCTGTTTCTTACCCAAAATGGACCGCCCCCGGGTTCTCCCTCATTCTTTACCATGCCACATACACGGATAGGCCGGTTGAGATACCCCAGCAGATAAGTGGCTTGTTCCTCCAGTGAGGCATCGGCAAGATGCCCCGGGAGCTCGGTGAAGAGCGTTTGTCTCATAAAGGAGCGAATCTCTTCGATAAGAGAGGGGCTCTTGCTCTGAATTAACCGCCCGATGAAGTCATGAACCTTATTGCGTATGTGAAGGGCCATCCCCGCCAGGGCAATCTTGTATTTTGAAGTGTTAGGTAGAAGATGCGCCGGTACTATGTTGTCGATATTCTTGATGAAGATGATGTCGGCATCCTGATCGTTTAGGTTCTCAATCAGGGAGCCATGCCCTCCCGGCCTAAAGAGTAAACGCCCCTCTGAATCGCGATAGGGCTCATTGTTGGGCAGAACCGCTACGGTGTCGGTGTGAGGCTTTTGCGAACTGAATGTAACCGAAAAGATGGCCCCGGTCTCTTCTTCTATCTGTGGCCCCATCTGGGCGAATTCTTCCTCGAAAAGTTCAAGATGCTCGGTGCTTACCGTAAAATGGAGGTTTACCCTGCCCTTGGCGTCTTTTGCGTAATGGGCTCCCTCCAACAGGTGCTCCATCATCGAGGTTCGGGCACCATTGGGGTAGTTGTGAAACAATAATAAGCCTTTGGGTAGCGCTCCATAATTAAGTCCCTTATCCGAAAGAAGCGTTTGTACAATCTCCCTGGCATGCGATTTTCGTACTTCCAGATAGTCCAGATCCAGTTGCGCCAGATACCCTTTTAACGCCTGGAAAAAGGGGAAAGAGGGTAATTCAAGAATGAACTCATTGATCGGATGCCCTTTTTCTAAAGAATCAATATCCACCGGGTTCTCCAGGTATTGGAAATAGGCTTTAAACATCCGTGTGGCGGCCCCCGATGCCGGCACAAATTTTAACGGAGCCAGGTTATTGTCTATTTCACTGTTATAGATTTTCGAAAATTGCTGAAGAGTTTGATCGGTTAGGGGCACGATGCCATCCCCAGGGGTGGCCGGCCGGTCGATATGTAGCGATGCGAAGCCTTTTTTGAATCGGTTGAGCTGTTCCTCCAGGGCTTCAGGGGATATCCCCTTTTCTTGAATTTGTTGTTTGTCAGATAAGTGGCTCATCCTTTATGGATATTAAATTTGGAAGGTAATTTAATGTTTTTTTTTCAATCTCTTTTTTTCTTCCTGCTTTAATGTCGGTTTTCTTTTTTTGTGTGGCTTCAATGAAAGTGTTCCTTTTATTTTTTTTGTTCATTTTCAGTTAGATAACGTTACGATTTGAACAATAAAACAAAAACGTTTTAGAACCAAAAGGTTTAATAGACAGTCGCACAGCGAATTAGGTGATTGTAGTGCCATGATTTTTGCCTAAATTCGGCAACTTATTCCGGGTATTTATTGCTTTTATTTTCGGATAACCCGGATTAATGTGTTGTTTATTAGATGATTGTAGTCTGTGGCTCAATAGTGTACTGTCATTTTTATCATTTTTATAAAATGAACTAAATTATTTATTTATGAAGCATTTATTTGTATTTATCTCCCTTTGCTGGCTCTCCTCTCAGGTGTTGTTGGGGGAGGGTTACCAGGTTAATCTTCAGGGGCAAAAACAAACAGGGATGGGGCACACCGGCACGGGCTTATTATTAGGGCCTTCATCGCTTCATTTTAATCCCGCCGCACTCTCTTTCCTGGAGGGTCGCTTTAATTTCTCGGCGGGTGCAAGTGGGGTGCTTTCAAATAATACCTTCGTGAAGAACCAACCTTCGGTTTACGAGGCTAAGACCAACAATCCAATGGGCACGCCTTTTTATCTCTATGGGTCGGGAAAAATTTCTGATAACATGGCGGTGGGAATTGGTGTAAACACCCCTTATGGCAATTCTTTGAAGTGGGATGAGGGTTGGGATGGCCGCTATTTAATTCAGGACATCTCGCTTCAGGCTATTTTTGTTCAGCCCACTATTTCGTATGCCGTGGCTCCGTTTTTGAGTATCGGAGGAGGTCCGGTTCTGGCCCTTGGAAGTGTGGATTTAAGTAAAGCGCTCCCTCTGCAATCATCAGAAGGGGAGGGGCAGGTAAATCTTACGGGTACCACCACAGCCTATGGCTTCAATGTGGGTTTATTTGCTAAAATTAATCCTGTCTTGACATTGGGCGTGGATTACCGCTCTAAAATAATTATGAAAATGGAGGAGGGAGAAGCTCATTTCAGCGTTCCGTCGAGTATGAGCAGCAGCTTTCCCGAAGAGAACGGCTTCTCGGCTGAGTTGCCCATGCCCGCTAACCTCTCCTTTGGGTTGGGATGGCAGCTCACCGATAAATGGCTTCTGGCTTTCGACCTGCAAATGGTGGAATGGTCGGCCTACCAGTCGCTCAATTTTGATTTTGAGGAGAATACCCCCCTGCTGGCCGATTCCGAAAATGTCAGGAACTTCGAGAATACCATGATTTATCGAATCGGAGCGCAGTACCAGGCAACCAAAAACTTTATCCTGAGAGGCGGGGTTTATTTGGATGAGACCCCCATCCCCGAGGGTTTTCTCACTCCCGAAACACCCGGTGCCAATAAGACCGGATTTTCTGGTGGTTTCTCCTGGAAACTCCTCAGTCATCTTGAAATGGATGCATCGTTGCTATACATCAAAGCCGAGGATCGAAACGACGGGTATGCCCCCCTCAACTTTTATGGGTCTTACTCGGCCAATGCCTGGATTCCGGGTCTGGGATTGAGTTGGCAGTTTTAATAAGCTGGTAAGGTTAAATTATTGTCCTGTTAATATTAAAAATCATGCAAAAAATATTATCTCTGTTTTCTGTGTTTTTGTTGCTCTCGGCCTGTGAGGTCGGCGTTGAGGTGCCCGAGCCCTCCAAGGGGCAAGCCAACTTATCCCTTTTTGTGTCGCTGGGTGACTCCTATACGGCCGGTTATACTAATGGGGCCCTGAGCCCCGAAGGTCAGCAGACTTCTTTCGCCTCCTTACTGGCAGCACAAATAGAGCTGGTGTCGCCACAGGATTATCATATTCCTCTTTTGCCTGAAGAAACAAGTGTGGGTTCCACCCTTCAGGGGGAGATGGTTTTGGTGCAAGGCGAAAGCGGACCCACACCCTATACCAGCCAGGGAGATCCCGACTTGCTATTGAATCCGGAAACCTGGATCAACACCAACGGACCTTATCAAAATCTTGGGATTCCCGGAGCCCGTGTTTTTCACCTGTTGACGCCCGCCTATGGCAATGCCAGTGCCGGAGCGGGTAACTTCAACCCATTCTATGCGCGATTTGCTTCTTCTCCCGGGCTCTCAACTGCCTTGTCGGATGCTCAGGCTCAAACCCCCAGCTTCTTTAGTTTGTGGATCGGGGTTTACGATGTGCTTGGTTATGCCCTGGCCGGAGGTGAAGGGCAGGGGGGTGTTGGAAGCCAGGATATTACCCCTTCGTCGCTGTTCGAACAAAGCCTGGATTACCTGCTGGGTCAATTGACCGCCGAAGGCAGTAAGGGTGTGGTGGCCACCCTTCCCATAATCGAACAGTTGCCCTTCTTTAACGTGATTCTTCCCAATGCCCTCGTGCTGGACGCTACCCAGGCTGCCGGGCTACTGGCCGCTTATGGCGATTACAATACGGCAGCTGCCTCTTATGGACTTTCGCCTGTTACCTTTTCCGAAGGAGCTAACTTTTGGATTGTCGAAGATGACACAAATCCTCTTGGCCTTCGCCAGATAAAGGCTTCCGAGAAATTACTCTTAAGCCTGCCTCGTGAGAATTTTGTCACCAAGGGCTGGGGCTCTCAGGTCCCTATCCCCCAGGAATACGTGTTGGATGAAGCCGAGCTCCTGTCCATTTCCAATGCCATAGATGATTTTAATGGCACCATTGCGGAATTGGCCAACAAATATGATCTGGCGCTGGCCGATTTGCCTGCCCTGATGGAAAAAACTGCCGGGGGCCTTATCATCGATGGTGTTACCTATAACCATGGCTATGTCACCGGAGGGTTATTTTCTCTCGATGGGATTCATCCTACCGGTCGTGGCTCGGCCATCATTGCCAATGCCTTTATCGAAGCCATTAATGTGACTTACAAAAGTACTATCCCCTTAGTGGATGTCAACAGCTTGTGGGGAATTCAATTTCCCTAGGGTGATGATTTGATTCTCAATCTTCAAAAAAAAATGCGGCGCAAATAAATAGCACCGCATTTTTTTATATTCCTGATTAAACATTTTTTTACTAAAGATTGAGGCTCCTGCCAGGAGGCCTTATTTCACCGGGGGAGCCGGTATTTCAGGCAATGGCTTTCTGTCTTTCATCTCTTTCAGAATCACCTCAATGGCTTTGTTTAACTGGGCATCTTCACCCATGAATTCCTTGTAGGGATCGTTCTCTACTTCAATGTCGGGGGTTACCCCTTTGCCTTCAATAATCCAGTTACCGTCCACCGAGAGGGAGGTGAACTGAGGAATACGCAATTGAGTGCCATCAATGAATGGCAGCGATCCGGTGATGCCTACGATGCCTCCCCACGACCGGGTTCCAATGAGTTTTCCCAACCCCAGAGCCCTGAATCCATGTGGGAAGAGGTCACCATCTGATGCCGAATATTTATCGATGAGCGTTACCATCGGACCCACCATTGTTTCCGAGGGTACGGGGGTAACTACCGGCGAGTTACGCCGCATATTAAACCGGTATGCCTCCCGGCTGAGGCGCTCCAGAATCATGGGCGAGACATTGCCTCCTCCATTGCCCCTGTCGTCGATGATAAGGGCTTTTTTATCCAGCTGAGGATAAAAATATTTAACAAATTGATTTAATCCGTCGGGACCCATATCGGGGATGTGAATGTAGCCCACCTCGCCATTGGTGGCTTGGTTGACCTTGGCTATGTTGTCGCTCACCCAGGCATAATAGTAAAGGGCACTTTCATCATCAATGGGTTCCACAAGAACTTTGCGGGCTCCTTCCATGGAGGGTTTTTCGTTTACCTGGAGTTCCACAACTTGTCCGGCTTTGCCCAGCATCAGGCTGTAAAAATCTGTTGCGCTGTTGGTGGGGATTTTATCAACGGCAACGATATATTCACCCGCCTTGACATTTACCCCGGGGGCACGCAGAGGAGAGGCCAGAGGCTTGCTCCAGGGGGCCCCTTCCAATATCTTCTCTATTTTGAAATAACCGGAGGGATCGCTCAGAAGCTGTGCGCCCAGAAGACCGGTCTTCAGCCGGCTGGCTTCGGGTTGTTCGCCTGAGTTTACATAGGCATGACCAATATTGAGTTCGCCGATCATCTCCCCAATTACATAACCCAGATCGGTGCGGTGTTGTACATGAGGAACCAGTTGTGCATATTTCTCGCGGATGGCCGGCCAGTCAACGCCGTGCATGTTCTCCACATAGAAGAAGTCGCGCATCTGGCGCCAGGCTTCGTTAAATATCTGTTGCCATTCGGCAGCATAATTAACAAACACCTTCATGTTGGAGAGGTCAATGGGTTCTTCCACTTTTACGGCGGCACCGGGTAGATCTATTACCTGCCACTGGCTGTTTTTTCCCACTAACATCTTTTTTTGATTGGCCGAGAGGGTGTAGTTATAGTCACCCAGCAAGGTCTCTTTTTGGGTCTTTAAATTGTAGGCCATCAGTCCGTTGCCCTCTTTGCCCCCCTGAAACCTCCGATTGTAGTAAACATTTCCTTCAACACAACTCAGATTGTAATAATAGGCCGGTTCGATGGGCAGGGAGATAATGCGGCTCTGGATCCCTTCTATATCAATTTTAACCGGCTCAACGGTGGGTTTCTCCTCTTCTTTCTTCTTGTCTTTCGCGGCCTTCTCTTTTTCGCTTTTGGGAGTTTCCTCAATCGCCTTCACTTCCGGGTTTTCCGGTGCGAATGGAGAAGGGGTCTCTTTACTTAAGAGGGCCATGTAAACCCGGTAGGTGTTGATGTAAGCATGGTTCCATTCGGTATTGCTGTAGGTGGGGTTAAAATCTCTGGCCGAAACAAACAACAGGTATTTCCCGTCTGCTGAGAAAACGGGGTTGTTGGAGTTGTACCAGCTTTGGGAGATCTCGAAACGTTTCCCACTTTCCAGGTTAAGGAGCTGGACGGTACTCATATCGTTGGCATTCCCATCCGAGAAAGTGAGCCATTTGCTGTCGGGACTCCACGAAAAGTCGCCTAACCGGCTGTATTTGCTGGAGGCTAATTCCCGTGTCTGACCCGTTGCTGCCTCGCTGAGCATCAGCCGGTAATGCTGATCGTTCCAGGCGATGTAGCGACTGTCGGGACTCCAGGCAAGATTGAACTTGTAGGTGTCGCTCCCTTTGGTGAGTTGCCGTGGGGTGTCTTCTCCATTAGCGGATTGAATCCATATTTCCGATTCACCGCTCTGGTCGGATATCCAGGCGATGTATTTTCCATTGGGCGACCAATCGCCTTCCCGGTCGTGAACCTGGGAGGTGCGCGTAAGATTCATCGTAATCCCTTTGCTGGCGGGCAGGGAGAACAGTTCCCCCCGGGCCGAGAATAATACCCTTTCTCCCGCGGGAGAGAGACTGGCCGAGGCAATGCTTTTGGAGGCATCTTTCAGTTCGCTTCGGCTGTTAACCAGATCGTTTTCGATGGTTACCGGCACCTTGATGCTTTCACCCGATTGGGTGTCATACCTGTATAAATATCCACCCTTCTCGAAAACCAGGTTGTGCCCGTGAAACGAGGGGAATTTGATGTCGTAATCGGTGTAGTTGGTGAGCTTTTTGGTGGCCTTGGTCTGGAAATTGTAAACAAACAAATTCATGGTCCGGTCACGATCGGAAAGGAAATACAACTCTTGGCCTATCCACATGGGGAAAAGGTCCTGAGCATCGTTGTTGGTCAGAGGTTGGGTTTCGTGTGTCTTGAAATCGTGCACCCATATCTCGTCGGCCATGCCGCCCTGGTAATATTTCCAGGTTCGGAATTCACGGAAAACCCGGTTATAGGCCATTTTTTCTCCGTCGGGAGAGAAAGAGGAGAAGCCCCCTTCGGGAAAAGGCATCTGTTCCGAGAGGCCTCCTTCTACAGGGACCTTGAAGAGCTGGCCCTTAAAGTCGTTGAAGGTCTGTTTGCGGCTGCGGTATAGAATGTATTTCCCGTCGGGTGTCCAGCCCAACACAATATTGTTGGGCCCCATGCGGTCGCTTACGTCGTCCCGGCTAAGGGTGGCTGTATAGGTTAGGCGCCTGGGAATCCCTCCCTGGGCCGGCATTACATAAACTTCGGTATTGCCATCGTACTGGCCGGTAAAGGCAAGCTTCGAACCATCGGGCGAGAAGCGGGCAAACAGCTCTATACCTGGATGAGACGTCAGCTTTCGTGCCACCCCCCCGTTTAAGGGTACCGTGTAGAGGTCGCCAGCGTAAGTAAAGGCAATTTGATTGTCCCCGATTCCGGGAAAGCGCATCAGGCGTGCTTCCTCTGCCATCACCAAAAGAGAAGGCAGACATAAGGAGAAAATGATTAAAAGGGTTTTTTTCATCTGGGAATTTCTTTAGGATAAAACTTTCAATTACCTATAAATGACAATTTAAACAATGTTTGGTTTAGTAAGGCTTCAAAAAAAATAAACTTAAGGTGTTTTATGTCTCTCTGATTGGGGTCACCGGTGGATTTTCGGGAACATGGAAATAAGTCCCTGATTCCGCCCTGCGGGTTCAACGATCCGGATTACTGCCTGCCAAAAATATGGTGTTGTGTCGGAGGCGAAGTTGCCGGCTGATTTAGGAATTGGTTGGTTTTGGAGACAAAAAAAAAGGTGATTCAACAAATTTGTTGAATCACCTCTCTATGGGTGCCACATCAGTATGGACTATGTAAACTCCCTTCGACAGGATTTGAGTACATCTGCCAAGCGGGGATCCTCTGTGCCCGAAGACATCCCGAAGGTTGAGGCCTTGCCCTTTTGACAAATAGTTTACTCGGCATGTTTATAGTGTTGAGTTTAACAATCTAAACAATACTGAT
>JBFHFS010000083.1:0-17896 GCA_041583495.1 Marinilabiliaceae bacterium | reverse complement strand
CCTCAATGGTACCCGCGACACCCTCTACTATATCAACAGCCATATTTATCGCCACGCCGTGGCTTCCCATTCGGAACCAGAGATTATCATAGAGAGCCCTTATGCCGGCAACTCCCTGGCCGGTTATTACGGTCTCACGGTAGATCCCTCCAGCTCGGAGATTTACGTGGCAGATGCCATCGATTTTGTGCAACGCGGCCAGGTGTATCGCTTTTCGCCTGCAGGTCTTCCCATCGACACCTTTCAGGTAGGGATTATTCCGGGGGGCTTTATGTTTAAGTAAGATTCTCAATAGATTGAGCAATTCTCACTCAACAGTTTGCTCCGCTTTTCCTCGGGCAAACAAGGCTTCATACAAAGGGGAGAAATATTTCGTTGCACTCATACATATCGCTCCCCTTAAGTTTTAAATGATTATCCTAGCTTATACTCTACATACAATACCAAATCCTCCAGTTTCTCGGTATCGAGGGCTGCCACATGTCCGGCAGGTAAAACCGTGGGTGCCAAATCACCGGCAGCTGCCACCGACAAGGTATGGTCTTTAAGAAGACCTCCATTGAACAAATTGCCCAGGTCTTTAGCAAACAGATCACCCAAAGTGCTGTCCTTCGAGAATCCCGTTTGAGATACACCATTAATGAGAATATCCACCCCATTTACAGTTTGTCCCGGGGGCGTTATCAACAAGAGTTTTGCCTTGGTGATCTTCAGATTTCGACCATTCAGGAACATCGGGAAATGCTTATTCTGAATTTTAATGGTTACCGGCTGGTTAATGCCCTGCTCAGTAAGCCGGTGGAAATCGTTGGAGAACTCCTGTCTGAAACTGAAGGTTCGAGCCAGCGCGTTGTTTTTCAAAATATTAACCAGAGTCCCCTCAACGGCTTCGTTGTCTGCTTCTACTTTATCCCTGAACAACTCATCGTACTCGGCCATGTAACTCACATGAATAATCACATCGTTGATGGTTTGGTAATCGAACTGCCTGAAGTTTTTGGGCATCGAAAGCTTCCAGGAACTAATAGCTCCTGCACCTTCGAAAGGCATGTATCGATCGTCCCGGAAGTTAATCTGAAACACTCCGGCATCGTTCTGAGCTGTACTGGTAGCAATGGTGGTGGTTCTCGACCGGGGCACATCTTTCAATCCTGCCGAACCTGTTTGAGCCTCCATCCTTATTTTGCTCCCCGTTAACGACAGGGTGGCACTCACATTGGTGTAAGGACCGGTTACCGAAGGAATGGTCAGCCGTACCGATTGAATCTTCCGTCGGTACTGCCCAGGGTAAAAGAGATCGAAAAACACCTCCGGAATGCTGAATTCACAACTGCCCGTTTGCTTCAATGTCAACAGGGCAGAAGGATTGAGCTGAGTAAGCGAAAAGGCCTGATCAATTTCATTCTTCCTGTAATTGGTCTCCAGATAGCGCTTTTCCATACCCTGTAGTGCCATCAACAGACGTTCGCCTGCCAGCAAGCCTGCTTTGGACGACTCAAAATAGTTGCCGTCGATGAACACTGTATTGTCATCCCGCTCGAAACGGTAAGCCTGTTCAGCCAAACGAGCTATGGCCACGGCATTGTTGTAGGCCTCTTTAAACAGCCGCTGCATGGTCGATGACAGCCAGGTATAAAGACCCAAATTGGAGAACTTATCGCCGTAAAACTCCATCATATCCTTATTATGTTCGATATTTTTTTGATGGATTTTCTCGGACTCTATCAGAATGTCTCTTCGTATCTCTGTGGCAACCAGGTTTTTCTCCGTTTGTTTCAATTCGTATTCAAGGACTTTTTTCTGGTGTTTCCACCCCTCATAACGTCTTTCAAACCCTGCTTCCAATCCTGCCGATGAGGCGACACTCTCGGATATAGTGGCCAGCGTACCAACCCCTTTCATAAACTGCCCTGCACTGTTACCTAGGTCAAGACCTCCGTATTTCATGGCAAATGGTGACCCTGCCTGAGGAATTAAATAAAGTGTTCCCGCCAGCCAGCCCAGCAAAAGCTCCGCAGCATGTATCCCCGTGGCCGTATGTTTAAATACCTGCTGAAATCGCTCATTCACCGTCAGTTTTTCCGCCATCAGACTCTGGTAATAACCCACCTGGTAAGTAAGGGACTCAATTCGGTCGTTAAGAACCTTGATGCCCTCCGCTGCTGCACTAATTTCCAGTTTTCTGCTTTTAGAGGCCATATTAAGGATGTTTTGCTGCTGCGACATGCGCAACAGGGTCAATTCTTCAGTATCCTTTTTTTCGATGGCACTCAGCAGTGAACCTCCGAAGCTCTGCACCACCGAGGTAAACGCTTTGGCTCTTTCAAGAATATAAGCAAACCGATAGGGTGGCAGGTTGCCGCTGATGGAGTTGAGAATATCGTCGAGCGACAGTCCAGCCGCACGTGCTCTCACCAGCATTCGGGGGTCTATTTCGGGTGCAAAGAGCGCCAACTGGCGTCGCTGCCCCTGAATGTTCATGCAGTTGCGAATTTTATACAACCGGTCGTCCACCCGGTTGTAATAGGCCAGCAACTCCTTATTGCCCGGCACACAAAAAACAGGTGAAACATGTTTTAGAATACTCACCCCAAAGGAAGGCAACTTGAATTTATCCTTAACGTAAATGGAACCCTTTTCCCAATCCAACCCACGGATGGTCCCCTTGGCAAACGCCGCTGTCACCAAATCGTCCACAGGTTTCATGGTCACTACCGGCTGATTTTTAGCTAAATAATCCTCAATCAGTCCATATTCCTTAATTGTAACTCCCGAGTGCACCGATGCAGCACGATAGGTAATCCCGTGGGCATATTTTGCTTTCTTAGCCACTTTTTTGGAGGTTTCAAAAATCAGCCCTGAATCCATCAGAAAAGAATTTTCGAATTTTACTCTTCCCGAATAGTTTTTCACAAAAGTGTAATGCTCCAGCTCGGCTAAAAATTCCGACCCATTATTCAGTAAAGGTTCGATCTTTTCGTAACTTTTGGGGGTGATTTTGCCTTCCCCGCAACTTCCAAGTTCAGCAGGTGGCTCGCCCAATATCTCTTTGGCAATGGTATAGAGCAGGGTAGCCTCGTTGATGGACTCCATCGTATCGCGTGTAAACAACTGGTCGCCCCAATCAAGTAGGTTATCGATGTATTTCATCACAATGCTCTTTTGATAGGCGCTCATGCGCAGCCTTGCGATGGCATGGGGATTGAACGGGTCTTTTTTGTACACCTCAATAGCCTGCTTATCGGTTAGCTGTTCGCGCAGTTTTCGAGTGTCTATCTCCCTGAATTCAAGGTATTGCCAGTTACGATCCAACGACATCTTCTTCTTCTGATCAACCGTTAAAGTCGGGTCGGAGAAATCTATTACCTCGGTAGCCGAAGGATTAAAAATGTAGTGATACCACTTTTGAGCCTCGGCATATTTGCCCTGGCTGTTCAGATGGTTGGCCAAAAGGAAGGGAATGTGGAAGAATATCTCCCGGTAATATGTACCATAAGGCCCCGCAAAATCGATTTTATCTTCAACTACCAGGTTCTCAATCCTGTCGTGGGTGATGGCAAGAGTCACCGGGGCTTCCTTCAGCGCTTTTTGCGTTTTAATATCCAGGGCGGTATCTACTCCACTCGTAAACAGGGTGCGGGTAATTGTTTCACTCAAGGTAGTCCCTAATCTCTTGAGAATAAACCCGTCACCTTCCACCGGCGTTCCCTGCAGCAACAACAGGTCGCCCTGGTCGTCGATCACAGCATCGCCATAGGCTCCATTGATAATTTGGACAGAAGAACCTTGTTTGAGGGTAGCAATTTTTTGATCGTGAGTCACATCAACAAAGCTATTGTTTAGCGTCACCTCATGCCAATGTCTTTTCAAAAGGTCATCCGACGCACGGGCATTGACCAACAAGCTGCCAAAGGCATAATGGTCGAAAAGCTGAAGAGGTGGAGAGGCCGCTCTAAACAAGTCTCGATTCTGTTTCACAAGTATTTTACCCGGTTTATCAATAGCTATTGTGATCTGTTCCTGAACGGGATCCGGGCTCTCACTTCGAAGGGGAATGCCCCGATTCCGAATAGCCAGATCATAAAAATCAATGGCTGCCCGCATTTGGTAACCCACCCCGGTTAATATGAGCATTTGATTTCGAACCGTTGGAAATACCTGATCCCACAAAAAGCCAGAGAGGGTATATTCATCAACAGGCTCATAATGAGGTTTTACATCATAACGGGGTGTTTTCAAGTCTCTAATTGCATTATTAATACCCGAAAAATCAAAAAATGGAAAAGAGCGGAGTATGTTGTGCAGTTGATTCTGCAATTCCCCTTTCTCTGATTCATCGGCAAGCGGATCGTGAATCACGCCGTTGCCCGAAAATGGCGGAGCATCTTTCAGATTCAACTTTTGTGGGGGTGTCCAGCTTTTATCCAGTTTGAGCGTGGTAAATTCAATAGAGAATTTATGACTGTACCCTGTAAAAAGTGAGCGGTTGTTATCGAAAACCGTGTTGGTAAGGGTGGTTACCTTTACCCAGAAAATATGTAGCCTCCCATTGAAAACTACCGGTGCGACCTTACGCACCGGAATCTGCACGCTAATTTTTTGCCAGGGGCCCCATACCACACCGCGGTTATCGTTCACCTCCGAATAATAAATGTTTTCAACCTTTCGGTAGTAGAAAACGGGAGGTTCGTCGGCTGTAACGCCAAAAAGATGCAGCACATCGGTTTCACTCTCTTCATCTTTTTCGTGATAGGTGCCGGCAATCTTCAGGTGCGCCACTTCGTCGAAGCCCCGCATATATTTTCCGTATGCATCCAGCACAGTATCGGCGTTGATCTCCTGTTGCAGAAGTTCAGATTCCAACTCCTCGAAGAGAGGCGATTTATTGTCTCTCAGGTCCGGTTCGATGTAATTTTCAGGATAGAGAAACACCTTCCGGTTGGCTTCCCAAACCCGGTAGTTCTTTCTCCAATCCCATTCGTCCCCTGGAATGTCGTCGGCTTGCACATGCACCCGACCAACAGTCCCGGGTTCCTGATCATCTTGTTCTAGATTTAACAACACCCGATGAATGTAGAGTTGAAGACTCATGGTAGCCGCTACCAACCGGGAGGTCCGGGCGCACCCCTCTAACTCAGTATCAATCAGGAAATAATGAAACAGATCATTGTTATTTTCAAACTGTGGGAAGCCCGAATGAATCAGATAAGTGGTGAGGGCAGCCCTCTTTTGACCACGCAATTTATCCTGGTAGGGCTCCAGTTTCTCCTTCCGCTCGTCCTCCCGGGGGTACTTGGCTCTAAAAGCGGCCAACATGGCAAGAGTTGCTTCAGACAACACCTCATATTGTTCCGACACGATTTTGGGCAATACATCGGCACCCACACCTAATAAGCTACAGATACCCGCAAATTGTTTGTAGCGGTTTAAGGCAGTAATAGCATTGGCCGAACTACCCACCACGGGATGTATAGAGGCCAACAACGTAGCTTCTGTTTTTAGAATAGCAGCCAGCTTATCGGGATCTGCGGTCTGGAATTGAGTCCCAGCAGTAAAGGCCCCCAGAACCTCATCCAACTGTTCAATATTCGTCTCCCCGGAGTCATTGCTGGTGACATACAACATAAACACAAGCAGCTTCTGAATACTATCGACAGACAGATTATCCATATCTGCCATCTCAAAAATAGATCTGTGAGTCAAGACCCAGCTAATCACATCGTCTTCAAACTTTTTTCCTTTAAATAGGATACTTAGAGGCAGTAATTTCTCCACAAGTGAGAGAATGGCTGCGGGCGGATCGGTAACACCCTGTAACTCGAGGGTATAGGCATCGGCATCAAGATCCGCGCCCAGAGCAGTAATCAATAGGCCCAGAGAAGCCTCCGAAAGACCCAGAGAACCTGATAGTTGAAAAGGAATCAGGTAACCTGGATGATACTTCGCCAAAACAGCTCGCAACTCCGGTTCGGACCTGGAGACTCCCCCCGGAACTGTAATTGCCGTGCCGGGATTAAAGGCTGGCTTCAACCAATAGTTGACTCCATCGGGCGATAACTCTGCCAAGGAGGTGTTGGCCCCAATGATGGCCCGGGACTGTTCCTCGGTCACATCATCGAAATAGGCAAAGAGAGTATCGGCAAAGAGTAACGCATTACTCTGTTTCGTTTGGGCTATAACTTTTGCTGTGATTTCCTCTTTGCTGCTAAAGTTTTCGGGATGCATAACCCCTGAACTTTCTATCATAAAATGGATATC
The DNA here is from genome assembly GCA_041583495.1 of Marinilabiliaceae bacterium. Taxonomy (GTDB): domain Bacteria; phylum Bacteroidota; class Bacteroidia; order Bacteroidales; family Marinilabiliaceae; genus JBFHFS01. Next base: position 11,638 of record JBFHFS010000083.1, on the reverse strand, counting down.
GTCCAATGTGAAAGTAGTAGATTTCCACCAATGGTAAAATTCTCTAAGTGCAAAAATAGCATTGATGCTCTCAAGAAAATCATTTGGTATGGCAGGTATCAATTGTAACATCTGAAAAAGCTCATCAATGGAGAGCTTCATGATTTCAGCTAATTTAGCATGCCGATAGAGAAGCGAGAGGTTGGCCACTGACAATGAAAAACCCCGGTCTGCCTCTGCTGCGGACCCGATGTCGGTGATTCCCAACGGCACCGCCAAATGTTGAATGAGCAATAATACGTCGGCATCCGACAGGTTGAAGGCATCCATAAGCCTGGCGGATGAAAAATCAGCAGCCACAGTGGACTGATCCACGACAAGGGCAGGATGAATAAAGACCGTCGTATTTTGGGGATACCTCCCTTCGGTAGCAACTACATCCTCGTGATTGAACAAAGCATCCAATAGGGACAGATCATCTGCCTTCATTTCCACCTCGGGAATGCGGTGCCAGATAGCACTTAATACTTCAACAGACACATCCAGGTTCTCCTGCAGTTGCATCAGTCGGCCAATGGTGGTCACACTATCGGGATCGATGCCTGCAGCTGCTCCGGAAAATTGAATCTGGGTCAAAACCAAATCCAGCTCTTCAATGCTCCAGGAGGTTTTGCGCCAAAGACGCACAAATCGATGAATCCGATCAAGCGCACTGAAGGTGAGATTCTTTACTCTTTCTATGTCATTTTGAATGCTTTCAGAATCTCTTTTTTCACCCTTTATGATGATATTATCAGCACCGTCATTAGTAATAAAGCGACTTTTCAGCAGCCTTCCCAGCTCCTTGCGGGTTACCCCCATGGGCTTCAAAAGCTTTTGCACATCAAAGGGGCTGATCTTACCCGAAGTAACACTAAAAGCGATGCCGTAAACTCTCTTCAGAAATGCCGGGGTGACATCAGGGACAGTGATGAGCTGAAACTCCTTTGTTGACAACTTAAGCAAAGCTTTGGCAATCTCCTGTGGCGGCTCCTCCAGAAGATGAGCTATATCTGCCCTACTCTTTTCAAAATGACCCAGATAGGTAGAGACCGACTCCAGGGGAAGGTGAAACGGCTGATCAAAACCATGTACATTGTTTTTCCACGCACCAGGTTTTTCGAGCGCAATCTCTTTCTTATAAACAAATTCTCCCAGGGCTTTGGGGTCGCTCAGATCACCGGTAAACCCTTTTTTAGTAGCAATAAAGGTCTCCAGTATTTCATTTATAATTTCCAGATAAGGCACCAGAGTGGTGGTATTTTCACAGGTAAGGGGAAGTGCCCACAAATCGGGCCTCCTCACCTTCAGATTCAGCACATTATTGGCCTTCGTTCCCACAAAATGCTTCTTTATAATATATCTTTCCACAAACTGCATGAGGTCAACAAAATAAGCAGCCGGAGAGTAGATAGACTGACAGTGTTCACAATCACAAAAGGCCAATTCGCCAAACAAGTCCTGATACCCAGGAATTTTTTTCAGATACTCTTTAACCGATGGCCCTGTATTACCCACAGCAGTCCAGTCGAAACTGCCCGTAAGGTTATCAAGAATGGAACCCATCACGCCAGTGGTACGTATAATGGCCATGTGCGCATTTTCGAAGTAACGCGTAGCAACAGCCGTTTCCAGATGAGTGGCCCCAATAAACTCGGTTAAAGTCACGGAAGTAATATGATAAGCCGAATGAAACCCTGCAGCCATAATAGCCTCGGTATGTTCCACGTCGGCGGTAAAAGAATATACCCGTTGATACGATTTCACCGAGTTAAGAACCATCGCTTTTTCCTCAGAACTGAAGCCTTGAAAATTGAGGCCTTTTACATCTTCACTGTCATGGGTATATTGAAGAGCCAGATAGTTAACGTCTGGATTATTCTTAATGAATTGACTCAGCAACCCGGTTCTTTTAACCAATTGATTGCCTCTTTCAAGCTCGCTCAGGTTTTTATCATTAAGCAGATCACCTAACTTTAATCCCGGATTCAGCTTTGAGATACGATCAACACTTTCGTAGGCGGCTTTCAGCTTCTTTTTTTCAGCAGCAGAAACAGAACCGGCTTTTAGTTCATCAAAGGAGGTAAAACCAAAGACCTTTGAATTATTCTCGAATAACGGCTTTAATGTTTTCAGTTCTTTCGATACAGCAGAAGCCTTTACCCCACCCGCTCGGTAAACCAGAACTTTATCAGGAAACAGACTTTCCACCTTCTTATAGAGAATTTCTGCATAATCACCTGGCTTCAAGTCTTTTGGTAGTTCTACTTTAGAGTCCTGAACCAGAGTAAGCCAATCGGCTCGTTTCAAAGGGATAAGGTCTTCCAGCGACTGAACCGTTTTGGCTTTCTTGACGTGTTCAGCCAGCTCAAAGCTGGCATCAAAGAGGGAATAAAGGTTTGAGGCGAGCCCCAACTCCTTGGCTTCTTTGCTGGTAAAGATTTTATCTTTAACTAAGGCTCCAAGCTTGCCGTCCGATAGGTTCTGAAGGCTTAAACCTTTCCCTAGCGCCTTATCAGTTTTAGCCTGCGACAGACCCGAGAGGTCGCTTAACCGATACACCCGGGCCTTAGCAAGATCTTTCTGAAAGGCGGGATTGATGAGGATGGGTATATTGGGTTGCAAAACATCATCGAGCTTACCCAACTCGGGCACCTTAACCAGATCGGCCTCTATCTTCTTCTTTTTTTCCGCCGAAAGACGGCCTCCTAAAAGTGATTTCGACAAGATCGACCTCACATCCTGACTGCCAAGCGTTTTGGGTGAGAAATCGATCTTCGCCATATTATCTTTCACCGACTTTGGAGCCCCCTTAAGTATCGATTCTATCGAAATCTTAAGCGTTGCACCCGCCAACTCACCTATCGTTTTAAAAAATGCCGGCTGTTTCTTTTCTATCTCTTTGGGCGTGTAAGACGCCATCTTTTCCAATCTGATAAGGTCTTGCTTGTTCATGGTTTGTTATATTTATTGCTTATTTTTATTCCTCCGTATTGTTAACCGCTGAATCCCAAAGACCTAACAACCGAAAAAAAGCTGATGCCTGGTCAGGCAAAGGTTCACTCCTATGGTTCTTATTTAGGAATATAGGTAGGGAACACATCCACGCTTGTGGCAGTGGCATCAATACCTGAAAACCTTTGTCGGGAAAAGAAACCTGCTTGAAAATCCCGAATTCTTATTCCAAAAAGTGTTCTGGTTGCGGAAATAGCATGAGTCATCACAGCACTTGGGGAAAAATCATGCCTTAATACGAACTTGGTACCTCTCGGAAAACTGCGCATATATTGCAGCGCTTCATGGGGGAGCAGCCCTAACCGCGTACTGGCAGCATCATACATCCCCATGTTTCGCAATAAATTTGGGACATTGGAAGGCCCCTCCAAAGTACCTGTGATTCTTGCTATTGCAGTAGAATTTCCTCCAACAGATGATTGACTGGCAACAGAGCAATAACCGCAGTTAACTCTTTCCACAGGGACATTAATAGTCTTTCCATCAACGGAGACACCAACCGTTCCTTGTCCTTTATTCACGGCACCACTCAATCCACTTGAGCTGCTATTTACGGACACATTTTTTTGTGAACGTCTTAATAATGAAGCTGCTGCTCCTCGCATATTTCTTAAGCCTGAGGCAGCCAGCCTCACACCTGATCGTCCAACGGCCAGAGAGGTTCTTCCAATAGACGCCACCGCTCTAGGGGCGCCTGCTGCACTCCGGCCCAGCATATACAGGTTCATGCTTTCCGAACCAAATCCAAACCAGTCTCCCCGTTCGGCGGCGGCCCAGGCGCGCGAAGGCGTTTCAATGATACCCTGGCCCATATTGCGGAAAATATCGCCGGTGCTTTGACCCGACTGGGCTGCCAGGCCAATACCGCTGACCACCTCGTGGTCGTATTCGTACCAGCCGGTGGCAATGCCAAGGCACTGAGTAGAAAGGCCCACGAGATCGACCAACTGCTTACCGGCTTCCACAAAAATATTGGCAATAGAAAAGACGGCACCAGCCATAGCCAGCAACCCACGCTGCCACCAGGACGGTTCTTCATCGGTTATATCGGGATTGCCGCCTGCCGGACTACCCCAATCCACCTGTCCTTCACCGGGAGGCCTTTCCCCAGGTTGACCATCGTTGCCACCGCCCTGGTTGCCGGTAGCCCCGTCAGGTGAGCCATTTCCAGAGTCGACAGAGGTCCCTCCGGGAGTCCCCGGAACATTTTCACTCCCCTCCCCTCCGGGCTGTCCACTCACATTTCCATCCGGGCTACCCCCTACCTGGCCACCTACTTGTCCTCCGGGTTGTCCACCATTAGAGCCATTGGGGTCACCCCCTTGCCGGCCGTCACGACTGCCATTCCTGGAGCCGGGTCGGTTTCGGTGGCTGTTACCGCGTGTGCTGCCATTACGGGTCCCATTGTTGGTCCGTTGAGAATTGCTTTCGTCTCTTCGTCTGGATCGGCCCGATCGGCCCGGTGTATTGCCTTCACCTGGCTCTTCATTATTCTGGCCAGCACCGGAAGCATTAGGATCGTCAGCAGTTGTTTCTGAGTCATCCGATTCATCCGATGGTGCGGGTGGTTCATCAGAACGCATCTCATGCCATTGAATCAAGAAATCGCTGTCTGCATGTTGTGCTTCAAGGCCCTCCTCAATATCATACATTAATCCAAGGTAGGCCTGGTAATTGGCATCGGAGCTGTCTTCCATAAACCGGAAAAATCTTGCAGTAGCTTCCCGGTCATAAACCTGAATCTCTTTTCCTTGTTCACGTGCTATCTCAACTATCTCACCAAAGGTATAGTTGTACCGTTCATCAATTCCTTCAACAAAAAACACATTACCAGTGGCAGAAGCACTCTCCTGCAACTCTTCGGGCAATGATGCGGTGGATGAAAGCATTCGAATGCGTACCGTGGAACTCAACCCGTTGGGGTCGGTGAGGTTTATCGGGTTATTTTGAACATACAGATAGAGGTTTTCTGAATCTTCGGGTCCAAGAGGGTCGGGATTCATCCAACCACCAATCCAATGGGCGTAGTACCGGTATCCAAAATAATAAAGGCCGGTAAAGTCGTCCCGCTCTTTTCCGGAATAGCGATAGCTTTTGAGATCAATATCCCGCCGATTACGTCCGGCAATAAAGGAAGTGCCACCGTAAGGGAAGTACTCCTCGTAATTAATCACCTCTCCATTCTCATCCAACTCGAGTGATGCCGAGCCCAGATGATTGCTTAATTGATAATGGATCTTCTTTTGGGTAACATCGGCCGTCTCCCTGGCCAGGGTGTCTTTTTCCCAGGCATGAATCAGTGCTATATTATTGGTGCCGTCGGTGATATGCGAAGTAAAGCGTTTAAGTATTTCGTTTCCGCCACGGCTGATACGTTTGACCTCACAACCATCGAGATAAATCTTTTCGGTGAGCTCTACCACATCGTTGGCCACATCAACTAGGCGTTGGGTTATTTTCCGGAGCCTCATACCATCCCCCCCATACACATACAACTCCTCATCGTTGGGTTTTCCCTGTGCCGAACGATCGATGACCACGGCTTTAGCAATATTGTTCCGGTAGTTCCAAGTGATATTTCGCAGATGGGGCATAAATAGGCAATTGCCGTTGCTGTCGAACCGGCTTTCGGGGTTGCTTATAGCGGCCCCATTCATATCGTTGAGTGGAAGAGAACGATTAGAGGTAGGTGAAACCCACAATTGCCGGGTCCAATTTCGGGAAGCGCCGTTGTGTTGGATACTCTGAATATTACCAGAGACATCGTAAGAATAATGCCGGGTATACCGCTCAATGGCGGCCCCGTTGTTTAAACTGATGTGCCGCGTGCCCTTAGCCCAATCGGGGGGAAGACCGTTTTCGCGACTTCGGTCGGCATAGTCGTTTGCCAACAATGCCTGGTGCACTCTGCCCGTGGCTGTTTTTAGCTGATAAAGCGCATCGTATTCGAAGGTTGAATGAGTCGACACATTCAGGCCCGAAATGAGATGCGGCATTGTTGGTGCAGATTGTTGGGCATGGTCAAGGCAATAGACCAGGTTACCCACCGGGTCGTAGGTATAGCGAAGGTCCTGATAAGTGCGAGGTGTGCCGTTCCTTCCACGGGCAAACAATCGTGTCATACGAAAAGTCGCCTCATCGTAGGTGTAATTTAATGACACTTCATTCCCCAGCAGAGCCTCCAATCTCATACCATTGGCATCATAGAAGGTTCCTTTTAGAAGCTCCACATCCAACATTCTGCCATCGGCGGTAGATACCAATACTTTATCAACAGCACCACTTTTTTTGAAGATATATCTTCGGGTTGTCTGGTCGGGTAAATCCTGACGTATAGTCCGGCCAAGAGCATCGTAAGTGTATTTCGACACAAAGGTGTCGGCACCCAAAGCCACGGCAGCAGGATTGGTCCAGTCGGGCTCACCGGAAACCTGATCACAAAGCTTTCGTTCCATCCGAAGGGGCAATCCCTGGGGCGTGAAACGTAACACTTCCCGGGTTCCGCCCTGGTCATAGTGCTTCACCAGTTGTCCTCGTAGGTTTCGCTCTTGGGTCTGGGTGAGACCGGGATCCTCTCCGTAAATAAATTTTTCCGTCACCTGGTTGAATCCAGTAGGGTCATCCACCTTTATCGATACGGCTCTGTCCAACCGGTCGTACTCCATTCTTTGGTGGCTGTTTTTGCTGTCCCAAAGATGGATGGTATGATCCAGGTTGTTGGGGAAGCTCCACTTTTCGCCGGCATCCAGGCTTTTTTCATAGAGTAACCGGCCCAACATATCCCACTGGTACTCAAAAGCAGGCAGGTCACGGGCATCGGTTGTTTTAACGATATGACCATTAATATCGAATGATTGGTCCACTTTACGAACGGAGCCATCGTTGTTGGTACGAATGGTCACGATCTCTCTCCCCAGAGGATCGAGTTTTACAATGGTGGGCGTCTCCTTGTGAGCCAGACTCCTGTCAAGGGCCATCTTTTCCGGATCGTCATTGGGCAAGAGTTCACGCACCTCTTTGTAGAACGATCGGTCCACTGTATCATTCTCATCATAAGATATTACTTCCCATGGTGAGAACCGGACTTCACTGAATGTGTTGTTGGGGAAGTCGGTACGATAAAGCCTGCCCACCGCATCGTAATAGTTTTGCGATGAAACGCCAAGGGTCTCCAGCACCACATCGTTCTCGAACGCTGCAAGAGGCGAGAAAAAGGGTTCGAATTGCCTTACTGGCTCTTGTTTGTTATTGTACACCACATGCCCAGATACCAGCCAACGCTCAGCGCTGTTTTCCACCACTGGTTCGCCTGCGGCATCCATGTCTAGGGTTCCATCGGCCTTCCGTTTTATGGCACTCCCCGACTCCACCTTTTGTTTGCTTTGAAGGGTTCGTCCAAATCCATCCTGATAAGCAATGGCCAGCTGACTGCTCAAGGTGTTATCGACAGCTCCAATGCCATTATGAATGAGGTTTTCGCGGGCGATGACCAAACTTCTTAATGGTTTGTTTTCATCCCGCCAACTATTTAGGTCGTAATACAAAAAACGATCGGCCTGCTGAACATAGGTCTGAGGATTGGCCAGGATATTGACAAAGCTTTCATCTGCCCTAGGGGAATAACCGGCTATACCGCTGCTGCCATATTTCTGAAGGGTGCCGGATTCATCCAACACGGATCCCGATTGAAAAGAGGCAATGGCGACCCCCAAAGCATCGAACAGGACCTCTGTTACATTGTCGTTTGGGTCAGTAACTCTGAAGGGTTCAATCCTGTTATAATCAATTTCACTTTTGGAAACATTACCCAAAGCATCGATTACCTCGACAATACTGAGGTGATAGGGGTCGTATTTATGCTGCGTGATATTGCCTGCTTCACGTTCCTCCCGATCGAGGCTGAAAAAAGCATTGATATCTTTATAATGATTGACGGGCATACGTTGCCACCAATATCCCTCACGCTGAAGGTAGTTACCTTCATGGCCGGCCGATAGCATGGCAGTGATGACTTTGCCTCCAAAGGCATTGCTGATGGTGTTGTCGTTGAAACAGGCAGCCTCTTCGTGATGGACAAAGGCAGGTGCGCCCGTCTGACCCGGGGGAAGCACATCATCGAAAGCATCGTTCCAAAAAAGGGTTCTGTTCCATGAAACAAGTCGGGCCCGCGAAACCCCGCCCACTGGCAAAGGCTGATCAAAGGGGAGTGCTCCGGCAATAAGGGCTTCAAAAAGAGGGAGAACATCGCTCCATAGTAAAAACGAATCGGGCGGGTGGTCGATATGATTGATCTCAAATCCTTTGCTCTCATAGGAAAGGCCTGCCAGGTAGCGGCCGGGTTGATCGACAGGCACAAATGAGCGAACGGCAGCGGTAATAAGGTCCTTGCACTGATCAGGATGACGATTGGCAACACCACTCCTTCGGGCATAGGATAGACTAACCTCTTTCTCCACATCGCCATAAGCGTTAACAGCCAGGGTAAGATGATGCGTTATCCTGGGATCATCGGACTGCTCTTCGTAATTACTGCTCACCACCTCACTTTGATAAGCAAAGAAACAAGAGTCATGACTGCCTGCTTTGGGCTGCAACTTTCTAATACAGTAGGCATTCTGTGTCACCTCAAAAGGGTGTTCAGCGGCCACCCCATTGGGCGTTACCGGAAACAGTTCCTGACGTATCATTCGGCCTGCCAGGCTCCGGTAGCCATTCTCAAAATCATTGGATTCCAGGGCTTCATTTTGCTCAAAGCGCTGGGCCGTTAATAAGGATTGCGCCGCGTCCTTCTGGTAAAAACGGGCTGTTTTCTGGGCGTTCCAACCAAACAAGCCACTGTGGAACCAGCTCTTGAGACAAGAGGTCCGGGCCGCTTCATTACCCGTACCGGGGGCCGCGGCGGCATATTGTTCCGTGTCGTATTGCTCGGTAAGGCCAAAGGTTACAAAAGTTCTTTCCCCTCCATCATAATACCCGTCTTTATAACTGTACCGGGCCGTGAAGGTGGTGTTGGTGATATGATCGATCACCACTTTTTTATCCACTACCGTAAAATGCGAGGGTATTCCAGATATCCACGGTGTACCATTCTTTTGGGCTTCGAGGTAGTGTCGGGCAGAATATCCATATTCTATCCTTATCTCTTTGCCCATGCTATTTTCCACCGATTTCAAGAGGCGCGGTTTTATGCCATCGGTGAGCTCAAGATATTGAAGTGTGGAATATTGAAGATGACTCAACGTGTTGGACCACACCAGGCAGGGTGTGCCGTTACCCAAAAAATCCAGAATATTGGCCGTACTGATATTATCGATGTAAGGCAGCCCGGTAATAGTCCCTCCTTCAACAAACTTATTCCCCGCCGCATTGTACCAATAACGTAACTCCCCGTTACCCAGATAAATAACGTCGGCTGTGCCAGTGCCCTCCAAGTCGTAAAGCCTGATCCTGCCGGCATCGAAAGAGGTCTCAAAATCAATCACAGGAGCGTTTTCCATGACCACCGATTGCCCAAAATGGCCATTGCCTAAATTGGGAAAGTACTCAACCCGCCCATTTTGGATTCTCACCTGGTCGGGCAGACCGTCTCCGGTCATGTCGGTTAGGAAATAGTCCAGCGAATGGTCTTCTCCAATGGTTGGTGCATAAGCCACCCCGTTGGTGCGGGGTTTTGAGAATTCATAAGGTTTACCAAAGCCCTCTTTCCCTTTAAAAGGATAACAGGTGATCTTGTCTTCCTGCTCAACCACCAAATCGGGAAAACCATCGGCATCCACATCTATGAGTTTAGAAACACCAGTGCGGGGAATGTTTTGAAGCGCATTGAATCCGGACCATTTTTCCTTTTCACGGTTGTACTCGTAGTAACCAGCCATGCGGCCCTGAAGGGAGAAGAGATTAATGTTACCATCCTGGTCAAAGTCGCCCAAGGCAAAAGTCCCTGTTGATTGAGAAGGCTTATTGATAACGATCTTCTGCCTACCAAAAGTGCCATTTCCCACGTTCGGCTTGTAATACCAACCAGTGGAAGTTTCGGTGAGGATTCCCGGGAGTCCTTCTCCCAAAAGGTCTGCCATACGGGTTCCCACATGATTTAAGCCCTGAGGGAGATTTTCGTTGGTCTCCTGTACGATACCCCGGAAAGAGTTTCCAATCTGAGGCTGCGAATAATTAAAGCGCAACGCGGGAAGCGATTTTTCCGAATAATTTCCAGTGGTTAAATCCCTTCTCACACCGGTGTAGGTCATGGATTGAAGCGTTGTGCCGACTTCATGCTCATCATAAGTACACTCAAAAATACCTGTGAGCGAAGTGGGCGTCGAGAGTTCATCAAAATGATGCCAGATGAATATTCTTTTGCAAAGACGGTAAGTCCTGATCTCAAATCCAGCATTGTAGGCCGAGAATGGGTCGGGCCGTGCTGCCCGGGTAGTGCCAGCAGCGGACTGACTGTCAGTGAAAGGCCGGGCTGAGTACTCGCCATAATCCAGGGCCACCTCAAACAACCATTTATTGCCCGTGGGTGTGGGCGTATCGGGTTGCATGGGACGGGTATTTCCATATATTATTCTGTCGGGATATCGCTGGGCATATCCGGTGGCATTGAACTTTCTGAGCCTTCCGGTCTCGTAAGAAACAAGAGAGTTTACATCTTCCCCACTTTCTGCTTTGTAATGGTAGTGAATGGCATTGCCATGCCCGTCGTATTGTGCCTCTAATAGCCAGAGAAATACTTTGTGGGGATTCTCCGGGTCAAATATCCGGGTTAAACCACCAGATGCAGCACCGTAAACCGAGACTGTATCATTTTTGGTACGGGTGCGCCAATGAATTTCCCCGGAAGCTTTACTGACCCACTTTTCGAACCGGATAAAGGCAAACTCATTTTCAGGCCGATAGTAATAGATGTGGAAGTTGCTGTTTTGGTCAACCCTGGGTTGCCAGGCAACGCCTGCTTTCAAGAGCACTGGGACCAGCCGGTTGGCGCCGTTAAAAGCAAAATTATCGCTGCCATCGTATTTGGGGAGACCTTTGGTGGTGTCAACACCAATAAAGGGAAGTCCGTTGAGACTCCAGCCCAGACCAAACACGGAATTACGACCCGACGAACTATAATGAAGCGAAAGGGCTGGCGAGAAACCTGCTCTGCCTTGGGGCAATGGAATATCTACCTGAGCAGAAAGGGAACCTGTAGATGCATTAACATCCACCGAATGACTTAATTGAAGTTCCTGAATATTTACACCACTAAATTCCACAACACGATGTTTATATTATAAACACTGATTCAAGAAAAAGAGAAAGTTGATATTCAATACAAATTGTCAATTGCTTTGTTTGTCGATCTAATTTAAGACATAATTGTCCTTAATGTAAAGAGCAATGAGCATATTTTTGACTAATTATTAATACGCAAAAACCAACAAGCCTATAGATCAATGCTTTAGACGACTCGCCACGGGGAGGTGACCCTCAATGGTACCCGCGACACCCTCTACTATATCAACAGCCATATTTATCGCCACGCCGTGGCTTCCCATTCGGAACCAGAGATTATCATAGAGAGCCCTTATGCCGGCAACTCCCTGGCCGGTTATTACGGTCT
>JBFHFS010000082.1:0-18079 GCA_041583495.1 Marinilabiliaceae bacterium | reverse complement strand
CCGGCCACCGGCGAAGCTGAAATTCATAAGTCCCTTTTTCAGCAACCTCCAGCAACCAGTAACTATTTTTCCGGACTCCCTTTTGAACCTGTATCTGCTGATCCACAAAAACATCCAGCCAATCACATGAAGAGAGCAACAAGGGATTTTCCTCCTCACGCCCAATAATAATACGCTCGGGTTTATTGACGAATGACTCCACGCCCGACCACCATTCTGCTCGTTGTTCATTCATGTGTTTTACCACTTCAGGGTATTTGGAAATCACATTATTTTCCTGAAGAGGATCGGTGGCCAAATCGTACAATTCGGAATCCTTCAGGAGCCTCCATTTTTTCCAAAGCACCGCCCCTCCGGTCCCGGTCATGATGGAATTGCTGTAGGGTGAAGGATAATCAAAGAAAAAAGGCATTTCACTGTAACTGACAAACAGCATACGGTCGTCAGGGACGGCCTTCTTTCCGGCCAATACAGGGGCCAGGCTTTTGCCTGAAAAATTTTCACTATCATATTTTATTCCGCAGAGTTCAAGCAGTGTGGGCAACACATCCTGAACCTGGGTTAGCCCATCGATATCGCGGGGTTTGTCAAAACCCATTCCTTTAGGCCCCCGGATAAAAAAGGGAACCCGGTGCCCCCCCTCATACAATTGGGTCTTTTTACCGCGCATCCCCGCATTGTAATAGTCGGGGCCAAAAGTAGTGCCGTTATCTGTCAGGAATATCACGATGGTATTATCCATGAGTCCCTGGTCTCCCAGAAATTCCATCATTCGTCCAACATTCCAGTCAATATTGCGGATCATGGCCAGATAACGGATAAAATTGTACTTCTTTTGAGATTCCATCCCGGCCCATTGAGATTGTTCCACCACCTTTTCCATCTCAGCAATATCTTTTTCCGGGGCGTAAAATGGTTGATGCGCAGCATTGGTAGGGAGATAGGTTAAAAACGGTTGCCCATTGGCCTGGCAGGATTTCATCCAGGCCATGGCATTCTCAAAAAAAACATTGGTACAAAAGCCTTCGAATTTTTCGCGTTGGCCGTTTTTCATGTAAACATCACCAAAATAATCATTCCCCCAGTAATCAGGCACCGAACCGACATGCGATGAAGGAAACCACAGAGTTTCATCAAAACCCCGGTCCTCGGGTCGGTAGGGGTAGTTATCACCCAAATGCCATTTCCCAAAAATACCGGTTCGATAGCCCCCTTCAGAGAAGAAGTTGGCCATTGTTTTTACCTCTCTTCGCAGCAACGAGCGTCCACTGCTTACATTCACGGCTCCATTTCGGGCCGCATCCAAACCGGTCATTAATTGTCCGCGGGTTGGCGTGCACATCGGAGCTACATGAAAATCTGTTAACCTTATACTTTGCTGATGAAAGGCATCCAGCCGGGGGGTTTTCAAAATCGGATTACCATGAACCGAGAGTTCTCCATACCCCTGATCATCGGTCATTATGATAATCACATTTGGATGGGTTCCTTTATTTTGAGAGGCTTCAGCTTGAGAAGGCTGAACCGCAAACGAGGAATTAACGTTTACAACAGATAATAATAAGCCTGAAATCATTGCAATGTATTTCATATGGCTCGTCATTTTATGAAAAATAGTCTTAAGCATAGGAAAATGATTTGTTCAAATGTTCTGTTTGGTTTTATAATTCATCTCCCCGGATGATGACCCCATGCCAGGGCTTTAAGCGAAGGGAGAAAGTATTTTCTACTTTTAAAACATCTCCGCCATTGGGGAAATATATAAAGGCTTTCTTTAAGTCTCTTAATGAAATGGCAGATTCAGCAAACTCATTAGAATCGTTAAAAACAAAATAGACATGGTCATTATTTATCTTCCGATGTGTAACCCTGAAGGGAAGGTCAGGGTCATTAACGAGGATATCTTTTCCCAACCATCTGTCGATTAGATTTTCCGATCTAATAACCTCAACTTCATCAATTTTCATGGCATTATTTAGCTGAAACAGCTTTTCCGAAATAGCCATTATCTGTTGATCCGGGAAGCTGGTTGTTGAATTTACAGGAGTATGGCCAACTGCGATCAGAAATCCCCCGGACGCCACAAAATGATAAAGCTTCTCATAAGCGGCAAGCGACAGGGTATTGACATTGGGAAGAATAATTAACTTCCATTTTAATTTTCCATGAACAAGTTGTCCGTCTATAACTTTTGAATCTTCAATCGCTTTGGTATCTACGATATTATAGTCCCGGCGATCATGGTACAAAATACGGCAGGTATTTCTAAAAGACTGTTCAATAGCAATGGCTTTCTTATTTCCCCCTGCCACAGAATCCCATCCTGCCACCTTCATTGGCTCAGGAATAAAATGCGTCCATAAGGATTCTATGGGATAATGAATGGCAATATCCGTCACACAGTGTCCTCCCCTGAGATGTTGGGCAATTGCGGCAACGTATTGGTTAAATGCATTCTTTTCCTCCCCGTTGGCATTGGATAGGTTCAAATAATTATTGAAGTCGGTCACTCCTCCGGCCAACTGAATATTGATAAAACCCCTCACTTGTTCTGTATCGGGCTCTCTTCCTGCCATCTTTTGCCGATCCACTACGGGACATGGTTCGCACATAATCCGGGATGAACCGCTGAGTTCCGCAGCACTTGAAGCCAGTTTGGGTGCATGAACAGGCGTATTTTCAGGAATACAGCTTAAAGCGTCAATTCCGGGAACATCCATCTCTCTAAAGCAGGCAAAAAGATCTCCATACAGAGGTACATGAGCCATCATTGTTTCCTCCAATAACAGATGACCACCAGATCTGAGGTTATGGAGCCTTCCCCAATTTTTAATCTGCCTGAAATAATTGACAGAAATCAATTCGCCAACCGTATGAAAATACTGAAATCTAATTTCTTGTCCCAGGGGGCCTTCATCCTCGAATAATTCCACCAGTTTATCCTCAGGGAAGTATCCGAATCGCTGCTTTATGGAGTCAGATAGAATCTCTGCCCATGGAATAACACTCCAGTCATCGTTCGAAAAGGGCATAGCCATCAAAGAAGGTTCATCGGTAAAAGTGGAAACAAAATATTTTCCCAAGTCAGCGCCCAGGTAGTCGGCATATTTTTCATGTGTTGATTTTAAAAACACTTGAGTGACTTCCGGAATCATTAAGGAAGGATAATGGGAACTTAGTTTCTCTTTAGGGGCGTTCGGATTGCGTGATGCCTGAAAATTTTCGTATAAGTGATTTTTTGAAAACGCCAGTATCTTCCATTCTCCTCTCGGGACCGTCCAGATCAATCGCCCCTGATGTACATATTGCTGGAGATTTAGGGTATCCATCCGGTTAATGGCAACAGCTTTAATAACTCTACCTGGAGGCATAACGAAATCAAGAAGACCCTCATTAACCATTGTGTCTCGTTTAAAAATCCCCATAGCCTCCCATTTCTCATTTTTCAAGATAACCCTACCTCCTGCATTCCCTGAAGGATATCCCTGTTCGTCGTAAAGCCACAATTCCATATCCTTTTCCAGTGCCTTGTCACAAAAGGACTTGAAAGCCTGCATCCCGGTCTCCGTCAAATAGTCCCGATAACTAACATTTACGGTAAAACCACCATATCCCATCGATAAATACCGATCAATAAGTTCCTGCTGTTCTTCAATATCGGAAGGAATAGAATGAATATTCTGATTCATCCCATAAGTATTGGGCAATCGTTCGGATGATTGGGAAACCAAGTCCTTACAGGAAAAAATCCCGAATATAAAGCACAGTATAAAAAGATACTTTTTCATTTCTAAACCGATTTGTTGTCACCAGTTACATTTTTGGATTACAGACCTTTTCCCGTAACCCATCCAATTCGCATACCCTGAATCCATCATTCAAAAAAAAAGCTATGGCGATTCGCGGTATAGTTTCAGCGCCACCCGGACGCAAGCCTCCCTTCGGTCGCCGAAGGTTTGTTGCAGGTGCTACGCTATGGCGGAGCAGGCTTTGAATTTGAACTTTCCAGCTCAAACTCCTGACTTTATGGACATGCACTACTTAATCATCCATCTATTGAAATATAGACCACAAAGCGACAAAACGCAATCCTTAAATAAGATTTAACCAGGAACCTGCCAGTTTATTGTTTAGGCTTTTTTGAATGAAATTTCAGGCTGTTCAATTGACCTTTGAATGTGCCATTACTTTTAACTAATTGCACATTCAAAAGGTCAACCAAACTAATAAGGGTCTTAATTTCCGGCATAAATGATGGAAATGATACCGGCTAAAAAGAAGACGAACATAAAAAACAACATGGCATTGGTTCCTTTAGGAGCACCTTTAAACTCACGCCATATAAAGACACCCCACAAAGCGGCGACAAGAGTCGCTCCCTGCCCCAGGCCATAAGAGATGGCCGCTCCGGCTTCTCCTGCGGCTATTAGATTCAGTGAATTACCAATGGCCCAAATTCCTCCCCCGAGAACGCCCACCGAATGAATTGAAATTTTCCCCTTAAAATAAGCCTTATAATTTGTTGGTTCGCCACTGATAGGCTTCTTCATTAAAATGGAATTGAAAAGGAAGTTGCTCATAAAAACGCCCAGGGAGAAGATGACCATTGCGGTATAGGGTGTCATCATTCCTTGTGCAGGGTTTTCGAAATTGTCCAAATCCATAGATGCGGCCACAAAACGATAAAAGAACGACATCAACAATCCGGCTAATACAGATATCAGGATTCCTTTCTTAGTGACCTTCAATCCACTGGACGAAGTTTTTTTATAAGCCAGAGCATTCAGAATAATGGCGATGGTAATTAAGCCAACGCCCAAAAACAATAATATCGGGTCGCCTTTTTGTGAACCAAGGTAATTGATGATTACCCCCAAGACCAGGGCTAAACCGATTCCAATTGGAAAGGCAACCGACATTCCGGCAATGGCAATGGCAGAAGACAACAGAATATTTGCGGCATTAAAGATGACTCCCCCTAAAAAGGCACTCCCAATATTTTTCCAATCGGCCTGTGCTAAATCGGGTAGAAAGCTGCGCCCCTGTTCACCAATACTTCCTAATGTAAAAGCAAAGATTAACGACATGATCAAAAGACCCAGGACGTAATCCCAATAGAACAGTTCATAGCGCCATGATTTACCGGCAAGTTTTTGAGTATTGGCCCACGAGCCCCAGCAGAGCATGGTAACGACGCAAAACACGATTGCGAGGATATAACTATCTACAATAAACATATTGATTTGTTTTATATGGTTTAGAATTTAATTGGCTAACTCCTTACGATAAGGAATCGAGGCCTGCGCCCCCATCCTTGTAACCGAAATACCTGCCGCCTTATTGGCAAACCTGACAGCTTCGGGCAAATCCATTCCTTCGGCGATCCCCACACTTAACCCCCCACAAAACGTATCCCCTGCCGCGGTGGTATCGATGGCATCTACTTTCACCGGCACCGGAACCTCAAAATATTGGTCTCCACTCTTCACCAGGGTTCCCATCGAACCAAGGGTGATTACGACCACCTGCACGCCCTTGCCGCTTATTATCTCTGCAGCACGACGGGCCGTTTGCCAATCGGAAACCTCCACCCCGGAAAGGAGTTCCGATTCGGTTTTATTGGGAACAATCATATACAACTGTTCAAATAGCTCAGCCGGAATCGGCTGGGCAGGGGCCGGATTCAGAATCACTTTTACTCCTTTGTCATGGGCCATCCTGGCTGCATGCAACACTGTTTCGATGGGGGTTTCTAACTGCAACAATAACAAGTCAGCCTGTTCAATGGCCTCCCTGGCCTGATCAATATCTGAGCAATTTAACGAAAAATTTGCTCCGGAAGCGACCACAATACAGTTTTCACCATGGGCATCTACTGTAATCAATGCGATCCCCGATGGCAACGCCTTATCCTGAAAAATGAAGTCGGTATTTATATTTTCCTCCGCATAAAGGTCAACCGACTGCTGACCAAACATATCATTCCCCGTCTTACAAATAAAAGTAACCTCCCCCCCGAGTCTTGAGGCCGCAATAGCCTGGTTAGCTCCTTTTCCTCCGGGATTCATCAGGAATGTTCCCCCAAGGACGGTCTCTCCGGGAACAGGCAATCTTTCGGTTTTAATCACCATATCGGTGTTACTGCTTCCAAGTACTACAATTTTTTTATTCATATAAAGTAATTTTAAATATCGTTATACTCCATCTTTCGAGCCCAATCATAAGGCTTTTAATTTCCCAAATAACAATATGACGTCTCCTTCGATCAAGCCCCGGCTCATTTATAGTCTTGGTTATAAACACATTGAACTTATCGAAAGACTCTTTTTTCAATCCATTTTCCCTTCCTTATTTTATATTTTACCATATTGAAAAGATGAGGATGGATGCCCCATTCATTTCTCCTTAAGGAATCAAAGGCAGGATTTGGCAAAGGCATGTCGGCAGAAACCGAACCCCTCCACTGGTTTAGCATTTTTCTTAATTCCCTGGTTTTTTCAGAATTAATCTTTGATAAATCCTCTCTTTCACCCAAATCGGAAGCCAGATTATACAACTCAACGTGATCGTCATCTAAAAATTCAATTAATTTCCAATCGCCTAATCTTACGGCGCTTGCCGGCACACCATGGTGATATACCGGGTAATGCCAGTAAATAGCTCTATCTGTATTTGTTTGATTAGAAACCGGAGGGGAAAAGATATTTACGCCATCAAGGATTTGCTCACCGGGCAAATCACATCCTGCAGCCTCCGCAAGGGTAGGGAAATAGTCGACACTGGTTACCGGCACAGCAGATTCCTTACCCCCTTCTATTTTTTGGGGCCATTTTACAATAAGGGGGATCCGTATGCCGCCCTCATATAAGTTCCCTTTTTCTCCTCTGAGCGGAAGATTCGACGAGGCTATGTACAGCAGGGAATCACCTCGGTAAAGTTCTTTTTTGCTGTCGACCACTAACGGCCCCTTATCATATCTCATATTCAAGCCACCATTGTCGGAACAAAAAATGAGAATCGTATTATCCTCCAGCCCCAGCTCCTTAATCTTATTTGAAATCTGCCCAACGCTCCTGTCTAAATGTTCAATCATGGCCGCATAAATGGCGTTGCAAGGATACCCTTCAGCTATTCCCTTTTTTAGGTACTTATCAATGAATTCCTGATCCGCATCCAGGTTAATATGAACATCGTAATGGGACAGAAACAGAAAGAATGGTTTATTTTGATTCTTCTCTATAAAATCAATTCCATATTTTGTTAATTTCTCCGAGAACCGGCCTGTCATTTCAACAGT
Source organism: Marinilabiliaceae bacterium (assembly GCA_041583495.1). Lineage (GTDB taxonomy): Bacteria > Bacteroidota > Bacteroidia > Bacteroidales > Marinilabiliaceae > JBFHFS01. The sequence continues at coordinate 10,782 of JBFHFS010000082.1, read as the reverse complement.
ATCCTCTGGCTCAAACGCGATATCGTAGAATTTACCCTGAGCGATCCTGGCCACGTCAAAACCCTGGTTTAAGGGATGTTGTTCTGATAGAAATCCTAAATGCCACTTCCCAAAATAGCCATTGGTATATCCATTTTCTTTTAACAATTCGGCAATGGTTGTAATCTCATCGGGCAGGTACTGGGTTCTATTAACCGGGGGGGTCATCTTTTCGTAGGTTCTCCAAAGCCCTGGAATAAAGTCGATGATCCCAACCCGTGCCGGATATTGACCCGACATGATGCTGGCCCGCGTGGGAGAACATACGGCTCCTGCGGCATAGGAATTTGTGAATCGGACCCCCTCCAGGGCAAGTTGATCAATATTGGGAGATTCATTAAAACGGTTCCCATAGCAGGATAAATCGGCCCATCCTAAATCATCGGCCATAATAAACACAATGTTGGGCTTTGGTTTATCCTGGGTAGCCGTTTCTGAACACCCCCAAATAATTAATAATAAAAGCATTGAAATCAGAATAATTTTCATCGTTTTATTATTTGTTTTTCAGAAAAAGAAGATCAAAGTATTTTCTTAACCAGTCAGGCCCTTTTGTTGACCTAAATGGTTCTATTCACGCCTGGACTTATGCATCATCAAATCATCAATAACCAAGGCCATAGAATCCGCATCCATCATCATTACCAAATGTTTATGAGGGCCATCCGGATCCTCATTCCATCGATTACTTCCATCCGGGTTGGTAATAAACCTGCCGGTTTTATATCCAAAGTAGGGTTCAAATCCTCTAACAGCGCACAATAAAGCCGTCTGATCCCAACTTTGTCTTCCATTTTTGTCATTGGGCCTCTTAGGGATACTTATGGCGTAGGCCATCCTTATAGGACTATCTTTTGCCCCTTCATTAACCAGTGGTAAGCCGGTTTTTATTTTCACGCCCACTTCAAATCCACTAAAAACAATGGGTGTAGGCCAATTATCGATGGCATATTTTGAGGCGGAGGAGTCCCTGCGAACGTTTGTTTCTTTCCCTTCAGGAAACCATCCGGCCATGGCCACCCAATGTTTAACCTTTTGGGCTACTAAATCCCGGCCACCCAGATCGGAGATGGAGTCGGGTTTAGACAATAACAGGTTTTTAAGATTTGTCAAAAAGCCAACGGTAACTATCGTCACAGAGGTATCGGGTTGATTGGCCAGCACTTTTCGATAGACTTCAACGGCATCCGGAGCGTCATCGTTGCTCCGGTATTTATGAGGAAAATGGACCATAAGCGAATCGGGCCATTTTAATTCTCGGGAATCCTGAATGACGCCAGCTCCTTTTGTTACCCCAATGGGTAGGTCTGCCCTTCCAAACCAGGTGTTAATGACTTCAATGGTGGGAACCACCAATGGACTTAAATTCGACCCCATGGTGGCCAGGATTTCAATTTCGCCACTATCGGCAAAGGCATGCAGCATGGCCATGGCCCCCACATCATCGTAATCGCCCTGTATATCCGTGTCAAAAATGATGGGGATCATGTTGGGCTTCTCCGTGAAACGGTTGTCTTCAGACTTAGGAGTGCCACAGGAGCAGAAAACAAACCCGACGAAAAGGAGATGAATGATTTTTTTTACAAATATTGGACTCATTTTTCTTATCTTTTTTAATACTCTACTTAACCTTCAGGCCATTTTTACACCCCCTCCGGGATCATTCCTTTTCGGAACATTCCATATCCAACCATTTTTTTGCTGCCAAAACAAAAGGATTATCGGGACTATGAGAGGCTGCAAATTTGGAATCAGCGGAAGTTCTTCCCCATCCGTAAACCGTGACTAAAGCGGCCCCATATTTAAACATTGAATTGAAATAATCGTCTGCAATAGAAAATGATCCGTCCAGTCCGCGGCTATAACCTTCTGCACATCCGAAATATTTCTGTGAATTATCCGCCTCCTTTATTCTCAACGTAAGTGTATACAAATCATAGGGAGCAGTAACCGGCGACAGCGTAAAACCGGGGGTGCAGTAGTCGTTTACAGCACACCAAATAGGAGGATAGTTCGAAATAACTTTTTGCTGTGCAGACCGGATCCCGACAATATGACTAAAGATTTTATTTCTTGGAATACCTGCATCAAAAGCTGTTTTGGAAAGAAATTCAATATAATCGTGAACCACCGTATCCAATGCAGCCAGGTTATAACTATCATAACCTTTTAGATATAAGGAGTTGTATCCATATTCGGATGCTTCCCAGGGTTGCATTGGGTCACCTTCCAAAGAATTAACAGGTAAATTGTTTGGATTAATATTGGTGTTATTTTCAGAATAATCAGGAATATGCGTTTCCCATCCAATGGCCAAACCGGCAAATAAATATTCTTTCCCCTCAGAAATCAATTTATTATATCGTTCCATTAAAGGGTCTAAGACTCCATTTTGATATTGATTTAAAACAAAAGACCTAAACCCGGGTGATTCAAAACAGGGAAAGGCATTTGCATGCATCCATGATCCCCAGTTAAACCAATAATAGGGAAGTCTTCCATTTGATTGCCCCCCCCAGGTCTCTTCTCCCTCCGGGAAAGAAACCCATTCGCACCACTCAGGATTTTCATAAAACCTGGGGGTAGCCCCCATGCCAAAATCCGTTGTATAATTGTTACAGTCGTCAAGCTGGAAATATACAGGAATGTTGTACTTCTCCGACAGATCGAATGCCTTGTTTATCTGATAATTCATCTCCTCGACTGATTGCGTCAAAAGCATTGGTCCCGGTAAACCAAAAGCATATTTGTAAGGACTATCTTCCCTTATGGCGCCAAAAATTTGGGACAGTTCCGTGACAAAGGTGTATTTTCTATTTCCATCTCCTCCATTCTGGCTGTCAGCCTGATCTACACTCGTATTGGTCAAGAAAAAAACAACATACCTGTCCTTTAATTCGGAAGGATAGGGATCGTTCCAATCTATTGGATCTTCAACTTCTTCCTTCCGGCAATTAATGAACATAAATATGACTAGAGCAAAAACACCGATAACCCGAATTCTCATATTCTTTATTTCTTCTACCAGGCTATTTTTTTTATTGAAAAGAGTTTCAACCAAAAGTTTAAATCATTCATTTTTCTTTTGAAAAAACCTTTGGCCTCATGGTAATTAGTTCTATAAACCTGGATTTTATCCTTTCCTGTTGTTCAGGATTGGCACTGAGAATCACGCAATTGCCATCTTGCCGTTCAATAAACCGGGTAAATCCGTTTTCATCTACAGTAATGTTCCCGTTTTCGCTTTTTGAAAAATAGTTTTGGTCCCTTTCAACGGCATAGAGTACGGAGGTCAAATCCCAGGTTGGCCGGTCGTATGGCATGGAAAGATAGCTTTTGTACCCCAATACCAATGGGTTGTGTTCGGCCCATTGAAAATCATTTTCTATACATTCGCCGGGAAACAAAATAGATTTACCAACGGCGAAAGGACTGACCACAATCGGCGTAGGCCACTCGTTAAAAACTTTCCGGGCAGCGGGCACATCTATTAAAATATTGAACTCTTTTTTGGGTGGATTTTCACTAAAATTGCCTGCCATCGCACTTAAAAACTTCACCTTTTGTGCGACCAACTCTTTTCCGGATAAATCCGAGAATTCATCGGCTCCGGAGTCCAGCAGCCTTGCCAGGTTCGTAGAAAAACCAACCGATATTATGACAACGGATCTATCGGCTTGTTTTGAAAGTAATTTTCGGTATAATCTGACAGATTCCGAAAAAAGACCAGGCTCCTCTTTAAATTCAGGCTTTCCGTCGATTAGGTGCTCACAAACCGTTTGAGTATAATTTCTAGGGCCATTTTCAGAATCTGCCCCATTTTCAACTGTTCCTATTTCTACTGAGGGATAGCCATACCAGATGTTCATTATATTAATGTATCTGGGAGAAAATTCACTATTCTTATTGGAACTTACGGCTAACAGGTTTATTTTCTTTTGGTCAGCATATTTATAAAGCATATCCAAAGCCAGGGCATCATCAATATCGTTGCCCATATCTGTCTCAAAGATGACGTTCAGTTCAGTATCCAATCCCTTTTTTTCCTGATTTTTTTTTGAATTTTGGCATCCAGACATTAAGGAAAGAACTACCAGTAAAAGAATTAGCCTCATATTTTTTCATATTAGGGTTAACAAAAATCCTTCCCGCGTAACCATTACACGAGAAAGATTTTTATGATATTTATTCATACCCGGGGTTCTCCAGGAGATTTGGATTGTTTGCGGTCCTATTCAGGTTAATGGGCAGGTAATAATGCCGGGCCAAAAATAACGGTCGGTTAACGGTTCCGTCAACAACTTCCATGATGGCCAATTGAAATTTACCGGTATTAGAATCGAGAATGTAACGTAATCCCGACCCATCTTTAGACAATTCAGTCTCCGCCTCCCGCCATCTTCTTAAATCCCAATAACGGTGGTTTTCAAAAAGAAGTTCAACTTTTCGTTCATGCCGGATTTTTTCACGATCGATGGTTTCCAGCTCTGCAATTCCGGCTCTTGTTCGAATCTGGTTAACGGCATCCAGTGCATCATCTGGTTTATTTAACTCGAATGCAGCCTCGGCAAAATTCAGCAGAATCTCTCCGTATCTGAACACGATATAATCTGTTTCTGATGTACCCCATCCAATGGTATTATCATGGCTTTCGTCCAATCTTTTCAGGACCCCAAATCCGATCCCGTTAGGTCGTTGAGAGGTTCCTACAGCCAGGGTTCCCTGATAGGATCCGGTTGTCTGCAAGACTCCATCAGCCGTCAGGATACCATTGTGCATATTTAAGGTACTGCCTTTCCATGGAGAATCCTGAGTATAGATGGATGCAGCGAACCGGGGATCTTTATCTTTCCATAATTCTTCGGTTGTCCACAGTCCCTGGGTAATGGCTGACCGATCCAATTTTCCGGAGGTTCCATCAATATGCTCAAACTCTTCAGCAATTTCCAGATAAACGCCATCCCCATTTCCGGCGCCTACTCCGTTGGGTTGAGGCGTTTGGATAAAATCCCATCCCCAACCATTTCCACCGGTTTGAGAATTTACGCCGTCATGAATAACAGCCAGTAAAACTTCGGAATTATTTTTCTTGATAAATAAGTTTCTGAAATTCATTGTTTTGTCTGCCTCCTCATCGTAGAGTGCAAACTTACCATCTACGATAATCTGATTGGCTGCATCGTATGCTTGTTGATAAAAACTGTTTGCTTTACCCCGGTCAATACCAACCACACCATCTAACTGAACGGTCCCGTATTGAGCGATACTACCGGCATATAGGGCTGCCCGGGACTTCAACGCCAAAGCGGTATATTTGGTAGGTTTTCCATATCTCACGGATGCTTTTTCCTGAGGAAGATCATTTACTATGTCATCCATTTCACTAACAACAAAGGTGTAGATTTCTTCTTCTTTATTTCGTGGAAGAAAAAGCTCTTCTTCAGGATCATTAATACCCTGCACTTTTGTAATCAGGGGAACCCCACCATATCGTTTAACCATAGAAAAATAATTAAAAGCCCTAAGAAACCGTGCATCAGCCAAATAAGAGCTCTTAATGTCGTCACTTAAGGGGCTTTCAGGAATTCTTTCAATAAATTCATTGAGTCTTCTAATGATTTTATAAGCCGGTTCCCACCATTCAAACAACCCTCCATTGATATCCAATCCTCCTCTTCTGTATTTATGTAAATTCACACCCCAGTTGATTCTGGCTTCCCCTCCCATTTTCATTGAGTAGCAGATGTTAAACCACCCCACTCCATTGGTAATGGCATTAGCATTCACTTCTTCCACCAATATGTAGGTATCAGCCCACAGCTGGGTACTATAGGCACTAATTAAATCTGGATCATTCCATACCGTTGCATCTGATATTATTCCTAAAGGTTGCTTATCTAACACATCCTCCGAACAGGAAACTAAAAAAATCAGAAAGGCTATATTGATTATCTTTTTCATGTTCATATATTAAAGTATTATTATTCTAAGTAATTACAGTGTAATATTTACCCCCAAAGAGAGTGTTCTTTGCTGAGGATAATATTGACCTGCGCGACCCGAAGGCATTTCGGGATCAATATCATATTCCCTTAATTCCTTATTAATAAACGTCAGCAGGTTAGTTCCGGCAAAATATACACGAAACTTACTAAACCCGATAGTCTGAATAAGGTGGTTGGGTAATGAGTAGCCAAGACTCAACCTCTTCAATCTTAAATAATCCGCTGGTTTAAGCAAGTAATCCGACATACTTTGGTTCAGACTGGAACCACCTAATCTGGGGACTTTGGCATTGGCATCATTATTTTCCTCAGTCCATCTAAGGTCATACCGTGCTGTAGGAGAAATAGCATTCTGAGGATTCAAATCCACTGAGATGTAATGCCCCAAAGCCCCCTGGAAAAACATGGAAAGATCGAAGTTCTTATATTGGAAATTTGTAGTAATACCTAACATCCAATGGGGGGTTGCGCCCTCTCCAATTTCAACTTTATCTTTCCAATCCAGGATTTGGTCATCATTGGTATCCTTAAATCGAATATCCCCTGGACGTAGGGTCACGTTTCCCTTTTGATCCTGATCAAATTCCAGTGCATTGATTTCATCCTGGGAGGTAAATAACCCATCCGACAGATAGCCAAACACGCGATCGGTCCACTGTCCCGAATTCTGTGATATTCTTTTTTGGTCGGGATCGGTGTATTCCGGCTCTTCATAATGGTCCCATTTGGCCCTCGACCATGAAATATTACCGGAGACATCATAATTCAGCTGATTCCATTTTCCGCGGGTTCCCAGCGAGAGCTCAAACCCTCTATCGTTCAAGCTATTTAAATTTTCTTGAGGTAAATCTGCACCAAAAGTATTGGGAAGGGTAGCTAGTTTGGTGGCAGGAATTCCTACGCGTTCACGATAAAACACATCCATCTCGCCGTACAATTTTCCTTTAAACATCTCGAAATCTGTCCCGGCATTATATATTGTTATATCTTCCCACGTAAGGAATGGGTTGGCGAGTCCTGTGGTTTTTATGCCTTGCTCAATTGTTGTTCCCTCAAAAATATAGGTGTCGTTTAAAGAGTAGCCCGACAGATACTGGAAGTTTCCAACATCATCGTTCCCTGAACGCCCATAACTCACCCTGAGTTTTAACTGATCCAGGAAATTTACATTATTCATGAAATTCTCTTCGGTTAATCGCCATCCGAGGGAAACACTTGGAAAGTATCCCCATCTTTCATCTTCAGCAAACTTGGCTGAGGCATCGGCTCTAAGGGTAGATTCAATCAAATACTTGTTTTTATAATCATAGGTTAACCGCCCAATATAACTGGTTCGTCCCATTTCCCCTGCAGAACCATCACTAAGCATATTCTCAGTACTCCCGGCAAACAATTGATCTATCTCATTGGTCAGGAAATCTGTTCTCTTGGCTCTTATCCAATCACTTTTTATATCAATTACCTCATACATTGCTAAAGCGGTAATATGGTGTTTACCTGCGAATGTATTCTCATAGTTTAACGAAAACTGACCTGTTAAGGTCCTGTCATTACTCTTATTGATATTCATCTCAGAGTCTTTTCTGGATGCCGACTGGGTATAAATATCCGAGTTGTAATCATAATCATAAAGGGTAAATGACTTCAGGAAATGTTTCTGAGTGCTGTAATTTTTTAAATAATTCACAAGGGCTTTTGCTTTAAGTCCTTTGATCATCTTGAAATCATAGTCCAATGCCAGAGTAGTATTAATATTCTCATTATCGGTATCCAAATACCCCCAGGTATCTCTGTTGGTAACCACATTTGCGGGAGCAATACCGGCCAGGTAATGTGCACTGGGTATTTTGGTTGGATCCGGATAACTGGAAGGAACCGTAGGCGAAGTGACCCAAATGGAGTTCCATATATCTTCTGACCAATCCCGACCCGTAAAATTCCGGTCTTCCACTATTCCGGAAATATCAAACCGCAGAGTTAGATTATCCAAAATTTTGGCATCCACATTCGATTGTAGATTGTATCTTTTATAAAAAGCATCACTTTGGGTCCACATGGTTTCCTGATCTAAAAAACCAAACAACCCAAAGTATTGGACGTTATCATTTCCACCCCGAACAGATAAGTTATGTTGATGCTGGGGGGCCCAATCTCTGCTCAGCACATCCAGCCAGTTTGTATTGGGATATTGAGGATCCGTCCCATCGTAAAACTTTTGAATTTCATCCTCGGTATAGGGCACTGTTTCTGCAGGATTACCACCCTGAAGCCACTCTTCAGTAGCCATCTCAGCATATTGTCCCGAACTAACCGGTGTGGGAAATTGTGTTATTCCCTGAAATGTTAAAGACGAATTTAAGCTCAATGTTGGCTTGCCAATTTTTCCTCTTTTAGTAGTTACCAATATCACACCATTTCCAGCCCGTGCACCATAAATTGAAGCCGATCCATCTTTCAAAATCGAAACGGATTCAATTTGATTGGCATCAATATTATTAAAGCTTGTTTCAACGCCATCAACAATCACCAGAGCGCCCCCAAAACCCCGTATACTCAGGTTTGCTGCATCCGCCCCTGGCTGGCCACTTCGTTGAACAGAAATAAGGCCGGGCAATTTACCTCCAAGCAACGTTGAAGCACTGGCAGCTGGTGCAACAACCAGTTCCTCCGATTTAATGGAGGATACCGAACCGGTAATATTGCCCTTTCGCTGAGTTCCATAGCCTACGGCAACCACTTCATCAATACTTATGACTCCCTGTTCCAAAACCACATCAATAGTTGTTTTTCCGGCGACCAAAACCTCTTTTGCTTTCATCCCGATAAACGAGAATTGCAGGGTCGCATTTTCAGGAATATTAGACAGGGTGTAATTGCCCTCAGTATTAGTAATTGTCCCCTGGGTGGTTCCCTTAATCACCACAGTAACCCCTGGAAGTGGTGTATTGGTATTATCGGTCACCTTTCCGGAAATCGATTTTCTTTCTTGCGCATACAATTCGGTTGTAGTCATGTTCAAAACAGAACAGAGCACCATAAAAGAAAGTATCCAAGAAAGCTTTTTAAAGGACCAGATATCCCTGGAAAATAAGTCCCCATCCCCCTTTGTGGTCTGATTTTTTCTCATGATTAAAAATTTTAGTTACTAATTGTCAACAAACATAAATAACAAAATTTAAAGGAACAAACGTTTGTGCCCTTTTTTTTTTATTTTTTTTAATCTAACTCTTTTTTTCTTTTTTCAGTCCACCTAAAGGAAGCCCCAACTCCCTGCTAATGTTCTAAATAAAAATAAAGCCTATTGAGATTACAATACTGATTTTATTTTTTGAATTAATCAATTATATTTGCATAAACGTTTGTACTTTTTATTATGACGCCACAAAAAGTAAGCATCACAGATATCTCAAAAAAGACTGGACTTTCAACAACCACAGTCTCAAGGGTTTTAAACGGAAAAGCAGAACAATACAGGATCAGTGAAAAATCTCAGAAAAAGATAGAAAAGGCGGCCAAAGAAATGCACTACATCCCCAACTATTCTGCGGCTCAACTACGAACAGGAAAAAGTAATACCATTGCCCTCATTGTTCCCTCGCTTAGTAACCCATTCTTCGCCAATATCGTCAGCGAAATAAATGCAGAAATCCGGAGATTTGGATACATAACCCTTATCAGCGACAGTGACGAAAACCTGGAAATTGAAAAAAAAGAGTTAGACCACTTATACGCGCGAAACATTGAGGGATTGGTGATTGCGCCTTGCAGCAACCAATTTGCACATATAAAATCCTTACACGACAATGGGCTCCCTGTGGTTTGTGTGGACCGGTACTTTGAAGATTTAGATATTCCTTATGTTTCTTCTGATAACTATGACGGAGCTATTACCGCCACCCGGCACCTGATAAATAACGGGCATACCCACATTGCCTGTATTCAGGGGGTCCGCTCTTCCACTCCTAATCAATTAAGAGTAAAAGGTTTTCTTGATACAATAAAAAATGCTACAGCAATAGAACACACCATTGTTGGTGACGACTTTACCGTCCAGAACGGATATCTCGAAACAAAGCTTTTGCTACAAAAGGAGAAGAGACCAACAGCCATCCTTGCACTAAGCAATACCATTGCCCTGGGATGCATGAAAGCTCTAAAAGAAGGGGGAATTAGGATCCCGGAGGACATGTCCCTTATCACCTTTGATGAACATCCCTATCTGGACTTTTTATCCACACCTCTTTCCTGCATTGCGCAACCGGTAAGCGACATATGTAAAATAGCCACCAAGTTTCTATTTGCAATGCTAAATAAAAGCGAAGACAAACCAGGCCAGGTTTTACTTAAACCTACGATTCAAATAAAAGAGTCCGTCAAAAAAATCAACTGAGAGATTAAACATCTTGTATTAGTATTTTTTTTAGATTTACATATTTCAAATTTAGATACTTGTGTAAAGGGGGCTCTGATTTGAGTAACCAATTGCATAGTTTTTCTTTGCTTTAAACCGCATCACCAGGAAAAGATAGCTTTAGACAGATAATTTTCTTTTAGGTTCGCCCACATAATAGTGAGTTAATTTCTCAAAAAAAGTTTACAAAAAGTAGAAAGAGTGGGTTCAGATAGGAATAAGGCCCGATTAAATTCAAATAATCGATTGTTCTCAAAAAATGAATGCCGATGAATCGAATTTTTCAGCCAACACAACAAATGAGATATCAAGCATAAACACCTGTTT
>JBFHFS010000081.1:0-19605 GCA_041583495.1 Marinilabiliaceae bacterium | reverse complement strand
TACCTGTTCTCCAGCAAATATTCAGCCTCTTTGATTCTTCTCTCCTTCGACCAGGCTTCCGCTTGTCTGGAGAGATCCCTTAAAACCGTTTTGTGATCATTTAATTGATCTTTCTCAAGCGGTGCTTCGGGGTAATCCCATTGATCGGTCCGGAATTGTGGAACCGGGATGATTCGGTCATGGCCATTCACAAGATTCGCCAGCGGGACTCTTGCCCAGGCATACCTCACGGCAACCGGTTTGGTTACCAGTGGATTACTGATCACAAGTTTGGATTTGTCATATATAAATTTCCCCTGGTTATTTTGGCCAGAGATTACATACTCTGCCTTTGCCGGGGAGAAATGCCGGTCACTGCCTGCAATGGCGAATCCGGCAATGGGTCTGTCGTCAGAACTTTTTACATCCCGGTCGAATGAAATGATGATGGAATCGGTCAGGTGTTCCACATTTTCGACCTTTGCCGGTTCCCATGCCAGCTCCTGGAAACCATAGAACTCAGACAGGGCCCACCTGGCTATTCTTTTGGCAATCACAGTCTTTTTTTGAGGGTGGTACCAGTTGACCTGCTGGTCGTATGCACAACAATACCCCACATTATTATTTTTTAGATAGGCCGTATATTGTCCTTCTCTGATGAAGGGAGCGGCATCCACCATGGCAACTTCAAAGTTATCAAGCGTTTGCGGCGTTCCTCCTGCGCTAAGTTCAATAATTCCAAAGGGCAGGTTTTTATCATTAAAAGTTTCTCTCCAATCCTCAATAAGCGCATTGAAATTTGCAGCATACAAGCGTGGTCTGGAATCAAAGAGGGCATTATTGTATCCATGATGAAAGATGATCCCTTTTAAAGCAAGCCCTTTTAAAGGGTTTATAATACCATTAAAGGAGGAGCCGGGAAAGTTGGGACTTAAAGCAGGGCTGGGTGAAGGTTCGGTTGGTTTTGGTTTAGTCTCAAGTCCCTGTTTTTTCCTTGATTCCGATCTCTTTTCCCAGTTACTGATACTTGATTTCAGGCTCTCCACAGGATCATAAGCCTCTACCTTGTCATTCCATTGTTTAATGAGCTCAGCGTTTTCAGGCATATCGGCCAGTGTTGCCGGCGACACCCAGGCTTCAACCGTTGTACCACCCCTGGAAACATCAATCAATCCAATTGGAACCCCGGCAGCTTGTTGCAGGGTTTTCCCAAAGATATACCCAAGCCCGGAAAAAGTCCTGATTCTTTCAGGAGAACAAACGAACCAGTTTCCTTTATCTTCATACTCATCGGTAAAGGGATAATATACATTGATGGGTTCAAAATCTTTTTGCGCTTCCCGGGAAGCGGCCCTTGGGATGCTCATAATCCGCAGGTCACTATTATTGGCAGATATCACTTCCAGATCACCATTGAGTAGCTTTGAGAGATCAAACTCCATATTGCTCTGGCCTCCCAACAACCAAATATCCCCCACCAGGATATTTGAGAAGGTGACCTGATTGCTCTCTCCTGAAATTTCAAGGGTTTGAGGATTACTATTGGCAGGCATTGGCTCGAGATAAACCGACCATTCGCCATTGGCATCTGCCTTGTTGGCTGCCGATTGGCCCGAAAATGAAACAGTTACCTTCTCGCCTGGAGAGGCCCACCCCCATATTTTTATGAGTTTATCTCTTTGTAAAACCATATTATTATCAAAAATATGGCTCGGCCGCACCTGGGAATAACAGAAGCTATTAACAAGAAATAATCCGACAATCAAAAAAACATACTTTCTCATACTTTTGAATTTAAGATTTTACCCTGGCAGACATAACTCTAAATGGTACCTGAGGGGCCAACAAACAAAATAATATCAACAACAAAATCGGCTGCGGTGTAAACAGGTTTTTAGCAACAAGGATGCATAGGATTTGTGAAAACCGCTTCCTTAGAGGTTTGCATCTTGAATGTTATTAAAGCACCTATAAAAAAGAGGCGGCCATATACCAGACACTCCTGCTTTTGTCAAAAAGGACAAAACCACAAGACGGACTTCCCGGCAACAGTTTTTCAGCGTATTTGCCGATCCAGGGATCAAGAACCACAAGCTACATGAATGATTAATCCTTATCATTTTGACATTTTTTGTAGTTGTCTGTGGTGCTGAATCGCGGGATTCAATAATGCCTTTGTGTAAGACAAAAATAGACTTTTTAAAGCAGTTTTTAAAATTGGGCGATAAAATCCTTTCCTATAACGCTATTAACCGGGTTTTTTCTATTTAGGATTTCAGGCAGGTTGAAGAGGTCTTAATAAAGACGCTGATTCTTTTCTTGATCAAAGAACTGATGTTGAATCGATTGCAATGAACACCTCAATTGTTCGGGGTTTAAAGACTTCAAGAAATCATTAAGGGGCAACCAGTAAGACAGGAATGAAAAGGGGAAACCCTAAACAGCCGGATAAAGGATCGTTGTTGGTGTAATTCATGTAATCCCCATAAAATGGAGCCTTCGGTCCACTTAAATACCCGTTCATGGTATCAGGTGAAGTTCCCAAAGGATCGGATTCTTCAGAACAGGCATTCAACCATTCCTGCAGCGATGGGGGCTGAAGAAATAATGACTGTTGGCATCATTCCAGATAAAAAAAAGGCTCTTCTATTCGACAATACTTTTTATTTGGTGCCAGCCATCCATTCCGTCATTCTCCTGAGCAGCTCCTGGAGTACTGCGCCCATCGAGTATTATTTTTTTGAGTGCCGCTTTTAACTCAGCTGCCTTTTCGGGGTTTTGGGTAATCAAATTTGTAGTTTCTCCAATGTCTTCTTTCAGGTTAAATAATTGCATGGAGGGCAAATCCAATTTTTCATTTTTTATGTCCTGAGGGGTGGGATCACTCCAACCACCAGAGCCGGGGCAAGCGCACAATTTCCAGTCGCCTTGTCGGATAGCAAACGACCCGTTTATGGAATGGTGAACGATGTACTCACGAATCTCGTTTTCGTTGTTACCCGTGATTAATGGCAACATGCTGTAACTGTCCTCAGCCTCGTTGTCCTGAAGATGGTATCCGGTTAATTCGGCACAGGTGGCAAAAAAGTCGGTGGTGCAAATGGTTTTATCCGAAGTTGCATTTTTCAACCCTTTATTGGGCCATTCAACAATAAAGGGCACACGATGGCCCCCTTCGTAGATGTCGGCTTTTGCCCCTCTGAATTCAAAACTGGGGTCGTGGTTTACTCTGGCAAGTTCATCAAAATCGGCCCTTGGAGAACATCCGTTATCACTGGTGAAAACCAGGAGGGTGTTGTCTGAAATGCCCAGCGTCTTTAGGGTTTCTCTGATCTGACGCAGCACATCGTCAACCTCCATCACAAAATCACCATACATGTTGGTATTGCTTTTGCCTAGAAACTCTGTGGTAGGCAAAATGGGGGTGTGAGGGGCTGAGAGGGGAAAATATAAAAAGAAGGGGGATTCGCCGTTAGCCTTTTGACTGATAAACTGAATCGCCTTGTCGGTTAAATCCTGCAAAACCGTTGCATGAACAAAATCATCCGAGGTAAGCCCTTTCCGCCAGAGACCTTTGTCGTCGACCGAGACGGTGGTCCTGGTGGGAACCATGGTGGGCATATCGTTTTCGACATAAACATAGGGGGCCATATCCAAGGAACCACAAAAACCAAAGGAATAATCGAAACCATGGGTGGAAGGCCCGTTTTTTATAGGGGCATTAAAGTCAATGGGGTGGTATGCGTTCAGCTTATCGATCCCCTCTTCCTGATCATTTTCAAAAGCCCAATCCCATCCCAGGTGCCACTTCCCGACATAACCGGTAGCATAGCCCTGTTTTTTCAGCATCCCGGCGATGGTGGTGCGGTCGGGTTTGATGAGAGACTTTGAATACCCGCCGAGCACAGCGCTTTTCAGGGAGCTTCGCCAGTTATAGCGTCCTGTTAAAATGCCATATCTGGTAGGGGTACAAACGGCAGAGGAGGTGTGGGCATCGGTAAACTTAATCCCATTTAGCGCCATCTCGTCCATGTTAGGGGTTGGGATCTTGCCATTGGGGTTAAAGGTTTTCACATCACCGTATCCCAAATCATCGGCCAGAATGTAAATGATATTGGGGTTTTTTAATGCGTCGTTCTTTTCATTCTGCCTGGTAGAAGAAGTGCAGGCTGATAAAATAAGGATTCCCAGTAACAGAAAGAGATTTGAAGTTCTAAGCATTTTTCTGATTTTTTGATAAAAAAACAAAGTTAACGGATTGTTTGTATTAAAAACAGAAACGGTGAGTAAAACCAGGTGGTTTTTTTTACAAATTTATATGATTCGACCCTTCCAAACATGTTCGCAAAAAAACGAAATGAAGGGTCTGCGTGGTTATGGTATCAGCAGGTTAATTTTCGGCATCCGGGAATAACCCGGGCAGAGGAATTTCAATAATAGGTTTGACAACCGGCTGGTAAAGATCTCTTTACCTTCTGTTTCATCGATAAACAGCAAAAAGGAAATCAACGGGAGGAGGATTCTTTGGCCAGCCAATGACACAAGTCGTGTTTCCCGTTTCCGGAATGTCCTTTAATCCAATTGAATTCAAGTAATTTATTTTCGCATAGGCGATAGGCTTCTTTCCAATATTTGGCGTATCTAACCTCGCGGCCATAAGCGGTTTGCCAATTGTTGTGCTTCCAAAAATGGCTCCATTGAGCCAATCCCCTTATGACAAACCGGCTATCGGTGTTGACCTGAATAATTTCTACCGGTTTCAAACGCTGCAAGCCTTCTGTCACCGCCAGCAGCTCCATCAAATTACTACTCCCCTCCGCAAAGGTTTGGAAGAACATTTCCTGTTTTCCCTCAGGATCTTCGATAAAGCCTCCGTATCCCGACTGTTTTGTAGCACTAATGCACGAGCCGTCGGCATAGATTTTATGGATGGTGCTGCTCCCCGAGTCGGTGGTGGTAATATCCAGATGACCTCCGCGCCTATCCAAACGAATACACCTGAAAAAATCGGGCTCTTTCAGAAAATTAAAACCCTCGATAAACACGCAATTAATGGTTTGTCCAACCTTAATATTGCCCTTAATGGCTGAACGAATAACCTTTTCGAATTGATGACGGTTTGTGCGGATGACTGCAGCCAGTTGATTAGCTTTGGTAAGCGTGATGGTGCCATCCGGGATATGATAGCCAAGCCGGTTATCCCCTGAGGCATTCTCAATGAAGCAATGGATATTAGAGTCATCAAGAGCTTCAATTTGTATGGTCAGTTTTATGGGTTTCACTTTCGTCACATAATTTAGGGGTTCACTATCGTAAAGCCCTGACTAAGTTAAGAAAAAGAAAGTATTTTAAGCCAAAACCCGCACCAGGAGCAGGATAAAAAGATGCCTGTCCCCCACCCTTTCCCCACAAGCGTGGCCCTTGGGAAGCGGTGGTTGCTACCTGAATTTATCATTCCCCCTCATATTCTCGTAACTCTAAGAAGCTGTTTAAATTTTATCCTTTAGCTTATTTTGTCGCCTAATCCCCCATTCGGCAGCAAAATTTATTTAAAATGTGATTTTACTGGCGTAAATGACCATTTTGAGAGCAAGCGTGACGCAGAAGTTGGACTTTATAGACAAACTCTAATTATCTTTGCGCCCTAATTAAAAAAGAAGCAAGGATGATTTCGATAGATGGATTGGGTGTTGAGTTTGGGGGCACATCCCTTTTTAAGGATGTTTCGTTTGTGGTAAACGAAAAGGATCGCATTGCCCTCATGGGGAAAAACGGGGCCGGAAAATCCACCCTGCTGAAGATCCTGGCCGGCATTAAATCACCTTCGCAGGGACGTGTATCGGCGCCCAATGATGCCATTATTGCTTACCTTCCCCAGCACCTGATGAATGAATCTAACCGAACCGTCTTTGAGGAGGCTTCACAGGCATTTGTTCAGTTAATCGCCATGCAGAAAGAGATGGAGGAGCTTAACCAGCAGCTTACCGTTCGCACCGATTACGAATCACAAGCCTACTACGACATCATTGAAAGAGTCTCCACGCTGAGTGAAAAGATCTACAGTCAGGGGGATGTTAATTTTGATGCTGAGGTAGAAAAGATACTCCTGGGTCTGGGATTTGAGCGATCCGATTTTCAGCGACCAACAGCTGAGTTTAGCGGGGGCTGGCGTATGCGTATCGAGCTGGCCAAGATTTTGCTGCAGGACCCCGACCTGATTCTTCTGGATGAACCCACCAACCACCTGGATATCGAATCGGTACAATGGCTCGAGGAGTTTCTGATTAACAGTGCCAAGGCGGTGATCGTAATCTCACACGACCGTGCTTTTGTAGATAATATTACCACGCGCACCATCGAAGTAACCATGGGACGCATCTACGATTATAAGGTGAACTACTCCCAATATCTGGTGCTGCGGCAGGAACGGCGCGAGCAACAACAGAAGGCTTATGACGAGCAGCAAAAGATGATTGCCGACAATCAGGATTTCATCGAACGATTCAGGGGCACCTATTCGAAAACCAACCAGGTGCAATCGCGGGTGCGCATGCTGGAGAAACTACAGATTCTTGAAATCGACGAGGTGGATACCTCGCACCTAAGGCTAACCTTTCCCCCCGCCCCCCGATCGGGAAATTATCCGGTTATCGCTGAGGATATTTCCAAATCGTATGAGGATCACCTGGTTTTTTCGGGCGCTTCATTCACCATCGAACGGGGCCAGAAGGTAGCTTTTGTGGGAAAGAACGGGGCCGGGAAGTCCACGCTCATCAAGGCCATCATGGGGCAGGTGGACCATGGGGGCACCCTCACCCTGGGCCACAACACGCAGGTGGGTTACTTTGCACAGAACGAAGCCTCGCTCCTGGACGAGTCCCTCACGGTCTTCCAGACCATCGACGACATCGCCAAAGGTGAAATTCGCACCAGGATAAGGGATATCCTGGGCGCCTTTATGTTTAGTGGTGAGGATCTGGAAAAAAAGGTGAAAGTACTCTCCGGGGGAGAACGCACCCGGCTGGCAATGATCAAGCTGCTGTTGGAGCCCTATAATTTGCTTATCCTCGATGAGCCCACCAACCACCTCGATATCCGCACCAAGGACATCCTGAAACAAGCCTTACTGAAATACGACGGCACCCTCATCCTGGTATCACACGACCGGGATTTTCTCGATGGTCTGGTTAGCAAGATACACGAATTTGGGAACCAAAGGGTGAAAGAACATCTTGAAGGAATCAAAGAGTTTCTGCAACGCAAAAAGATGGAACATCTGCGGGAACTGGAAGCACGAAAAAATTAAACCCACTCAGAAAAGCCATAGTATTTGGCCGGAATAAGAAACGCCACTTTTATATCGCATCAGGACAAGCGACAATGGGAACCCTAGGGGCTGTGTTGGCTGGATAAAAAACACTAGAGTTCAGTTAACACGTTTAACGATAATAGGTGTTCGATTACCCCCCACTCCTTTAAAAACCAACTGTTCTCATCGATGTAAAATGAACTTATTGAAGAATTGTTTATAGAAAATCCCCGTGGTTTATCCAGTTCTATCGAAAAGGTTTTGTACATCATCATTTCCAGCACAAGTCCATGCGATACAATCAGGACCTTGCGGTTACAAAACTTATGAGCTATATCTTCTATTTCTGAAGTTACACGCGAAAAAAGCTGTTCAAGGCTTTCCCCCTCAGGAATAATAAATTTTGGATCTCTCGCTTTATAGGATGCGTATTCATTGGGGAATTGCTCTTTTATTTCGGGCAGGGTTTTTCCTTCCAAAATCCCAAAAGAGCGTTCGCGCAAATTTGAATTACATTCATGGGGTAACGAAAGCTTTGTGTTAATAATTCTTGCTGTTTGGGCAGCTCTTTCAAGATCGCTGCTGATTAACACATCAAACTCACGTTTGGCAAGCGCCTTTGCCACAAGTTTAGCTTGCAAAATTCCATTTTCGGTTAGCTTGCTGTTGTGTTGCCCTTGAATGCGCTGTTCCACATTCCAAATGGTTTCACCATGTCGGACAATTGTAATTTCGGTAGCCATTGTTTATACAATTTTGTGCTAAGATGAACTTTTTTTCGGAATGGATGAAAAAGATATGATGTTATTGTTTTTGAATCGAATCACATGAGGCACCTATCCCACTAAAAACAGGGAGATAAACATACCACACGGAAGGACCTTTGCCAGGGCAAGGGAAAAAGGGTATAAACAACTCTAATCATGTCTCATTTGTTTTAATTTAATGGTTTACAATAGATCGTTAGAGTTTCCGCGTGTCGCCATAGCTTTACGGCGTGTCGCCATAGCTATAGGGGTGGCACAGCGAAGGAGCCAGATGATAACCTGTCCCGAACTAGATTCGGGACAGGTTAGACTTATTCGCAAGGAGCTTAATATCGGCACATTAACAGAAGAAGGTCTGCACACCTAGAATACTAGTATATAGTTATTTGCAATAGTTTAACGAACCATTGGGTTTAAGAATATGACAAATATTTCTACCAAAGAGCCGGATAGCAAAGAGATATTGCAACTGAGTGCAAACAAATTACTACATTTAAGTCAATAAAAGTAAGTCATAACAGCCGGTTGCCATTCACAAGTCGCGATCCGACCGGGGATTAAAAGGGCCTGATCTGTATGCCGGGAAACCGGCCCGGGGTTTTTCCGGAATACCGTTCTTAAGAGGGGTAATGAAAAGGATGGCATCCAATTGAGAATACCATAGACAACCAAATAATAAAATCTATTAAAACCCAAGTGATTATGACAAACACTCTTATTTTCCTGCCATCATTATTGGCTGTTTTTATCCTTATTTTATTGGTAAAAGCTGCATCTGTAGCTTTAAGATTAACGGGAATGGAAGAAAGAAAAGCTAATTTCCAGGCACTTTCTGCCCTTACGGGAACAGGTTTTTCGACAAAGGAATCTGAACTGATTATGAATAATCCCGCGAGAAGACGCATAATATCCCTGCTCATGATATTAGGATATGGGGGGGTTATTACCATCATCATCAGTTTTTCCACCTCCATTATAAACAGTCATGGAAACATAAAATATGCCGGCGTTTTAATTTTCCTGGTAGGTTTATATTTAATTTATTTATTCGCAACGTATAAGGGGTTTACGAAACGTTGGGACAATTTTATAAAGAAGAAGCTGATAAAATCACCTGTCTTTGAAGAAGCCCCCATTGAAGATCTTCTAAGATTAATGGAAGGTTACGGACTTGTTCGGGTTCTTACTAAAAAGAAATCCATTTTCATTAACCGACATATTAAGGAGATTAACCTCACGAGAAAGAATATATTGATTCTGGGAATTGATCGTCACAATTCATGGAACCCTATTCCAAAAGGGGAAGAAAAAATTTTGGAAGGTGATAAGCTGGTCGTCTATGGCCCTATAAAGGTCATTAATGAGATTTTTAAAACACCCGAATAAAGCCTCCTGTTTTTTCGGCGAAGAACAGATCAATGAAAAGTAACAGTGTGGGTTTATACTTACATAATAGTCTTTGTCGGAAGGACCGGTTTCAGCAAATAGTTTTTTTGGAGATAGGTAAATAATTATTTACCTTTGATATAGATACATTTTAATGAAATGTTCTGAATTTTTAAGATTATTAAGAAAAGATGGATGGTATCCGGTCTCCCAGGCAGGATCTCATGTGAAGCTAAAGCATGACAAAAAACCTGGTATAATAATCTTTCCTAATCATGGTTCGCAGGAACTAGGTAAAGGATTAGAAAAGAAGGTGAGAAAAGATGCAGGAATAAAGTAAGGAGGTGAACATGAAAACTATGAGAAAAAAGATTGTATTGATGCTTGAAAAAACGAATACAGGTTTTTCAGCCTATGCTATCGATTATCCTATCTATACTACGGGAAAGTCAATATCTGAACTGTTAGATAATGCCTTTGAGGCTGCAAATCTCTACTTTGAAGAAGAGAACCAAAAGATTACTCAGGGCAATATTAAATTTGAAGTAGACTTTGAACAATTCTTTAAGTACTACAGGGTGCTTAACTCAAAGTTTCTTGCTGAAAGAATTGGCATGAACCCTTCCCTATTGTCACAATATGTTCAAGGCAAAAAAAAACCATCAGAAAATCAAAGAGACAAAATATTGTTTGGTATCCATCAAATAGGACAGGAACTTTCACAAATAAACCTAATACAACGATAAACAAGCACAAGCCAAAACATGCGTTATTATTGTGTTGCTGTGCCACGGTATTTGCTCGGTGATAAATGAAAGGAAATCAGTCAAACAAATTAACCTCCTGATCCTGATAAAAAACACCAATACACCTTTCAACGATTTGATAAAGAATGAATGTCAACCAGTCACCCCTCAACCTCTCATTCCGAGGCATGGGGATAGGTAATCCTCTCCCATCATATGCCAGTGCCATGGCTTCCTTCAGAAGCATCGCAGCCTTTAACTAAAGACTTAGCGAAGGCCCACAAGCATTTCGAGATAAAATATCAGGGATGGGAATCTTTGGGGCAGTTGCGACGCAACCCCTCATCATTAATAGCATCTCATAAAGAAAGCATGAGGATTCATTAACAATCCTATCCCAATCGGGATAGCTGTGAAGAAAATAATGAAAAAACAATACTACATTTTACTCTTTTTACTGATCCCTCAATCCCTTTTTGCCCAGGTCATCAACAAGCCAAGGGGCTGTTTTGCAGGCACTAACGGAACCCATCCTGCTGTACTTTCACATACCGAAGTCAGAGGTGTTTTATTAGTGGAGAAGTGGTCGGCTATTGAACCAACACCAGGAGTGTATGATTTCACAAATCTCAATACCAAGATAAATACGGTAAAAGCGGCAGGTGTAAAATATTCTTTGGCAATTTCCGGGGGTGCCTTCGGAAGTCCGGATTGGTTAATTGACATGCTTAAGGTAAGCTACCACAACTTTCAATATCAAAGTCAGGATTGGAGATTGCCACTATGGTGGGACCCCGTATGTAATCAAAAATTGACAGAATTAATTACCCAACTTGGAAGTCAATATGCTGCAGATACGATGCTGTCGCATGTATATGTAACGCAAATGACGGTTAATGGCATTGAAGGACATTTGAACGGTGTGGACATGACCCTGTTTGCCTCTGACGGATTTACCAATGAAAAATGGATTACGGCAGCCAAAACCACCACCAGGGTGTTTGCCAATGCTTTCCCCGACAAACCAATTGTTTTCGAGGTACACGAAATTGATCAGGACACCATTGTACCAGCTACAATTATGAATGACTTAGCAGATGACCCAGGCTTATGCAACAGAGTGGGTTTAGGGATGTGGTGGATATCCGGGAAGACAACTTACCAAACCGACTTGATTGATTTTATCTATCATTTCCAGGGAGATAAATATGCACAAATAATTGGCCGGTCGGACCAACCGGAAAGATTTAAAGATGGTTTATACAGTTCGGTCTTCACCCAGGCAAAATACTTAAACATACGCTATATTGAGCCCTGGCCCTTTGAATTCCAATACCACACCTACGACCCACTGATGACGGATTTCAATATATGGGCCGACACTTATTTTTCACCTTCAGATACTTGTATCCTCACCGGACCTTACGACAGCACAGTGCTTTCGAACAGTATGGTAAGCATTTACCCCAATCCAACCTGTGGGCTGTTAAATTTTAAAATTGATTTTCCATTTCAAAAATTCGAGGTCAAATTATTCAACTTAATGGGAAAGAAGCTATTAACAACGACCCAACAGACTGAAGTCGACATCAGTGATTTCCCCGAAGGAATGTATCTTGTAAGATTAAACATCGATGACAGGATAATTTACAAAAAACTCATAAGAATGGAATAGCAGGCAGATAACCCTGTTGTATATTTAACATCAGGGGTAGTGCCAAAGATTAAGCTTTGCCCGGAAATCAAACAGAAACAGGTCTAATAAAAGTAAAGCCTTGTAGCTTTATGACCTTTGGTGTCTCTAATGGAAAAGCACCATCGGCAGACCGATACGATAACCTTAAATTGAACAGGGTCTGGCTAATGGAAAAAACCCGTGACTCAGGATGCAACTCCGTTTTTTCATTCCAACCAAAAAAACATCCCCTGACCCCTAACCTTTTACGGCCCCCAAATGCAGATCTCTGAACCAATAGCCTTCGAAAGAGCGCCATTATTCCCGGAAATTTAATTTTTTATTCTACTTTTGTCACAAATAAACTAGGGGTGCCTAACTTTCAGGCTGAGAATATACCCTTTATACCTGATCAGGATAATGCCTGCGTAGGAAAGTAAAGAGCAAATCAACGATTCAAAAGTTAATTTCCCCTGTTTATTTAAATTATTAACCTAAATAAACAGTAGAATGGAACAGATTGTATCTGCAGGAATTGTTGATTCCTATTTTAACAAACTAAAAGAGCATTTATCGGTTGATGTGGCCATTGTTGGAGGAGGGCCCTCCGGGTTGGTGGCATCGTATTATTTGGCAAAAAAAGGGCTTAAGGTCGCATTATACGACCGAAAACTGGCTCCCGGTGGCGGCATGTGGGGTGGGGCCATGATGTTTAATGAAATTGTCGTTCAAAAAGATGCTTTATTCATTCTCGATGAACTCAAGATCACCTATAAGCACTACGAAAAGGATTATTATACGCTGGACTCGGTTCATGCCACCTCTTCTCTTGTTTATCATGCCACCCGACTGGGGGTAAAAATTTTCAATTGCACCTCAGTTGAAGATGTTGTTTTTCAAAACGATAAAGTCAGTGGGGTGGTTTTGAACTGGGCCCCCATACATCGTGAAGGGATGCACGTCGATCCACTGGTAATCATGGCAAAAGCGGTGATTGATGGTACCGGCCACGATTGCGAGATTGCCCGTACCCTCGAACGAAAAAACAACATTAAATTGAATACCAAAACCGGGAAAGCCATGGGAGAACGCTCTCTTTCGATTGATGAGGCAGAACGCACAACCGTTGAGAATACCAAGGAAATCTTCCCGGGTCTTTATGTTTCCGGCATGGCATCCAATGGCGTTAGCGGAGGATTCAGAATGGGGCCTATTTTTGGAGGCATGCTGCTTTCCGGGAAAAAAGTGGCTGATTTGATTGCTAAAAATCTGGCTTAACATGGATAATTTTGGCACTTATATCATAGTCACCAACCCTCAGCTGCCCTATTCAACAATTGCAGAAAAATGTGTTCTTCATGGCATTAAAATGTTGCAGTTGAGGGAAAAGAACCTTTCTGACAAAGAACTCATAAAGATCGGCAAAGAAATAAGGAGCATAACCAAAGGAACTGCCACAAATTTTGTCATAAACGACCGGCCTGATATTGCCGTTGTTTGCGATGCTGATTATTTACACCTTGGTCAGGATGATATGCCAGTTGAAGAAGCCCGTAAAATAGTGGGCAACATGAAGATTGGCTTATCGACTCATTCTGTGGAACAAGCCAAAGAAGCCTTAACAAAGAATCCCTATTATATTGGTTTTGGTCCCATCTACCCCACCAATGCAAAAGCCAAACCCGACCAACCGGTAGGTACGGAGCAGTTGAAGGAGGTTTTAAAATTTGCAAAGGTTCCGGTAGTTGCCATTGGCGGGATCTTTCCTGAGAATATTCATCAGGTAATTGACGCCGGGGCCAATAATATTGCCATGGTACGCCATTTTATGCAAACCCGCCAGTTCGACCATAGAGTTCAGGATTTAAACAATTTATTTAAGGAGAATAAATGAGCACTCAATTACAACGGGCAAAAAAGGGTATCATTACTCCGGAATGCACGCAGTAACCGGAAAGGAAACCGTTGATGCCGATTGGTTAAGAGGCCTTTTGATCAGATGGAGGCCATATGAGACTTATGAAAAGCCTTTGCCATGAGGCTCCTTTCTGCGTTCCGGGGCCGCCCGTTACGAATTTGGCCCCAGGATACCCCAATATTGTTGGGGCCATTGGTGGCGTTATGGCGACCATCAATGGCGCTGACATTTTGGGTTAGCACGGCAATGAGCGCAAGGCTGTTACGAAAACGCCGCAATTATTTGAATCCTTTTCTTCAGACATTTTGGTTAGAAGAAATAAACTTTAATTGTTGCTCCAGCATCTCTGTTTTTTTCATCTCAAAACCAGCCTGACGAGCGGCTTCAATGGGTGCTGAGTATATCGCTTCAATTTCCATCGGACGATTATTGTTAAAATCGAGTTTCATGCTGGGCGCATAAGGTTTCATTCCCATGGTTAGTTGAATCATTTTATCGGGAAGGTCCTCGCTTAATTCATGGCCGCATTTTCTTGCCGCCCCAATAACTTCAAACATTATCTCTCTGGATAATTCGCGCGTTGGCTCACTCTCCATTATTTTATCGGTATCTGTTTTCAGCACCACACACATCCCGTTAAAAGGCACATTCCAAAGCAATTTATGCCATCTGGCATATTCCAGGTTTTCAGCCACCCTGGCAGCAACACCAGCCTCAGTAAAATCTTTACCAATCTGTGTTAAGATATCCCTGTTGCCCTGATACAGACCCAGCGTGATTTGACCCAAATCTAAATGAGTGATGACCCCCGGGCTATTTTTCTGCGAACAAATAAATGCCAATCCTCCTGCAATGTCTGTCTTGGGGAAAGCCCCGGACAGTTTCTTTTCTATGCCCAGACCATTTTGTATCAAAACAATCATGCTGTTTTTATGCAGAAGGGGTTTTAACAATTTGGGTAACATCTCATTCGAGGTAGTTTTTAAACCCACCAAAACCACATCGCAAACCGGCATATCCTGAGTGGACTGATAGGCTTTCACCGGGTGGATTAAAAAATCACCGTTCACCGAATTTACCTGTAAGCCTTTTCCCTTTACAATCTCATAATCGCTACGAAACAAAAAATGAACATCTTTACCGGCCTGTGCCAGTTTCCCTCCATAGAAACCGCCAATGGCACCTGTTCCAATAACTGCATATTTTAAATCCATCTCCACATATTTAGAACAACAAAATTAAAATAAATTCTCTCATCAGGTTCGGGAGAGCTCTTGTTTGAATAGAAACATTCCATTTTCTCTAAAGCTTAGGGGCCGATATTTTTGTCTGCCGGGGCAAAAAGCCAACAAAATTTTTGCTTTGGTCGGAACCGGGTGCAATGAAAGATATGAGAGGAGAAACAGGCAGGGATTTTTTTATTTCCGGGGTCTGGGAATTTGCGTTACTTATACCACATTTGCTGAAGTTACGGAAAATAGCAATATTGCTGCGGCATTTTCGATGGCCACAAATGGGAAAAGCAGGTGAAATAACGTCCCAAATAGAGCCTGACGGAATACCCTGCGAATTGATTTTCAAAAAACCGTATATTCAATTTTTGTAAACCACACAACAAACAAGTTTTGACATGAGTAAGAGTTGGAGCGAAAAGGTTTGGGATGAAGCCACACCAATTTTCAATAAAATAAAAAACCACCCTTTCATTAAAAGCCTGATGGATGGATCTTTGTCTGAAGAGCAATTTTTATTTTACATTTCTCAGGATTCTATTTATTTGGGCGAATATGGAAAAATTCTGGCCGGAATAGGCGCAAAGCTTTCCGACCTGAAGCACCGCAGCCTGTTTTTGAAGTTCTCATCCGATACCGTTTTTGTTGAACAAGAACTGCATAAATCGTATAAGACCGCTTTAAAAAGCAATCAATTACAGAAGGCCTCCCCTACCTGTCTTCTGTACACTTCCTTCCTGCATCAGCAACTTGCCATGGAACCCGTCGAGGTTGCCATTGCGGCAACACTGCCATGCTTTGTAATTTATAAAAAGGCAGGCGATTACATCCTGGAAAACCAAACCACCCAAAACAACCCTTACCAGAATTGGATAGATACCTATGGTGGGGAGGAATTTGCCCAGGCGGTTCAACAAGCTGAGAATATTGCCAACAACCTTGCCGGGAGTGCAAGTGAAGAAACCTGTCAAAAAATGACGGATGCTTATTTAACTGCCTCAAAATTAGAATGGATGTTTTGGGACAGTGCTTTTAAGCTTGAAAAATGGCCTGTATGATGAAGTCTCCTGCTCCGGATAAAAGGGAGCCTACCCACATAGGATGGTCAGCAAATTTGGATTAGGGGGAATTAAGAATTAACCAAAATACAACTCAACCCCCTTATTTCCGTAGACACCTACGAAACCACTAGATGGTTGAGTGTATATTCCATAAAGAAAACACCTCAAACAAAGCTATGAAACGAGCCCCGTAAACAAAAGCGGGGGACCATTATAAGGGAGTAACCTCGAAACGAAGTTCTTTCGCATACTTTCAAAATAAATCCCTTGATGCGGAAAATGCCGATAAAAACACATAATTTCAATGAGATGACAATAGATATTCCGGGATATAAATCATTAGATATTAGAAATGTGGTTCTGGATTTTAATGGGACAATAGCCAACAGTGGTCAACTGATTGAAGGCGTAGCAGAATGGATAGACAAAATCTCTGAACATTTCAATATTTATGTGATCACTGCCGATACTTTCGGCACGGTAAAGAAACAGCTTGAAGGGGTTAATTGCCACCTGACGATAATACCCACAGACAACCAATCGGAAGCCAAATTGGAATTTGCCAGGTCTTTAGATCTAAAGCACACTGTTTGCATTGGAAATGGACGGAATGACCGGCTTATGCTTAAAGAAGCCATATTAGGAATAGCTGTTATCGAAGACGAAGGCGTCTGCACGGAGACTTTATTTGCCTCAAACATGGTCTGTAAATCTATAATAAATGCCTTTCAAATTATCTCTATACCCAATAAACTCATCGCCGGGTTAAGATCTTAATGTTACGATGACTGCCTTCGCATCGTATATCATTGGCATTCCTCATTTTAAAGCAGGATATTCAGCAACGATGGTGAAAGGTAAGCCCATTGCCATCACTTCATTAAGGTCCGTTAAAGGGAGATGAATTACACTTTTCAGACAAACAATAGTGATAAACTACAATTTTTTTGCCCCGGAAAGAGAAGACAGCGAAGCAACAAAAAGTGGATTTTTTTTGTGAATGGAGAACTTTAGATACTGAAAACCTTAGCATCCGGAAGATTGGGTTTAGTTCACCTTTCCGAACCAAACCGGAGATATTTGCAATTGGTGCAAATTTGGTGCACCTTTGCATCAAATCAAAGTATTATGATAAGACAAAGTATCTCTTTCACCAAACCAAATGATGAGTGGTTAAAAGAACAAGTAAATAAGGAAGAATACTCCAGCAAAAGCGAACTCATCAATGATTTAGTTAGACAAGCAAGAAAACAACAAGCTAAAGACGAAGAGATAAAGGATAAATCAGAGAGCAGCACCTTTAATGACGATTCTAAAAGCCAAATTTTAGAACAAACAAAGTCACCGGTGATTGGCTAAACATAAAATAAGCTTACGAATACTTGATACGAATTCATTAATCCGGCGTCGAAAACGTTGAAGGACTCAAGCAGATAAATACATTGATTCCTTTATTGAGTATTTTAACACCATTGCGCAACACCCTTTTCATTTGAATCGGTCGGTCATAATAAAAACAGCACTGTAAGTTGTGCTTATGGGCCCCCTTTCAAGACAAGAGATAAAAAGTTCTAAGACATTCTTTTTTGAGAAGTTTTAGTCAGTTAACAAGAATACAATACAGGGCCTGGTTTATATAAAGATAACGAACTTAGGATATTCAACCGTTGATAAACATTTAAACAAAAATAAAAGAATGGCAAAATCACAGCAAACTTATAACAAGAAAGAAAATGAGAAAAAACGTCTAAAGAAGCAATTGGACAAGCAAAAGAAACGAGAAGAACGCAAGGCAAATTCAGAAACCGCCGGATTTGAGGATATGATTGCCTATGTAGATGAGAATGGTCATTTAACAGATACCCCACCCGACCGGACAAAGAAAAAGGAAGTAGATTTAGAGAGCATAGAAATTAGCGTTCCTAAAAGGGCAAAAGAGGACATTATTACTACACGTGAGGGCAGAGTTGACTTTTTCAATGATTCAAAAGGCTTTGGTTTCATTAAAGAACTTGATAGTGGCGAAAGATTTTTCGTGCACGTCAATGGCCTATTGGACGACATAAGCGAAAATGACCTTGTAACTTTTGAGCTGGAACAAGGCATGAAAGGGCTGAATGCAGTGCGGGTTAAGAGAGTCTGATTTTTAAAAATCCCTGCACCTTATCCCATTCATGGTGCAAGCTAAAATTAACCTATCACAAGGGAGTCGATCGCCAGTGAGTCAATAGCTCACTGGTACACCCCTCAACATCTACCCCGTTGCCCTGCCCGGGGCCCTCTTCGGACTGTTTACGCCACATCCGAGACTTGTGGCGAAGGGTTCAGCATAATTCCTACACGTATTCCAAAAATTGTACAGGGTTGTATCCGGTGTCAGGTATCAGGGTTGAATCATGGGGCGGAGTTCTCCAAATTATCTTTCTGTCCGGAGAACAACATAGCCATAACCGATGAAATAAATAAAGCAATTGGTCTTGTATAAATTAGCCTGTAAGACCCTATTATATCAGCAAACAATGAATATTACAGTTTTAGAAGAAATGATTTAATTAAAAAAGCCAAATTATTGCTGATACGTTTGATTTCAACATTAATCTTGCCACGGAGTGGCACCATATGAATAACCGTGGGTGCCAACCCACGGCAGACTAGAACCTGCATATCACAGCCCTGAAGGGGCTGAATATTAAACTTGTATGTCGAATTAATAGATATAGATCCGCCTTTTGCAGCTGAGGCAAATTTTGAAACCGCTGTAAAAATTGGTGATAACGAAATTGACCATACAAAAGAGGCAAGTGCTGTTGAAGAGCTGGCGTATCGCGCCACATGGGTCAACAAGTTTATTTCCCTTAAGCAAGAGCACAATACCTTGATAAGAGAAATCCTAAAAAAAATGGAACCCAAATAAAGTTAAGTCCTTATCCGGGAATATTCCCCCCCTTCGGGTTTCGTTCACAAATAAAAATCGTGGCTAAAAAGAATTTAATTTCGCATCCCAAAGCTCCTCCGAGGCCATAATCCAAAAATATTTCCACGAACTACACCGCCCTAAACCCCTAACAATAAGCACAAAAACAAGATACTGATATTCTTTTTGGGGAGATTTATGTTATGTTTACAAGAACATAACTACTGAGATTGGTAATTTAAAAGTAACAGGGTGGGTTTATATTTTCGTTAACGCCAGGCAGAAAACCAGTTTTTTTGCACATTGCGTTGAGCACTAAGTAAAATATTTGTTGAATATGTTGTGCGTTTTGTATCTTTGTAGAAAATAGTACATCAGAATTATGAGAACACTATATCAGAAATTTGAAACGCTTTTACAAAATACGACAACAGATTTCAAACGTTATTTATACGAAGAAGTCTCGTGGGATAATCGAATGGTTGGAATTATTGGTGCTCGTGGGGTTGGTAAAACAACAATGATTTTACAACACATTAAAGAAAATTTAGACAGTAAAAAAGCATTATACGTATCGGCAGATGATATGTATTTTGGCGAAAACAGACTTATTGACTT
>JBFHFS010000080.1:0-19628 GCA_041583495.1 Marinilabiliaceae bacterium | reverse complement strand
CGATTTGAGGTGTTCGATGAGGTCATTTGGGATGAGTTGGACATATCTATTAAGTGATGTTTTGAACCTTCAAATTAAATAAAAACTATTTATAGTGGGTTTTGAATTCTTTGTTTTTTCTTTGTACCCCTCGGCCCTCCCGATAAACCGGGACAGGCTCTTTAAAGAAACACCTACGCTACCCCCTAACCCCCTTTAGGGGGAATTTCCACGCGCGTACCTATTTTCCAAAAAAGTAGTTTTTATCTAAATGGACTGCGTGCTGGCTCACCCCCTAGAGGGGTCCGGGGGGTAACGGAGGTTGGGTTTACGGGGTTTAATTTTGTTTTTCCCTAGGCTCACCTCCCGGCCCTCCCGTAGAACGGGACAGGCTCTTTAGGGGGACCTTCCACGCTCACCTCCTATTTCCAAAAAAGGAGTTCTTAAACCAAAAGAACCGTGCGGTAGGCTCCCCCTAAAGGGGGACGGGGGGTAGGGAAGCCTCAGACTCAAAGACCTCCTCCTCATAAAACCGCTCATCTCCCAGCAGGGTTAATATTATTACCAGCTGAATGGTGAAGGGGTTGAGGGAGGCTGCAAGCCATGATTCCACGAAGGCTGAAAAACCCACTGCAAAAAATACAGCCCATGCCAGTGGAGTAAACCGCGAGGCTCTTATAAAATGGGTTAGCCAGCCCCATATCAGGGCGACCAATCCCAGCAATCCGGTGTCCAGCCACATGGTGAGGTAGGAGTTGTGTACATTGCCATCGTGTCCCTTGTTCATGAAATATTCACGGTTGCTGGCCATCAGGTGCTCGGCATTGCCAAAACCTTTGCCCAGCCAATAGTTATCCTGGACATGTTTCCATGCAAATTCGAATGCAACCAGCCGACCTGAGCCACCTTCAAGGGTTTCCAGTCTGAAATAGTTTTCAAGCCCCAGGTTGATGACGATCTCCTCGAAGTTGTTGACCACCGCCTGATAACCCCATATGCCAAGTATCATGACCACGAAACCCATTGGAATGGAGCGTTTGAAGAGCCAAAGGCCCCCGAAAAAGATGACCGTGGAGAAGATGGCACCCCGACTGCCCGCCATGACCAGTGAGGCGCCTATGGCTGCCCAGATAATGAGCTTCTCGCTGCGTGAAAAGAGGGTGGGGTGGACGTTCCCGATAAAGTAAAACAGTATGGCAAACATCAATGAGAAAATACCCAGACCGTTGGGGTTGCCCAGGATGCCGGAAAAACGTTCGCCCCCAAAAATAACATAGCCGGGTGCTACAATCCGTAATACAAAGCCCGCAATGAGGATAAGAGCCCCCAGATAGGCGACTCCTTTCAGGAAAAAGTCACGCTGCGAACTCATTAATTCGCTCACCAGGTTGGGGACGATGAAGAGCAGGAGTCCGTAGGAAAGGGTCTTTTGGAAAGAGGTAAAAATATTTGGGCCCTGGAACATGCAATAAATCGCTATCCCCAGAAAGAGCACGAAAGATTTGTAAAAAGCTTTGTTGCCCCATTGGGGCAGATGGGTATAGGCTACCCAGGCCAGAACCATCATCATGATGGCCTTAAGATTGACGCTAAACCTCAGGAATTCATGCCTGCTGTCGGAGAGAACCAGTATGAACCACAAACCCAGCAAAAGCATCAGCAGGTTGTTGCGGTTGTTGAGGTACAACAGGTGTATGGGTACAATGGCATAGACCAGTGGCCCGGTGAGCAGACCGGCCGTCAGCCAGAAGAGGAGAATATATAGATAGGGTTTGTAGAGAGCTAAATTGAAATTCATTGGGTTTGATTATGCTTCACAAAAATAGCAATTGATTCCATTAGATTCAATTGAAGATGCCGCGTATCGCCTTCGGAAAGTCTATGGCGACCGAGGGGAGTGGTTAAAGAGCTGTTGAAAACTCCTGCGCTACCCCCTTACCCCCCTTGAGGGGGAACCCTCGCCCACAGCCCTATTACTCAAAATGATGTGTTTTAATTTAACGAATCGGGGAAAGACCACCTCTTCAATAGCCTTCCGTATTACGGGAGGGGTCGGGGGCTAGAGAGAGGAATAAAACAAAAACCTTTCTATAACTCCAGCCTGCACCCCCTGTCCCTCCCGTAGAACGGGACAGGCTCTGAAGGGGGTATCCCAACTGCCAGGCCAAATCGTCCTTGTAGTTCTACTTTTAGACCATAAAAATTGTACACAAAGTATAGTTCATTCTCCTGCAACAATCCAAAAAGCAGTATGTATAATTGGATTATTATAAAATACCTTATTCAAATGGAGTAGCTTTATTTTTTATAAACTCCACCAGTTGTTTGATCACATGGGGCCATAAAAATTGCTCCACCTTTTTTAGTGAGGCCATCTGTTTTCCTAAAGAACCTCATTTGTGTCTCTACATGTCATTTTCGGTCCAAAACAATATGGCCAGTTATTTTTTCGAGGCTAATAAAAAAGGTAACTTCTTGTTTAGCCTTTTAGGGAAAAAGAGGGCAGAAATGCTTCTCTTCAGTTTAATGGGCTCAAAACTATATCCGCTTAAGAATTTTATGAAAAAAGTCAGACTAAATAGAAGAGATAACCCAACAGCACTAATCGACTTGTTGTGCTTTTTTAAAAAGAGGATTTGATTGGATCTTACAAGAACATCCCTCCACGAAACTTTTTTCCCAATTTTTTTATTATGCTTTTCGTAATGAATAATTGAAGGAGATGACAAGAAAAAAGAAGGGTAACCGGCTTTCTTCAATCGATAACAAAAATCATGTTCTTCTCCATACATGAAAAAATCTTCATCAAAACCTTTGATTGCATCAAATGCTTCGGCCCTGATTAAAGCGCAAACTCCATTAATCACATCAACCGGGTAAAATTGTGGGTTATCTTCTATGAAGGAGTTTTTGCCATGTTTTCTCTTGAAGAACAGGGCATTTTGAAAAGAGAAAAACGGCAAGATGGTATTCTGTATTTCCCCTCCGGGCATACTAACTGCAGGACCTATAAATCCGGCCTTTTTGTTTGCAGAAAGTGCCATAACAAGCTGAGAAATATAATCGGTATTTGAGATGCGTGTATCGGTGTTTATGATATGGTAATAACCAGGATTAAGGTGTTTAATGTGATTAACCCCAAAATTGATGCCTGCACCATAACCATTGTTGGAATGGTTTTGAATGAGCTCGGTATTTGTAAAAGAAATATTCGTTTTTAAATACTCAAATATAGTAGGATCAGACTGATTATCAACGATAACAATTTGATGGTTGGGGCAGGTAATTTTTTGTAAATCGTCAATCAGTTGAAGACACTCATCCGGAGATTGATAGTGAACGATTATGGAAATCACCAATGGTGAGTTATTATTGCTCATAAACCGCTTTGAAGTTTTTGTTTTGTACAAAGTACAGGAATTTTTTCCATCTAAAAGTGAAGCTATACCTCCCAATAGAAATAACCGCCCTTAAAAACAGTGAAATGCCAAATAAAATCCGATAGCCAATGGCAGAAAAAGGTTGTTTAAATTTTTTGAAGTAATAATACATGCCAAAGTAGTTATCAAGATCGAGATAAAGCCTGAGGTGTTTGTTTTCCGTCCCCCCTTTGCTTTGATGGTGTATTACTTTTGCTTCCGGTAATTGTAAAATTTTATAACCACTGTTTACTATGGTTTTGCAAAGATCAACGTCAGAGCCATATATAAAGTACGCTTCATCCAATTGCCATTGGTTACGAAACATAAGTGCAGCTCCAGCAGGTTGCTCTACTTGTTGTGTGGTGCTAAAATCAATACCCTGACAAGTATAGCTGCGATAGGCTTTAAACTTGTGCCACCAGCGCATGGGTATAAAATTCTCTACCCATAGGCCCTTCACTGTGGGGAAGGTACGGGTGTAATTCTGAAAACTTCCATCGGGATATTTGAGCATAGGGGCAATGGCACCTACTCCGGAGTTGTTATTTAAATAGGTACTCAATGTACTAAGGCAACCCGCAGTAAGCCAGGCATCGGGGTTAAGCAATAAAATATATTTGCCTTTGGCAATCTTTATTCCCTGGTTACATGCCTGTGTAAATCCTTTGTTTTTATCGTTAGCTATGAGCTTTATTTGCTTGCCAAATTCTGCTATTTGCATTAACGTGTCATCGCTTGATGCATTGTCGATTACGATTACCTCATTACCCTCCTCCGCAATGCACGAACCAATACATTGTTTTATAAGGTCTGCACAGTTGTAGGCAACTATTATTATGGAAGTTAAAGGGGAATTTGTCATTCTACTAAAATATTTATGTATAATTATTTCTTAGAGAATTTATCCCTTAACCTTAGAAATGGTTTTTCATAGAATAAATAAAGGAATGTGGAAATGGCATAAGTAAGTATGATACATACTATTGCTTTAAGCACTGTATTAGCCCCAAAGTTAAATTTGCTTACTTCATGGAAAATGAACATATGGCTAAGGTAAATAGCATATGTAAAAATGCTCGTATACGTAATAAAAAAGTATATTGCTTTTTTATATGTCATATTTAATTCAATTTTCCTCAGCAGAGAAATATAAGGAACCATTAAAGAAATTGAGAAAGGTAATATAAAGAAACCAATCGTACGTGGTAATATTGTGTCATTTACTAAATTATTAGGATAAGCTAAATTCCAATAATAATAGATGTATCCTGTAAATATAATTAGTCCGGTAAAAAAGCTTACAGGGGTTGATAAATATTTATATAATTTCATTTGACGATGATTAAAGAATGCAATACTAACTCCTAAAAACAAAGAATCAAGTCTAAAAGGAAAGTTTGCATTAACACCATGGAACGGGGCATTGGTTATAGCGACATAAAGAAATCTTAATATATTGATAGAGATAATGAATAAAACTAATGCTCCTGTAATCTTTTTATTTGTTTTTAAATATCTAACTGAAATAAATAAATAGAGAGGAGCAATTAAATAAAACCATTCTTCAATCACCAAACTCCAAGAAACACCCATGAAATCAACACCATAGAAATTGTTCTGAAGGAATAAAAAATAATAGAATATATTACCGCCAATTGAAGAATCAATAAATGAATATTTAAAAACTAAGGCTAAATAGTACAAAGGAAGAATCCTTAACCACCTTCGCGTCCAGAAATTCACAATCGTACTTGGTAGCTTTTTCCCTTTATCAATATCTCTGAAAAGAATACCACCGATTAAAAAACCACTCAAAACAAAAAAAAATTCAACACCTATTGAACCTATTCTCATGGGTTGAAGGCCTCTAATATTAATGTTTAAATGATCAAGTAAAACAAGCCATATCGAAAATGCTCTGATGATATCAAGTCCAAAATTACGTTTCATCATTATCTTAATTTTTTCACTTTTGAATTTTGTTAATTTGGACTATTTGCTCCATATCGATTCTAATTCTTTAGTTGTTTGGTTGTTTTTTAAAAAAGGCGATAAAAAGTATTTTATTTTTATTTTTAAAGCAAGGGGCAAAAAACTAAACCCTTGTTGCATGGAAATCTTAAATAGATCCCACAAATAACCTTTGGTCTGTTTTGCTTTCAGTCGATATATAAATAAAGCGTGATAGGCTTGGTTTATCATTTGTTTTGGATGCCTCTTTTGGGATAATAGGGGGATGTTTTTCTCCAATACTCGCACCATAGCTTTATTCATGCGCATTTGGTCGGAAGTCATGCTGCCTTTGCGGATACGTACCTTAGAGAATATCCCTTTTGTGTAGCCAAACAGTGAGCCATCGATAGCTAGGCGCATCCACAAATCCCAATCTTCTAACTCTTTAAAATTTAAGTCGAAGCACTTCGCTCTTTTCACTTTTTCGGTGCGCACCATTACTGCATTTACATGCATGAAATTTCCATATAGTAAATAGGTTAATACATCGCCTTCGTAAACCGGAAAGTTAACGGGGCGGGTATCCTTTAAATCATCTTCCACAAACCATTGCGAATCGGAAAAGGCAATATCGATATCCGGGTGTTGGTTTAAATAATCGGATTGTACTTGTAATTTTTTGGGCAGAATTACATCATCCGAATCCAAAAATACCAAATATTCACCTTTGGCATGTTCAATGCCTGTATTGCGCGCTCCCGCCAGTCCCTTGTTGGTTTGATAAATATATTTAAATCGCTTATCCAAAAGATAAGGAGCAATCACCTCTTTCGTTTTATCGATTGAGCCATCATCGATAATTAAAACTTCGTAAGCAGTGCATTGAGATTGTAAAATGCTGTCAAGGGTAGTCGGAATTAGATGAGCGGAGTTGTAAGAGGGGACAATTATAGATACTATACTCATCTCAATTAATCGAGGTTATTAAAATATTTATTCAGTATTACATTTGGATAGGTATCATTGAACTTTTCACCTCTACTTTTTCTTTTTATAATGCTTTGAAAAACAGGATCTTCTTCCCAGTTGGTGACCCAGCCTTTACCAATTGCTTCAATTCCATCCACATATTTTAAATGAATAAACAAAGGTTTGGGATAATTATATATTTTTGATTTTTTTAATCCAGTTGAAATAGGGTAGGAGAACTCTTCACATTTTTTACCGGAAAAATAAAATGTGCGTTTATTAACCTTGAAAATTGCAGGCTCATTGCTGCAGTACGGATCATTACATAAATATTGAAGTTCTTTGCCATAAATGTCGTACCCTTTGTAATGAATAATATCAAATTCTTGTGAATCTACAATTTTTCTAATTTTCTTAACTCTATTTTCATAAGCCGCATGGTCACCATCCCATTTCCAAACATAAGAAAATGATGTTTTATCTAATGCAAAATTGTAGTAATAGGCAAGATTGAAAATTGAATTTTTTAAATAGAATTTATGATTATTTCCTGCTGGAAAACTATCGAAAGGAAAATGGTATATTTTTATTTTATTCGAACGGAATTCTTTTATTATTTGCTCCGTTTTATCCGTGCTATTTTGGAGAACGACTATAATTTCGTCAGTATAGTCAATTATTGAAGCAATTGCATAATATATCCATCGTTCTTCATTCTTTAACCTCATCATAGCTGATAAACCATGGCTTCTATTTTTGTAGAACTTTTTCTGCAAATAGAATTCTTTGAAGCGTTCTGCATTTTTGTGGAAGAATTTTTTTTTGCCAAATATGAAATCAACATTAGCTCTTATTATATTGTACATTAGAAAGTCGGTTTAAATGCTTTTAATAATTAAGTTCTCGAACTTTGTGACCATCTTTTCATATGAAAAGTTCTGTAAACATCTTTTTTCCAATTCGATTCCAATAGCGTTTCGGTTCTTATTGGCAACCATGACTGCAATAAGTTCTGCTAAGGTAGTGATATCTTTTGGTGAAAAGTAAAAGCTATAATGAGATCCAATTATTTCCTTTACTCCTTCAATATCTGAAGCAATTATTGGTATTTTAAAAGTTAAATATTCCAGAATTACGTTGGGTAAACCTTCGCTTTCTGAGCAAAAGATGCCAATGTCTGTAACTGAGAGAATATTAGCCGGATTAATAATGTCGGAGCATACGATTATAGTGTCTGATAGCTTTTTGCTAACTATTAAGCTTTTAGATTCGGAATAACAAGAACTTTTTATATCCTCTTTACCTACCAGATATAATTTTGCATCGCTTTCAGGATTGTTTTTTATAAAATTATGCCATGCCCTTATTATTGTTTTGTGATTCTTCTCAGGAAAAAAGTTGGCTATGTAAGTAACAACTATGGTCTTATCGTTAATATCGTAAAATTTCTTAATTTGTTGAGTCGTATATTTAGGTGGTTTGTACTCAGGCGCACTATTATGGATAACGCTGATGTTTTTACTGTCAGTCCTTAGTAATTGAGCTAACTGTTTTCGACCATGATTTGAATTGGATATTAATATCGGGGAAGATAGCTTTATTAAGCATCGAGTAATCAAGCCTGGCTTCTTGAATAAAAACAAATTTCCACCTCTATTTTGATAAATACACTTTGCTTTTACAAATAAGGAAATAAAAGAGAAAACCATAGATGTATTTCTATGATAAGGAATAATTAAATCATATTTTTTTTTTATAAATAATCTGATGAAGTGTATATATGCGAAAATAAAATGAAATTTGTTGTGACATTTCTGGAAAGAATTATCATGTATAATGTTAACAGATTGAAGTATTTTTTGTTTTTTTAAAAAACTGTTGTCAATTTTACCTAATATCAATAAATCTATGGAATAATTTTGAGATTGTATTAAGTGTTTAATTAATTGTAACATTTGCGTCTCACAGCCGCCAGGTGCTAAATCATTTGAAATAAATAGAAGCTTACGCATTAAATTAGTGTTTATTAAAATGAGAATAATTGCTCATAACTATATTCTTTATGGACAAGGTCGTTTCATTAAAAAAATGCATTTCATTGGATTGACTTTTTTCTTTGTAGCAAATGTTTATTGATATTGTTTGCTGATTACTTCTATTTTCCGAATTCAATATAGTAGACAACGCAAGATATAGTTTTCTATTTTGATTGTAATCTATGACATAATTTTTTATTCGTAGTTTATTGTACATTGGAGCTGCCTATTATGATTATTTCACTTTGTATATTTATATATTAAGGTGGAAAAAATCGAAATGATTTACCTATTGTCCTTGTATGTGAGTTCTAAGTGGTTTTGAAGGGTTTTATTATCTTGAATTTTCAATATGGTGTTTGCAATAATTTCAGTTAATTTTTTTCCTGATTTTTTGTAAATATGATTGCCATCGGTATAGCTAAAACTGTCGTTTAGATTGGTTAAATCAATGTATTCTACATTTTCATCAAATGAAACCTTTTTCATTATTTTTGTGAATGACGGCATTAATTGTTCATCAATTTTCATCATATCGGGATGTACAGGTAATCTAATTAAATAAACAAGGCCATGTTTTTTCAGTGTTTTAATAGTTTTATTTAAATATTCTAACCTCTTTTTAGAAAACTTAAAAGAAGGCAATATGTCGTTTTTATAGATCCTGATTTTGTCTTTAATTCTTTTATTTTGACTGACAGAATCCATTTTCAAATTCACTTCGAGCCATCCATTTGCATGTAAGTGGATACTAGTATCTTTATTGTATAGTAAGTTTTTATAATTTATATTGAAGTCTTTTAACAGATATTCGATATTGGGTTTGTAATTGGGAAATTTTATTTTGGCCAAGCACAATTGAAGTTCCCTAAATGAACTAGTGTCATTTGGATCAGTACACTCACTTGATATGCTCCAAGGGTCAACTGTGATGATAAAAATACCATCTTTTGATTTTTTTTTTATTTTCTTCTTTATAGATTTTAAATATGTTGGGCCATATGGGCTATGGAATATCGTGAAAGAGTAATTATAAAAATCATTTCTATTAAAAATTTTGTTCAGTATTTGAGGTTGAATGCCTTGTGCTGCTCGCGAAGTACCTAGTATTAAGGAGGTCTGTCTGGGTGTTGTAAAATGCACATAGTAGGGATCTATATTTCCATTTGCTTCGCTAAAAAGTAAAAGCAATCCTATTATTGGGATTATTAAATATATAAAAACTTGTGATAAAAACTTCTTCATCTAAAACTGAAAATAAATAAATGATTGTGCCTCATTTACCATAAATAAAAGGATAATACTAACTAATACAAAGTATGCAGGTCTTCTTAACCAAGGCGTAATATCATTAATGCGTTCAAAGGCATCATCATGCCTAAATAGGAACCACTCTAATGCCATCCATACGCCAATTATTAGTAAATATTTAGGATGGAAGTAGTAAAAGTTTTGCGGTAAAAAAGGTTGTGTGACCATGTTGCCCATATAGCTAAAGGCTTCGGCGATATTCTCAGCTCTAAAAAATACCCATGCCATACAAGTGAGTAAAAATGTTAGACTTATCTGGGCTATCTCCTTAACGTTAGGTAGTAAGTTGTTTTGTGCTACATTGCCTGTGTTTTTGCGGTTATATCCGGTTAGTAATAATGGTATAAAATAAATGGCATTTAAGGCTCCCCATGCAATAAATGTCCAGTTAGCCCCGTGCCAAAAACCGCTAACTAAAAAAATGATAAATGTGTTTCTGATGGCCCTTTTCATGTTCACCCTACTTCCTCCAAGAGGGATATATAAGTAATCCCTAAACCATGTTGTTAAAGATATGTGCCATCGTCGCCAAAACTCTGCCATATCACGTGAGAAATAGGGCGTGCGGAAGTTGGTCATTAAGCTAAAACCAAACAGCCTGGCTGTGCCAATGGCAATATCTGAGTAACCCGAGAAATCACCATATATCTGTAAAGCAAAATAGATACTACCCATGATGAGTACTGAGCCCGGCAGTGTCTCGTAGTTATCGAATATCTGGTCCACCATCACCGCGCAGTTGTCGGCTATCACCATCTTTTTAAAGAGTCCCCATAGTATTTGTCGCATCCCGGTAACACCTTGATCGTAGGTAAATATGCGTTTCTTTTGGAACTGGGGCAGTAAATTAGTGGCTCTTTCAATGGGGCCGGCCACCAACTGCGGGAAGAAACTTACATACGAAAAGAAGGCAATAATATCTCTGGTTGGTTTTAGTTTTTTACGGTACACATCTATGGAGTAACTCATTGTTTGGAAAGTATAAAAGCTAATGCCTACGGGTAGTACCACATTTAAAGTTAGGGGGTGCAGCGTATAACCCATTTGAGCAAAACCATCTGCCAGGGATTGAGAGAAGAAATTAAAGTATTTAAACACACCCAGAAACCCCAGATTGGTGAGTAGGCTAAGGGTTAAGAAGAGGCGCCGAGTTCTACGGCAATCGCTTTGCTCTATTTTTAATCCCGCAATGTAATCTACTAAAGAACTAAATGCTATTAAAGATAAGAACCGCCAGTCCCACCAGCCGTAAAACACATAGGAAACAACCAGCAAGAAGAAATTTTGACCTTTCAGATTTTTATTAAAAAAAAACCAATAGAGCAGAAATACTATGGGTAAGAATAGGGCAAATTCTATTGAATTAAAGAGCATTTGAATTAATTGGTATTGGGTTGATAAATTTTAATAAATAACATTAACTCATTTGCTTTTTCAGAGCTCCTCATATGTTGTTTTCCGTGTTATTTTCCCCTTCGCAATCTTCACTATTCGGTCGCAATACTTTAACGTGGTTTCTCTGTGAGCGATGATAATTAGAGTGAGCTGCCCATCTGCCAGGGTACGTATTGATTCGGTAATTTCTTCTTCTGTTTTGGAGTCCAGTGCCGAGGTGGCTTCGTCGAAGAAGAGCACATCGGCTCCTGCATAAAGAGCGCGTGCTATGCCAATGCGCTGCCGCTGTCCGCCCGATAGCTTGGTGCCGCGTTCCCCGATGTTGGTGTGGAGCGTTTCCGGTAGCGTGCGTATATGTTCCCACAGGCTGGCTTGTTTCAATACCCGTTCCAATTTTTTAAAGTCTATCTCCTCTTTGGTCAATCCAAAAGCCACATTTTCGGCCACCGAGGCATCTATGATATAGACTTCTTGTTGTACATAGCCAATGCGCTGCCGCCACGATTGTAGCGTGTTTTTTGTGAGGGGTGTTTCATCTATGGATATGCCTCCTTGCTTTGGCTCCCAAAAGCCCAGCAACAGATTCATGAGGGTGGTTTTACCGGAGCCCGATGTGCCCATGATGCCTATGCTTTCGCCTTTGTTTATCGTTAGGTTGATGTTGGACAGAACATTCTTATCCGAATCGGGAAATTGAAATGAGAGATCCTTGATAACTAATTTTTTATGGAAAGAGATGGGCTGATGTTGAATGGTGTCGGGTTCAAAACCTTTCACCTCAGAGATGATGTCGAAGGTGTACTGGTATCCTTTAATGCTTATGAGGGCCAGCATGATGCGGTTTACCGAGGGTAGAATGCGGTAGGCGGCCAGTGCAAAAAGTCCCAGAAGCGCAGCGAGCCCGGCGCGGTCGGGCAAAAAGAAGAGGCCATAGGCGGTGATGGAAAAAATGGTTATCACCATGCCTGTTTCAATTACCTTGGTGGGGGCTGCATTATATACCGTTCGACGCACATTTAAACGCACCAGACGGTTTATATAGTCCGAAATACGTTTGCGAAACCGGCTTTGCATATTGGTGATCTCCACATCGGCGAAGCCATGAACACTCTGAAAAATGCTTTGCGTCAGTTTGGGTGCAATGGTATTGGCTTCTCCTTCCAGTCGCATGGCTCTGTCCTTGATCCAGTTATAAAAGAGTAAAAAGATGGGCAGGATGGTAA
The DNA here is from genome assembly GCA_041583495.1 of Marinilabiliaceae bacterium. Classification (GTDB taxonomy): domain Bacteria; phylum Bacteroidota; class Bacteroidia; order Bacteroidales; family Marinilabiliaceae; genus JBFHFS01. Next base: position 7,340 of record JBFHFS010000080.1, on the reverse strand, counting down.
ATCCGAGCAGGAGGATCGCCTTGGCATCGTAGAGCATCAGTCCCGTGAGGATAAGCAGAAGCACCAGCACCTCATTGAGAAAATTGAATAACGGCAACACCTCCTGGTTGGCAAACTGCGAGGGAATGGTATGGATATTTCGCAAAATAACATTGGAATTGGTCTTTTTAAAGAAAGGGAAGCCCTTGCTGTAATAGAGTTGATGCAGTCTGTTTGAGAAGTATTGATAGAGCGAGAGTGAGAATTTGGCTTGCGAACGTATTATGAACAGGGAGGCTATGTTTTTGACCACCATTACAAAAACAATAAGACCGGCAAGCGTTAGAATGAATTGCCGGTCGGAGCTGAAGCCAATGGAGTGGTAGATGGGGCCTATTATGTGGTGTTTTTGTATTACCCCCGGCTGCAATATCACTGAAAAGAGCGGAAGAAAGGCTGCCAGCCCCAGCATCTCAAAAAGGGAGTTGAGGAAGAGGAGCAGTATCATTTTGACCGATTTCCGTTTATATTTTGCAGGTAGTACCGCCCGCAGTTGAATAAGGGTGTTTACAATCAAATTATACTTGAGTAATGATTGGATACGTTTGAACATGAAAAACTTAGTTTATGGAAAAGCAACCTCGCTTTGAGTTGTCCACGAATTACACGAATTAAAAGAAAAAAGGATTGGGTTGGGTGGTAATTGAGTTGTCCACGAATTACACGAATTGGGTTATCGAATTACGTTAAAGAATAATTCGTTTATATTTTAAGGATTCTTCTCCGAAATTAATTAGAAGACCTAGTTTAAAACCTGTTGCTGTCAGGTAGTTAAGGACTTGAGATTCATGTTTGGAATTAAGACAATCCAAGGCTTTTAATTCTATGATTATCTTGTCGTCGCAAATAAAATCGGCAACATATTCTTTTTTTAGAAATTCTCCTTTATATCTGATTTTTAAGGGAGCTTCTCTTTGATAAGTAATGCCTGCCTTTTTTAGTTCTATTTCTAATGCTTCCTGATATACCCCCTCAAGAAAACCACAGCCAAGTTCAGAGTGAACGGCCATTGCAGCACCAATTATTTTGTATGCTTCTTCTTTATAAATGATCTCTTTTGGGGCCAATAGGTTAGACATTAGTTGTCAATTAATCCGGTTCGTTAGTGGACCTATCATTTAATTTTTTCGTTTAATTCGTGCCATTCGTGGACCTCCCTTTTCACTTTCTTTCCACGCCTCCGGCCCGGTGAGTCCCACCAAAGCATGGGTGCAAAAATAGCATAAAACCACGGATCGCAAAAACAATGGCTATCGCAATTTGGCCCCCAGCTCTTTCTCAAACAGGCGGGTGAAATTGTTCATGACCTTATCGATCATCTTGTCGGTCAGGGTTTTGGTGGGGTCCTGGAGGGTGAAGGAGATGGCGTACGACTTTTTGTCGGCGCCCAGCTTTTCGCCTTCGTATACGTCGAAGAGGGAGACCTTCTTGAGCAGTTTCTTCTCCGATTTAAAGGCGAGGTCTCTGATTTGGCTGAACTGCACGTTGCTGTCGATGAGCAGTGCCAGGTCGCGGGTCACCTCGGGAAATTTGGATAGCTCTGTGAAGCGGATCCCGGATTGTCCCGAGAGTTTCACCAGTGCCGACCAGTTCATCTCGGCAAAATAGACCGGCACGTCAATGTCGAACTGTTTCAGCAGGGCGGGTTGCACCAGTCCCATGTCGAAGAGGGCCACGCCATTGCGGGCCGAGAAGCACAGGCCTTCGGCAATCAGGTCGTTGGTGGTAGGGGCTTCCCTCAGACTTTGTGGGTCGATGCCTATGCGTTGCACAATCTGAAGGGCATAGCTCTTGAGGTCGAAGAAGGAGACCGGTTGCACCGGGGTGTTCCAGCTTTCGGAAGCCCTGGCGCCGGTGACAAAGAGAGCCAGATGCTCCTCTTCGCGGTAGCCGTTGAGCTGACCGGCAGGGTTCTCCGGGCGGCGGGCATAGCAGTTGCCAATCTCGAAGAGTTTCAGGTCGGCATTGCGGCGGTTGCGGTTATGTTGAACCGATTCCAGTCCGCCAAAGAGCAGGGTCTGCCGCATCCCGTTGAGGTCGGTGCTCAGGGGGTTGGCCAGCTCCACCACCTGTTGGCGGGGGTAGCTTTGTGACTGCTCGTAGTAAGCGGCGCGGGTCAGGGAGTTACACATGATCTCGTTGAAGCCACGGGCAGTAAGCAGGGTGGCTACGGTGTTGCGCAGGGCGTCTCCATCGGGTTTTTTCGACCAGGAGATGGTGGAGTTCACCTTGAGGGGCGCCTCCACATTGTTGTACCCATAGATGCGCAGGATATCTTCCACCACGTCGGCCTCGCGCAGGACATCAACCCGGTAGGGAGGTATGGCCAGTTGCCAGAGGTCCTCTTGTTTCTCACGGATCTCAATCTCCAGGCCTTCCAGGATGGTTTGGATGCGTTCGGCAGGAATGGTCTTGCCAATCAGTCGGTCCACATGCTTAAGGGAAAGACTGACGGGATGGTGTTCCACCGGGGTGGGGTAGAAGTCGGTGATGGCTGAGGAGATGGTGCCACCGGCTACCTCTTTGATGAGCAGGGCGGCCCGTTTCAGAGCATAGAGGGTGATGTTGGGGTCGGTGCCGCGCTCGAAGCGGAACGAGGCATCGGTGCTGAGGCCATGACGCCGGGCCGTCTTACGCACGGATACCGGATTGAAGCAGGCACTCTCGAGGAACACCCGGGTGGTCGATTCAGTGACGCCACTCTCCAGCCCGCCAAAGACCCCGGCGATGCACATGCCCTCCTCGGCATTGCAGATCATCAGGTCCTCGGAGTGTAACAGGCGTTCTTTCTCGTCGAGGGTGGTGAAGGGCGTTTCGTTGGGGAGGGTCTGTACCACTACCCGGTCGCCTTTTATCTGATCGCCATCGAAGGCATGCAGGGGTTGGCCTATTTCGTGCAGCACAAAGTTGGTGACGTCTACGATGTTGTTGATGGGAACCATGCCGATGGCCAGGAGGCGGTTCTTGAGCCAGTCGGGCGACTCTTTCACCTTAACGCCGGTGAGGGTGAGTCCGCTGTAGCGGGTGCAGGCCTCGGGGTTTTTCACCTCAACCGTTACGGGCCAGGCATCATTGTCCCGGGCAAAGGCCTCTACCGAGGGCCACTGAACCGATGCTTCCGGGTGGGTCTGCTTGAGGAAGGCCACCAGGTCGCGGGCCACGCCAATATGTGAGGCGCCATCGATGCGGTTGGGGGTCAGGTCTACTTCAATGGAGACATCCGACTGAACCCCAAAATATTCTGCGGCGGGTGTGCCGGGAACGGCTTCCGGGTCGAGCACCATGATGCCATCGTGGTGGGTGCCCAGGCCAATCTCATCTTCGGCACAGATCATGCCTTGTGACTCTTCGCCACGGATTTTTGCTTTCTTGATGTCGAAGCTCTCTTCGCCCTGATAGAGGGTAGTGCCTACAGTGGCCACCACCACTTTTTGTCCGGCGGCTACGTTGGGGGCGCCGCAGACAATGGGAAGCGGGGATTCGTTACCGACATTCACGGTGGTGATGCTCAGCTTATTGGCATTGGGGTGTTTGATGCAGGTGAGTACTTCGCCTATCACAAGGCCACGCAGCCCCCCTTTTACCGTGTCGATGGTTTCTACGCCACCTACTTCCAACCCTGTGTCGGTGAGTATCTCTGCGATCTGTTCGGGTGAAAGGTCTGTCTTGATATAGTTTTTAAGCCAATTGTATGAGATGTTCATGCCAGTAATTTTTATCTGATAGGTGTCAACAACCGGCAAAAATAAATAAATATGCGGCAACAAGCTAAAAAAGGAGGAAGAAAGTGAAAAAGGTGGAAAGGGTGGAAAAGGTGGAAAAGTGAAAAAGTGAAAAAGTGAAAAAGGTGGAAAAGGTAGAAAGGGTGAAAAAAGTAAAAAAGGTAAAAAGGGGAAGAAGAGGGAGCAAGGTCCGTTGGAAGTAACAAGACCCAGCGCCGGCAGGTGCGGCAGTATGGTAGATTAGAACGGCATGAGGTTGAAGATTGAGCTGCGGCAGCTGCGGCACATTGATTGATGGGACTGTTTTTGTAATTCGTTCTGGTGGAAACAGGGGTTGACTTTAATGGGTGTCGCCGCTGGCCGCGGCTTGTAATTACGTTCTGCCCGGTTTCTATACCACCATTCTTTCGCCTCTGAACCTGGTTTTTTGGTTTTTTCGTTCTTTTTTGGGGCAATGCCAAAAAGAAAATTCCTTTATTGGTCTTTTCGCCCATTATGAATATCTTTGACGGTTGGGGTGGATTTTCCACCAAGTGAGGATAGAAAAAAAGTATTTTATGATAACGTTTGCAGAGAATCATCGTCCGTTGATATTGGTGACCAATGACGACGGCATCGACGCCAAGGGCATCCGGGTTCTGGCCGAGATTGCCCGGGAGATGGGTAATGTGTTGGTGGTGGCCTCGGAGGCTCCGCATTCGGCCATGTCGCACGCCATAACGGTGCGGGAGCCGCTTTATCTGACCAAGACCTGTCAGGACGATCATCTGATCATGTACAAGAGCAATGGAACGCCTGCCGATTGTGTGAAGCTGGCCTTGCATAACCTGCTGGAGCGCCGTCCCGATATGGTGCTCTCAGGTATCAATCATGGCACCAATTCCTCCTCGAGTGTGCATTACAGTGGTACGTTAGGGGCGGCGCGCGAGGGCGCCATCAACGGGCTGCCTTCGGTTGGCTTCTCGGTGCTCGACTTCAGTGCAGATGCCGACTTCTCGGCTGCGGCCCCCTTTTGCCGTCATATTATCGGACAGGTGATTGAGCAGGGCCTGCCCGCAGGAACCTTTCTGAATGTGAATATCCCTAAGGGGAACGAACTAAAAGGCATTAAGGTGTGTCGTCAGGCACAGGGCAAATGGATGGAGGAGTTTGTGGAACATCAGGATCCACGGGGCCGTAACTATTTCTGGCTCACCGGCTACTTCCAAAATCTGGAGCCTCAGGCCACCGACACCGACGAATATGCCCTGGGCCATGGATTCGTCTCCCTGGTGCCCTGCAAAGTAGATATTTCCGACAAGGACCTCATGGAGTCCATGAAGAGTCAGGGCTACGAGATGAATGTGAAAGGTGTTCAAACCCTATAACCTAAATATATGAAGTGTTGGTGCAACAAACAGATGATCGGACTGGCAATTGGTCTGATCCTGCCTATCCTGTTCAGCCTGGTGCTGTTTAAAACCCGCTATTACGGAGATCTTGAGTTTTGGCCATTCCTGATGGGGATGTTTAAGTTGCAGAGCCTGGGCAAGCTGGTGAGCATCAGCGTCCTGCCCAATCTGCTGGTGTTCTTTATCGCTATCTGGAAGGAGCGGTTACTGGCTGCACGGGGGGTCGTGATGGCTACCATGGTCTATACCCTGGGCGTGGTTGCTATCTGGTTTGCAGGGTGAACGAAAGTGGAAAAGTGAAAAAGTGAAAAAGTGAAAAAGTGGAAAAGTGGAAAAGGTGAAAAAGTGGAAAGGGTGAAAAAGTGAAAGATGTGAAAAGGGTGGAAAGGGTGAAAAAAGTAGAAAGAGTGATTTGAGGATGTGGTGATGTGTTGATTTGAGGATGAGTTGATGTGGCGATGTGCTGATTTGAGGATGTGATGATTTGAAAAACCTGCGACCCATAGGAACTTTAGTTGATTGAAGGTGGCAATACCTCCTCAATCAATCCAATTTCTATATTTCTATTTTTATTTTTGCTCCCGGTTTCCAATTCCCCGCTTCTCTCATTCCTCATCTTTAGCCTTTTATCTTTTTCCTTTTTTTCCTTTTTTTCCTTTACCCTTTAACCTTTTTCCTTTAACCTTTTTTCCCTTACCCTTTTTTCCCTAACAACCTATCCACCTAACAACCTAACAACCTAACAACCTATCGACCTAACAACCTATTAACCCTTTTTCACCCTTTTCACCTTTTCACTTTTAACCCCTTACCACATGAAATACTATATCATAGCCGGTGAAGCTTCAGGCGATTTACATGCTTCCAACCTCATGCGCGAGCTTAAAGGTTTTGATGCCGGAGCCGAATTCAGAGTCTGGGGCGGAGAGCTGATGGCTGCTCAGGGGGGCACTCTGGTAAAGCACTACCGTGATACCGCCTACATGGGGGTTTGGGAAGTGGTGACGCATCTGAGATCCATTTTCCGAAACCTCGACTATTGCCGGAAAGACCTGCTGACCTACGCTCCCGATGTGGTGATATTGGTCGATTACCCGGGTTTTAACATGCGGATAGCCCGCTTTGCCCATGAACATTCATTCCCGGTGTTTTATTACATCTCGCCCAAGATCTGGGCCTGGAACCAGGGGCGTGTCCACCGCATTCGCCGATGGGTCGATAAGATGTTTACCATCCTGCCATTCGAGACCGACTTTTTTGCCAAATACAATGTTCCCGTGGTTTACTCGGGCAACCCGTTGCTCGATGCCATTGATCAGCGAAAATATAAGGAGGAGCCGCGTGGCGCTTTTCTGGAACGCAACCAGTTGCCCGACAAGCCGATTGTGGCTCTGTTGGCTGGTAGCCGCAGTCAGGAGATCGACCGTCTGTTGCCCGACATGCTGGAGATGATTCCTCATTTTCCGGATCATCAGTTTGTGATTGCCGGGGCACCTTCGTTTGCGGCCGATGATTATGCTCCTTATCTGCAGGGGACCGAGCGGGTGAGCGTGGTTTTCGATCAGACCTATGCCTTGCTGCAGCAGGCACGGGCTGCCTTGGTGACCTCCGGGACCGCTACTCTGGAGGCGGCCCTGCTCAAGTGCCCTCAGGTGGTGTGTTACAAGATGTGGGGAGGGGCCTTCACCGATTTTATGGCTAAGAAAGTGATTATCAAGGTGCCTTTCATCTCCCTGGTGAATCTCATCATGGGACGCGAAGTGGTGCCTGAACTGTTTCAAAAGGGGATGACCCCTCAAACCCTTAAGGAGGAGCTTGCGAAGCTCTTGTTCAAAGATCCGGCGCGGCAAACCATGCTCGACGATTATGAGGAGCTGGCCGCTATAATGGGTGGACCCGGCAGTAGCCGCAAAACCGCATCTCTGATGTGGGAAGCGTTGCAGGAGGTTCGTTAATAGTGGGTTGGCGTGTGTGCCTGAAGTAATAAAGAAATAACCTTAACCTTTAAAAAAGGGGAATAAGGTATCTCCAATATTATTTTGTAAGAAATAAGGTAATAAGGTTGAGAATCAGGGTGTCTTTTTGGTACTAAGGTTAAAAAAAGAGAATAAGGTTGATTCTAAATTATTAAAGACCTTTGATGGTGTAATTGAAGGGTTGTGGTACCCTTAGCAGGAACCATATTTTT
>JBFHFS010000079.1:0-20037 GCA_041583495.1 Marinilabiliaceae bacterium | reverse complement strand
AGTTTTAGGGCAAAAAAAAATCTGCAACGGAAATTACCGTGCAGATTTTCGAAGTTTTGAGCGGGAAACGAGACTCAAACTCGCGACCCTCAGCTTGGAAGGCTGATGCTCTATCAACTGAGCTATTCCCGCAAAAAAAAATAGTGGGGAGAGCAGGATTCGAACCTACGAAGGCTGAGCCAACAGATTTACAGTCTGCCCCGTTTGACCGCTTCGGTATCTCCCCAATATTTTAATGTTTTGTTGCTGTAATCAACGTTTGATTCAACAATTTTACTTTAATGATTTGGAACTCCTTTTCCAAATCGATATCTTTTCATTATGTCAATTAAAGTACTGAAGTGAGGGCTGAGCCAACAGATTTATCCCGATGCTTCGGGACCCCGTTTGACCGCTTCGGTATCTCCCCAGTATTTTAAAAAGAACTTTCGGCTATACTGCCTTTGTTTTTCGGGTGACAAAGATAAACAAAATTTTAAGCCAACCTACACTTTCAAAAAAAATATTTTTCCTTGGAGCCAATGGAGGGATTCGAACCCCCGACCCGCTGATTACAAATCAGCTGCTCTGGCCAACTGAGCTACATTGGCGGGTGGGTAAGCGATCTATATCGCACCGCTACGACTACTTACCCTTGCTGCCGTCAGGCCCTGGGGGAGTTCAGTAGGAGCTGGTCGTATAGGACTTACCCGACGGCAAAAGTAGAAAATATTCTTTTGTCTGCAACTATTCAGGGGTGGTTTTTTAGGGTCATTTTTGTGGATTTAGGTTAATGTGTTTATGATCAGATGCTTTTATTTTTATTTTTTCAATAAAAAAAGCAAGATTTCTGATGGAGGATCTCTCATCGATAGGAGGAATGGATATTGACCCTGGAGATATTAGTTTGTCGTGCTGTTGAGATGGCCGAATTTTATCCTGCTTGTAGGACAATGGGCGAAAAAATGTTACTTTCGCCTCAGCAGAAGTGTGTTGAGGATAATCAAAGATCCTTGAGTTTTGGTTTTTAGTGATTTAGCCGTTTTGATATGAGTAATTTTAAAGAAGATTTGATGAAGGTTAAGGCCTTCGTATTCGATGTGGATGGGGTCCTTTCGTTGCAGGTGATTCCTATTCACCCCAATGGAGAGCCCATGCGCACGGCCAATATAAAAGATGGTTTTGTCATTCAGTTGGCTGTAAAAATGGGTTATCCGGTAGCCATCATCACCGGTGGAAATACCGATGCCGTGAGGAAGCGTTACCATAATTTGGGGGTTCCTGATGTGTATATGGGGGTCTCCGATAAAATGGCGTATTTTGCCGACTGGATGGAGAAACACCAGCTTCAACCCGAAAATGTTCTTTATATGGGTGACGATTTGCCCGATTATGAAGTGATGAAGCAGGTTGGTGTGCCGGTTTGTCCTTCGGATGCGGTGGAAGAGGTCAAATCGCTTTGTAAGTACATTAGCCATTTAAAGGGAGGTGAAGGTTGTGTGAGGGATGTGATGGAGCAGGTACTTCGGGCCCACGGCCGCTGGGGAAAAGATTATACCTGGTAGCCAGTTTGGAGGGTCTTATGATGAAATTCTAGACAGGAAGAATATTATTTTAGGTTTTAAGCTATGGCTATTTTACGGTTAATTCGGTATAAGAATCTCATTATTATTGTTTTATTGCAATGTCTGTTGCGGTATGGATTGTTGATTCCCATCCTGCATTTTTTCGGCGTGGCCCCGGTTTTGAGCGACGTCCGGTTTATTTTATTAGTGGTTTCAACGGTTTTGTTAGCGGCCTCGGGGTATGTTATTAACGACTATTTCGACATCCGGATCGACAGGATAAATCGTCCCGACCTTGTGGTGGTGGGTCGGTTGGTTCCCCGCCGGGTCGCGCTTTTATTGCACGTGATTCTTACCATCACTGGCGTATTTATTGGTTTGTTTTTGGCTTATATCTCCCGTAAGGAAAACTATGCATTGCTTTATATTTTGGTTCCTGCTTTACTTTGGTATTATTCCACTACCCTAAAGAAGCAGGTCCTCATTGGCAATCTCGTTATCTCATTGCTTACGGCTTTGGTTCCCTATGTGGTGGTATCGTTGGAGTTTGCAACCCTGGCCAGGGTTCATGGGGAGCAGATTCTTGAATCGCCGGCTTGTTCTACGGCTTGGTTCTGGACCACTGGTTTCGCCTTCTTTGCTTTTATTAGTACTATGGCTCGAGAGCTTATTAAAGACATGGAGGATGTGGAGGGGGATAGCAAAGCTGGTTGCAGTACCCTGCCGATTGATATGGGGCTGGGGTATTCCAGAACGGTGGTGTTGTTCATTACAGTAGTGTCTTTGGTTGCGCTGTGGGTTATTTTTCTGATGGTTCCGCAGCTTCGCAGCAGCTATATTTCCCTGGCCTATTTTTTCTTCTTCTTGACAGTGCCCTATCTTTTATTGGGATATAAAATGATGAAAGCCAAAGAAAAATCTGATTTTAAGGTGGCCAGTGGACTCAGTAAAATAATTATGCTGGCGGGGATCTTGTTTATCTTGGTGGCCCGCAGTTTCTTTATTCTTTAGAATCTGTTCTAATGGTTTTAGGGAAGGTCTGCGGCGTTTCCCTGGAAAACAGTTTTTGTTGCCTCTAAGGTTTAGGTCAAGTTGTTTTTCGTCCTGCTGAGTGAGGAAAATCAATTGATATTTATTATTCATCGATTACATGATATTTACCAATCTCAAAAAATATCGCATAGTATTGGCCTCGGGCTCACCCCGGCGATACGATTTGCTTAAACAAACGGGTCTTGATTTTTCGGTTGGAAACAACCGGGAGGTGCATGAGGTTCCCCCTCCAGGTTTGCCGGTGGAGGAGGTCGCTCTGGCTCTGGCAGGTCAAAAGGCTGATGCCTGGAAAGACGAGTGGGAAAAAGAGAATTGTTTGGTCGTTACTGCCGATACTGTGGTGGTTCTAGACGAACAATTGCTGGGAAAGCCTGCCCATAGAGAGGAGGCTGTTGACATGCTGAAAAGTCTTTCGGGTCGATCACACCGGGTTATAACCGGTGTGATGCTGTGCTCCAATGAGTTGCAGATCGGGTTCAGTGAGGAGACAAAGGTTTTTTTCAGACCCTTATCTCCGGTGCAAATCAACTATTATGTAGATCGTTATAAGCCTTTTGATAAGGCCGGGGCTTACGGTATTCAGGAATGGATTGGACTGGTGGGCATCCAACGAATCGAAGGGAGCTATTTTAACGTGATGGGTTTGCCTGTGGCTCGTTTGCTCGAAGAGCTGGAGCGGTTTTAAGTAAGTATTGGAAGTCTTTAAATTTTATGTTTTTATGAAAAAGATTACTGTTTTTCTTTTGGTTTTTATGATGACCCTTCCCATGGTTGCCAGGGAGGGGATGTGGATTCCATTGCTTTTAAACAAGTATAACATCGAGGAGATGCAACAGATGGGTTTTCGCCTTAGTGCCGAAGACATCTACAGCATTAATACGGCGGCGATGAAGGATGCCGTCATGATTTTTGGCGGGGGGTGTACGGGCGAACTCATCTCCGATAAGGGGTTGGTTATTACCAATCATCATTGTGGCTTTTCGGCCATTCAATCGCACAGTAGTGTAGAGCACGATTATCTGACGGATGGATTTTGGGCCATGTCGGCCGGTGAGGAGTTGCCTAATCCCGGACTTTCGGTCACTTTTCTTAAACGGATGGAGGACGTAACCGACAGCGTATTATTTGGCACCTCGGAGAGTATGGTAATGAAGGAGCGTGCTAAGATCATTGATCAGAATATTAACAGATTGGTTAAGCAAGCAACCGAAGGAACAGGCTATACCGCCCAGATCAAACCCTTTTTTTATGGGAATCAATATTTTTTGTTTGTGAATGAGGTGTTTAAAGATGTGCGATTGGTCGGTGCTCCCCCCTCGGGTATTGGGAATTTTGGCGGGGATACAGATAATTGGATGTGGCCCCGCCATACCGGAGATTTTTCATTGTTCAGGATTTATGCCGATGCCAACAACCAGCCGGCCGAATACAGTCCCGATAATAAGCCTTACGAACCGGCTGCTCACTTCCCGGTTTCGCTTAATGGGGTAGAGGAAGGGGATTTTACCATGGTGTTTGGTTATCCCGGAAGTACCGATCAATATGTGCCGTCGTTTCATCTTGAGATGCTTACCCAAAAGGTATACCCTAAGCTGGTTGAAGTGCGCACACATAAACTAAATGTATTGAATCGTTACATGGATGCCGATCCAGGTGTGCGAATCCAATATGCCGCCAAAAAGGCAAGCATTGCCAATTCGTGGAAACGGTGGAAGGGGGAGATCCGGGGTTTAGATATTCTGAACGCGGTTGAGAAAAAACAAACTTTTGAAGCGGGTTTTCTTCGTTGGGTATACAGTGATGCCGGAAGGGAAGCCAGGTTGGGGCATATTATCGATGAATACGAAACTTTGTATAAGACCTATGGCGATGTGCGGCTGGCCAGGGATTTAATGCTTGAAGTGCTGGTGCGCAATGGTATTGAAGTTAACCAGGTGGCAGGCCTGCTCAGCCCTCTTCTGGCGCCTGGAAAAACCGGGGAGGTGAAGGAGGAGGTGTTGGCGGCCGAAAAGAAAGCCCTGGCCGATAAATTGTCGCTCTTCTTTAAGGACTATTTCGAGCCCATCGACCGGGAAGTTACGGTGGAATTGTTGACGCTTTTTAGGCAATACACCCCGGCGAACTATCTGCCTTCTGTGTTTGATGTGATAGACCGGAAATTTAAAGGAAGTATTGAGGATTATGTGGAGGAGGTGTTCAAAAAGACCCGTTTCACAAATGCATCCCTGGTCTCGGATTTGGTAGATAATTTATCGAAGGGAACCATTAAGAAGATTAAACGTGATCCTGTTTTTGGATTGTACGAGAGCTTTAAGCAGATTTACAGTGATCAGGTCTACCCCGATTATACCCTGCTGCAGCAACGACATGACAGTCTTGATCGGATTTATATGGCTGCACAAATGGAGTATGAACCGCAGCGCCTTTTTTATCCCGATGCCAATTTCACCCTTAGGGTGACTTATGGTAAGGTGGAGGGTTACCAGGCGCGTGATGCGGTTGACTATTTGAGCCATACAACCCTCATGGGTATTATGGAAAAGGATAACCCTGATATTTACGACTACAGGGTTCCCGAGCGGCTTAAGGAACTGTTCAGGGAAAAAGATTTTGGAAGGTATTCCGAAAATGGGATGGTGCCGGTTTGCTTTCTGGCTTCGAATCATACCACCGGGGGGAACTCAGGCAGCCCCGTGGTGAATGGCCAGGGGCAATTAGTGGGGGTTAATTTCGACCGTGCCTGGGAGGGCGTGATGAGCGACTTGATGTTTAATCCCGCACAGTGCCGCAACATTTCTGTGGATATCCGTTACGTGCTTTTCATTATCGACAAGTTTGCCGGTGCCGGTTACTTGCTCGACGAGATGACTATAGTGAACGGATCAGAGATCGATGAATAAAGGAGAGTTCTTTGCAGGTGTCCGATACTCCATAAAGGAGGTAGCCCGATTGTCGAAGCTTTTTAATCAACTCTTTGGACTTTCTTTTTCCGGAGGTAAACAGATCGGGGTGTATTTCCAAAAGAATCTGGTTTATTGAAATGGGGGCTTCCAGAATATTGGGGATTACGTCGTATTCGGCACCTTCGATGTCGAGCTTGAGCAACTCTATTTTGGAAAGGCCCAGTTCAGTGGCGATGCTGGTTAAGTCTTTCATCTTTACCGGATAAGCCTGGTTTTTTGTGGCCATGTTAGGAACAACCGAACAGCTTACATGTTCGGGGTTCTCGGGCGGAAAGAAATAAGACTCTCTTTCTTCAGTGCTCAGGCCCAGAGGAGTAAAGGAAAGTTGCGGATACTCTTTTAAATAGGGTTCGATGAATTTTTCGACCCCCCGGGTTGGATCGAAGGTGAAAACCTTGCATCCTGTCGCGGCCATTAGTTCCAGATCAAAACTGATGTCATTCCCAACGCCAAACGAAAGAACCGTGGCGTGGTCTTTAAAAGGTGCGGTATGTACAAAGAATCCGCCGTAAGCGGATCCCATCCATCTTTTTTGAATCTTAATCTCCGGGGCAATGTATGTTTTGCGTGGGCTGAGCCAAATGATTAGCTTCTGAACGCTGGGCATGGTCTGTTAATTTTAAAAGAAGAAACTTCAAGCAAATGTAATGAAATTTCTGTCATACACAGTTCAGCTCATGGCGCAATACCCCCTCGAATAGCAGTTTTATCTTTATCCAGTTGTTAATCCGGATGCGTGACCGCATGATGACTTTTGGCGGAGAATGCTTAATCTTATGAAAGAGTCTCAGATAATATCGGTAAGCAATATAAACACCCCGGCGAGCTTCTTTTTTTAGTTTTACGATGCCCAGATAGGCTTCCTGAAAATCGGCTTCGATCTCTTTTTCGATCTGTTTTTTTTGAAAAATGGAGAAATTGGTTAAATCCACGTTTGGGAAGTAGGTTCGGCCCCGTTCTTTTAAGTCAGATTGTATATCTCTTAAGAAGTTAACTTTTTGAAAAGCCTGTCCCAATTTTCGTGCCGGGTGTTTTAGGGCTTCATAACCTTCCGGATCATTGTGGTAGAAGACCTTTAAGCACATTAATCCCACCACTTCAGCGGATCCATATATATAAGATTCATAGAGGGATTTGTCATAATTCTTATAACTCAGGTCCATGGCCATGCTTTGGAAGAAGGCTTCAATAAGGGCGGTGTCTATCTGATATTGGTTGGCCGTTAGCTGGAAGCTATGAAGGATCGGGTTGGTCGAAATGCCCTGGCTGATTGCCGAATGGGTGTCCTTTCTGAACTTTTCGAGCAGAGCGGCTTTGTCATAGGTGTGAAAAGTGTCTACAATTTCATCGGCAAAGCGCACAAACGCATAGATGGCGTATATGGCTTTTCGAATGTCGCGGCCCAAAAGTTTTATGCCCAGCGTAAAGGAGGTGCTGTACCGCTGGGTGGTCTGGCGACTACAGGCCAGGGCGTTGTTGTTATAAAGTTCTATGCTCATAACTCATTTGTGCTACGGTTAGTTTGGATCCGATAACCACCATGGGCAATCCTGTCCCTGGTGTTGTGGAGGCGCCTACGTAGTAGAGGTTCTTGTATTTCTCATCGCGGTTTTTGGGTCGCATATAACCCATCTGACCCATATTGTGACCCAGTCCCAGGCCGCTTCCCCGGTACAGGTTAAACATCTTTTCCCATTCAACGGGGGTGAGTACTTTTTGAGTAACCCGGTTGGCGATTAAATCGAAGTTGATTCTTTGCGAGAGGTCGGTCAGAATATTTTCGGTGATTTGTTCCCGGTCGCTCCAGTCTGGTCTGAATCTCAGATCGGGAACCGGCACCAAAATAAACACCGATTCACAACCGGCAGGCGCACTTTCGGGATTGTGTCGCGAAAGCACATTCACATAGTAATAGGGTTTCTCCAGCGACATTTGGTTTTTGAAAATCTTATGAGCGTAACTTTTAAAATTTGACCCCAGAAAATAATTGTGATGATAGATGTCGGGAATCTTTCCCTTGATGCCAAGATAGATCGTGAGAGGAGCCATGGTCCACTTCATCTTATCAAGTTTTTGGGTGTTGAAGGCCTTTCGTTTAAGTATCTGGCCTCTAAACATGGCGGCATCGGCGTTGATCACAAATTGGTTGGAGGTCCATCGTTTGCCCCGTTGGTCGATGAGGGCTGTCACTCTGGAATTAACTTTCTCGATATCTGTAATTTCTGTGTTGTAATGGATTTTTACCCCCCTTTTGGTAAGTTCTTTGACCAATTCTTCCACGATCTTATACATCCCGCCGGGAACATTAAAATAGCCATCGTGCTTCAACTCGGTGTAAGAGAGCAGGGTAAAGATGGCTGGGGTGTCAAAGGGGGTTCCCCCCAGGAAAAAGGCGACCAGCGAAAGGATCTCTTTTACTTCGCGAGAGTCGAAATGCCTCTCTATCTCCTGCCAAAACGATCGGAACAGCTTGGGGGCATGCTGTAAGGGTACCTGTACAAGAGCTCTAAGATATTCCCACCAACTGTTGAAGTTTTGTTTTATGATGAGGTGCTCCGTATCGTGAAACATACAACCCGTTTGGGCAAGGTACTTTCTGAGTTTGGCTTCCAGCTCAGGTTCTACGAGTGCAAATTCGGCAGCTAATTTTTTGGGGTCTTTGAATATTTTATAAGTTTTTCCGGTATCCGAAAAATTGACTGCATACAGCGGGTCAAGTTCCTGAAATTTAAAGGGAATTTTCCATTTGCATGAACGGGCCAGCTCCCGGAATTCATAGCTCATGCTAAAAAAAGAAGGCCCCATGTCGAAGACGAATCCATCCTTTTCAATTCGGTTGAGGCGTCCCCCGGCCTGATGGTATTTTTCCACCATGGTAACCTGGTAGCCCAAACTGGTCAGCCTTAAAGCAGTCGCTAATCCGCCAAGACCGGTGCCGACAATTAATGCTTTTTTCATGCGGCGCAATCGCTATTGGGTTAGTGTTTAAATACTAATAACAAAAAATAAACATTTGATGGGCTGTTATTGTTTAAAGAAAGATACTCAATAATAAACAAATAATTCGTTTATTATGGTTGTTTTACCCAGCCAGTAGGGAGGAGGATGGGATTTGGGTTTAAACCATTATTGTGGAATAGTTTATTTGGTGTGTGAAGTTTCTTCAGATACTCCAATACCCCGATTTTATGGACTCTTTGAATGTTTCGGTAATAGGTGCAGGTATCGGCGGTTTGGCTTCAGCTATCCGTATGGCTGCCCGGGGTTATTCAGTTACCGTTTTTGAGAAAAATGCGGGTCCGGGCGGTAAAATCGGCGAGTTAAGGCAAGAGGGTTTCCGCTTTGATACGGGGCCTTCGTTGTTTACATTACCCCACCTGGTGGATGAGTTGCTGGCATTGGGACAGAGCAGCGATCCGACCTCCTTCTCCTACAAAAAACTGGATACCGTGTGTCTTTATTTTTTCGAAGATGGCACCCGGATAGAAGCCAAAAGTGAGCCTGCTCAGTTTGCTGACGAACTGGCCATCCGAACCGGAGAGTCCCGCGAGTCTGTTTTGAATTACTTACGGGATACAGAAAAGCTGTATGAGGCTTCGGCGGATATTTTTATTTTTAATCCTATACGGCGTATCCTTTCTTCGGCCTGGCATCTAACACGCGTAAAGCTGAAATCTTTGTTGGTGTTTAACCCTTTTAGGTCGATGCATTCGGAGAATCGCAGGCGGTTTAAAAGTCCTCATGTAATACAATTGTTCGATCGCTATGCCACTTATAACGGGTCTTCTCCCTACATGGCACCTGCTACTTTAAGTGTGATATCGCACCTTGAGCACAATTTGGGGGCCTTTTATCCCGATAAGGGGCTCTTTAGTATCGTGGAAGCACTTTATGCTAAAGCCTTATCCCTGGGGGTTACGTTTCGGTTTAATACCAGAGTATCGGGGTTGGCCTATTCGAAGGGAAAAATTAAGGGAATAAAAATTTTGGACAAAACCATTCCTGCCGACAGGGTTATTTCCGATATGGATGTGAACGCCTTCTATCGTTTTGTAGTACCCGAAATTACGGCACCATGGTCTGTTCGTTTAGCCAGATATTCTTCATCGGCCTATATTTTTTATTGGGGAATGAGTGGTCGGTTTCCGCAATTGGATGTTCATAATATATTGTTTTCCAATAGTTATAAAGAGGAGTTTCGTCATTTATTTAAGCTTAAGAAGGGTTTTGAGGATCCTACTGTTTATTTGTTTATCAGTTCTAAATTGAGCCGTGAGGATGCACCCGAGGGATGTGAAAATTGGTTTGTGATGATTAATGTGCCTGCCCTGGATTCTTCTGAAGGGGCGCTGGAGAAGGATGCTGTGCGTTTGATTGTGGCACGGAAAATTAAACGGGTTTTGGGAATAGATCCTTTGCCCCATATCCGATTTGAGAGAGTTACCACCCCCGAGTCTCTGCAGGACTATACCTCCTCGTTTAAGGGGGCCATTTACGGCAACAATTCCAATTCTGTTTTTTCGGCCTTTATGAGGCATTCCAACCGCTCCGCGAGATTTAAAAATCTCTACTTTACCGGGGGAAGTGTTCATCCGGGAGGGGGGATCCCCTTATGTTTAGCGTCGGCGGCCATCGTGGATCGGGAAATGGAAAGCTAACCTGGGAATTATTATATTTTTTAATCACCATGGCATGAAGAAAAAAATTTCGTCCACGCTCATAAAACGCTTTTTTGTAATCTATTATTTGGTTGGGATTGCCGGGTTGGCCATTCCCTATACCAGGGAACTGTTTCGGTCGTTGATAGGAATAAGTCTGCTGATGTCGCTGGTGTTGCTGATGTTTTTTCACAAGAGTCAGGGAGGTCGTTTCTGGCTGGCTGTTATTTTTGTGGTTGTTGGGGGCTATTTATTCGAATGGATTGGTGTGAATACGGGGCTGATTTTTGGTCACTATGCCTATGGAAAGGTGTTGGGGCCCGGATTTATGGGAACCCCTTATCTGATAGGTCTTAACTGGTTGATGCTTATATATCTGGTGGCGGTGGTGCTGCGGGATGTGACAACCATTCCGGCAACAAAATGGTTCCTGGGGGCTTCTCTCATGGTGGGATACGATGTGTTTTTGGAGCCCGTGGCTCAGGATCTGGGAATGTGGGGCTGGAGCAATAATGCAGTGCCGGTTCAGAATTATCTTGCCTGGTACCTGCTTTCCTTTGTGTTTTTAGCGATATTTGATTTGTTGAAGGTTAAGTTTGAAAATGCCGTTGCACTGACGCTTTTGGCCTGTCAGATAGGTTTCTTTGTGGCTTTAAATATTTTAAACCAAATTCCGGGGTTATGATCAAAGCTGTCCACCACCCTTTGTATACCTGGTTCTTTAAGTATTACTCCAGAATAATGATCCACAAACACTTTAGAAAGGTGCTTGTGGAAGGGGATTCTAGTGTTGGGAGCGGTTCTCTCCTGGTGGTGGCGAATCATTTTTCGTGGTGGGATGGTTTTTTCATTAGTTATCTCAATTCCCGGTTTTGGAACAAGCGTTTTCATGTGATGATGCTTGAAAAACAGCTAAAGAAAAGGCTGTTTTTTAGGCGGGTGGGTGCCTTTTCCATTGCAGAAAGTGGGCAATCGGTTATTTCGTCGTTGCGATATGCCCGGGAATTGCTGCAAAAAGAGCAAAACCTGTTAACCTTGTTTCCTCAGGGGCATTTTACCGCACAGGCGGCTCATACCCTTAAGTTTGAGAAGGGGGCTCAATACCTGATCGATACCACCGGATGTGGGGTGAAGATGGTGGTGGTGTTGGTGGACTATTTTTCCCATAAAAAACCTTCTGTATTTTTTTATCTGAAAAATTTTGATCCCTCTGTTGGAGACGGAGGCTCTTTGGTTGAGAGTTATAATCAGTTCTATGCTGAGAGTTTAAGAAAACAGAATCAAAAAGCGCTTTTATGGTAGTCCTTAAGGTGTTTGCCTGGCTGGTTATGGGGTTTGTGTTCCTTCGCCTGGGGGTGGTGCTGGCTAACTGGTGGTTTGGATATTCGCGGGTCGCCCCTGAAGGCTATTCCAGGGCTCTGGTCTCAGTATTGATCCCGGCACGAAATGAAGCGCAAAATCTTCCCCTGTTGCTGAAGTCGCTGGAGGATACTCAGGGGTTGGTGCATGAAATAATCGTTTACAACGATCAGTCGGAAGATGATACTGCGGAGGTGGTGCTGAAGCAAGCCGGTCGGGATGCCCGAATTCGCCTTCTCCAGGGAAAATCGCTGCCCCCGGGTTGGCTGGGAAAAAGCCATGCCTGTCATTGCCTGTCATTGGAGGCCTCGGGCGATTATATGCTCTTTTTGGATGCCGATGTTTTGATTCGGCGTCGTGCCATTGAAGTCGCTCTGGCGCAAATGAAAAAACGACAACTGGCACTTTTTTCGTTTTTTCCCGTTCAGATTATGAAAACACCGGGCGAATGGCTGGTGGTGCCTCAGGTAAACATTATTTTAGTGAGTCTTTTGCCCCTGTATTTTACCTATAAGTTGCCCTGGCCGGTTTTTTCAGCTGCCAACGGTCAGTTTATGCTTTTCGATGGGACCGTCTATCGAAAGTATCAATTTCACCAGCGGGTTAAGAATATCGCTGTTGAGGATATTGCTATCAGCCGATTGATGAAGCAACTTAAGCTGAAGGTTCTCACAGGGTTGGCCCCAGATTGTTTGCAATGTCGTATGTATAAGGGGTTTAATGAAGCCAGGAACGGAATTGCCCGAAGCGTAATTTTCTTCTTTGGCGGGAGCCTGGTGGCCGGTTGGATTTATGCCGCATTTACAACCTTTGGCTGGCTCTCGGTAGGGTTGACTCTCTCCGCCACCTGGTTTTTAACCTATCTTTTTTTGCTGGTGTTGATGAGGGCTGGAATAGCCCTCTTAAGCAGGCAATCGGTGATTAGAAATATTTTGCTTATGCCCTTGCAGCAAATGACTTTTGTTTGGGTGATAATAAAGGCTTCCCTACATTATCTTAGAGGAAATATAACATGGAAAGGAAGAAGTTTAAAGGTTCGTTAATGGCCCTGGTGTTGATCTGTGTTTTGCCGGGTTTAAATGCGCAAAAGGTTGACTTTGAGCGAGTCTTTTATGAGGCTTACATTTCGGGCCACATGGCGGATTGGGTGGCAGGAATGAAACAATTAGAGGCCGACGTTACGGCTTTTAGGGTGGAGGATGGTTTGTTTGAATTAACACTGGCGCATTACGGTTATATCGGGTATTGCATCGGAAATGACCGTAAAAAGGAGGCCCGGCAATATTTGAAACAGGGGGCGGAATATCTGAGTCTTTTTATGGAAAAATTTCCCAATCGGCCGGAAGCCTATGCCTTTAAGAGTGGATTTTATGGATTCGAGATGGGTTTGGCCGGCTATAAAGCCCTGGTGTTGGGTCCCCGAAGTGTGGCAGCCCTCAATAATGCTGCAGCTCTGGATTCTTCGAATGTGTATTACCTGGTAGAGAAAGGCAATCAAATGTTTTATATGCCTGCCTTTATCGGGGGAGACAAACAAGTGGCTCTTCATTTTTACAGTCGCGCTGTTGAGCGCATGGAGGGGGAAAAATCCTTTGGCAAGAAAAATTGGTATTATTTGAATATTCTCGTGGTGTTGGCGCAGAGTTATGAAGCAACCGGCCAAATAAAGGAAGCCCTTGGTGTTTTCAAAAAAATACTGGCATTCGAGCCTGAGTTTCAGTGGGTGAGAGATGAACTCTTTCCCGACTTTTTGGCCCGCCATCAACTGTCCGGTTAGGGGAAGCATTAGATCTCCAGGTCATGGCTTCCGGGGCCGCTGAAACGTGTAAACCCCAATTGGTTAAAATGCGAAACGACTGATTCCGGTGAAAGATCATGTTCGGATAGTTTGACCCGTCAATCCGGGTTTTAAGGTTTCAATAACCTTTATTTAAGTGTGTTGGGGATGCGCGTTAAGGCCGTGTAAGGTTTCTGTCTTCATAAAAAAACGCTGTTACTGATGGATCGATGGATTATTTATCCAGCCACCTGTCAGTAACAGCGTTTTTTAGGTTTAAGTGTTTATTTTTCTGTTGATTTAAGCTTCAGGTCGAAAACATCGGTGCGGCGGTCCCGTAAATTTCGAACACTTCCATAGGTATGCAGTTCCGATAATAAATCCAAATCCACATCGGCCACCAGGATCATCTCTGTATTTGGGGTCGCTTCGGTTTTAATGCCATTGGTTGGGAAGGAAAAATCACAAGGGGTAAATACGGCACTCTGGCCATATTGAATGTTCATGTTGTGTACCTTGGGTAAGTTCCCTACTGAGCCGGCTATGGCCACGAAGCACTCGTTTTCGATGGCTCTGGCACGGGCGCAATATCGTACCCTGCTGTATCCGTTTTGGGTGTCTGTCAGGAAGGGAACAAAAAGAATTTTCATTCCTTGCTCAGCCAGCAAGCGTGATAACTCGGGAAACTCTACGTCATAACATATCAGGATGCCTATTTTGCCGCAGTCGGTTTCATACACTTTTAAGAAATCACCGCCCGAGAGCCCCCAGGATTTAACCTCGTCGGGGGTAACATGAATCTTTTCATAGGCCTCGAAAGTCCCATTGCGGCGACAGACGAAACCTACATTATAGAGTTTTTCGTCACGCAGCATAGGCATGCTGCCGGTGATGATGTTGACGTTATAGCTGATGGCCAGTTGAATGAAGCGGTCGCGACATTCCTCCGTGTATTGGGCCAGCTCGCGAATGGCTTCCGACTCGGACAGGTTATTGTAACGGGCCATCAGAGGGGCATTGAAAAACTCAGGGATCAGCATAAAATCACTCTTGTAGGCCGACACAGCATCCACAAAATATTCTACCTGCTCGAAAACATCATCCACGGTAGGGTAATTACGCATTTGCCACTGAACCAGACCCAGTCGCACGATCGATTTTGGGGTGGGGAGGTTTTCCCCTTTCTTAGTGTAATAGATGTTGTCCCAAACCATTAAAACGGCATACTCCTTCGATTCTTTATCATCGGGGAGGTAGCCTGTCAATACTTTCTTGACATGAAAATCGTTGGAAAGCTGAAAGGTCAGGGTGGGGTCGTACAACTCTTTATACCTCACTTTTCGGATATACTCCCTGGGCGTCAGCTCGTTGGCCTTTTTGTAATAATTGGGGATACGGCCACCAAAAATGATGCTTCTCAGGTTTAGTTGTTCGCACAATTCTTTGCGGGCATCATATAAGCGTCGGCCCAGTCTTAATCCGCGGAATTCAGGCCGGATAAAAATGTCGATGCCATAGAGCACGTCCCCCCGTGGGTTATGCGTGTTGAAGGTCATATTGCCCGTAATCTCTTTGTAGGTATGTTCGTCTCCAAAACGTCCGTAACTGACAATTATGGAGAGGGCACAGCCCACAATTTCATCATTTACCAATATGCCCAGTTGTCCTTCGGGAAAGATGGAAAGAAGGGTTTTGAAGTCGTGCTTCCGCCATTGGCCGCCTGCCCAATTTCGGTAGGCTTTCTCTTCGGTGGTTTTTAAAGCCTCAAAATCTGAGAGGGTTAAAGGGCGTAATTCAACTTTTTCAATTTCGCTCATAAGGAGGTATTTGTCTGGTTTGTTAATTTCAGGGCCCTGCCTGCTTTTTCTGTGAGGCAGGTCGTTGGGGACGGAGACTGTTTTGTATTGTTCTGGTCAAAATTAAGTAATTTTTCGTGATTGGAGGGAAGTAAGACGATCGTGCGTAATTTTTGATGTGGAATAATTTTTATAAATTCAGTCCTTAATTAAAAGAATTTTATGGAGAAGGGAAAAAAGCGTTTGTTTGATCGGTTTTTAAATCTTTTGGAAAGAGGCGGTAATGCCTTGCCACATCCGGCCACTTTGTTTGGCCTGCTGGCCTTGGCCGCCCTGGTTATGTCGGCTGTGGGAGCCTGGCTGGGCTGGGCGGTTGATCATCCTGCTACAGGAGAAACCATTCGGGTGGTTAACCTGTTTTCAAAGGAAGGATTGGCCAGGATATTGGATGATATGGTGGTGAACTTCACGGGGTTTGCGCCTTTGGGAATTGTGATGGTGGCCATGTTGGGTATTGGAATCGCCGAATCCAGTGGGCTGATTGCCGCCTTTATCCGTTTGCTGGTGATCTCTTCTCCCCGGCGATTGCTTACTTTCGTCCTGGTTTTTTCTGGTATTCTCTCGAATTTTGCCAGTGATGTGGGGTATGTGTTACTCATTCCCCTTGGCGGTATTATTTTTCAATCGGTTGGTCGACACCCCATTGTGGGGATGGCTGCTGCCTTTGCCGGTGTTTCAGGTGGATTCAGTGCCAACCTGATTCTGGGAACAGTTGACCCTTTGCTGGCTGGCTTATCGCAGGAGGCGGCTCATATTTTGGATCCAGGTTATGAGGTAAATCCAACTGCCAACTATTATTTTATGATGGTCTCCACCTTTCTAATTGCAGGTATCGGTACCTGGGTGACCGAGAAGATTATCGCTCCCCGTTTCAGTAATTATCAGGGGGGGACGGGCTCCACATCCCTGGAGTCTCTCACTCCAATAGAACGTAAGGGGTTGCGCATGAGTCTTTTCGTTCTGATTTTTTGGGTGGTGATCATCTTGGTGGGTATTTTGCCCCGCAACGGGATTCTACGCGGAGCAGATGGGGCAATCTTGTCATCTCCGGTGATTCGTGGGGTGATTGCCTTTCTGTTTCTGATTGCCGGAACTATGGGGATTGTTTATGGTGCTGTCTTAGGTAAGTATCGAAATGATGGGGATGTGGCCAAAGGAATGGCCAAGAGTATGGAGACCCTGACCAGCTATTTTGTGTTGGTGTTCTTCGCCGCCCAGTTTGTGGCCTATTTCAAATGGAGTAATCTGGGCGTTATTTTGGCTGTGAGCGGAGCTGAGGGGCTGATGGCTGCCGATTTGGGGGTGGTGCCTCTGATGCTCCTCTTTGTGATGCTGTCGGCCTCTATTAATATGCTCATGGGAAGTGCTTCGGCCAAATGGGCCATCATGGCCCCTATTTTTGTTCCTATGTTTATGTTGCTGGGCTATTCCCCTGAATTGTCCCAGGCCGTTTATCGCATCGGTGATTCGGTGACCAACATCATATCGCCCATGATGAGTTTCTTTGCCCTCATCATTGCCTATTTTCAGAAATATGATGATAAGGCCGGTATTGGAACCGTGATGGCCACTATGATTCCCTATTCCATCGCTTTTTTTATTGGCTGGAGCATCTTATTGGTCATTTGGTTATTGTTTGGATTGCCGCTGGGACCGGGCGCAGGCCTTTTCTATGCCTTGCCGGGTTGATCCTTTTGGGCTTCATCAAAGGGGAAGCTCTGATGGAGTGTGCCCCCTTTGAGCCAATCGTCTGTTTTTTTGGGCGCTTTGAGTAACAAAAGAAGAATGTGTTCAATGCGATGTTCTTCGACCGAAAGACCCTGTTCCTTCAAGGCAGAGCCAAACCCGGCATTCATTTGCTGACCAGCCTTAAGGGTAAAGTCGAACAGGGCGGGAATGGCTTTGGGATCGAAGGGATTCTGGTGTCGTTTGAGACAGCTCTCTTCGCTCGAAGAAAGATAGATTCGGCAGGCCATCGGGCGCACGGGATAAACCATGCATCTGCCTTTTAAGAGAAGCGGGCAGGCATGCCGGCTTTTGAGTGCCGCGGCGGGGGAAAGCGGGCCTAATTGAGACTCTTTGGCTTCTGCTCTCATTCTCACCTCATCTACCACCTCTCTGGAATAATGTTTCCTAAGGTATTGGGCCATTAGAATTATTTCGTGAGTGGAAGCGAAAACAGCCTGGTGACAGCACCACGAACAGCCCATGCGACAATCTACGGGGATTCTGTCGGCCTGGCACCTTTGTACAAAGGAGTCGATTAATTGGTCCACATTATAATACAACTCTCTGGTTCCTCGCTGGAGCAGGGTAATATCCTGATCTATCTTTTGCCGGGTGCCCAATTGATGTCCATCTGAATAGAATATTTGTTCCAGGTCTTTGGGAAGTTCGTTAATTTTCATGGCACTTGGCTCTGATCCTTGGGTTACTGACTGTAATATTGATTGAATAGACCGTTTAGTCCGTAATTTCAGCATGCAAGTTATAGCTTATTTCTTAGAACCCAAGTGTTTTTTTAGGCTGTGGCAGCGATGGACTTTTGGATTATTTAATTGATGCGCAGAAGGTTTATTATTACTTACCCATAAGGGATTAAAAATTGGAATAAACTTATTAAAGCCTTTGGTTGTTCTTTGGACTGATGAACGAAGGCAATTTCAGCTTATTTATTTTTTCACCATTTCTTGCTTTTGAAGTGGGCTGCTTGTTGAACCATCAGAATAGAAAAGAGGTTAGAAGGGAGATGACCCATTTTAATACCCATGGCTTTCGAAGAAAAAGGGAAATAAAATATAAGGAGATTTGGCAGGAGGCTGGAATGGCTTGCCGGGTTTTGGGGGCTGGAGGATTATTGCAGTTTGATTACTAAAACAACGTTAACTAATAATGTTTATACTATGAAAAAAGAAGTTGTGTTTTTTTTGTTTATGATTTTTTCCGTGGTCGTTTTGTCGGCCCAAAATCAGGCTGAACCGATGAGTTTTCCGCAAAATACTCCTGGGCAGGATACCCTGGTGGTGGTGTGGACCAGTAGTGATCCATATGTGGCCGAGCGGGTTTGCCTGATGTATGCCCATGCAGCCAAAACTCAGAAATGGTTCGATGAGGTGATTCTGATTGTTTGGGGCCCTTCTGCAAAGCTGATATCCGAAAATAGTAAGCTTCAGGAGAAGGTGAAAACCATGCAAAATGACGGGGTCGTGATTAAGGCATGTGTCGCTTGTGCCAACTCGTATGGCGTTACCGATGAACTTCGGTCCTTTGGGTTCGAGGTAAAAGGAATGGGTAAGGTGCTGTCCGATTATCTTAAGAGTGGTGCCAGGGTGATCACCTTTTAGGCTTTCATCCAATCCCATAAGGTCTTTTGAAAAAAAAAACGGGGATGAGGGATAGCTCTTTTTTTTCATTCAGCGGGCTTCAGAGGTCTTTTGGTCTGGTGCTCAGCCAATGAATGGAACCTGGCCCGAAATGACGTAAGATGGACACGAAACAGCGGCTCTGGAAGTCCAATAGTTTTAGTTAAAAAAAATTAACTTCTAAATCTATGAAAACAATTAAGATGTCTCCGTGTTTTTCCAATGGGCCAGTTCATTTGTGATTTATCTCGATGTTGTTGCTCCGTCTGTTTCCGGTACAGGTATTTTATGGCCCTGCAATGAGGAAGCCTGGAAATATTTCCTCAATAATTGGATGCTTTGCCAGCATGAATTACCTGTTTACTACCCTCAAGTCTTGTTGCCAGATAGGCATTGAGACGTTGGGTATTGTGTTGATAGAGCCGGGTCCAGGAGCCTGAAATCATTTCCCTCCTCCTGTTTTGTGGGTTGATGTTGTTTGTTTTGCTCACCCATGGTGGTGGGCAATAATTTGTTGATTTTTTTATAACCAATTGTAAACGATAGAATTATGAGACGAATATTATTTGTTGTCACTTTTGCATTTATGGCTACCCTGGCACAATCGCAGCTGCCTTTATTACCTCAGGATATTTCCCCGTTGCTTAACGGAGAAACCGTTCCTGACGCCACCTTGTCGGGTACAGACGGAGCCAATTACCAGCTTCATTCCCTTGTTGAAGAGAAACCAACCGTTTTATTGTTTTACCGTGGTGGTTGGTGTCCCTATTGTAATCGACATCTTTCAGAAATCCAAGGCGTTGAGGGTGAGGTAGAGCAACTGGGTTACCAGATTGTTGCCATAAGCCCTGATTCACCTGAAAATCTGAATACGACCAACCAGGAAAAAGATTTAAAATACCGGTTGTTCTCAGATGCTAATGGCGATCTTATTCGCTCCATGGGTATTGCCTTTAAAGCGCCAGAGAAATATCTTGATATGTTGAATAAAAAATCGGGCGGTTTTAATCAGGACGGTTTTTTGCCCGTGCCGGCAGTCTTTGTGGTTGATGAAAAAGGGACCATCTTATTCGAATACATCAATCCCGATTATAAGACACGACTATCTGGAGGGCTGCTATTGGCCGTTTTGAAAGAGTTAAGCAAAGAAAAATAAGTACCGGTTGGTATGTTTAGGATCCTGGAGAGATCTGCTGTTCTTCTCAAGTGAAGATATACTTGGGAGCATTCAGTGGGATTGTAAAGTGAAGAGGATTTTTTAAAGAGAGTTCCTGAATGTGCGGAAATTTTTGGCACATTTTTTAAAGACAAAAATTTCAAACAAATGAAGAATTATGCTTTTTGCCCTGTTTCCCCTAAAGTGGTAAACGAAAACGTCGCCCGTCTTAACGCGGCATTTACAGTTATTTTAATTGGTTTATTCCTGTTCACCTCGAATTTATATCTGATTCTCTTTCTTGGGATT
>JBFHFS010000078.1:0-20339 GCA_041583495.1 Marinilabiliaceae bacterium | reverse complement strand
TGAAGAAAATTTCGATCAAAAAACACGGACGTAAAGCAAAAAGTATATTTAAATATGGACTTTCTACGATTGCTAACATTTTGTCAAACCCTGGAAATCAATTCAATATAAATGTCTATGAATTTTTGTCATGTACTTAGGAATTTTTTATATTTTGATAAAAAGTTTGCGTTTATACATCCAGTAGCAAATGTACCACAGCCCAAAAGCTATAAATAGAGAGGTAATGATATTTGTACCAATTGCCCCTGTCCATCCAAAAAATGCCGTTATACAAACGCACGGGTTGTGCCCTCCAAAAGGAGAACCGGGGCGGCAGCATTAGCACAAACTGTTGTTCGCAAAGAAAGGCCAACTTTTGATCGGATAGATAATAACTGCCTGTCATCCAAGTTCCGGCCCACCAATTAAATATTGAAACCTAATATTCCCGGAATATTGATTGTCCCCTTTATACATTCTTGTAAAACTCCTTTGTTTTACAAATCCAATAGAACTCAGCCATTCAATAAATTCTTTTTTATCATCCAATACGTCAATTACAACGGCTTGTCCTTTTAAGTGATTCAGAACCTGAGTCATCATAATTTTTACATCCGCTAAAGACTGTCCAGATAAAGGACCAATTTGGTGGTACTTGTTTCCTTTCCGCCCTAGAATAAATCCTGCTATTTTATGATTGTGTTTTAAAACCCAGCCCTTTTCCACATAATTTTCTGTCAGTGACTGAATCAGTTGAGTTCTATTGGCTCCAAACACCTGATTATCGAATTCAATTAGAGCTTGAATATCGTCTTTCTGAATTCTTTTTAAACCAGTTTCTACAGATTTAGGTAAATCGCCATTGAAAGATGTGCGAATCATTCTGTGGATTAAATGTTCATCGATGAAACCAAGCTTTTTATACACTGGTTGACCTGCAGGGGTAGCATCCAGTTTAATTGACTGACAGGATTTTAAACCTTCAAATAAAGAATTCAGAAGGATTTTACTGATTCCTCTGCCGCGATATTCTTTATTAACCAGTACCATTCCAATCCAGGCTACCTCATTTGAATAATTTATTGCTGTTGCTGTAGCCACCAATTTTCCAGCAATTTCAGCAGCCAAACAAATATTTTGAGACCCGTTAATCAATAAATCCCAATCATCTTTTGTTTGATTCCAACCTTCAGCCAGGACAAGGCCCATTGCTTTGTCCGCATCTTCAGATAATAACTTTCTTACTTTAGCTAACTCACTCATAATTTCTTAAATTAATCGTTAATTCATAAGTTCAAGCCTAATTATCAATAACCTGCTAACCACTTTTTTTCAAAAGAAAAACAGATTGGGAGCAATAAAGACCAACCATCAATATTGTCCCCAATTTTGTAATTTCTACAACAACCACTTTTCAAGGTTATTAGCAATGAACGCATCATCATTTAAATGCGGATAAGCAGCATAAACCCTGTCAATCTCTTCCATCTGCCCGGGTGACATGACTTCATCAGGGTTCAATACCCAAAGTCCTTCTAACAAGCCTTGACGTCGAAGAACTTCATGAAGCCCAACAATGCAACCGGCAAAGTTATTGGCTGAATCGAAAAATGCAGCATTGGAATCGGTAATCTGATGCGCAAGTGTGATGGCTTTTATGGTGTCATTATCGAATTTCCCACTTTGGATATCTTCCAATAGTTCGACGGCCTTCTTGGTCCAAACGCACCAATGCCCTAACAACCCACCCACGACCCTTTTCTTAACCAACTCATTGCCAACCTGAATCTCATATTGGGAAAGTAAATCAACCAGAATGTTGTCATCGTTTCCTGTATATAATGCAATTTCGTCTGCTCTTCCCGATTCGGCGATACCACGCACCACATCCAGCGTTTTGTAACGGTTAAAAGGAGCCATTTTTATGGCAATAACATTTTCAATTTTCGAAAATTCGCGCCAAAAATCAACATCGAGGTTATTCCCTCCAACCGCCGGTTGCAAGTAAAAACCAATTACCGGAATGATTTCCGCAATTTCCTTACAATGTTCAATAAGTGTTTTGTTGCTTGCATTTCCAAAAGCCGCTAAACCGAGCAATACAGCATGATACCCATTTTTCAACGCTATTGTTGCTTCTTTTTTAGCTTGCTCAGTTTGGCCAATGACTCCAGCAATCCGTATGATTGGTTTTAATGTTTTAGAGGTATAATTATCAAACTCCTCTTTAGCAACTTCCAATACCCTCTCGTAAAGATTCACTTCAGGTAACCGTATCTCGAATTGAGTAGTATGTACAGCAACAGCCACCCCACCAGCACCTGCGTTTAGGTAATACTTTATCAATAATCGTTGGCGTGCCTCGTCAAATTGGCGTTTTTGGTTAAGGGCCAGGGGTAGAGCAGGTATCACCACTCCTTTAAACAAGGCTTTTTTTACTTCGGCAGGTATTTCTTTATGATTCATCCAGGTGATTTTAGGTTTTAGTATTTGCCATCTCTAACCTCAAAATGAGTAGGTTTCCCATGCAACTCCTTATCTTCACTAATCCAATGAGCAGTCCATTCTATCACTTTTGAGATTGACACTTGTGGTTTGCCAAATAGGTCGAACATAGCGTTTGAGTTATTTAATAGAGCCGTCTGAGATTCTGTTCCAACCAAAATAGGTTCAACACCAAACAGTTCTCCAAATTGTTCAGCTACATCGCGAACCAATAAGGTATCTTCTCCGGTAACATTTAACACTTTTGCAGGAGTGGCAGCGAGGGAAAGGGAGCGTAACACTGCATCGTTGGAATCGCCTTGCCAGATGACATTAAAATACCCCATTGCCAAATCGATTGGTTCCTGATTTTTCACCTTCGTGGCGATATCGACCAAAACACCATACCTTGGTTCTACCGAATAATTCAAGCGAATTAGAGTTACCGGGGTGTTGTTTTTCTTGCTTCCATATTCAAACATTCTTTCACGCCCCAGGCACGACTGAGCATACTCTCCGATGGGCATTGGCAAATCTGTTTCCAATGAGCCACCTGACTCCGCGGGAACCAATGGATATACACAGCCGGTAGAGAATGCGACAATTCTTGAATCTTTAAAAGTCTCAACCACTAAAGCGGGCATGTATGCGTTTACCGCCCAGGTCATGGCCAGGTTATCTTCGGAGCCAAATTTCATCCCGGCAAGGAAAAAAACATTTTTAACCTTTGGCAGAGTAGAAAGAAAGTCTTTATCGAGCAGGTCGCCCCGAATAATCTCCACTCCAATGGCTTTCAGCTTTCCAATTTCTGTCTCGTCACGAAACCGTGAAACCCCAATGACGCGTTTTTTTACCCCTGCCGCTTCGCTGGCCCTGATTGCCATTTGGGCCAGGGAGGGGCCAATTTTTCCAGATATTCCCAGAAAGATAATATCCCCGTCAAGATGCCTGAACATCTCAATAAGCGCTTTGCCGGGTCGTGATAACAATTCTTCCAACTGTTCCTCTGTGGCGAGTATTTTAGGTAAGTCTATCATGATTATAAATTTTTGTTTAACAGTATCTTCTTGTAAATTTCCACCGACTCTTCTATATTCCGAACAAAGCAAAACTCATCAATCTGGTGCGCCATTTCAGGTTCCCCACATCCAAGAATTATGGTAGGTACACCCTTGTAAAATTTCTGCAAAACAGAACCGTCGGTAAGATAAGGCATGGCTTTGGGGTATTCTCCACTTTTACGATCAACCTGACATGCTTCATAAACCAATTGTACAAACGGGTCTTCTTCTTTGCTCGAAACCGGAGGCATATCCACCAGGGTTTCAATAACAATTTGGTTTCCTAACTCATTCTTCAACTTTTCCAGAATATCAACGTGCCTCACTTTTGTGGTTGAACGCACATCAATGGTAAATTCGGAATGGTCGGGCACTGAGTTCAGATTAAGTCCTCCACTCATTTTTCCAACATTAACTGTTGGAAATCCCAGAAGCAAGTCTTGTTCACACCCAAAATTAAATTTTTCAACTTTTAAGATGGCTTTTGCAGCTTTATAAATAGCATTATCCCCCAACTCAGGCATCGAGGAATGTGCCGTGGTTCCGGATGAAGTCACATTCAAATACAATCCCCCTTTGTGCCCGATTGCAGGTTTATTGGCCGTAGGCTCGGCAATAATTACGGCTCGGGCTACACCCAGATTGGCAGCACTTTTTACCAGATGTTGCATGCCCTTGCATCCGTTTTCTTCGCTTGCGGTAAAAATAATCCTTACTCCGCCAATAGGATTGCCTTCCTCGAAAGCCTGAATGGCTGCACAAATAATAGCCGCCACACCACCTTTCATATCGCTCGAACCACGACCAAAAACCTTCCCATCAATGACTTCCCCCCCAAATGGGTCGACACTCCATTTTTTTTCGCCCAGTGGAACAACATCCAGGTGCCCTGAAAAAA
This sequence comes from Marinilabiliaceae bacterium, assembly GCA_041583495.1. Taxonomy (GTDB): domain Bacteria; phylum Bacteroidota; class Bacteroidia; order Bacteroidales; family Marinilabiliaceae; genus JBFHFS01. The sequence goes on along the minus strand of JBFHFS010000078.1, from coordinate 15,914 downwards.
CTATCGGAGGGTTATCTTCCGTTAATCCTTTCTCTGCAATAAGATTAAGCCGGTTTTCATCGAAATTTTCATATTCTACATTAAATCCATTATCAGACAATAAGCCGGCAATAAATTCAGCAAGAGCTGCTTCGTTCCCCGGAGGATTAACCGTATTAAAACTTATTAGTTTTTGAGTTAATGATATTGGATTATATTTTGTCATGGTTATTTCTCTGATTTAACATTAAGCCTGGGCCTTTGAAATACTCATCTCTTTGTGCTCCTGGATTTTTGGCAAAAAGGAGATGATAAAGATGCCTGCCAGGGCAACAACAATGAGCACACAAAAACCAATCGAATATTTAGCTACATCATTGTATAAATAGCCTACCAACACGGGGAAGAAGGATTCTGCAATACCATCTGCCACTAAAATAATTCCCATGGTTCTTCCCAGTGCTTTCACCCCAAATAAATCACCTGCCATTAGGGGAATAATCATATAATCACCACCAATACCCACTCCAAAAACTACTGCAAACACATAAATTCGTCCGGGGAATGGCGGTACCAGGAGGGCTAATATTGCAATAGCAACAATAAGATATATAAGCATCATTACATATTTGCGGTTGATAAGGTCAGACAACCACCCCATCATTAGCCGCCCTGCAAGACTTGATAATAGAACCAGTGAAAATATATGCGCTGCTTGTGATTGGGAAAAATCAAGGTCGGTTAAATAGAGCTTTAAATGTTGCCCAATTCCCCCCACCGCTCCTATCGAACACATGCTTCCAAAAGCCAGAAGGTAAAAATTGGGATTCCTGAGAATGTTCTTCATGGGTATGGCAATTTCCTCTTTCTTCTTTTTCCCATTAGACGGATCCTTGATGAAAAATGCAAGTGGGAAGGCAATAAGAACGATTAATATACCCAGAATACTTAACGTATGCTGCCACCCCAGACTACTCTCTAAACTGCTGGAAATTAAAGGGACAACTGCCCCACCAACACCAATTCCGAGGTAGGCAATCCCCATCGCTTTTCCCCGGTTCTTGGTAAACCATCTGGAAATTAAAACCTGGCATGGTAGTGGACCGCCAAAAACATATCCCATTGCATTAAAAATGTAGAAAATGTAGAACATCCACAAACTACTGGAATAACTTAAGCCTATAAAAGCAACACCCATAAAAATAACTCCCAGCATCATTAATCGGCGGGGTCCGTATTTATCAATCAGCCAGCCAGCAAGAAATCCAACCAGGGGCGCTACCAGCAATTTACTGATGGCATTCCCGGACGTTACTTCCGCTCGTGAGTAACCAAAATCAGCGACCATGAAGTCGAAAAAAAATGGTAAGCCATAGTAGGCAAATCCGACTATGGAAAACAAGGCTAAGAATGCAGTTATAATAATATAGGTTTTTGAACTTTGTGATCCGAATCCGGTCTGTTTCATACTCTCAGTTATTTTTTCATTTTAGCATCTCGTTGGATAAGTGTCTTAAATATTGAACACCCCAGCAAGGAACTTCAATTAGCATCCATTCGTATAATATCCTAAAGCTTTGCCTTGATCCACTTGACTACTCAAATTCTTATTTGTTTTAGAATAGAATGGATTCCTGAAATACTGATTTTGCATTCATAATATTTCAATCTTCTTAGCCTAAATAAATTAACCATCTAATTATGAAGATGATACTCTACATGGGGATATGCACCATTTTAGTTCCTTTTAAATACCACAAACAAATCGCAAAAACTACGTCAATAGGCCCATGGAAAAAATTTCATTTATACACATAGTTTAATTTTTGTTAGATATTAAAATGATAAAATGGCTCTAATTTATGAAGTTCCTCACGGCAAATAGGTCGAGATTTTTACAATGTAAAAAGGGACAGGCCCTCTGAATCCGATAATAGGATAACAATAAAAAAAAAAATATTCTAGCGCTCATAAATAGTGGTTTCTTTAAATAAATCCACATATTTGAGGTCGATAATAATTCTGATTCTCCTCCTTGTAATAATAATTACGACAGGGTGATCTCAGTTATTTAATTTTCTTGAATCATACAGGAGGCCATTTTTTTATCCCTTAAAAAACTATTTATTTCCCTTTTTGATCCATAAGGCACTTTTGTAATTCAAGATTTTCCTGAGAGTTATATAGGAAAGCGATGATTTTGAGATAACAAATTGAGGTAATATGGCATTATTTAACCTAATCTGGAGAATGAAACAAAATAGAAAAATTGCATGTTTAGCGATAAAGATGCCAAGGTTTTTAAATCACCAAATTTGCATGTTTTTCAAATTAGCATGAAACAGACCCGTAGAACAGATATCGATTGGAATGATAACAAACGAAGGAATTTTCAACCTAAAAAAGTCCGTATCTTTTAATTAAGCATCCGGAAATTGAGGTGATGGGTCTTTAACGATTTTAGAAAGGTCCAGCATTATTTTTGCCAAAAGCATGACCCCGCTGAAATAAGGTGATTAATTTATTTTTTAGAGATGCTTACTCCTCCCGGATTATCATAGCAAAATGGATGACTTCACATATAAGCACCATCAGTTTATAAATAATAAAAAACACATAATGAAAACCCTATTGCTAACAGCAGCGACTTTATTGCTGACTATTAATCTATTTCCCCAAGAAGCAAACCGCATAGAACTGCAAATTATTCAAGGCGAATATTGGTGGGGCGGTTTAAGCTCACTGGGTCATCAAACACCCTACGATTTTACAACCAGGGTCTCTCATGATCTTTGGGGGGATAATAAAGGTAATCAAGCTCAACCACTCCTTTTATCAAGCAAGGGACGTTATATCTGGAGCGAACATCCTTTTAAATATGAATTTAACGAAGGAAAAATAATTGTTACAACTCGTGATGGGGAAATCGTATCCGGCACCTCAGGTCGTAACTTGCAATCAGCCCATGATTATGCGACTAAGACTTTTTTTCCTTCCAATGGAAAGATCCCCGAAAAAATGATGTTTACCCATCCGCAATACATCACATGGATTGAATTATTATATGATCAAAACGAGGAAGATATCCTGAACTATGCACAAACTATTATTGATAAAGGTTACCCTCCCGGAGTTTTAATGATTGATGATAACTGGCAGGAAAATTATGGCGTATGGGAGTTTTCTCCTCGCCGCTTCAAAGATCCTAAAGGGATGATAAAGAAATTGCACAATATGGGTTTTCAGGTAATGCTGTGGGTGTGCCCATTTATTAGCCCCGATTCTGAAGTGTTTAGGAAATTGGCTGAAGAGGGTTTATTACTCCTTGAACCACAGAAAACTCAAGATATACTATGGGCTAACACTAAAAATATGGCCGCCATAATTCGTTGGTGGAATGGGGCTAGTGCCTGTCTGGATTTAAGTAATCCTGAGGCACAAAAGTGGTTCAAAGGCAGACTCGATAATTTGGTATCCCTTTATGGCGTAGATGGGTTTAAATTTGATGCTGGAGATGCTCGTTTCTATGCAGATGGTGTTGTGTCCTATAAAGCAGGCACGCCCAACGATCAGACCACTTATTTTGCAGAACTTGGATTACACTACCCTCTTAACGAGTACAGAGCTTCCTGGAAAATGGCCGGTTTGCCTCTGGCCCAGCGCCTTAGAGATAAAGAGCATAATTGGGAAGATTTGCAAAAACTGGTAGGCGATCTGATGTCGCAAAGTGTCATGGGGTATAATTACACATGTCCCGATATGATTGGTGGTGGAGAAAATACCTCTTTCAAAAATTCATCCACGATTGATGAAGAGCTGGTTGTTCGTTCTGCGCAAGTGCATGCCTTAATGCCGATGATGCAATTCTCGGTGGCTCCCTGGAGAGTCCTTTCTAAAGAAAATGCTGAACTATGCCGGCAAGCTGCTTTGTTACACACAAAAATGGGAGACCATATACTGGAGTTAGCAAAAGTCGCATCAAAGACTGGCGACCCCATTGTTAAGCCCATGGCTTTAGCCTATCCAGAATCGGGCTACGAAACCATAAAAAATCAATTTATGCTTGGCAACGATATTTTAGTAGCACCGGTACTCGAAAAAGGAGCTCGCTCAAGAAGTGTCGTCTTCCCAAAAGGAAAGTGGAAAGGCGATGATGAAAAAATGTTCAGGGGAGGTAAAACCATTGAGGTTGAGGCTCCTCTGGAGCGTATACCCTATTTTTACAGGATGAGATAATAGAACTTGGGTTGGATAGAAATACGCCGTTCATTTTTATCAGTGATAACGGCCCAAACAAGGAGGGGGGGGATAACCGTAATGCACAGTTTTGGGGTATCAAACGGGATTTGTATGAAGGAGTTATTCGTGAAAAGGTGGAATGTATGTTGAGCGGGATGCACCGTTGTGATGATTTGTATGAAGGAGTTATTCGTGAAAAGATGATTGCCTGGGCTCCAAATATGATTAAAGCCGGTTCTGCAACAAATTTTTGCCAAGAATATTCGGTTAAAAAACAGGAATAAAGTGGATTCGATATAAGATGACGTAGCTGATGAATTCCATCAAAATATACGCTTCTTGGAAAACCAGGAGATAAGCTGGCTCTTACGGATAAAAGGAGATAAAATCAATTATCAAAATTCGCTTTTCGCAAAACTTTGGGGGCTTACTTATGAAGAATGAAAATGGCAGATCTAAATATCAGGCACTTTAACAATTAAATTAATTCCGGTTTACCGGACAACAATGAATCCTTTTTTACGAAATTTAAAATCTTAGCACTCATTGTTTCCTTATCCATTTATCCGGTTGTATGGCCAAATCAATCTGTGATGAAACAGGAACCTATCCTTGTAGAAAGAACTGCCGGGGCTTAAATTATATCTTCAATAAAACCAATAAATGGTTAGGTTTTGCGCTTGCCGTCAACGCTTTCCGCGAACACAAAAGCTACTCTGCGGCAAACCTTCGGCGACCGAGGGGTGCCCCAGCAGAGGAGCTGGATAATAGATGTTAGACTTATTTTCAAGATGTTTAGTATAAACACTTTAAGGAAAATATCTTAATATTCCCACACCCAACTTGGACCCTCCCCTTCATAGCCTGTTCCATTTTAACGGGAAGAGGTAGAGGGGCAAGCCCCAGAGTTGACAGATATGTATATCGGTGATGGAGACCTGAAGGCGGCAGCTCCCTGTTCTTCAGTCCAAAAACGGTAAGGTTGTGATTCAATACAGCATAATAATTTAAAGAATGCTGGCAAATAGGAGGCCACAGGCATTTCTTACCCATCTAATATCTCCCAGGATGAGCTGTTGAACGTTGCATTAAATAATTAAACCTTAAAAAAGAAACATGGTCAATTTATCCTTTAGAATCAAAAGAGCTCTATAGATTCTTGTTTCAACAGTTCGGATAGGTAAATTCAGTTTTTCAGCAATTTCTTTATTTTTAAAATCTTCAAATCGGCTAAGCTTTAAAGGTGTTTTATAATGCTCCGGAAGCCCTTCTATTGCAATCAGAAGTTTATTCTGCATTTCGTTCTCAATAATTGTGTGATGTGAATTATAATGTTCAATTTCACGCGTAATTCGAATCGCTTCACCTTCGTTATATACAGATTCAATAGTCTTATGGTTGATGTAATTAATGCAGTTGTTGCGAACACACTTGTACAAATAAGTTTTCAGGTTCTCTAAATCTTCCCAATTACCTTTTTCTATAATTTTTAAAAATGCATCCTGAACAAGATCCTTTGCAATATCCTGATCACCCACAAATTTAAAAGCATAAAAAACAAGCGGTTTATGCCACTGTTTAAATGTATGTTCCAATAACACATTTCCTTTTAATTGAATTATATTCGGTTTGTTATTTTTCCCCATTATTATTGCTGTTCAAAAAATACAATTGAGTAAATGTTTCTTGAAAAATTCATGAAATATGACAAACCCATTTTAGAAACATTAAACTCGCTGGTCTTCGGTGTATTCAATAGGCATTAGCAATTGTTTTAACTATTAAGGCCATATTTGAGTCGTGGTAGAGTTCTCTACATTTCTTTTTTTACCTTACATGGCATATCGTATTCATTTTTATCCAAGCCTGAAACATAAGTATTTCCGGAAAACAAATATGACCAAAAAATGCACAAATTCTCCACTCATTGGCATTAAAGATAGATTAAAATGTGTTGTTCAAACATTGTTCATCGGTTTTTATCCTATTATTAACCATTCCTATCTTTATTTATTTCATACTGCTGCTGATGCACTAATTTTTCATTTTTCTTTATTCCCAGTGATGTATTAACTTTTCGTTAATTTATTATTTAATTATATGTCAGTTATTTATAGTTGTCATTTGATTTTTTATTTCCTTTGAAAATTAGTTTTGTACCCCTAATGGAAAACCTATGAATTCTTGAAATTATTTCTTTGCTTCTCGGCTACCCTCTAGTTCTCAATATGATTTGGATTAAAAAATGTATCTAAGTATAAAAGTGATCTCAGAACAAGAGAAATAAATTGTTGAAATCAAGTAATTCAATTGTTTTTAGGCCGATAAACTTCAAGGCATTCTACATTTGGGTTCCAGGGTTGTTCGGATGAATAACTATTTTTTCAGCATGTTAATCCGAATAGAGATAGAAGAATAGCTCTTCTGTTTCATATGCAAAACCCATAAAACAATCAAAAAACTCACAACCACATCTCTTACCATACTGTCTTACTGTATTTTATAAACTTTTGCCCAAAAACCTATTTTGAATCATCTGGCTGACTTTCTAAAGCAACGCAGAAAAGAGGTAAACCTCTCCCGGGAGACGTTTACTGAAAGAACAGGTGTGGGCCTGACCGTTATTCGTAAGATAGAGTGCGACACGAGGCTGTCCGAATAACTGTTAAACGCTCTTTGATTACCAAGACTGATTTAACCTCATGTTCCATCATGCGTAACCTACCGGCACATGCGTGGATGGTAACATTGGGGTGTGAAGCTGCCGGGACAAAACTACCCAAGGGATAGCAGCATTCCCAAGGGCTTTGGTTTGGATGGTATGGTGAAATTAAATGAACTGCCGTTGACGTATCGTCATGCGCGAAAGAGTGAAAGCTAGCTGATACACTCTGACCAAAAAGGGAAGAAGCCAGGTTGCAAGTACGTTTTTTGCAAGCACATGGATGTTGAGCCTCCGGTATAAAGCCCCCCTACTCCCCCCTACCCCTCATTTGCAACGAGGGGTTAAAAGTTAGTCGTTTGCAACGACTATTATTCAAATCCCAAATATCCGCCTGTCTCGATTGAACACAACCAAGTTTTCCAACAAAACTTCTTTCAGGAAATAAACCATTGAAAAGATTCGTTGCAAACGAATGGCCTAAGGACCCCTCATTGCAAATGAGGGGTAGTTGGTCCGGATGAAGTGTCTCCCCCTCTACCCCTCGTTTGCAACGAGGGGTTAAAAGCTAGTCGTTTGCAACGACTATTTCTTAAAACCCGGATATTTGCCAAGTCCCTTTTGAACACAACCAAATTTTCCAACAAAACTTCTTTCAGAAATTAATCCATTGAAATGATTCGTTACAAACGAATGGCCTAAGGACCCCTCATTGCAAGTGAGGGGTAGTTGGTCCGGATGAAGTGTCTCCCTTTCTACCCCTCGTTTGCAACGAGGGGTTAAAAGCTAGTCGTTTGCAACGACTATTATTCAAATCCCAAATATCCGCCAGTCTCGATTGAACACAACCAAATTTTCCAACAAAACTTCTTTCAGGAAATAAACCATTGAAAAGATTCGTTGCAAACGAATGGCCTAAGGACCCCTCATTGCAAGTGAGGGGTAGTTGGTCCGGATGAAGTGTCTCCCCCTCTACCCCTCGTTTGCAACGAGGGGTTAAAAGCTAGTCGTTTGCAACGACTATTATTCAAATCCCAAATATCCGCCCGTCTCGATTGAACACAACCAAATTTTCCAACAAAACTTCTTTCAGAAATTAATCCATTGAAATGATTCGTTACAAACGAATGACCTGAGGACCCCTCATTGCAAATGAGGGGTAGTTCGAATCGCATGGCTCACATGGTCTATTTTGAGCGGTTTACTTGTACCTCGTGCAATTTTAGATGGCCTTAAACGAGTCAATTAAATCGTTATATTTGTTCTCTGCCTTGATTTAAAGGCCAATCAAAAGGAGGCGAGAGGCCGTTGGCAGATAGTGAGTATGGTGATTTTAAGACACAAAACCAGGTATTTTCTTCTGGTCATCAATCATTTAACTGTTTTGTAATTTGCTATAATAATTAACAAAAGGTGTATGTCAAAAAAAAGTAAGTCAGTAATTCGAAGCGTACTGTTGTTGTGTGGCGCCTTAACCCTTGGAATAAGCTGTACCGAAAAGGAAGCAAAAAAGCCCAACATTGTATTTATCATGGCCGATGATATGGGATACGGTGATTTGAGTTCCTATAATCCGGATTCAAAGATACAGACCCCGAATATGGACCGTGTTGCCAGTGAGGGCTTAAAGTTCACCAATGTCCATACGCCATCTTCCCTCTGCTCTCCTACCCGTTATGGTTTGCTGACCGGGAGATATTGCTGGCGTACCCGGCTGAAAGAGTGGGTGCTGGCCGATTTTTACGGGGATACCCCTTTGATAGAGGAAGACCGCATGACCATTGCATCCCTGTTAAAAGGGCAAGGTTATGAAACGGCCTGTGTGGGGAAATGGCATGTGGGGATGGCCTGGAATACCAAAGATGGCCGGCCTGCCTCGTATGAAGAAGAGGACAATGTGGATTTCACCAAACCGGTTATCGGGGGCCCGCTGGAACGTGGGTTTGATTATTTCTTTGGCACCGCCGGATGTTCCACCAGCGATCCCCCCTATTGTTTTATTGAAAACAAAAAAACCATATCGATACCCGATGTGATGATCCCTGAAGCTATTGACTCTCTGCCTGGAGTTGTTACCGGCCTTATGGCCTCGGACTGGTCGCAGGAAGAGGTGGATGTGAGATTGACAGAGAAAGCCGTTGATTTTATTGAGAGACATCAAACCAATAATCCGGAGGATCCCTTTTTCCTCTATTTTGTTCCCTCCTCCCCTCATATCCCCTGGATGGTTCCCGATTTTATGAAGGGGAAAACCCAAGAGGGTGCCAGAGGCGATCTGGTGGCCCTGGTCGACTGGTGCGTGGGAGAGATAACCAAAACACTCGAAGAATACGGGCTGGATGATAATACATTGATTATTGTTACCAGCGACAATGGCCCCCGGAAAGGTGCCAACGGGCATAAATCGGCAGGGGATTACAAAGGGTATAAGTCTCAGATCTGGGATGGCGGACACCGGGTACCGTTTATCGCAAAATGGCCCGGAAAAATTAAGCCAGGCACCACAAGCACTGAGGTATTTAGTCTTACCGATATGATGGCCACTTTCGCAGCCCTTTTTGAGGTGGAATTACCGGAAAATAACGCTGAAGACAGTTACAATGTGCTGCCTGCATTGCTGGGGGAAAAGATGAGTGACAATGCAATGCGCCCGAGGGTGTTTCATTCAGGGAATGGTGTTTTTGCCATTCAGCAAGGCGACTGGAAGCTGATTCAGGGAACCAGGGGATCCGGTTCAGGCAGGGACAGGGTTCAACCCGACTCCTTACTGCTTAAGGGCCAGTTGTATAATATTGCCAGGGATCCTTACGAAAAGTCTGATTTATGGGATCAATACCCTGAAAAAGTGAAAGAGTTAAACCAGATACTTGAAGAAATAAAAAATTAGAGTCATGCCAGCAGTTGATACCAATTTGAAGATAAAAAGGGTGATTCCTCTGCTCCTGATGGTTTGTCTGTCGGGATTCTCAAGTTCCCTGGCGCAGGAGGGTTGGCCATCTGATCGCCCGGCCATGGTACCCGATGAAGCGGTAGAAGAACTGAGAGCTATTTATGAGGGAAAAGAGTATTCGGCCAGGACCTTTCAGGGGAAATGGCATCCGGATGCCTCGTGCTACCTGCTTCTGGAGAAGGATGCCCCGGGAAAGGAACAGGAGCTGGTGCGTTACGACGTGGCCAGTGGTAACCGGACAGTTCTGATTACAGCAAATCAGCTTAAAGTGCCTGGTGAAGAAGGGATGAACAGCATTGACGATTACCAGTTCTCCCCCGATGGTCAGAGCTTATTGATACAGAGCAGGAACCTGGAGCAGGAAAATGATACCCGTTTTTGGCTGTTTGAGCCCGAGTCGGGAAAGCTTCAACTCGTTGAAGGAGGCAGGGATAACCTTATTTCTCCCGATGGCCAACAAATTCTCTTTTCAGAGGGCAGTAATCTTTTTGTATTTGATATTCAAAGTAAGGAAACCATTCAAATTACAAAGGAGGGAGCTGCCGGATCGGTATCATACAGCGGGGCCATATGGAGTCCCAATGGAAAAAAAATTGCTTTTGTGCAGTCGGATGCTTCGCAGGTAAAGCTCCGCTCCGCCCTGGTTCCCGGCGATCCCAGTTATCCGGGGGTGAAAGAAGCCCGGTTTGCCCGCGTGGGTGGCGAGATAGCCAAACTGCGGGTAGGCGTTACGGATAACCGGGGAAAAGAAACCCGATGGCTTCCCCTTCCAATGCCATCAGAGGGGTTTTATCTGGGACAAGTGAGCTGGGCCGGAAATTCGCAGGAACTGATGGTGGAGAAACTGAGCCGCTTTAGGGATCAACGGGCGTTTCTGCTTGCCAACGTCAACAGCGGTACCATTTCCACCCTGTTCGAGGAGTCGGACCCTGCATGGGTGGTTGCCAGTTATAACGTCAATGGCGGGCTGGAATGGATTAACAATTACAGTGCCTTTGTGGTATTGAGTGAAAAGGATGGTTGGAGACATGCCTGGGTGTGCGCCCGGGATGGTTCACACCAAAAACTGATTACACCCGGAAATTTCGATATTATTGAGCGGGTTATGGTGGATGATGCCCATGGTTGGTTTTATTACAGTGCCTCTCCCGACAACGGCACTCAAAAATATCTGTTCCGTGTACGGCTTGACGGGAAAGGCAAGCCTGAACGAATTTCTCCGATGAACCAGCCGGGCACGCACACTTACAACCTCTCTTCCGATGCAGGATGGGCTTTTCACACCTACTCCACCGCCAATAAGCCACCGGTTACCCAATTGGTAGAACTCCCGGGACATAAAGTAAAAAAGGTGCTTGAGGACAATAAAGCTCTTCATGAAAAAATAACATCGAAAGATCTTCAACCCAAAGAGTTTTTTAAAATTGATATTGGCAATGGCATTGTTATGGATGCCTGGATGATTAAGCCACGTAATTTCGATCCTTCGCGGAAATACCCCGTATTTGTGTATGTGTATGGCGAGCCTCACGGTCAGACGGTAATGGATACCTGGGGACATGCCATGGCCGATTACCACCGGGTGATTGCCGACCTGGGCTATCTTGTGGTATCCATCGACAACCAGGGGACTCCCTGTCCAAAAGGAGCCGCCTGGAGACGAGCCATTGCAGGCAGTCTGGGACCCCTGTCGACCGATGAACAAGCCGCAGCCTTAGAAGAGATGGGCCGCACACGCCCTTATGTAGATCTTTCCAGGGTGGGGATCTGGGGCTGGAGCGGAGGAGGCTCCAATACGCTTAACGCGATGTTCCGTAACCCGGATTTATACGATGTGGGAATTGCTGTTGCTCCCAAGCCGCAGCCTCATCTCTATAATGCCTGGTTTCAGGAGATCTATATGAAGACACGTGAAGTGAATCCGGAAGGATACCGCCTATCTGCCCCGATTAATTATGCCGAAGGTTTGAAGGGTGAGCTGCTTATCGTTCATGGCAGCGGAGAGACCAATACGCATCTTCAGATCACGGAAGGGTTAGTCGACAGGCTGATAGAGCTGGGCAAGCCCTTTGATTTCATGGTCTATCCCAATCGTGATCATGGCATCCGGAAAGGGAATGGTACTTCCCTGCACCTGCGGGTTCAAATGGCACGGTACCTGCTCAGACATTTGCCTCCCGGGCCACGGTAACATTAGGGATCCCATGGGTGAGATGGGCAATGAGGTGATTGAAAAAACCAAATAAAAAACATGAGCCTACTCCGAAAGGTAAAATGCCCCTAAATCCATTTGAGGGGACTTTTAGATTTCATTGATTTTTAACTGGTTCCCCTTAAGGGGTTAGGGGTAAAAAAGTTGAAAATCAATGAAATCCAGCTTCTCGGAGTGAATTCAATGTTGAAACTTGAAAATTGAATATTCCATTCTCAACATTCCAGGAATATAGAATTAACCAGTAACGATCCCCTGTAAAATAGAGGCAGGATAATAACCATTAAATACAAATTTTAGCCAGATGAAGAAGCGAGGCAGTATCATTTTAGGAATCGCCATCCTCCTTATTTTTGTGGGGAGCGCCTGTAGCCGGCCCACGCCCACGGAGCAGAAGCCCAACGTCCTTTTTATTTCGTTAGATGATTTAAACGACTGGATTGAACCCCTGGGCGGGCATCCACAGGCCCTCACACCTAATCTTCAACGCTTGTCGGAAGAGGCGGTTTTGTTTACCAATGCCTATTGCGCAAACCCTGCCTGTAATCCTTCCCGTGCTTCTATCATGTCTGGAATCGCACCGCATACCTCCGGTGTTTATTCCAACTATCAGGACTGGAGAGAGGTCATCACCGACTATACCTCAATGGGTAAATATTTCCGTGAAAATGGCTATTACTCGGCCGGAGCAGGGAAAATTTATCATTATCATATGATCGATACCACCTGTTGGGATGATTACTGGCCCTCGCAAAAGAAAAACATGCCGGATGAATACATGCCTGAAGGAACGGAGTCATCCACCATTAATATGCCTGAGTTCAAGGACATGTATAAAATGTTTGATTGGGCCGCACTCGACATTGAAGATTCTTTGATGGGCGACTACAAAAGTGTAACATGGGTTTCGGATCAATTAAAAAAAGACCATGAGAAACCGTTCTTTCTGGCCTGTGGCATCTATCGGCCTCATCTGCCCTGGTATGTTCCGCAAAAATATTTCGATCTGTTTCCTTTGGATTCCATACAACTGCCCAAAACCATGGACAACGACCTCGATGATTTGAGCGACCGGGCAAAAGATATAGCTCATAGAGGGGGTAATTACCATAAACACGTTCTCGAAGCCGGCCTTTGGAAACAAGCCGTTCAGGGGTATCTCGCTTCCATTGCGTTTTGCGATGCCATGGTAGGGCGTCTTCTCTCGGAGCTCGAAAATAGCCAATACGCCGAAAATACCATCATTGTGCTATGGTCCGATCATGGCTGGCAGTTGGGGGAAAAAGAACATTGGCGAAAGTTTGGCCTGTGGAGAAATACCGCCCGTACGGTGTTGATGATCAAAGCCCCTAAGGGAAGTCCCGGGTTACCCGAAGGTTCAAAAGATGGAGCCCGGTGCCCTCGCCCCGTTTCATTGCTGGATATGTATCCCACCCTTGGATCCTTATGCGGGTTGCCGCAGCGAGACGATCTGGACGGACATAGCCTGATTCCTCTTCTAAAAGATCCGGATTGTGAATGGGAATATCCTGCCATTACCTCTTACGATTTTGGTGAATTTGCCATCAGCACGGAAGAGTGGAGATACATTCAATACATTGATGGAAGCGAGGAACTGTATAATGAGATTAAAGATGAGGAAGAATGGTTTAATCTGGCCTCAGATCCTGCGTACAATCAGATCAAAGAAGAACTGAAGCAGCACATCCCCTCCAATCCGGCTCCGCTAAAGATCACTTCGTTAAAACTTTCGCCCCATCATTATCCTCCTTTTAAGTCAAGAGAAGAGTACCAGGATTGGTTAGAGCATGGAAAAGACACCAAATACTTAAAGGAAAAATATTGGAATTAACTTATAGTGGGAAACCATAAAACTAAAACCTATGAAGTCAGTCTGTATATTTGTTGGATTATTTTTCATGTTGAACAGCTCCTTTTTGTGGGGGGCGACCAATAATTCCAAAAAGCTCAAAGTCCCTGAGCGGGGTTTTATCAGTTCTCAACCCGCCAAAACCTGGGAAGAAGGTTTGATTTGTGGAAACGGCACCCTGGGAGTTAATATTCTGAGCCATCCTCTGGACGAAACCATTATTTTTAGTCATGAGAGGCTGTTTCTGCCACAAGGGGCCCCTACAGTACCTCCCGATAACGCCCATATGCTGTTTGAGATACGAAATTTAATAGACCGGGGGCTGTACAAGCAGGCTACCGAGCTGGCCTTCGATCTATCCGGACAGGAAGGATTTATGTATCCCGATCCGTTTGTGCCGGCCTTTGATGTAAATCTGCAGATGGGCTCTGAAGGAGAAGTGGAAAACTATATGCGGTCGGTTGATTTTCAGACCGGTGAAGCGATTGTTCACTGGAGTGATGACCGGGGTGTTTTTGAGCGAAAAATGTTCGTTTCAAGGGCTGACGGGATAGCGGTATTACTAATTACCGGCCCGGCAGGAGCAGTCGATTTTACATTAAGTCTCAATCCAAGAAAACCCAGTGAAAACCTCGATTTAAAAACCATCGGCAGATCGTACCAGGTTTTTGAGAGTCATGTTGCAGATATTGAAAAAACAGTAAAGGACCAATCCATCACCTATCGGAACAGCTTTTCGAAGGCCTATCCGGGAAGCATCCATGCCCTGGAAGGGGTGGCACAAGTGGCACAGCATAATGGCAAGCTGATTGAAGGAAGGGATGCCATAGAGATGAAGGGAGCCGATAAAGTGCTTGTTTTATTTGATGTTGAAATGCTTTATGATCCTGAAAATTCCAGGGCAGAGCAGATGAAGACATTCATGGGGGGCCTTTCAACGGATTATGAGACCCTTTTGCAGGCTCATGCCGGGATACACGGGGACCTGTTCAACCGGATGAAGCTCGATTTGGGGGGTGGCAAAGACCACGGTTTAACCACCGAGGCGTTAATTGAGAAATCGACCAACGAAGATTTAAACAGGGCCCTTTTGGAGAAGGAGTTTGATGCGGCCAGGTACAACATCATTTCCTGCGTGGGTGAGTTACCTCCTACCCTGCAGGGCGTTTGGGGAGGAACCTATGTACCCGGCTGGGCCAGTGATTTTACCCATAACGGAAATGTGCCTTCGGCCATTGCCAGTCTTTTAATGGGCAATATACCTGAATTGATGCTGGCCTACACCTCGTATATGGAGTCAATCGTTCCGTATATGGAGATCAATGCCAGCCATATCTTCAATTCCAGAGGGATTGTTTTGCCCTCGAGGTCCACCACTCATGCCTACAATAATGCTCTGAATGCCCGGTTTGCCGGTGGATTCTGGGTGGCCGGTGCGGCCTGGGCAGCTCACTTCTTTTACGATTATTACCTCTACACGGGAGACCTTGATTTTCTGAAAAACCATGGTCTGCCCTTCATGGAAAAGGCTGCTCTCTTTTTCGAGGATTATCTGTATGAAAATGAGGAGGGTGAATATGTCTTCTCCCCCACTCAATCGCCTGAAAATACCCCGAAAAACAGCAACTCACAGGGGAGTTTTAATGCCACCATGGACGTGGCTGCCGCCAGGGAACTTTTAACCAACATTATGGCTGCCTCCGCCGAGCTGGGGGTTAATGCCGATAAGATTCCTCTTTGGAGCTCCATGCTTGAGAAGATGCCACCCTACATGATCAATGAGGAGGGCATAATCAAGGAATGGCTAACCCCCAAACTGGAAAACAACGATGCGCACCGGCACTCTTCACAGTTGTATCCGTTGTACGATGGAATGCCAAAAGAGATAGCCGAAAGCAAAACCTTGCAGGAAGCCTTTAAAAAAAGCATTGAATATAAGCTGGATAAGCACTGGAGAAATAATCAAACTGGATTTATGTCCTTTGGCCTGGTTCAACTGGGA
>JBFHFS010000077.1:0-20875 GCA_041583495.1 Marinilabiliaceae bacterium | reverse complement strand
TCATTGATGGAATCAAAACCAATATAATCATAGATCTTTCCAAATATTATTTCAGGTCCAACAGTACGTATGTTGGCATTTTGCAACGAGGCAAAAACTTTATCTACTATTGAATCTGTTTCACTTTCAAATAACTCCTGCGGTTGAGATAGTTTTTTTATTTCCTGTTTTGCCAAGTTGACCAGTTCTTCAATTTTGCGCTTTGTTGTGGCGCACCCTATGGTTTTTACCACTTTGTACTTGCCGCGAACCTTCTGTATCACCTGTACAGAAAGGCTTCCGGATGCATTTGCTTTCTTTCGAACACACAAAGCAATAAATTTGGGACACCCAAGATTAAAAAATAATGTTTGATTTTCAGTAATTTACGTGGGTGTTCCAAAAAAGTGCGGAAAACAGGAAAAAAAGATTAAGAATGCTTTATTTTATTCAAAAAAAACATAAGTATGCCAACTCGAATATGCCTCGATAACTCTTGTCAATTTAACAAAAAAAATACACCAGAACTAAAGAAAAAAAACAGAGGGAAACATTAAACCACCGATCAACTCTGGATTACCGATGAGACCATTCCCTTTTTTTTTCTCTAAACTTCTCCAAATGCTCTGCCGTTTCACGCACCAGGCGCTGCACCACCAGCCCATGCTTCAAATCTGGCATAACCGTTGAGGACTCGTGGTCGGTCAAGAACAAATAATGCGCATGAATGAGCGGCCTCAGCCACCCCCCCGGCACGCGCGCGGAGGGAAACGAGGAAAAGGGCTGGTAATCGCCACCGGTAAAAACGGTGGACCACACACCACTCTCCTTCAGGTAGTACTCAAACCGATCGGGGGATTGGGAGTCGTAGCGCAAAGCCCCTCGATGGGCATGTAACTCAAAGGCCATCCTATCACCAATACCGGCACTCACGCGGCTGGCCGACAAATTGCCCACCGCCCCCGACTGCTTGTCAAATAACGAGATCTCAGAATAGAGGTCAGAGCCCTCCGGCACATCTTCAAAAGCTCCCCCCTGGAGAGCCCCGGTAATTTCCAGACCTTCTCCCAAAAAGGCAACCAGCAGACTGATGGCATGTGAGCCCAGATCGGCCATGGCTCCACCATCGGGAGCCGGAGTGAGCCTGCTGAGCCGTTTTTCGCGGTACCTCTTTTCCAGGTAATCGCTGTGTTGAAGGGTAAACGAAAAATGAATGGGAGACCCAAAATCCTTGGTTTGCCAAAAGTGCAGAGCTTTGCTGATGGCCGAGGACAACAAAAACTGAAATCCAACCTGTATTTGCTTCCCCACAGGCAGATGTTCCAGGAGAGCTTTAATCTTTTGTTCTTCCTCCTGATTGGCACAGATGGGCTTTTCGAGATAGATCCGATTGACCCCAGGCATTTTTAAGGCCGCTTCCAGGTGCGGAAAATGAACCTTGTTAGGCCCTAAAATATAAACCGCTTCGAGGTCGGTAGTCCCCACGAAGGTTTCAAAATCGACCGCCTTCAAAAATCCAAAACGGGAGGCAAAGTTGAGTCTACTCTTTTCAGTAGCCGAAGTCACCACCATCAGCTCCACTTCGGGGGCATCCGGGTAATAAAACTTAAGCGATTGAAGTGCAAAAAGATGGGCCTGAGCAATGCCGCCAGCCCCAATAAATCCAATTTTCATTTTCCTTTTTTATACGATTAACCCTTAAGCAGTTTAAAAAACTTAAGGTTAAAAATACAAAAAATAAAACAACAATCCGGTAGTCTCTTTCGTGCCGGAAGATGAATCCCGCCCTTCATAAAATCAATCGGTTGCTATAGGTTTTCCAAATCGGGTAAAACCTAACTTTTTCAAACCCTGAAGCACCTCCTTATCCTTCATGAAAAAGTTCCAGAGAAGACCGGACCGATGATTCTCAATCATCACCACAATGGGTCCCTGGTCGATAGCGATGTAGGTTTTGCGGACCTGCCCGGCTGGATCGTCGGAAACGGAAAGGTTAATCCCATCATAAAAGCCATAAGGACCCCACACTTGCCGACCATGATTCCGATACAAATTCCTGAGCACCCGGATAGACTCTTGCGGGGTATAGGGCATTGAGGATAGAGCTGCCGTTGGGGTAATGGTGCCCAGGTCTCTTCGGTAGCCGGGAGCGTGTGCTGTGTAGCCTTCTGGCACCTTATCACCGGCGGTCAGGCCCCAGAAATCATCCCCATAACCCTTGAACCCATATGGATTATCGATACAGTATGCCCGGTTTATCAGCGTTTGACGACGGTTTTGCTCCCAATAGTTGGCATAGATATCGGCCAATCCCCTGGGATCCAGACCCAGATAGGAGTAGTGAGCAAAGAAGAGCGGCCCACCAAACCAGCGCTTATTGCCCAGGGGTAACAACATTCCATAATATTCGCTGTAATTGGCAAAATTTTCGTTGTCCCAACCAGCCCAACTTTCATGGTAGGCTTCCACCGGGATGGGATGGGTCGGGGAACAGCATGCCAGAATGTAGGTAATAAAACATTCATTGTATCCCCTAATGGCATGGTCTTTAGCGAATCCATGCGTTGGCGACCAGTGCCAGATGAGTTTATTCTCCCCTTTGGTGTACCAGTCCCACTCCATCTCATTCCAAAGTTTGGTGATTCTGTCGCGAAGCAATGTTTCCTGATCATCCGTACCATTAAAATACTGCCGGGCAGCCAGCAAACCCTGTATCATGAAAGAGCTCTCCACAATATCTCCACCATCGTCCATTTTACCAAACTCCCTTGCTTTAAGAGTTTCAGCATTGTACCAATGGGCCCACATCCCATGAAAGCGGTCGGTCGTTTCCAAAAAGTGGGTGGTTTTCAGCAAGCGCGCCACGGCCTCTTCTCGTGTAATCCAGCCCCGGTCGGCCCCAACAATGATGGCCATCACTCCAAACCCACTGCCCCCGATGGTCACTATAGGCCCATCCGGGTTGGGGGTGCGTTCGTACGACAGCGCAGTGTTCTCATCACCAAAATCCCAAAAATAACGGAAGGTATATTGTTGCACCATTTCCAGAAGCTCCTCGTCGCTAAAATCACGAATACGGGCAATAGCCTTTCCGATGGCGGCCTGCTCCCGGCCACCCACTAGGGAGATTATTTTATATTCCATCGAAATATTACGCCCCAGATCGGTGACAAAATCCTGATAATAAGGCTCCCTGGTTTCACCACGCAATTGAAAGACCTCATCTCCCTGTGGTTTGGCATAAACACGATAGGCCACATCAGCAGCCGAACCTATGGCCTCCCAGGAGAGTTCCACATGGCTATCGTACCCCCGGGCACGGAGATTGGTCGGGGGAAGGTTCTGTCCAACGCCGCTGGTCGCCATTATAAACAGAACTAAAGCGATGGTAGTTAATGCTTTCATTCGACTATAATTTTATTTCACCAATGTAAAGGCAGCCTCCTTTACCATTTCACTACTGCTACCAATAAACACCTTAAATTCACCGGGTTCATAAACAAACGCTAACTGGTTGTCATAAAACCTGAGGTCGTCGACGGTAAGCTTAAACTCAACTTTTTGAGACTCCCCGGATTTTAATGCTATTTTAAGGAATGCTTTCAACTCTTTCACCGGAGGGGTGAGACTCCGCACCAGATCACGGATGTACAATTGAACCACCTCTTCCCCATCGACAGTGCCCGTATTGGTAACGGTGCAGGAGGCCAGTAATTGACCGTTTGATTTCATGGTGTCCTTATCGAGGGTTATTTCACTGTACTCAAACGTGGTATAACTGAGTCCATACCCGAATGGGAATAATGGAGAGTTAGGCACATCGAGATAGTTGGAACGGAATTTTTGAAAGGTATCACCGGGATTGGGTCGCCCGGTGGTGCGAATGCGATAATAAATAGGAATCTGCCCCACATTTCGCGGAAAGGTCATGGCCAGCTTACCCGATGGGTTGTATTTGCCAAAAAGGACGTCGGCGATAGCATTTCCCGCTTCAATTCCGGGATGCCAGGAAAGTAAAATGGCATCCGCCAGATTGTTTTCCTCTTCAATGGCCAGCGGCCTGCCACTCATCAGGACCAGAACCAAAGGCTTACCCGTTTGGGCCAGTGCCCGCACCAACGTTTTTTGGCTTTGAGGCAACGAAATATCCGATCGGCTGGAAGATTCCCCGCTCATTTCGGAGGCCTCGCCCACCACGGCCACAATCACATCGGAACTGCGGGCCACCCTTATGGCTTCGCGGAGCATCTCTTCGGAGGAACGCTCATCCACATTGATTCGGGTCCCGAACACATTTACTTTTTTAGCCAACTCCGGGTCGTCCGAGATATTGGCCCCTTTGGCATATTGAATCCGGACCCCGCTGCCACCCACGTTTTGCATCCCCTCCAGAATCGGAACAGACAATTGCGGGTCGCCCGAAACCGCCCAGGTCCCAAGCATGTTGTTTTTATTATTGGCCAGAGGCCCTATCAGGGCAATCTTACCCGAGGCCTTAAGGGGTAAGACCTTCTTTGGGTTTTTCAGAAGCACGAACGACCGGGCAGCTGCCTCGCGTGATGCGGCCAGGTGTTCCCGGGTTAGAATTTCAGCTTCCGGGCCGGAGATATCGATATACCGATAGGGGTCTTCAAACAGACCCAGTTTATACTTGGCCTCTAATATTCGCCGACAAGCCATATTGATAGCCTCTTCGGAGATGAGGCCCTGTTCGAGTGACTGTTCCAGAGTGGTAAGAAAGCCCTCTCCCACCATATCCATATCCAGCCCTGCATTGAGCGACAAAGCCGAGACTGCCTGCAAATCACCCAGCCCATGGTCTATCATCTCATTTACCGAGGTATAATCCGACACCACAAAACCGTAAAAACCCCATTGCTCACGGAGCAGCTCGGTCAATAACCAGTGATTTCCACTGGCGGGCACCCCTTCCACATCGTTGAACGACGACATCACACTCCCCACGCCGGCTTCCACAGCCGCCAGATAGGGTGGCAGATACTCATTAAACATTCTCTGCCGGCTCATATCCACCGAGTTGTAATCCCGTCCGGCTTCGGCTGCCCCATACAGCGCAAAATGCTTCACCGTAGCCAACATGGTTTGGGCATCTTTCAGGTCATTTCCCTGGTAACCACGAACCATTGCTTTGGCAATTTCAGAGCCCAGAAAAGGATCTTCACCAGCACCCTCTGCCACCCGGCCCCATCTGGGATCGCGTGCGATGTCGACCATGGGCGAAAAGGTCCAGTTCAATCCATCGGCGGTGGCTTCCTGAGCTGCAATCCGTGCTGTTTTTTCAATCAGAGGCAGATCCCAGCTACAGGCCAATCCCAGAGGTATGGGAAAGATGGTTTTATATCCATGGATAACATCCAATCCAAACAACATCGGGATCTTCAGCCGACTATGTTCAACGGCCAGTTGCTGGGCCTGACGCACTTTTTCGGGTCCGGCAACCCCGAAAATACCCCCTACTTTCCCGGATTTAATTTTCAATTCCACATCCGAACTCACTGCCGACCCGGTTGGAATACCCCCTCCGGGAGTAATCAAATTAAGTTGCCCTATTTTTTCCCCGAGGGTCATTTTCCCCATCAAGTCATCGATAAAAGGCTTCATTCCGGTTCCGGGACTCTTGGGTTGACAAGCCACTAACCAAAGCATTAAGCCAAACAATAAGCAGATTTTAGATCTCATATCGATTCGTTTTATTTTTCAATACAAAAGGATTGATCCCATGAATTAAAGATTCCTGAAGGATTCAGAAAACTACTCCTTTATTATTTTTTGACCAATAATTCACCATAAAAATATCGATCTCCGTTTTCAACCATTATGAAGTATAACCCATTCTTCAAAAAAGAGCCATCGAAAGTGAATTCCCCCCTCCTGCTGCCTATGTTTTCCCTCCACATCAGACGGCCGTCGAGTGAGTACACTTTCAAAATCACCGAATGGCCGCTATTTATCTGGGGATGAGAAACAACCACCCAATCTTTTGAAGGATTGGGGTAAATTGTAAGGGCTGAAAACTCAATAGCCTTATCAACAATGACATTAACGTTGTATTGGAATCCAAGTTTTTCGAGACCCTCCTTAACGTTTGCATCTTTCATCACAGCATTCCAAAGGAGGCCGGTCCGGTAGTTCTCGATCATGACCACTATAGGTCCCTGGTCTATGCCGATGTAGGCCTTTTTTACCCAATTCAGGTTATCGTTAAAGGCGTCATACGGGCCATATAACCCAAACAGCTCTGCCCCCCGCTCCCGATAAAAATATTTGAGCGCTCTCAACGACTCTTCGGGCGTATAGGGCATGCTTGCCAGAGCAGCGGTAGGACTGATGGTTCCATTATCGTTGCTCATGGGTTGATGGGCGGTATACCCATCGGGGTCGTCACTGGCGGTAAGGCCCCAGCACAGTTGCCCATAATTTTGATGATTCAATGGATTATCCACGGCATAGGCATAATGAATCAGGGCCGTATTGACATTCTCTTGCCAGTAGCTGGCATATTGATCCTGAAGATCATGGGGGTCGATTCCCAGGTGGGTATAATGGATCCAAAACAAGGGGCCACCCCAATCGGGTGATAGGTTTATTTCATAGTTATAAAAGGTTCGTTTATTGACGATACTCCCATTCCCGGCGTATCCCTCTTCATAGACCTCTTTAGGAATACCATAGGTGGGCGATGCCGCCGCCATCAGGTATGTGATGAGGGTTTCATTCCAGCCGGTCACCTTCATATTCTTCTGAAATCCGATATTTGGTGACCAGTGCCAATAGAGCACATTCTGATCTCCATTTCGGTACCAGTTCCAATCGATAGCCCGCCACAATTGATCGGCCTCTTCACGTATCTGAACCGACAGGGCATCCATTCCCGAGAAATAATTCTTCAAGGCAATGAGGCCCTGAGCCACATAGGAAGTCTCCACAATATCGCCCCCATCGTCGTCCAACGAAAAGGGCTGGGTCTCCCCGGTATTGGCGTTGTACCAATGCGACCAGGCCCCATGATGCCGATCGCAGCTGTCAAGAAAGGCCAATATTTGTAGCACACGCGCTTTAATCTCTTCCCGGGGCCGGTATTGGCGTTCATGCGCTACGACCATGGCCATTAAACCCATCCCGGTGGCTCCCGAGGCCGCTGTACGGCCATTCCCATCCGAGCGTTCCAGCGCCATCCCGGTTTCCGGGTGAGCGCCGTCCCAAAAATACCGAAAGGCATAGCGTTGCACCATGTCGAGCAACTCCTCATCGGTGAAGTTTCTCAGGACAGCTGTTTGCTGGAGCGGAACAGATTCCATCCCCTGAAACAGGGTAACCACCCGGTAGAGAATGGCTGTGTTTCGGGCACTCACGGGGACAAAGTCGAGATAAAAATGGTCATAGGTCTCAGCCCGGACCTCCCAGCTGTCTCCCCCATCAAATGAAGCATACACGCGATAGGCGAAATCACCTTCGGGGACTTCCCATCTTAACTCGGCATGGCTATCGTAACCGGTGAGCTCCAGATTGGTGACCACAGGGATTTCTTCAAGACTCTTAAAGGCCGCCAATTGATCGATCAAAATTAAACGGGAACTGTTATTGGTTTCCGACTGATTAAAGATCACCGCTTTGGTCTCCGAAAAATCCAGTTCACTGTTTTCCTCATCCTCCTTCATCACCCCGAGAGGAAAAGTCACCCGGCTCCATTGGCCGGCCGGCAAGGAGGAGTTATAGGCTGTTGGGCTATAAAGTTGGGAGGAGACCTCATCCAGACCGTTCTTATTCAGGGTTCTCAGTCCTAGCATGGGTAAGGCGGTATTTGGCAATTCCTCGGAGGTATACACATAAAAAGAAAGGGAGTCCATGGAGGAAAGATCGACCGTACCCCACCCGGCCTGATGAATACTAACCTTCCAGTTGCCATCGGGGGCAGAGGTGTACTTGAATTTCAAGGAGGTAGCCCCCTGATAGGCAATGGTTGTACAGGGCACCTTATCGTTGTATTGTGGCAGCCCGGGAGGATGGGTGAATTCGAAAGAACTACCTTCCAAATTACTGACATCCACGAGTCCCTGATCATAATAGGTAAGGTCGGTCCCTTCGGAAAAGAAGTAGACTTCCTGACCTCTTCCTACCATAGAAAACAAAACCCAAAAACTTATCAGTGTTAAATATCCGGGGTAATTTTTCAAAATCTGCTTTTTAGAATGGTTTATGCCTTCTCCCCTTTTGTTTAATGCTCCACAAGAGGAGGATGTCCATGCTCTGTCATCTACCCTCTTGGGGAAGTAAAGAACTACAACTCTTTGATCCAGATATTGCGAAACTGCACCAGGCTGGAGGCTCCCTGTAGTTTACCGGTTTTTTTATTGATCCCGCCATGGTGCTGCAGGCCGATGGGGCCCTTTTCAACCATCCCGGGATACAAGGCCTGATCGATAACCGTAATGCCATTGTTAACCACCGTTATTCGTTCGCCCACCAGGGTAATATCAAAGGCATTCCATTGGCCCACGGGTTGATCCGCATTGTGCGAAGGCACAGCAGCGGCGCGCACCTCCGGGGGTAGCGCCTGGTTGTTACGTACCGACCACAACTCTCCCGAACCCACCGACCAACACCAGAGATTTGCCTGCCCGGCACGTTTTAACAAAATCCCCGAATCGGCATTAGGCCCGGGGGGTTCAATAATTTCCCCATTCTCATCGCGCCAATAGTCACCATTGGGCAAGATGGTTGGAAGCGGAAAGAGATGATCGCCATATCCTTTAAAGCGCCATTCCACATGTAATTTAAAATCTTTAAATTCTCTTTCGGTCCATAGGTCTTTGTTCCCAATGGCTTCGGAGCGGGCATCATAATCAATGACGCCATCGATCACCGACCAGTGGCCATTATCCCCCTCGGGGATGATCCAGCCGGTGAGATCTTTACCATTAAACAGGCTGATAAATCCTTCTGCCGCGAACCATCCGGGAACCTGGGCAACGGTTAAGGCTTCTGAGAAAAAAAGAAAGGTCACAAGGAATAAAAGAAATCGTTTCATAAGCCTAAATTATTATGGGTTTCTGTTGTTTTCCGATGCAAAATTGAAATCCGCCATGTCAATTTCAGAGTTCCCAGCCAGGCCGGCATACGCGGGCTAAGAAATTGTTGGCTTCCTGTAAATTGGTCACTTTCAGCATCTCACGATCCCACTCCAGGCGTTCATCCATCCGGATGGCCAGATTGCCCAAACAGATGGCTTCAGCCACGGTTTGTACGCTTTCAAAGCGACCCCGCGAGGGTTGGCCCCCTTTGAAGGCCCTGATCATCTCGCTGGTTTGATCCAAAGACTCGAACGGTGGAATTGGAATAGACGCCGCCTTTTGGTCTCCCTCACTTACATTGAGCAGGACAGGATTCCGATAGCCGTAATCGGCCAGAATGGAACCCTGATCCCCCACGAACATAACCCCATCCTGGGGCATCTTCAACCCCTTTGTGGTTAGGCTCTGGGGAGTAAAAGGCTTCATCCCGCCTTCGTACCAAAAAACATCTATGGATTCATTTTCACCTCTGAGCGGCACTTCCCATTTTAGGGTGGCCGCATGCGGATAACTGAGTTTATTATCGACCCAGGTACTCCTAAAATCCCTTATCTCGCAGGTGAAACTGGAGTGGCCTTCAGCGGCAAAAGGCATCCCCAGATCCAGGATGCGCCAGTCTTTCCAGAAGCCATAATAGCCCATATCGGCCAGACACCCGGAACCAAACTCGTACCAGCCTCTAAAAACGGTATGCGTATAGTCGGGCGAATAGGGTCGAGGGGTGGAGGGTCCCAGCCACAGCTGCCAGTCGAACCCGTCAGGAATGGGCTTCTCTGCGGGTAGATAAGGGGATCCTTGTGGCCACATAGGCCGATTGGTCCACCGGTGCAAGGCTTTCACTTTCCCGATGAGCCCGCTATCGATCCAGGTTTTTAGCAAATAAAGCTCTTCCGGATCCTGAAACGCAAAACAATGAGTGCGGGCCTTCCTTTCAATAGCCGCCTGGCACGCCACATGGGTTTCGTGCATAAAATTACCGATGGGTTTATGGGTGGCTATCCTTAAATTTTTATTCATCCCGGCGATGGCGATGGTGGCATGCAAATGATCGGGTGTCATAATAAAAATAGCATCCAGCTCTTTTTCCACTTCCAACAACTCTCTGAAATCGGCATAAGCAGCACAGCCGGCATAGGAGCCGTCGCCATGCTTTTGGGCATAGAAGGCATTAATTCTTTGCCGGCCGATTTCGCGGCCTCCGGGCGCCCCTCTTGGCTCTCCTTTCGACTGACCCCAGAGCGGGTAATCATAACTTTCACGGTTAGGGTCGCAAACGGCCACAAACTGAAGTTCCTCCCTTTGCAACCATTCGGGAAGTTGCTTCAATGCCTGGGTTCCTGAGCCTATCAGGGCCACATTAAGCTTATCACTGGGAGGGGTTTGGCCGGATCGTCCCAAAACATGAGCAGGAACAATGGAAAACCCCACCCCTGCGGCGGCAGTCCGGGCAATAAACTTTCGACGGGTCAAATTATTTTTCTCTGACATGGTTTCCTGTAAGGATGAAAGAAACCACCGGACAACGATTAATCCTGGTTGTCCGGTGGCTCACAGAAATTAGTTTTCAGAATTAATCAAGGCCTGAATCTCAGCCTGCGTAAGGGCTTTATTATAGAAGTGCAATTCATCCATAAAACTGGCATCGTAGGCATGGCCCCAATAGCTAAAGGTCTCTCCACCCGATCCGATGGTAATGGTCGTACACCCGGTCCAATCCACCCCGGCGGTCATATCCGAAGAGTTAACCACTTCTCCATCGAAATAAATAATACTCTTCGATGATGAAACCGTGATGGCAATATGGACCCACTCTCCTTCTGTCACATCAATTAACGCCCCATCGTTCCACACTTCGCCTGTTCCAAATCCAACGTTCGATTTAATTCGTTGCTCTGTAAGACCTCCTTCCCTAAAAATCCGGAGTCCCTGGTTTCTATTCTCAGGAACATCGTTCCCTACCACCACGATCCCTGCTCTGTCAGGGACTGCGTTGACCTTATACCAGAAAGCCACCGTCAATTGGTCACTGAAGATACCCTCCAAAGGATAGGTAAGGTAAGCACCTTCGGCGCCCTGGAAGGCATTAGAGCCGTTAAAGGATTCTCCAGCAAACCCGGGGGTCCCCACTTCAGTTGCGGCAGCGCCCCCCACCTTGTTGATATAATTATCATCGAAAGGCATATAAAGGGTTTCCCCGTCGGCCGGTTCATAGGGATTGGTAACGCCCAGCACATTTTGGATCTCAGCCTGGGACATTGCCTTATTGAACAAACGCAACTCATCCATAAAGCTTAAGTCCGACCAATGGTTCCATCCGGTAAAGTTCGGGGCCCCCGACATGATCGACAAAAGGTTGCAATCGGTCCAGTCGATGCCCGTAATATCACTTTCTTTCACCATCTGCCCATCGATATAGACAATGGCTTTGGAGTCGGAGATGGTAAAGGCCAGGCTAACCCAGTCGGCATCATTAGGGTCAATATCGGCGGCTGACCCACCATCCACCCATGTGTTTGCCTCACCCGTACCCACATTAAGTTTAAACCGCTGTTTGCCGCCCGCATTCTCACGGAAAAATCTAAACCCTGAATTTAAGTTGTTATTCGCGCCATCCATAGGCGGGCCGATCACTAAAATGCCGGCTCTGTCGGGGCTTGCATTAACCTTATGCCAGAATATGGCGGTCAGCTCGTTAGTCAGCTGTAATCCTTCGATGGGTAAGGTCAGATAGGAATCGGTAGCACCTGCATAAGCATTGGTGCTGGCCACGCCCTCACCTGCAAAGCCAGGAGTCCCAACTTTTGTCGCCTTGGTAACACTAACCAGCTCGGTATAATCCCCATCAAAAGCCATATACAACACCTCATTATCAAACAACGGAATATAGGGCGGTTGTTTTTCAAAATTAACGGTAACGGTTGAACTTTTACCATCCAGATCGGTGGCAATGACCTTAAGCTCATGCACCCCGGTGGTCACATTATCGAAAGGAACAGTTGCCAGGACCCGGCGATAGTCGATAAAGTCGGTAATCGAGGCAATTTGGGAACCATCCATCCACACGGTGATTTCGTCTACCTCGATATCATCGGTCACCTCGAATTGAATCTCGATGGCCACTACCGCTTCATTGACTTTAATCTTGGTTCCCTCGACCGGGTAGGATAATTTAACCACAGGTGCTTGGAGGTCTTCTCCAGGCTTCACATGGGAGATAGGATCGATACCTTCATTGCAGGCCACCGCAAAAACGATCACCCCCAGACTAAATAGTATTTGCTTATATCGCTTCATTGTTCTATGGTTTTATCGTCGATATTATTGCGTGTTGGCGCTTCTCAGTACAGGCAGCTGATCCACCTGGTTTTGAGGATAAGGCAGATAGATCAATTCCGAATTAAAAGATCTGCCATCGTAGCTGAGCTCACCATAATTTTCCAAACGTACCATGTCGTAGAAACGAGTACCCCACTCCATGGCCAGTTCGGCAAACTTCTCAGCCATTACCTGAGCACTGGATACCCCGGTGATGGGTGTGAGGCCGGCACGCCCCCTTACCAGATTGACAGCCGCATCGGCGGTCATCGCAGAGCTGGTCGCTCCGCGAGTCAGGGCTTCGGCATGCATCAGCAACACTTCGGCATATCGTATGCAGATAAAATTTTTATTGTTTCCATAGCCGGTTCGCCCCGGGGTAAGCTGATTGGAAGGAAGATAATGCTTTCCACTGGCAAACATGGCCCGTGCATAATCGTTGATGACATCCCCCGAAGGGGTAGTGTTTGAAATCCAGTCGGGCAGGGTGCCATAGGCAGGGTCCGTTTTGATCTCTTCAATTCCCCTATTGGTAAACAGCACACTGGTCTCCAGGCGTTCTCTTTCGCCCCGGTCGATCATAAATTTTATCCATTTGAGGCTTGGCTCGTAGAAGCCCCATCCGCTGCTGGCCCCACTCACCGCCGGAGTCCATCCCTGAGGACCGTAAAAGGCGAAGAGATGGCTGGTCATATCGCCTGAGGCCTGGCCAAAATCGGAAAATTGCATCTCCAAAAGGTTCTCATCGCTCAGCTTTCCCGGAATCTTAAAGAGTTGATAGAAATCGGGTTCCAGTGAAAAACCACCCGTCGAGATAATCTGGGAGGTTGCATCGGCCACCCCCTGGTAATTTTTCAACTCCAGATTAGCCATAGCCTTAATGGCCAGGGCTGTACTTTTAGTGACCCCACCGGGGATATCGGTTCGTTGATTTGGCCGACCAGCGGGCAACAGGGGTATGGCCTCATCCATCTGGTCGGAGAGGTGTTGCATAACCTCGGCCCTGGTCGATACATCGGCCACCAAAAGGTCGGTAGGATTGGAACTCTGAGGAATAAAGATGTCGCCCCACACCCGGGCCAGCTGAAACAGCAGAAAAGCCCGTAAGGTTTTGGCTTCCGCTATATACTGATCGGCAGTAGAGGAATTGGCACCTGCTTCGCGGTACAAATCAATCTGGTTCATGGCCGAATGAAAGGTAAAGATATCCCTGTACTCGTTTTGCCACACCGAATTAAACATCCAGAAATCCTTATTGTAATTATACTTGTCGGTCTCGGCAAAATCCTGCTGATCACCCAGCCCGCCATGATTCACATCATCTCCTCTTACGGCGATCAGTGGATGCTCCTCCCATCCCCGTGAGTAAAATTCCCCATAAGCACCAAGGAGCGGGAGTATCATATCTTCCGAGGCCGAATAATCAATCGTCTCGGTAAAGATTCTGTTTTCGGCCGGCTCATCCAGCAGATCGTGACAGGCACCCCCGGCTAACATCAACCCTACAAAAACAGATAGTTTTATATAGTTTTTAAATTCTTTCATTTCTGTGGTTTTAGATGTTTAGAATTTAACATTCAGACCCAGGGTATATACACCGGGGATAGGATAGGTCTGGCGATCGTAACCGTCCTGCACTTCAGGATTAAATCCGTTATAATCGAAAACGGTCAGGGGGCGGTCGGCGGTAAGATAAATCCTGGCATTGGGCAGTTGAGTGCCCCACAAGGCCTTACCTTTAATATTATAAGCCAGCTGAACATTTTGAACCCTAAAAAACCAGCCATCCTCTACATAGAAATCGCTTAACTTTTGGTTCCAGCTTTTGCGCAAGGCTTTCGAGGAGGGATACCAGTTGGATGTCCCTTCGCCATGCCAGCGATTTTTAACCAGATCAGCATCCATATTCAAATCGGGGGTCCAAATCACCTCTCCGCGTTTTCGATTAAGGATTTTATTCCCCGACTGACCAATCATATTAACCGAGAGTTCGAAATCCTTATACATCAGTCCGAAATTAAATCCGTACATCAGCTTAGGCAGATAAGAGCCCAGCACTACGCGGTCATCGTCGTCGATCATTTGGTCGCCGTTCTGATCTTTATAAATAAAGTCACCGGGCTCAAGACCATTGGCCACAGCTACCGGGTCAGCCTGTATCTGGGCCTCGTTTTGATAAATGCCGGCCACCTCCCTGCCGAAGAAGGCCAACAGGGGTTCGCCCACGATAGAGCGTTGGCGAAACTCGGCCGACCCCCCATCGATATAATCCTGTCCATAAAGATCGCGCACCTCATTTTTAAGGGTAGAGAAATTGGCTCCCAGGGTGTAACTCAACCCATTGGCTAACCGGTCACTCCAATTAATGGCCACCTCTAGCCCTGAATTCCTTATGATTCCCAGACTCCGGCGCACTGTGTTACCCACCAGAGGCACCTGTACCGAAATGACGGCATCTTTGGTATCCCGTGAATAATAGTCGGCATCCAGTGCCAGTCGGTTATCAAACATTCTGGCGGTGAGGCCCGCATTAGTCTCTTCGGTCACTTCCCATTTAAGATAAGCAAAGTCATCACTTGTGGTTGTCCCGGGTGTGCGCTCATCATCCAGAGCCAGATATATTATTTGGGTGGTTTTGGCACCATCACTGGCTTGCACCGAGTTGTTCCCCAGCTCCCCCCAGCTTGCCCGAAGCTTCAAATATTCAACGGCATTGTTTTGGGGCCAGAAATCCTCTTCGGAGAGCACCCATCCCACCCCAACAGTGGGGAAGTAGCCCCACTTCTCCTGGTATTTGGAGGTACCATCAGCCCGAAAGGTTCCATAGAACATGTACTTACTCATGTAGTTGTACGACACCCTTCCAAAGTAAGACATGGAATATTCACGACGCCCATCATCATAGACATCATCTTCCTGAATACTGAGGGAGCGATCAATATACCACGACTCCTCATTCTGGTAAGGAAAATCCAACCCTCGGGCCTGAAGCATTTCGTAAGATTCATCCCTAAAAGAGGTTCCCCCCATGAGGGTTAGATTATGCGGACCAAAACTGTCGATATAGGTCAACACATTGTCCCAGGTTTGATCGGAATATGTTTCTGCCCGTTTTAGAACAAAATCCTCCTCGGTGGGTCTTTTAAAATTTTCATCAATATAATAGGGCAGCCCCACTTCACGAATATTGAGTGTGGTAAATGCATTATTGTAGGTTGTTTTTAAAGTCAGCTTTTCGGGAATCAGCTGAGCCTCCAGATAAAAATTGGCCAACACCTTTCTGATTTTCTGCCGATTCTCGTTAAAGTCCATGGTTGGAAATGGATTTTGACCACTTCGATAGCCAAGGTCTCTGGCATTGCCATACTTCACCGGCCAGGCCTCCGTATTGAGCTCATCATAAACCGGAAGAATGGGCACCGCCCAATAAGCCTGGCTCCATGCACCGCCTTCTTCCACATATCGGGTGGCATTACTAAGAATCATATTTGCCCCCATTGTCAGCCAATCGGAAGCCTGGTAATCGACTTTTGAACGAAGGTTCAGCCGCTCATAATCATTTTTCATATCCAGGATTCCATCCTGAGAAAAATAACTGGTCGCCAGGGAATATGAGGCTTTTTGGGTTCCTCCTGAAACCCCCAGACTGTGATTTTGAATGGCCCCGGGCCGAAGGATCTCATCGTACCAGTCGGTGTTGACATTGGGAACATTCGGATTGAGCCGGCTTCGGCCATACCGCTGCATGGCATTCAGAATAAACTGAACATCCGGTTCTGACCCCGACTCGTTGGCCATAATGACAAACTGTTCGGCATTGGCCATCTTCAGCACATCCTGAGCCACCTGGTATCCATAATACCCATCATAGGTAATCTCGGCTTTCTGATTAAAGGAACCCGATTTGGTTTCTATCAGAACCACTCCATTCGCAGCCCTTACGCCATAAATGGCAGCGGCAGAGGCATCCTTTAACACCGAGATGGAGGAGATATCGGCCGTATTTAAGAAATCTATATTGTCGAAAAAAACACCATCCACGACATAAAGGGGGCTGGTATCGCCCAAACCAGGATAGGAGCCTATCCCCCTGATACGGATGGTAGGCGAGGAACCAGGGGAACCACTGCTGACCACCTGCATCCCGGCAACTTTCCCCTGCAGGGCTTGCATAGCTTGGCCGGTGGGCGTCTTAACAAGATCCTCCGATTTAACCGTGGTAATGGAAGAGGTCAGGTCCTTGACCTTGGTCTCCCCATAACCCACCACCACTACCTCCTCGATATCAAATGCTGTTTCCACCAGCACCACATCAATCACCTGTCTGTTGTTAACAGGAATCTCAACGGATTGAAACCCAATGAAACTAAAGGTGAGACTTTGATTTGGAGCCACCCCAATAGAATAATTACCGTCCACATCAGTTATGGTGCCCTCCAGGGTACCGGTGATTACGATCGTAACTCCGGGTAATGGAAAGCCATCCGCCGCTCCTGTAACCTTGCCTGAAACCGTTTCTCGCTGAGCCAAAAGAATATTGCCCGTCGCAAAAAACAGAAAGATTAATAGAGTGTGTCTTAACCTGATTATTTGGTCCATTGTACTTGGATTTTAGATTAAAACTTATTAGAATTCATACAAATATATTAACAAAGGCAAGGGGTTGTCAAGTAATTGTCCGGTCGTTTTTTTTACATAAAAAAAATCTTTATAATCACTTCGCTCCATTTATTCATTCCGCTCCTGAATAACCCCTTAAGCATGGCCCAAAGGTTTTCCGGGCCAGAAATTCCCAAACAAGTAAGTGATTTAGGCAAAAAACTCTCATCAGACGAAGCAACCAAAACCGACAAACCTCTTAATCCGACATTTACAATGATTCAAAAAATTCAGAAGAGTTACCAAGCCAGGTGTATTAAGTCGATATTATCGGGAATTTCGGGTTCCGAAAACGACTCCTTGACATTGTAAAAAAAAATAAATAAATTCAACTAACAGTTTTCATTATTATTAATCTTAATTTATCTAACATGCTTAAAATGATTCTATCAGGCGCGTTGGGATACGACGCCGAGGTGAAAGATGTTGGCAATAAAAAAGCCATAAACTTTCGAATTGCCGTTGATCAGGATTACAAGGATGCCAAAGGCAATAAGGTTGAGCGGACAGAGTGGGTCAACGCCGTTATTTGGAAAAATTCGGGCCAGAGCACCAAGGTGGCCGAATTCCTAAAAAAAGGACAAAAGGTATTAATTGAAGGGACTCCTGGCAGCGAAGGTTTTAAATCGAAGGATGGAGAGATTAAATCGGCCCTCCATGTTAATGTTAGAGAGTTGGAGTTTCTGAATTAATTTCTCTAAGTCGTTCACCTGAAGTTAAGTACGGCGCACTCAAGGTTATTCTCAACCAAGACTGGTGACTCTCCTGTCGCTTTTGGTTTATCAAACCCGCCAACTTAATTCAAAAAAGTTCCGGTCAACAAGGATTACCCTCCCTAAGCAGGGCAAAGATCTTTTTGGCCGGGTTGAATCCCTCAAAACATCAGGTCTTTCCTGATGTTTTCCTAGATCACTTCTTCTAAAGTTGACCTCAGCCCCCGACTTTTGGCCGGGGGTTTCTTATTAAAGAATCTATATGTTTCGTGGCTGGGCTGCATCGAGGTGCCTAGTTTTTTATTAACTTTGTGCGATTGAAACCAACAACTCGCCGAAATGATGAATGTTCGCTTATTTCCATTTTTGTCGATAATAATTTTGTTGGGCTGCGGACCCTCTCGTGAACAACAAGCATCTGAACGATTACAGGAAGCGATAGAGCTTAGAGACAGTGGCCAATTTAATCTGGCTAAGTTAAAGCTGGATACTCTGATTGAGAACTTTGATGATTTGATGGAACAAAGCACCAAAGCCAAGGGTCTTTTAAGAGGGATCAA
Organism: Marinilabiliaceae bacterium; assembly: GCA_041583495.1. GTDB lineage: Bacteria > Bacteroidota > Bacteroidia > Bacteroidales > Marinilabiliaceae > JBFHFS01. The sequence goes on along the minus strand of JBFHFS010000077.1, from coordinate 2,557 downwards.
ACGGATGGAGCAGCAACGCAACCTGGCCTATCTCGATAGTATGCTGGCCTTAAAAAGGGAAGAACTCCCTCCCCTGATGAAGAATTTCATAAAGTCGGAAGAATACGGCCCCGAAACCATTCTTATTCATAAGCGTCAGAAACCGGAAAACAGCTATAACCGAACCTTCCTGAGGGCTCACCTCAATGAGGCCGGTGAGTTTTATATCTCCAGCCGCTATCAGGGCACCCAGTGGCTCCATCACAACCAGATAAAGGTTTACAACCAGGGGGAGTCCATCCTCTCGGAGGAGGTTCCCGAAGATGGGTTCAACAATCGGCGTTTCGAAGATGGTGATTCAAAGTGGGAAATTGTCAATTATAAAGATGGGAAGGACAATGGCATTGTTAACTTTATTGCCCAAAACTGGAACAAGTCCTTAAAGGTTCAATTCATTGGAAAAAAACATTACTACATCGTGATGGAACAATACGACAAAGAAGCCATCCGGGATGCCTACGAAATCTCTTTTGTTCTCAAAGAGGTCAAAGGACTGGAAACAGAGCGTGAACATGTGGTCCAGACACTTGGTAATCTTGAGGCAAACGCTAACCGGTCCCACTCCTCTCAATAAACGAATAGGAAAATTCCCCATTTTTTTCCTCATAATGGGCAACCTGCATGCATCAACCACTCAAGTTGATTTAAATCAGGAAGGCACAATACGCCCCATTGTATCCTAAAAACAAACTTTCCCCGGAAATTTAAAAGATACCGGAAACAGCCAATGATGAGCAAACCCTCCATTTTCAGGCCAAATGCAACTTATTTGGGATATTCACGTCCTAAATATTAGATCTTCCACATCAATTTTATGGGTCCTTAATCAAAAAGGGCGTGCAAATAGACATAATCCATCGTAAATTGACTGTTAAATTACCCAAAACAGACACGCGATGAAACCAATTATACTAGCCTGTTTACTCTTTTTCTTGTCCTTTACCCAATTAATGGCTCAAATCCCCCCGGGAATGGATGCCATAACAGACCTAACAGTGGATGAGGATGCCTTACCCATTACCATTCTTTTGCAGGGCATCACTGACAACGATATTCTCCAGGACCAAACCCTTACCATCAATGCCTCATCCGACAACCCAACTCTTATAACTGATATTACCGTTAACTACATTTCACCCAATCCTACAGGAGAACTAATTCTTTCATTAGGCGCCAACGCCAATGGAACCGCTCGTGTAACGGTAACTGTAGAGGATCCGGATGGCACCTTTCAATCCGGCTTTTTTTTAACCGTAAATCCCATCAACGACACCCCAATTTTCACAAGTTTACCCGTTACCGGGGCCACACAGGATCTCCTTTACAGCTATACAATTACAGCCTCCGATCCCGATGGGGATGCCCTAAACTTCCCGCCGGTAGTGCTACCTGTTTGGCTCACCCTGACCGATAATGGCAACAATACGGCTACCCTTGAAGGCACCCCGGCCAACGGAGATGTGGGCGACCACAGCATCACTCTTCAAGTGTCCGACACAGAACTCTCGGCCGAACAATCATTTACCCTGACCGTGGAGAATGTGAACGACGCCCCGGTGTTCAGCAGCCTTCCGGTCAATACAGCCACACAGGATATCCTTTACATTTACACCGTTACAGCCTCCGATCCCGATGGGGATGCCCTAAGCTTCCCGCCGGTGGTGCTACCCGCATGGCTCACCCTGACCGACAATGGCGACAATACCGCGACGCTTGAAGGCACCCCGGCCAACGGAGATGTGGGCGACCACAGCATCACTCTCCAAGTGTCCGATACAGAACTCTCGGCCGAACAATCATTTACCCTGACCGTGGAGAATGTGAACGACGCCCCGGTGTTCAGCAGCCTTCCGGTCATTACAGCCACACAGGATGTCCCTTACAGTTACACCGTTACAGCCTCCGATCCCGATGGGGATGCCCTAAGCTTCCCGCCGGTGGTGCTACCCGCCTGGCTCACCCTGACCGATAATGGCAACAATACGGCTACCCTTGAAGGCACCCCGGCCAACGGAGATGTGGGCGACCACAGCATTACTCTTCAAGTGTCCGACACAGAATTCACGGCCACACAGGTCTTCACCCTGGTGGTGGAAAATGTGAACGACGCCCCGGTGTTCAGCAGCCTTCCGGTCATCACCGCCACACAGGATGTCCCTTACAGTTACACCGTTACAGCCTCCGATCCTGACGGGGATGCCCTAAGCTTCCCGCCGGTGGTGCTACCCGGCTGGCTCACCCTGACCGATAATGGCAACAATACGGCTACACTTGAAGGCACCCCTGCCAACGGAGATGTGGGCGACCACAGCATCACTCTTCAAGTGTCCGACACCGAATTCTCGGCCGAACAATCATTTACCCTGACCGTGGAAAATGCTAACGACGGGCCGGTCTTCACCAGCCTTCCAATCACTACGGCCACACAGGGGGTCCTTTACAGTTACACCGTTACTGCCTCCGATCCCGATGGCGAAAACCTCACTTTTCCCCCGGTGACTTTACCCGCCTGGCTCAC
>JBFHFS010000076.1:0-21658 GCA_041583495.1 Marinilabiliaceae bacterium | reverse complement strand
GGAATCAACATCATGGATCTGCTCACCGAAAAAACTGCCGTGCTCCCCTCCAAAGGAGAAGCCCGACGCACCATTCAGGGTGGCGGACTGGGGTTGAACAAGGAGAAGGTTACCTCCATCGACCTGGTGGTAGAAGCCAACGCGCTTCTCAACAACAAATACCTGTTGGTGCAAAAAGGAAAAAAGAACTATTTTCTCTTAATTGCCGAATAGGACTTTTCCCAAAAGGAAAAAACAGCTCTGCCCAAACAAACCCGGAACCCCTCTCTTTCAACGAGGGGTACCGGATCATTCGTTTGTAACGAACCATTATCAATTGTATATTTCCTGAGGTAAGTTTTTTAAAAAATTGCCGCGTGTTCAATAATTGCCAACCGCATACTGTTGGGTTAAAAATCGCTGCACACAGCGGGAAGGGAACGCCTAATGACCCGAACTACACGGAACAAAGCAATAATCTGAAAATAAAAAGTTAAGTTGGGATGGGGCGAAACGCCAACAAACAATAAACTTAATACATAATTATGAAGAATAGTGACTGGAGCGAACTTGGGGGCTTTTCCAGGTTCCTGGTTTTGCTCCTTATTGTATTAACCAGTACTGTGGTCCTCTCGGTGGTGAGTTTACTCCTGGCGCTCCCATTCATGGAGAACTTATCATTGCTCGATCCGGAGGGCGGAAGCCTCTCCATCGGAGCCATCAAGTATTTTCAGATTGCCCAAAGCTTTTCAGTCTTCATCGTGCCGGCGTTGCTGGCCGGTTACTTTTTTTGGGGGCATCCCACCAGGGGACTTGGACTTACCGGTCCAAAGGCCTCCCTCATTGTTTTGAGCAGCCTCATCATCCTGGCATGCCAGCCCCTGGCAAGCTATATGGGTCTCTTTAACAGCCAGATGGAGCTTCCTGGTTTCCTCGAAGGGCTGGAAGCCTGGATGGAACAAACCGAGGAGAGTGCCAACCATCTCATCTTCCGGTTTCTCGACACGGGAAATCCGGGGCAGATAGCCCTCAACATCTTAATGATCGTCATCCTCCCGGCACTGGGAGAAGAGATGCTTTTCAGGGGGAGCTTACAACCCATTGCAACCCAATGGCTAAAAAACAAGCATGCTGCGGTGTGGTTCACCGCCTTTCTTTTCAGCGCCATTCACCTTCAGTTTTTCACCTTCCTGCCCCGTTTCTTTCTGGGTATCCTGTTGGGTTACCTCATGGTTTGGGGCAAAAACCTGTGGTACCCCGTGGCGGGTCACTTCACCAATAACCTGATGGCACTGGTAGTGTTCTACTATTACCGCCACGCACACCCCGACATTAACCCGCTGGAGCCCTCGCCCGATGAACTGCCGTTGTGGTGGATCATTCCCGGGACCCTCGCCCTGGTGGCCCTTTTGGGGGCCTTTTACAAAAAAAGGCAGACCGCCTCCCCCGCCGTAACCCCGAAGAACACGGCCACCGAATAACACGGGGTTCGGCGGCCCTTGGGCATTGGGGTTATCGTTGAAATTCCTATATTTAACCTGGATTAGTGACCGAAAGCAGGGCTAACTGCCGGCATGCTCCGGCAAATCCAGGTCCTCTAAATATAGAACCATGGAACGACGAAAATTCATCCGGATTGCAGGGCGCTTTGGCGCCCTATTGCCCGGTCTGGGCATGCTCAACGCCTGCCGGAGTCACACCAAAAACGACCCTGAGGAAACACTCAAAGAATGGGCACTGGCGGCTTTCGAACGCTTTGATGAAATTTGGAACTTCAATGATTTCTGGAAAAGAGGCAATACCTTCGATGCTTGTCTGACCTTCGTGGATGCCGTGCAGCAACAGTGGCCCGACGACCCGCAGGTAATCGCCATTCAGCAAAGAGTTAAGGAGATGCTGGAAGAAAATCTCTCCTTTTTTAACAGCTTCGACCCCGGGAGTCTCTGGGCCGATGACTTTGGCTGGTGGGGATTGATGGCTCTCAATGCACGCAAACACCTGCTTAAAATAAATGAGCCGGTGCTGGCCGACCAATACCTCAGGTTGTCGACCGACCTGTGCTGGGAATATAAAAAGAAGACCGCCTACGACTCTACCCCAACGGCAAAGCCGGTACCCCACGGATGCCGAAACGGGGATGCCAACGGAGAGAGCAAAGGGGTTAAAAATACGGTCACCAACGTATTGTTGTTTTTGCTTTCATCGCGCATTTACAGGCTGACGCTGACCCAACAAATGGCAGATAACGACAAATACCTGGAGATGGCTTATCGCCAATGGAAGTGGTTCGAGAGCTGGTTTAATCTGGAGGAATATCAATATCTGAAGAAGGTATCTCCCTCAGGGGCTTTGGTACAGGAGCGCCCCATGGCCTTTTTTGAAGGGTCCGACTATACCGAAAAGATTCATCCCCCCTGGGCGGAAGGATGGGTATGGACCGGCGATCAGGGCATGTTGATCGGGGCCCTGACCGATATGCTGGCGGTGAGTCCCCATCTGGCCAAATGGCTGGCCAAAAACCAGCTGGACCCTGACTTTAACAAACCGGAATTTGAGCAGAGGGTTGGCTACCTGATCCGGCAAATTGGTCACGGCATTCAGACTGCTCTCTCCAGCCGGAAAGACCAAATCATTCGGGAGGCCCCCTGCCATTCAAGCTTTGGGCCTGTCCATGGCAGAGACTACGTGGCCGGGCGGGGCATCCTCATGCGCTACCTTGGGGCCCCGGAGGAAAGAGCGCTTCTGGGCGTGGACCTGAGTGCCTCCATTGAAGCCACCGTAAAGGCCATTTGGGACACACGCGACCCCACCAACAACCAATTCAAACCCGAATTTACCACTCCCGAAAATGACCAACTCTATATTGCACAGTTCAGAGAGCTTTGGGGTCTGGCCGACAATGTGGTTAAATGGGACCTCAAAAAAATGAATGAACAAAACAAACAGGGCGTTTGTCAATCCATCGGGCTCGATGCCCTGGGCGCTGCCATAAAACTGTTGCCTTAGCCCCAATGCATGAAATTATTTCTTTTTCTAATCCTGGCTATCACCATCGGGTGCCGTGTGCCCCTCACAGGTGGCCATTCCAAAACGCTTAAATCCAAATCATGAAACAAGCCTTCCTCGTCCTAATCATAGGCCTTCTTTTCACAGGCTGCGCAACTCAAAAAAAACAGACCAACCCTTTGTTAGAGTCTGAAAACCAATTGCCGCGGCAGCCCATAGCACTGACGCTTCAACAGGCCAATCATCTGGCGGAGCTTCCGTTGGCCTGCATGCAGAATGAGTATCCCAATAAATTGGGACAAACCCTGAGCGGGAAAGAGGATCTGGGAGAACCCAGTGCGCTGCATCCTGCCTTCTACGGTTGTTTCGACTGGCACTCGGCGGTTCATGGGCACTGGTCGTTGGTAAAGCTCTTAAAAGAGTTCCCCGACCTGGAAAAGGCCGAATTAATCCGACAAAAGCTGAGCGCTAATCTCTCCAAAGAAAACATTGAAGCAGAAGTTGTTTATTTCGGGGGGGCACAGAGCAAGAGTTACGAGCGCACCTATGGATGGGCCTGGTTACTGAAACTGGCCGAAGAGCTGTATACCTGGGATGATCCTCTGGCGAAGGAATTGAAGCAAAACCTGCAGCCCTTAACCGACCTGATTGTAAAACGCTACATTGATTTTCTGCCCAGGCTGGTTTATCCGATCCGTGTGGGCGAGCACACCAACACCGCCTTTGGCTTATCCCTGGCCTGGGATTATGCCCATACCACCGGGCATGAGGATTTGCAAAATGCCATTGAAACGCGGGCCACCTACTTTTTCCTCAACGACACCAACTGCCCCCTCAGCTGGGAACCCGGGGGGTCCGACTTTTTGTCGCCCTGTTTCGAGGAGATTGATCTGATGCGCCGGGTACTGGATGAATCGGACTTCAGCGAGTGGATTTCCCGCTTCCTGCCTCAGCTTAAAAGGAGAAATTTCACCCTCGAACCGGGCTTTGTCTCCGACCGGACCGATGGCAAACTGGTGCACCTCGACGGCCTCAATTTCAGCAGGGCATGGGTCATGTATGGACTTGCGGCACAATATCCGGCATACCGGCATTTAATACCCTTAGCCAACAGGCACATCGACCATTCACTGCCCAACCTGGTGGGCGACAGTTACGAAGGAGGTCATTGGTTAGGCACTTTCGCCATCTATGCGCTCGACAAAAGCCCCGAAGAATAGAGGTTAAGGGGCAGCCATTAAGAAAAGAATGGCCCCGATGGGTAAAGCCGTTGTGAACCGATTGTTTTAGCGGGGTCCGTTCCAGGAACCTCTAAACACAAATTCGCTGATCTCGCGACGGGTTCTGGGTTGGGTTTCACGCGTTCGAAAGGGCTCCGGCAGCTCGTCCTTGTTGCCCATGTAGCCCAGGGCCATCATGGCCACAGTTTCGAACCCGTCGGGGATGTTCATCGCTTCCTGAACCTTTTGGGGATAGAATCCACCCATTTGATGGGCATATAAGCCCATTTTGGTGGCCTGAAGAGTCATTAGACTCACCGACTGTCCGGTATCGTAAAAGGCATGTCTGTTGGGCTTATTATGGCGGTCGGAGTTAAGCTTGGCTACGATGGCGATCAGAACCGGCACATTGGCTGTCCACGGTTGGTTACCCTCCATCAGGCAATCGAAGAGCTTTTGCCATGCCGTTGGTTCCTCGCGGGTGGCATACACATAATGCCAGGGTTGTTGATTGCTGCTGCTGGGGGCCCAGCGAGCGGCCTCAAACAGAGCGTGGAGTTTTTCCGGCTCCACTGGTTTGGCGGAAAAGGCCCGTGGGCTCCATCTCTTCATGATCAATTCTTCTATCTGCATCCTGTTCCCTTTCATTTGGCCGGTAAATGTAAACCACCCCATAGGCCGAACAGGCCTCCCGACGTGTTTCGGCATCCAGATGGCTAAAGGTGCCCTCGGTCTCATCCCATACCTGAAGAATGAGCCGGTTGGCTTCCTGACGCTTCCCGACCACCATGGAGTGCATCTTTTGTGAATACTCCACCAGGTTTCTATGGTTGTTGTTACTTTCGAGAAACATTTCTAAATGCACCTTTACCTTGGCGATGGATGGATTAAACAGGCGGGTCCCACCCTGAAGGGTTCGTTTTTCCTCCCCATCAATGGTGCGCTGGCCCCATTTGATGAGTTGCTGTTCGGTCCCAATCTCGGGCACCGCCTTGTTGCCCGCCGACAAACCATAAAACCGCCTGTCGGAAGCCTTTATTTCGCCCCGGGCGATACACATATTTAGGGTCTGCAAAAAATGCGACACATACATGCGTGCCGACTTAAAATGCTCACCCAACTGATGGCCTGCCTTGGCCTGCTTTTCCTTACTAAAAAGATATTGCTGAATGGCCTGCTCATATTTAGGCACAAAAAAACGGAGGTTGAGAAGCAACTTTTGAGAAAAGGCCATCTCCCTAGGATTCATCCGGCTTCCCTTGTCGAGAGCGGTCTTGAGTGCCCTTAAGCGGGCCTGATCGGTATTGGGTAATCGGCGGTAAGGCATTGGCTGGGACAACAAATGTTTGATTTTCAGGAGGAAGATATAAAAAAACTGAATCAAAAACAAATACCCTCATAAAATGCAAAAAGCCGGTGATGCTTCCATCCCGGCTTTTTTATACGATGCGATAAAACGCTTAGTCTTTCAACTTGGCCACCAAAAATTCCCTATTCAAACGGGCGATGTTAGCGATGGTGATGCCCTTGGGACACTCCACTTCGCAAGCACCGGTATTGGTACAACCACCAAAGCCTAACTCATCCATTTTTGCCACCATGTTTTTAGCACGACGAGCCGCCTCAATACGTCCCTGTGGCAGCAGAGCCAGATGGCTTACCTTGGCCGACACAAAGAGCATGGCTGATCCATTTTTACAGGCAGCTACACACGCCCCACAACCAATACAGGAAGCGGAATCCATGGAGGCATCTGCATCCGGCTTGGAAATACCTATGGCATTGGCATCGGGAACACCACCGGTGTTGATGGAGACATACCCCCCTGCAGCAATAATCTGATCGAAGGCATTACGATTGACAATCAAATCTTTGATCACAGGAAATCCTGCCGAGCGCCAGGGTTCGATGGTAATGGTCTCACCATCCTTGAACTTACGCATGTGCAGCTGACAGGTGGTGACATCATCATCGGGGCCATGAGGCCGGCCGTTGATGTAAAGCGAACAGGTACCACAAATACCCTCACGGCAATCGTGGTCGAACGCGATGGGCTCTTTATCCTCATTGATCAACTGCTCGTTGAGGATATCCATCATTTCAAGGAAAGAGCTGTCTGTTGAGATATTTTTTAACTCAAAAGTCTCAAACCCTCCCTTTTCGCGAGGGCCAGCCTGACGCCAGACTTTGAGTTTAATATTGATGGTATTTTCCATGATTAACCTCTTTTTTATTGTTGAACTTGCTTCAGTACCGTTACTTATAGTTACGTTGAACGAGTTTTACCACCTCGAATTTCAACTCTTCTTTGTGGAGTTCGGGTTTTTGGTCTTCACCTTTATATTCCCAACAGCCCACATAGCTAAATTTATCATCCTGACGCAGGGCTTCTCCATCTTCGGTTTGAAACTCTTCGCGGAAGTGGCCCCCACAGGACTCTTCACGGTGTAAAGCATCCATTGCCATCAGTTCTCCAATCTCAATGAAATCGGCTAATCTACTGGCTTTATCTAATTCCATATTCATACCCTCCATTGAGCCGGGGATGCGAACGTTGCTCCAAAACTCTTTCTTAATGGTAGCAATTTTTTCGATGGCTTTTTCCAGCCCTTCTTTATTGCGACCCATTCCTACAAAGTCCCACATGGCATGACCCAACTCCTTATGGATACTGTCTACAGAGCGTTTTCCTTTAATATCGAAAATCTTCTGGAAACGCTCACGTACCGCGGCCTCGGTTTCCTCGAAAGCCTTCTCATTGGTCGTCATACGTGGTGTAGCAATATCGTCGGCCAGATAGTTCTGAACGGTATAAGGCAAAACAAAATACCCATCGGCCAGACCCTGCATAAGAGCAGAAGCCCCCAACCTGTTGGCACCGTGATCGGAGAAGTTAGCCTCGCCAGCACAGAACAAACCGGGGATATTGGTTTGCAACTCATAGTCGACCCAGATACCACCCATCGTGTAATGGATAGCGGGATAGATCATCATGGGCGTTTCATAGGGATTGGCGTCCACAATTTTCTCATACATCTGAAACAGGTTCCCATAACGCTCTTTAATCGTGTCGGCACCCAGTCGTTCGATGGACGATTTAAAGTCGAGATAAACGGCCAGACCGGTAGCCCCTACCCCAAACCCAGCATCGCAACGCTCCTTAGCGGCACGGGAGGCCACATCGCGAGGCACCAGGTTTCCAAAGGCAGGATATCTGCGCTCCAGATAGTAATCACGGTCTTCTTCAGCGATCTCAGTAGGCTTTAATTTTCCGGCCCGGATGGCTTCAGCATCCTCTTTCTTTTTAGGAACCCAGATGCGGCCGTCGTTTCGCAGCGACTCGGACATCAGGGTTAACTTACTCTGGAATTCACCATGCACCGGAATACAGGTGGGATGAATCTGAGCAAAACAAGGGTTGGCAAACATAGCCCCCTTTTTATAGGCTTTCCAAATGGCCGAACCGTTGGATCCCATAGCATTGGTCGACAGGAAGAAGGTATTTCCATATCCGCCGGTAGCCAATACAACGGCATGGCCGAAGTGACGCTCCAGCTTTCCGGTAACCAAATCGCGTGAGATGATTCCGCGCGCTTTGCCATCCACCATTACGATGTCGACCAGCTCGTTACGGGTATGTATTTTAACCGTTCCGGCATTCACCTGGCGCATCAATGCCTGATAGGCGCCCAGCAAAAGCTGCTGTCCGGTTTGTCCTTTAGCATAAAAAGTACGGCTTACCTGAGCCCCCCCAAAGGAGCGGTTATCGAGCAATCCGCCATATTCGCGGGCAAAGGGTACCCCCTGGGCCACACACTGGTCGATGATGCTGTTGCTCACCTCTGCCAAACGGTACACATTGGCCTCACGGGCACGGTAGTCTCCACCTTTTACGGTATCGTAAAACAAACGGTGAATGGAATCCCCATCGTTGGGGTAATTTTTGGCAGCATTAATACCGCCCTGAGCCGCAATGGAATGTGCCCGGCGGGCAGAATCCTGAATTGCGAAAGATTTTACATTAAAGCCCATCTCTCCAAGCGAGGCAGCGGCAGCTGCGCCGGCCAATCCGGTGCCGATCACAATTACATCCAGCTTTCTTTTATTGGAAGGGTTAACCAGTTTCTGGTTAGCTTTATAGTTTTCCCACTTCTGAGCCATTGGCCCTTCGGGAATTTTTGCATCTAACTTTACCATATCTCTCCGGTTTTTTTATCAATTAGCCTTGAAAGAATAAATATTGCAACACTGCGATGGATGAGAATCCGAGTCCAATGATCCAGGCAAACACATTGCCGGCAATGGTCAGACGCTTGCGCCACAACTCATTGCTGAAGCCCAGAGTTTGAAACCCCGACCAGAAGCCATGTGAAAGATGGATGGCCAGGCCAACAGCCCCAATCACATACACCACTACGATCCACAGGTAACCAAAGGTGGCATTCACCAATGCATAGGAATTCTCCACCATCGTTTCCACGCCACCCACCTCTACAGTGGTATGCGCCAAAAGGGGATCACCCATGTACCTCATTTTCACATAGAAATGAGCGATGTGCAAAACCAAAAAAGCCAGAATGGTAACACCCAAAACGAACATGTTCTGGGAGGCCCAGCTCACACTGTGGGTTTTTTTACCGGAAGCATAATAAATGGGTCCGTGTGCTTTCCTGTTTTGCAGGGTGATTAGAGCAGCATACAAAATATGCACCACGAAGCCAATGGCCAACAAAGGTTCAATGACCTTGATGATTGGATTCGATACCATAAAGTTGGCTGCAGCATTGAACATCCTCCCGCCATCGGGGAGCAATAGGAACGAATTCACGGTCAGGTGAATGACCAGGAATAAAACCAGAAAAAGCCCTGTAATGCTCATCAGAAGCTTTTTCCCAATTGTAGAATTTAAAACACTACTCATAAAAAATTCATTTAAATTTATAGCCCGAACTTTTTAAAATCAACCCTGTTAAGGTTTTCGGGTGCAAAGGTAGATTCTATCCACTTTATTAACTAAAGAATTAAAGAATTAAATCTTTATTTATAACTGGTCTAATTTGCAACCCCCGCTAAGATAACCCAAAAATGCTCAGGAAGTCAATAAATTGGCCTCACAGCCCCTAATTTTGAACACCTAATTCAGATGAATCGCTTTAATTCCAGTTTCGAAAACGGCCCTTTCAGATAAACCCCTTTCACATGAACTTTCACCCAACATTTTTTGACGCCTCATCCCTTTCCGGGTCCCTCTTTTTCAGGACGCGACCCACCAGGAGCCCCCGAACGGTGATTTTACTTCACGGCTATCTGGAAAATGGGGCGGTTTGGCTGCCCTGGGTGGAGCAATCAGACTGGCCAGCCCGGATCATCATTCCCGACCTTCCGGCTCACGGACTCAGCGCGGGGGTTTCGACTCCCGCCGACTTTAGGATGTGGGCCAACGCCCTCTGGCAATATACCAATACACTCACCAACCAACCAGTCGACCTCATCGGGCACTCCATGGGCGGTTACCTCGCCCTGGAGATGGCACGCCTCTTTCCCAAACGGGTGGGTCACCTGGTGCTTTTTCATTCCACCCCTTTTCCCGACCGACCCGAACAGAAGGTTAACCGACAAAGGCAGATTAACCATCTGCTGAAAGGAAAGAGAAACTTAATTATTAAAGGCGTTGGCGCCTCCCTTTTTGCCCCCCAAAACCTTCATAACCATGAAGCCGATGCCCTGAGAATACATCAAATGGCCGCACAATGCACCTCCCAGGGGATGATCAATTGCCTGAAAGCCATTTCCGGACGCAGAAATTTTTTAGATACCCTGAGCCAGCTGGGTAATAAGGCTCTCTTAATCACCGGCCAGCACGATCCGTTTATGCCCGCGAAATACCGGGAGCAACTGATTCAACAATTCCCGGCCCTCCGGCACCTCCATCTTGACCATTCGGCACATGGAGGTTTTCTGGAACAACCGGAGCTAACCCGGGAAACCGTCACCAACTTCTTGTTTCCAAACAAGTAAGAAAACAACCCCCACCTATATATGTCGCCGATCTTTCCCTATGCTTTATCCCACTGAAACCGCTGTATTCGATCAGGGGCAAAAAAAATCCACCGATTAAACATCAAAATCCAGGGATTGGGACTTGCTCCCGATAAAGGGGCAGGCTCCGAGTGAGCACCACCGCTGTCCCAAAAAAGACAGGAGATCCAATTATAGAAAGAAGGCGGGGGCATGATTTGGCCGCGCTTAGAACCCTTAACCGAATGATCTATTCCTTGTGGCCAACTCTCTAAAACATACACAATACATCCCTATTTGGCAGAATAAATGTATGTTTATAAAAAAATATAGTAAGTATAAATGTAATGACTACATTTATACCACCGTTGTGCGGCATACAAAAAAAGCCAACGCTCAGTCAAGCACATTTGGTTTTTGCCGACACGCAAAGTCAACGCTGAAAAACCAAAAGAGCTTGCCTTTTCCCTACGCTGACCCAAACAGAATGATTATTTATCTGCTCATTTAATGAGATATTTAAAAATGTTCTGTACTTTAGTAACCCGAAATAAAAAGTTCAAAAATGAACCGAATAAAAGAGGTTTTAGAAGAGAAAGGAATTAAACAAATCTGGTTGGCTGAACAGTTAGGAAAGAGCTACAATATGGTAAACTCATACGTTCAGAACAGAAGACAACCTAGTTTGGAAACACTATTTGAGATTTCAAAAATCTTAAAGGTGGAAGTAAAAGCATTAATAAAGGAAGATTGAATGGACATAGTTAAAGAAGCAGATATAGAATATGGACTTGTAGGCAAACTGCAAGATTTAAAATACACGTATCGTCCTGACATCAGAGACTTGAACACTCTAGAACAAAACTTTCGTGAAAAATTCGAGAAGCTCAACAGGGTTAGCCTAACTGATTCTGAATTCGAGAAAATAAGAGAAGAAATTGTAAATCCTGATGTGTTCATTTCTTCTAATTATCTACGAAAAACAAACACCTTCACTCGTGAGGACGGTACACCATTACATTATACCCTTGTAAATATCAAAGATTGGTGTAAAAATGACTTTGAAGTCATTAACCAACTTCGCATCAATACCAAAAACAGCAACCATAGATACGATGTTATTATCCTTATCAATGGTGTTCCTGTGGTTCAAATAGAACTAAAAACGCTAGAAGTAAGTCCTAACAAGGCAATGCAGCAGATTGTGGACTATAAAAATGATACAGGTAACGGCTATACAAATTCGCTCATGTGCTTTATGCAGTTGTTTATTGTGAGCAACAAAAGCAAGACCTTCTATTTTGCCAATAACAATAACGAGCACTTTGCTTTTAATGCTGATGAGCAGTTTTTACCTGTATATACCCTAGCAAGCGAAGACAATAGAAAAATCAATCATCTGTTCGATTTTGCAGACAAGTTCTTGACCAAATGCACTTTAGGACAAATGATAAGTCGCTATATGGTTTTGGTGGCAAGCGAGCAAAAAATACTCGTAATGCGACCGTATCAAATTTATGCGGTGAAAGCCATTGTTGATTGCATTCACCAAAACAGAGGTAATGGATACATCTGGCACACTACAGGAAGCGGTAAAACACTAACCTCTTTCAAAGCTTCTACGCTTTTAAAAGATAATCCTGACATTGAAAAATGCCTATTTGTAGTTGACCGAAAAGACCTTGACCGACAAACCCGACAAGAGTTTAACAAGTTCCAAGAAGGTAGTGTGGAAGAAAACACCAATACAGGCACGTTGGTTAATAGAATGCTTTCTACCGACTATGCCGATAAGGTGATTGTCACTACCATTCAAAAACTAGGTTTAGCACTCAATCAGAATAGTAAACGTAATGTAAAGCAAAGGGAAGACAAAAAAGAAACGTATTACGATAGGTTAGCACCTTTAAGAGATAAAAGAGTCGTGTTTATTTTTGATGAATGCCACCGTTCTCAATTTGGCGACAATCACGATGCTATAAAAGAGTTCTTTCCTAAAGCACAATTGTTTGGATTTACAGGAACACCCATTTTTGAAGAAAACGCTACTTATAAAACAATTGAAGGTCAACAAGCTTCCTACAAGACAACAAATGATGTTTTTCAACAAGAATTGCATTCATACACCATCACCAATGCCATAGAAGATAAAAACGTTCTACGTTTTCATATCGACTATTTCACCGCAGAAGGCAAACCAGATTTTAATAGTTTGAGCCATAAAATGGCGGTGATAGATGCCATTCTTAAAAAGCACGACAAAGCAACCCACAACAGGAGGTTCAACGCTGTTTTGGCAACATCTTCTATCTCTGATGCCATTGAATATTACCACCTTTTCAAACAAAATCAACGGGAATTTGCCCAAGTCAATGAAGAGTTTAGGCCTTTAAACATTGCTTGTGTGTTTTCGCCACCTGCGGAAGGCAATAAAGATGTGGAACAGCTACAAGAAGATTTAGAGCAAGAAAAGGCCGATAACCAAATAGAACCCAACAAAAAGAAAGAAGCTCTCACCCAAATTATTACAGATTATAATGCCCAATATGGCACTAATCATAAAATCACAGAATTTGATGGCTACTACCAAGATGTGCAGCAACGTATCAAATGGCAGAAATACCCAAATAAAGACGTGCCGCACAAAGACAAAATAGATGTGATGATTGTGGTAGATATGCTCTTAACAGGTTTCGACTCTAAATACTTGAATACGTTGTATGTTGACAAAAACTTAAAGTATCACGGACTCATACAAGCCTTTTCTCGTACCAACCGTGTAATAAATGACACCAAACCGTATGGAAATATCTTGGATTTTAGACAGCAGGAAGAAGCGGTGGACAAATCAATGGTGTTGTTCTCTGGTGCCAATGTAGACAACCCTAAAGAAATTTGGATTGTAGATGCCGCACCAAAAGTAATCGCCAAATACCAAGAAGCGGTAAGCAACCTCAAAATCTTTATGGAATCTCACGGATTGGAATGTAAACCTTCTGAAGTGGATAACCTGAAAGGCGATGAAGCTCGTGCCCAATTCATCAACACGTTTAAGGAAGTGCAACGTTTAAAAACGCAACTCGACCAATATACCGACTTGGAAGAAACACAAGCCGAAACCATTGAAGCAGCATTGCCAACTGATGATTTCCGTTCGTTTAAAAGCAATTATCTCGATACCGCAAAACGCTTAAAGGAAATACAAAATAAACCCGATACACCACCAGAAGTACAACAATTGGATTTTGAGTTTGTACTCTTCTCTTCAGCCATTATCGATTACGATTACATTATTGGGTTGATTGCCAAATACACACAAGACAAACCTTCTAAACACAAGATGACGCGTGTGCAGTTGATAAATCTACTCAGCTCTAGTGCCAACTTAATGGAAGAGCGTGAAGACATCATTGCCTACATCAACACTTTGGAAGTGGGTAATGGAATGACCGAAAAAGAAATACGCACAGGCTACCAAAAGTTTAAAGACGAAAAAGCTGCCAGTGCGTTAAAAGCCATTGCCCAAAAACACCATTTGGAAAACGAAAGCCTAAAAGCCTTTATAGATGAAATACTACACCGAATGATTTTTGATGGCGAAAAACTAACCGATTTATTAGCACCCTTAGAATTGGGTTGGAAAGACCGAAGAGTAGCAGAACTAGCACTAATGGAAGACCTGGTGCCATTACTTAACAAACTAGCCCAAGGGCGAGAAATTGCAGGATTAAACGCTTATGAATAGGGAAGAAAAAAAAATAGTGCCACAATTGCGGTTTCCTGAGTTTAAAGATAATTGGAAAACAGCAAGATTAAAAGATGTGTCCTCATACTTCAATGGTAAAAGTTTTGAAGGTGATGTTCAAGAAAATGGCAAATATGAACTTGTCACGCTCAAGTCTATTGATACAGATGGAAACCTAGTACATTCAAATCGTTACATAAATGATGATGTTAGAACCCTTTCTAAAGGCACTTTGGTAATGATTCTAAGTGAGCAAGCACCAGGTTTACTTGGTATGACTGCTATTATACCTGATAATAACAAATATGTGTTAAATCAACGAATTGCAGAAATTCGACCTACTGATAAAGTTGTGAATTATTTTTTATCAATGTCAATTAATAGAAATCAATCATACTTTAGTAGGCTTGGTGCTGGTATGAAGGTTCAAAACATATCAAAGGGCAATGTTGAAAATTATGAATTAAGTTATCCAAGTATAGCAGAACAAAAAAAAATAGCCAATTGCTTTTCTTCTTTAGATGTTATTATCAATTCCGAAACCGAAAAACTAGACCTATTACAAGACCATAAAAAAGGCTTGTTACAACAACTTTTCCCAGCAGAAGGCGAAACTCAACCAAAATATCGTTTTCCTGAGTTTAAGGATGATGGGGATTGGGTTGAGACAACTTTGGGTAAATGTCTTGACTATTTACAGCCAACACCTTATTTGGTTAGTAGTACAGACTATGATGATAAATATGAAACACCTGTTTTAACAGCAGGTAAAACTTTTATTCTTGGATATACAGATGAAAAGGAAGGCATTTTTAAAGAAAATCTGCCAGTTATAATTTTTGATGACTTTACAACGGCATCAAAATTTGTTGACTTTCCATTCAAAGCTAAATCTTCAGCTATGAAAATCCTTTTGGCTAAAGGAGCTAATGACATCAAATTTATGTTTGAAGCTATTCAAAATATAAAGTTTGAAGTTAAAACACATCAAAGACATTGGATTTCTGTTTATTCTAATCTTGAAATTCTAAAACCTAAAGACCCAAAAGAACAGCAAAAAATAGCTGACTGCCTTTCCGTAGCAGATGATTTAATAGCAGCACAAGCACAAAAAGTAGAAGCCTTGCAAGAGCATAAAAAGGGCTTGTTGCAACAGTTATTTCCTAACTTAAATGAGTTAGCGGTATGAGTGCTCAAAGAAAGTTATTTACATATAAAACATTGGGCGGTCTGGTAACTCGTTTTAGAGATGACTTAAAAACCAATGATTTTGTTTTGCTATACGCCTACAATGGAACTGGTAAAACCAGAACCTCAATGGCTTTTAAGGAAAAAGGGAAAAAGAAAATTAAGGTTGAATTAAAAGACAATAAAGGAAACGTTATACTGGATAAAAAAGGCAAACCCAAAACCGAAGACGCAATAGTCGGCGACACTTTATATTTTAATGCTTTTACAGAAGACTTATTTGTTTGGGACAATGATTTAGAATATGACACTTCCCGTGTTTTGCAAATGAACGCTCAGTCTAAATTTTTTAGTGGTTTTAAAGAATTAGCCTTAGACGAAAAGATATTTTCTTACTTAGAACGGTATGCCACTTTCGATTTTGACATTGATTACGATAATTGGCGAATTACCTTTAAAAAGCAAGTAAAAAATCCAAAATACAATCCTAAAAACCCTAACAATAAAGAACCTGAATACATCATAGAGCCTAACATTAAAATATCTAGAGGAGAGGAAAATATTTTTGTTTGGTGTGTTTTCTTGGCAATTAGTGAATTAGCCATAGATGCTGAGGAAGATGGCACTTATTCTTGGGTTAAATATATCTATGTAGATGACCCAATTTCATCACTTGATGACAATAATGCAATTGCAGTAGCAAGTGATTTATCCAAATTATTAAAACGGGCAGTTACAAAAGAAATTGAAGATGGTGGGGAGAAAAGAATTGTAACAAAAACTGAAGATGAGAAAGTAAAAATTGTGGTGTCTTCACATCACAGTCTGTTTTTTAATGTAATGTGCAATGAACTCAAAAGATTTAACCACAATCGTTATTTCTTACATAAAAACAGTGAAGAAAGCCATACACTTCAAAAAACAGATGACACACCATTCTTTCATCACGTAGCTGTCTTGAGTGAACTAAAACAAGCTACAAAATCAGGAAAAGTAAACACCTATCATTTCAATTCACTTCGAAGCATCTTAGAAAAAACAGCTACATTTTTTGGGCTTGATGATTTTGGGAAATGTATTTATGGCATTGATAAAGATGATATTTTATTTGAACGTGCTTTAAATTTATTAAGTCACGGCAAATACTCAATATACGACCCAGTAGAAATGGGAGTAGATAACAAAGATTTATTTGAACGAATACTAAATGCTTTTTTGGATAAATACCAATTCAATTTACCAGAACTGCTAAAAAAATAAAGTCAAAATATGACAGCAAAACAAAAACAAGAAGAATTAGGCAAAACCCTTTGGGATATAGCAGATAGTTTAAGAGGTGCAATGAATGCAGATGATTTTCGTGATTATATGCTCTCGTTCCTCTTTTTACGCTACCTATCCGATAATTATGAAGCTTCGGTTAAAAAAGAATTGGGGTCAGACTATCCAAAATTAGAAGCAAAAGACAAACGCACCCCGCTTTCCATTTGGTATAAAGCCAACCCAAATGATGTGGTAGAGTTTGAGAAACAAATGCGGAGAAAAGTGCATTATGTGATTGAGCCGCAATATTTATGGAGCAGCATATCAGAGCTCGCAAGAACACAGCACGAAGATTTGTTAAAAACACTGCAAAAGGGTTTTAAGTACATAGAAAATGAATCATTTGAAAGTGCTTTTAAAGGATTGTTTTCTGAAATTAACCTAGATTCTGAGAAATTAGGGAAGAACTATGAAGCTAGAAATGAAAAGCTTTGCAAGATTATTACAAAAATTGCCGAAGGTATTTCGGGTTTCTCGACAGACAGCGATACCCTTGGAGATGCTTACGAATATTTGATTGGGCAATTTGCAGCAGGTTCTGGTAAAAAAGCAGGTGAGTTTTATACACCACAAGAAATATCCTCAATTCTTTCAGAAATCGTAACTCTTGATAGCCAAAACCCAAAAGAAGGTAAAAAGAAAAAACTCAATAAAGTATTGGATTTTGCTTGTGGTTCGGGTTCGTTGTTACTCAACGTTAAGAATAAGATTGAAGACCAACCTGGTGGTGGAACAATTAGCCGAATATATGGCCAAGAAAAAAACATTACCACCTACAACTTGGCACGAATGAATATGTTACTTCACGGAGTAAAAGATTCAGAATTCGAAATTTTTCACGGAGACACCTTAAAAAATGACTGGGATATTTTCAACGAAATGAACCCAGCCAAAAAAGTAGAGTTTGATGCCATTGTAGCAAATCCGCCATTTAGTTTACGTTGGGATGCTTCAGAAGCAATGAACGAAGATTTCCGTTTTAAAAATTATGGCTTGGCACCAAAGTCAGCAGCCGATTTTGCCTTTTTATTACACGGTTTTCACTATTTAAGTGAAGAAGGCACAATGGCAATTATTTTACCACACGGAGTGTTATTTAGAGGTGGAGCAGAACAAAGTATACGGAAAAAACTATTGAAGGACAATAATATTGACACCGTTATTGGATTACCTTCTAACCTATTCTTTTCAACAGGAATTCCAGTTTGCATTTTAGTATTGAAAAAATGTAAAAAAGAAGATGATGTGTTATTCATCAATGCAAGTGAACACTATAAAAAAGAAAAGCGTCAGAACGTATTGCGTGATGGGGACGGAACAAAAGCCGACCCTAATGATATTTTGAAAATCGTTGAGACCTATCAAAACCGACCAGAAAAAGTAGAACGCTATGCTCGAAGAGTGCCAATGGCAGAAATTTTAGATAATGACTACAACTTGAATATCTCACGTTATGTCAGCACCGCAATAGCAGAACCAATAATTGACTTAGAACAAGTGAATGAAAAACTGACTGAAATTGAAAAGAAAGCAACCAAGTCTAGGAATGAACACAACGAATATTTGAAACAACTTGGACTGAAAACAATCTGAACGGATGAATAGCCAACGCACAAAGCCATACACATTTGCAATTCACACAAGCCCACGCTTCAACCAAAAATTGCAAAAGAGTATGTCTTTCGCCAACGCTGACGGACGGAAAAATAAAAAGTACGACCGCACAACAATGTGTATAAGTCATTGGGCAATAGGTGGTTAATTTGCATATAAGTACATTTACTAAACATATCAGCGGTTTGACAGTGAAGTGCTTTGAAATGCCCAACGCCTCATACACCAACCGTTAGGTTTCATGCAATGAGCGACACAGCCAACGCACATTTGGCACATTTACAAGCTCTAACACACTGGCTAAATCTTCAGCTTGTAAAAGAGCCAAATTTTTGCCGACACCCACATACGAATAAGATAGAATGGATTTAAACGAAATATATCAAGAAATACAAGAAAGACTTCGAAAACAACTCGCTCTGATAATCGGAACAGGCAGTTCAATTTCGGTTGATTTTGATTTTGGTATGGGAGCTTTGGAATCTCATTTAAAATCAGCTGTACCTTCTGTAATTAAAGGCAATAAAAAAGCTGAAAACGAGTGGAATTTGGTACTCGAAAATTTAAAAAACAAGATTGACTTTGAGAACTCATTAAATGTTGTAAAGTCTGATTTCTTACTTGAAAGTATAATTATCGAAACAGGAAAACATGTTGCGAAAGTAAATTATAATAATATCTCCAAAATTTCTATTGGTAACATTCCAATAATAGCTCTTTTTGAACGACTTAAAAATGCATTTTCTTATACAAATCCAATTATTGATATAATTACACCAAATTATGATTTAATTATTGAGAATGCTTTATCGCATTGTAATATTGATTATAATGACGGGTTTTATGGAGGAGTTCAAAAAAGATTTGATTGGGTTGAGTCTGAGCAAGTATTCAACAGATTTGAAAATGATAATAAATCAAGAAAAGTCTATTCAAAAGTTAAGCCACATATCAGATTGCATAAGGTACATGGTTCCTTGAACTATTTTGTAAAGAGTGAAAATGTATATCGTAATGACAGCTTATCTTATTTTGAAAGTATTAATGATTATGAGAGATTTATTATTACTCCTGGTGAAACTAAACATAAAAGGATAGTTGAGAATAGGCATTTTTATCGCGAAATGGATAATGCAATTGACAAGGCTCAAACATACTTATTTGTAGGCTATGGTTTTAATGACATTGATATAGATAAAAAAATATGTCAAAATATAAATCAAATTAGTCGCAGAGCAATAATTGTAACTAAAGATTTAATCGGAAATGCAAAAACGATAATTAGTGAAAATCCAGAGATAATTGCAATAAGTGATAATTATAGTGGCGGTGCTATTATAAACTACAAAGGATGTAAAATAGAACATAACAAACCGATTTGGCAAATTGACGAATTTGCGAATGAAATATTATAGATAATGGCAAACCTTTTTGATTTTAATGCAGAAACAGATTACGTAGGAAAAGTAGTTTATGTTGATACAACTAAATTAAGTTTAGATGTTAAACCAAAAGAGCTTAAACTTGCTAGAGTTGGTCGGTTGGTTGCAGTCAAAATATCATCAGCTGTTGAAGAATGGGCAATTGCAATAGTTGAAAGAGTCATTAAAAATCCATCGACAGAGCAGTTAAAAACAATAGTGCAACCAAATGATGATGAAGACACAAGTCCCGTAAGTGCTGATTCAATTCTAGAAAGAGTTTCAAATATTGTAACGATTGCAATTGTTGCTACATTTAAAGGAAAGAAAGGAACAGAAATAAATTATTTTTCACGTTCTATTCAAGAGATACCAGATATTGATGCCGAAGTCTTTTCTATTGAAAGTAAAAACTTGGAGAATTTTATGGGCTTACTTTCTGCAAAATCAAAATCAGATGTTTCTCTTGATATAGGTAAATATTCGTTAAGCGAAAAGGCTCGTGCTCAATTAAATGGTGATAAGTTTTTTCAGCGTCATGCTGCCATACTAGGTAGTACAGGTTCTGGTAAGTCATGGACAGTTGCATCTATTCTGGAAAAAGCAGCAGATTTACCAACAACTAAAATGATAGTTTTTGATTTGCACGGGGAATATTCAACATTAAAATTTGCAAAACAATTACGAATTGCTGGCCCAGATGATTTGGGAACTAAGGATGATGACATTCTCTTTTTACCGTACTGGCTTCTTAACTCTGAAGAGATGCAAGCAATGTTTATTGACCGTTCTGAGTTTTCAGCTCACAATCAGGTCATGATGTTTCAAAAATTAGTAAGTGATGAAAAATTAAAACACTTGAGGGCTAACAAAAAAAATGAAGTAATTAACTCATTTACTATTGATAGTCCTGTTCCCTATGAACTTGATTCAGTGATAACAGAGTTGAAACGATTAAATGATGAAATGGTGCCAGGTGCCAAAGCTGGTAGTGAGAAGAAAGGTGATTTTAATGGAAGTTTCAGCCGATTATTAACTCGTTTAGATGTTAAAGTAGCAGATAAACGTTACGGATTTTTATTTAAACATCCATCTGAACTTAATGCTTATACTGCATTGACTGAAATTATTGAACAGTTAATAGAATTTAAAGGAGATAATTCTGGCATAAAAATAGTTGACTTTTCAGAAGTTCCATCTGATGTATTACCTATTATAATTGGTTTGGTCGCTAGGATTTTATACAATGTTCAGTTTTGGACTGAGAAATCAGAAAGACACCCATTAGCCTTGGTATGTGACGAAGCTCATTTATATCTACCGAAAAAGGGAGAAAATAATCCTAACGAGAAAAGAGCATTAGAAAACTTTGAGAAGATTGCCAAAGAAGGACGAAAGTATGGTGTTAGTTTACTTGTAGTCAGTCAAAGACCATCTGATGTTAGCGAAACAATACTTAGTCAATGTAATAATATTATGTCATTACGGCTTTCTAACAAACAAGACCAAAGTACAGTGAAATCTTTTATGTCCGATAACCTAACTGTATTTGCGGACATACTACCGACCTTAGATGTTGGCGAGACAATAGTATTAGGTGATGCTGTATTATTACCGTCAAGAATAATGCTAGATATGCCAAAAGAAGAGAATCGACCATTAAGTAGCACAATTGATTTCTGGACAGAATGGAATGAAAAAGACAAGACGACCGATTATAATAAAGCAGTAGAAAACTATAGAAGACAAAGTAGAAAATAGCCAACCCTTCGCAACCATACACATTGCCAAGTCGCTCAAAGGCTGTCACACAACCCAAAACTTGTCAAAGAGTATGGCTGCCCTAACACACGGACAGACTGCGGAAAATAAAGCACGAAAACCTAACAATAAATATACGTAATGCGGGGCGATTTGGTAAATTTGAACATTAAAGCATTTAATAAACAATGTAGCGGTTTGATAGTGCAGTGCTTTGAAATCCCGCACTACGCATATTCGAGCCGTTATGGGCCAATTGGTCAAACTTAAAAATAATGGGGACCGGCAGTGATCCCTGGACCGGTCTGCCAAACCGAACCACGGCATTCCCCCCGGGCTCAGGAAGGCGGCAACGACCTGAACAGAAGGAATTCACCGTCCGT
>JBFHFS010000075.1:0-21669 GCA_041583495.1 Marinilabiliaceae bacterium | reverse complement strand
GTGGTAAAAAATGCCTTGGGGTTTTCTTCTCATTTGGTAGGAGGCTGGCTTTTTATGAATATCATCACAACGATTCTAAAAGCCGAATAATTATTCCTGATATAATAAAATATTAGTTTGATAAATGACAATTGTCAAAGAAATAATAAAACAGATTTTTCCCCAAAAATCTGTTTTATTATTTCCTTTCACTCGTCCAGAATAATTGTGCAAGGACAATAATTATTCCGACTTAAATTTAAAATTATCGGAAGGGCTGTGACTGGCTTTCAATAAGTCCAGCATTTCTGCGGCAATTTCAGGATACTGTTCAGCCACATTGTTTGATTCAGTCACATCTTCCTCAAGGTTATACAACTCCACAGGGGCCTCCTGGTAGTTTTTCTGCAGATTGAGGCGCACGGCTTTCCATTTTCCTTTTCGCGCGGCTTGTTTTCCGCCTTGCTCAAAAAACTCCCAGTAAAGGTGAGAATGTTTTTTTTGTTCTTTTCCCATCATTTCGGGCAGGAAAGAGATTCCATCAATGGCCTCAGGAATTTCCTGACCGGTAAGATCTGCCAGTGTAGGGAGGAGATCCCAAAAGGCGGATATGTGGTTGGATTCCCGGCCTGGGGCGATGGTTCCGGGCCAGCGGGCAATCAGGGGTACCCGTATGCCCCCCTCGTAAAGGTCGCGTTTTATGCCCCTGAGCCCCCCTGCGCTGTTAAAATATTGGGGATCGGCACCTCCTTCGGCATGGGGGCCATTATCGGATGAAAAGAGGATGATGGTATTTTGGGTTAACCCCAGTTCCTCCACTTTTGCTACGATCTCACCCACCTGGTCGTCCAATAAGTTAATCATAGCCGCAAAAGCAGCATGCGATTCGGTTTGTGAGCCATAAGGCCCGTTTTTGTATCGTTCGCCGTCATCTACCCCCTGGTATTCCTTTTCGGGAAGAAACTTTCCCCTGAACTTTTCGACATATCTCTCCGGGGCAAAGAGTTCGGCATGCGGGATCGTGGTAGGATAGTACAAAAAGAAGGAGGTATCTTTATTGGCTTCCAGAAATGCCATGGCCTGGTCATGAATGAGTTCCGGGGCATATTGTTCCCGGCCTTGACCGGCATTGCCTTCCAGCACTACTTTCTCGTTATTATGGAAAAGAAAGTAGGGGTAGTAATTATGTGCCAGTCCCTGGCTCAGGAAACCATAGAATTCATCAAAACCCTGGTTGTTGGGGGCCCCTTCGGAGCCCGGATAGCCCAGTCCCCATTTCCCAAACATGCCGGTAACATAGCCGGCTTTCTTTAACATTTCGGCCACGGTTATTTCGGATGACTCTAATGGGAAATCGCCCAGGTTGTCTGGCACCCCTTTGTTGCCCCGGCTGAAAGCATGGCCGGTGTGTTTGCCGGTCATCAGGGAGCCACGGGAAGGGGCACATACGGTGCTGCCCGAATAGTGGCTGGTAAAACGAATGCCTTGAGTGGCCAGCCGGTCGATGTTGGGCGTTGAAAAATGGGTTTGTCCGTAACAGCTAAGATCCCCGTAACCCATATCGTCGGCCAGAATGTAGATGATATTGGGCTTTTCAGGGCTTTTCTCCTGCCGGCAACAACCACTCGAGATAAAGGCGATGGTGATAAGCAAGCCTAAGATCCCCTTGAAAATTCTAAATTTTAGAGTCATTTCTATTTTGTTTTGATGTAACATTTTGCGCTTTTTAACCAGGGAGAGGTAAACTCTATTTCAATATTACCCTGATCCCCGCTGGCCTGGATATAAGCAATCAATTGACCCATGTAAACCCGCTGGGACTTGTCGTTGTAGTTGCCCATATCACTGCTGTTGCCGGCCTCCAGCCCCAATAATTTTCCGGGACCATGAATGGTGCAGGTTATCTCATTGTCGGAAAGCAACACCGGGATTCCTTCTTCATCAACGATGCTTACCTCTACCTGCACCACCCCTTTGTTATGGTTTATTTCT
The DNA here is from genome assembly GCA_041583495.1 of Marinilabiliaceae bacterium. Lineage (GTDB taxonomy): Bacteria > Bacteroidota > Bacteroidia > Bacteroidales > Marinilabiliaceae > JBFHFS01. The sequence goes on along the minus strand of JBFHFS010000075.1, from coordinate 19,698 downwards.
TGTTTGTCGGGTTTACAGATGATGGAATGCGGCCTTTGGGAGGTATTTATTTCGGAGCTGCTTTCCTTGTTTCCGGAATCGTCTTGTCCAATAACCTCCAGTTTGCCTGCCTGGAATGGGACCTCCCAGTAAAAGACACCCGTCTCATTGTCGTAGGCTTGTATCTCGCCCACCTGTATTCCGTTCAGGACCAGTTTTGCCTGGGATGAATTAGTAAAGGCAAGCACTTTTACCTGTTCTCCCTCTTTGTAATTCCAAACCGGCCAGGCCCGACGAATCAGGTTATTAATATTGGCGTTGGCGGTAGATGTTCCCAGGTAAGCCACCGGTTTTTCGTTCCACAGGGCGCTGCGGAAATGGCCTCTGGGTTTTACAAATCCAGCATAGTTAAGCAAGCCACCGTTTCCGCCACGGGCCGGCCAGGGACCTGATTCGCCCAGGTAATCAATGCCGGTCCACAGAAACTGGGCCGAGATGAAATCCCGGTCTTTCACCGCGTTCCAGGCCGATAGGCTGTGCGAATTTTCGCTTCCGTAGATGACCCGGTTGGGATATTTTTCGTGATCCAGATCGTAGCGATTTTCGGTGTAGTTGTATCCGGCAATATCCAGACAGCCGGGGTATTCGGTCTCGTTCGACATGATCACCCCTGCCAGAGCGGCGGTTACCGGGCGCGAAGTATCATTTTTACGGACTTCTGCCGAGAGTCGTTTGGCGATGACTCCCAGCTGCCGGGCCTGGGGGCTGTCGGGTAGGTAACCGCCATACACCTTTTGATTGATCTTACCGTGATCCAGCACCGGATGCGAATAGGGATCGTTGGGATAATCCACCTCGTTACCGATGCTCCACATGATGATGGAAGGGTGGTTTCTGTCGCGTTTCACCATGTCGGCAACATCGCGGTTGCTCCACTCCTCAAAAAAGTCGTAGGATCCTTCGTAGCCGGGGGTTCCTTTGTTCCATCCGGTAAGCCACTTGCGTTTGGGGAATTCCCATTCATCGAAGGCTTCGTCCATCACCAGCAGACCCAGCTCATCGCACAAATCGTATACATCAGGGGCCTGGGGGTTATGGCTCATCCGGATGCCATTGCATCCCAGATTTTTTAACGTTTGTAAGCGTCGTTCCCAGACCTCCTTAGGGACGGCGCTGCCGAGGCAACCCGCATCGTGATGAATACAAACGCCCTTAATTTTCATCGACTCGCCATTGAGGAAGAATCCCTTGTTGGCATCGAAATGAAAGGTTCTAATGCCCACTTTGGTGACTGTTTTATCTATGGTTTTGTCATCCTTCTCAATCCGGGTTTGCAGACTGTAGAGATAAGGATTTTCGAGATCCCAGTGGATGGGATTTATTACCTTTAGCTGTGAGCTTTCGATCAGGGAGGCGTTGGGTTCGAGAGTGATGGATTGGTTTGCAGCAGCGATTTCTTTGCCCCGGGCATCTATTAAAACATTCACCAGTTTCAGTTTCTGAATTTGGGCGGTTTCATTTTTCACCTCCATCTTCACCTCAACGGTGGCTTTTTGGGTGCTGACCTGTGGAGTGGTATAACTGACGCCCCACTGGTTGAAATGCACTTTGCCGGAGGTAACCAGGTAGACATCGCGATAAATACCCGAGCCAGTGTACCACCGTGAGTCGGCTGAGCGGCTGTGGTCCACTTTTACGGCCACCACATTCTCCCCTGATGGCCTGATAAACGGGGTTATGTCGTATAAAAACGAGATGTAGCCATTGGGTCGTTGGCCTGCAAGCTGCCCGTTAATATATATTTCGCTGCGGTTGTAGACCCCTTCGAAATATAGATAGGCTTTTTCATCGGCTTGAAGGGCGGAGAGATCGAGGACTTTTCGGTACCAGCCAATTCCCCCCGGCAAATAACCGGTGCAGCTCGACAACGAGGGACTCAGGTGGCCTTCAATACTCCAGTCGTGGGGTAGATCCAGTCTCCGCCAATCTTTACCTTGCACGTTGGCGTCCAGGGCGTTTTCGGGATCGGAAAGGGTAAAGTACCAATCGTTGTTTATTTTTTGGCTATTGCCGAATGATACCTGAGCACTGGTGTGGGATGGCTGTAAAATAAAAGCCAACACAAAAGCCAGTGCTGTTTTGGCACAACGAACTGTGAAATTTTGTTTTCTCATGATTGTTCGGTTTTTAGATATTACCCGTTCCTTGATCTCCATTATCTTAACAATATATGGCTTTGTTATAAAGGCCTTTTTGTGGCACATTCAGTTCTCTATCAAAAGGAATTTTTGATATCTCTTTGATAATTGATTATTCCTTTTCAATAGCAAGTAATTCTGATGATTAATAAGGTATTTTTCCTTTAATGTGTTGTTGGATTGGCGCTTCGCCCAAACCCGACTTCATTTTTTTATTTGAATTAGGCGCTTTGTAAATACACTTAATCTTGCTTGACCTTTCTTTTCTTCCCCTCCAACCTCCCCACATGGGGAGGCCAGGGAGCGGGCGATGCGGTAAGATGATTTGCGAGATCGAAGGAAAAAACCTAAAAATTTAAAAATCATTCCCACAACCCAACACTTTCCCAAAACCATGCTCAGCCCTTAAAGCCCCCATCTGGGGGTTTGGGGGAAGAAGAGTATAAAAAACCCTGTAAGGTATATATTCTAATTCGCTTTGCTGCGTTTTAACCGGAAATAGGGATTCTCTGTTCTGGAATGATCCATTATCGATTGCAGTTGGGTCACTATTTTGGGGAACTGGTTAGCCAGATCCTTTTCTTCTTTTGGGTCCTCAGGCAGGTTATAGAGCTCGGCCACTCCATCCGGATCGTGCCTTACGGCTTTCCATTTTCCTTTTCTGACAGCCTGGACGGAGTATTTATCTTCATGAAATTCCCAGTAGAGGTAGGGGTGCTGCTCCTGCTCATCGGGTTTGCCCAGAAGGGTAGGGACCAGGGAGATTCCTTCGGTGGGTACATCGGCTATTGAAACCTCTGCAAGGTCGGCAAAGGTGGGCAGGAAATCCCAGAAGGCAGAGAGGTGATCGGACACCTGTCCTGATTTTATCACCCCGGGCCACTTAACAATTAAGGGGATCCGGATTCCTCCTTCGTACAAATCGCGTTTGATGCCTCGTTGAGAACCATTGCTGTTGAAATAATAGGGGTCGTTGCCACCTTCCTTGTGGGGGCCGTTGTCGCTGCTGAAGATCACGATGGTATTCTCGTCGATCCCGAGTTTTTTCAGCTCATCCTGCAGGCGTTGCACATCCAGATCGATTCGTGTGATCATGGTTGCGAAAGCGGCTTCGGGGTGCGATTGCGAGTGATAAGTTCCCAGGGGGTCTTTCCCGTTGCTCCCCTGGGTGCCCATGACAAACGGGGTTTCTGTAAATTTCCCTTTATAGCTGTTGAATATAGAATCCTCGGGCACGAGCATTTCGGCATGCGGGGTGACGAGTGCCAGATACAGGAAGAAGGGTTTTTGATTTCTTGTCCTAAGAAACTGTATGGCTTCATCGGTAAAGATGTCGTTGGTGAAGTAGCCTCGTTGGTCATTCAGGTTTTCGGGCACAGGTACTTTTTTCCCATTGCGGAACAAATATTCGGGGAATTGATTGTGGGCATGGGCCTGGTTGAGAAATCCGTAGTTGTAATCGAATCCTTTTTTATTAGGTTCTCCGGTGGTTCCATCCATTCCCAGGCCCCATTTACCCACGATGGCGGTTTGGTAATCGGCCCGTTTAAGGACTTCTGCTAAAGTAACATCTTCGGGACGGAGCTCCAGTTCGCCACCGAAGCCATGGGGGCCGGTTTCATAATTTCCCCGCACCCGGCAATGGCCCGGGTCACGTCCGGTCATGAGCGATCCGCGTGATGGAGCGCATACCGAACTGCCGGCATAATGGTTTGTAAAGCGAATGCCTTCCTCTGCCATCCGGTCGATGTTGGGCGTTTTTAACGTCTTTTGTCCATAACATCCCACGTCTCCATAGCCCATATCGTCGGTAAGGATGAAAACAATGTTAGGTTTTTGCTGCCCAAACAACAGGTTATTGGCAAGCAGGAATAAAACGGCAAATAAAAGCTGCCTCCGGTAATTCTTCATATTAAATATTTTATTTGCAAAGGTCCCCTAACCTGGATCAGGATAGTTATCCTGAAAGAAAGGGACTATTTCCTCTGCTGTGTTCCTATGCCCCCGCATTTCATACGGGGTTATTCATGTTAAATCCGGCAAAGCCGGGAAAAAATGATTAGTCTCGGGTGAAACCCGGGGTAAAGGGATGAGAGCCTCAGAATCCGGTTATCCCGGGTTCAATTAGTTGTATTATCAATCCACCTGATTCAATCATCTTAATCTAAAATTTAATCTTCTATGCTAAAAGGCTGAATGGTATAGTTGTAATAGTATTCGTGAGGCGGCAGCTGATAAATCAAATGAGGTTCATCGCCCCAGCTGTTGTCGCCACCAATGCCCATCATCCGATAGTCGATGTTCAGATAAATCTCATCTCTTTTTTTCAGATCGAAGGGATGCTGCATATTTTGTTTTTTGTCGGCCAGGTTGTTGTAATCGCTCTTTTTGAAATATTGGGCTCCGAAACATATCGACGGTGCTCCGGTGACGGTAATGCCCACCTGGTCGTTTTGGAATTTCACCCAGCGAACATCGGTGCGGTAACCATTCTCCTGCGGCCGGAGGTAAGGGAAATAGAGCCCGTCGACGGTGTTGGCATAAATGCCCACAAAGGCCGATGAATTACGGTCAGTATAATTTTCCCAGGGGCCACGGCCGTACCACTCCACATTGTTAAGTGATGCGTTAATTACCAACTCGTTACCCACCCGGGGGATGTTTGGTTTTTTTACGTTGGGCGCCTGTATGATGGCGTTTTTCACTTCAATTAAACCCGACGCAAAGACATGGTATTCCGTGAAATAGGTAAGGTTAACCTTGGGCAGTTGTTTTTCTACTTTTACAATTACTTTATTGGGCGCTACATTTTTTACCTCAAATTTTTTGACTGTGGCGTCTGCGTTGGCCTCTTTCCAGATGCCCATTTTTTTCACCAGGCCATACCCATAATCGTTGTCGGTGGGCACACGCCAGAAATCGGGCTTGGGTCCTTGGGAAATCAACGTTTGACCTTGAAATATAAGGGATTGGAGGATTCCTTCTGTTTTATTGAAGGTAATGGCCATATTATTGGCTTCTAATTTAAGTTCCGAGTCGCTTTGGGTAAGTTGCAGGCTACCTTCGCTGCTGGTTTCCGGCTTGATGCCTCCTTGTTTTAGCAGTATTTGTTCGGCTGCCACCACATGTCCTTTGGGAAGCATCTTTGTTTCTTCCTTCTGACAGAAGTAGAAGTTGACGAAGTACTCGCGACCGTCGTTTTTAACCTTATCCAGGTCAATTTTAAGCTCTTTTTTCGCCTGTGGATTAACCGAAATTGACCCAACTGATTTTGTTTCAATCACCTTTCCATCGGCCAGAATTTCGTAGTTGAAATCGTACTCGTTTAAGTTGGAGAAAAAGAATTTATTGTGAATCCCGAAAAGTCCATTCTGCACATCTATCGCCGATACACTCACATTCTGATACACTTTTTTTACCTCATAAATGTGTGGATTTGGTTTGCGGTCGGGACCCACCAGGCCATTCAGGCAGAAGTTATTGTCGTTGCGCGAGCCTTCGGGTTCCAGGTCGCCGCCGTAGGCAAAATAATCTTCACCGGCCTCATTTTTGGCAGCGATGCCCTGATCTACCCAATCCCAGATAAAACCTCCCTGAAGAGCCGGATATTTTTCGATGGTCTCCCAGTAATCTTTTAAGTTACCCACGCTGTTGCCCATGGCGTGTGCATATTCGCACATAATTGCGGGGCGATAAATGCCGGGTTGCAGGGCATAATTCTCCAGCTCCCATTGGGTGGCGTACATGGGGCAGTAGATGTCGGTATGTTTGCGCAAGCTGGCTTGTTCGAACTGCACGGGACGAGAATCATTTTCTTTCAGCCATGCGTATCCTGCTTCAAAGTTGCAGCCATCACCCGCTTCGTTGCCCAGCGACCAAACGATTACGGATGGGTGGTTTTTGTCGCGTTGGTACATGCTTTTGATGCGGTCGAGGTGGGTCAGTTCCCACTCGGGCAGGTCGGCAATGTGAGGCAGTTGATAAGGAGCCTGCTGAGCGGCACCCATTCCGTGTGATTCGATGTTGGCTTCGTCGCAGATATACAAGCCGTACTTATCGCAAAGGAAGTAAAAATAGGGGTCGGAGGGATAATGGCACGTACGAACCGAGTTGATGTTGAACTGTTTCATCAGGCGGATATCCTGTTCCATTCTTTCGCGGGTAATGTAGTGCCCGGTGATGGGGTCGTGTTCGTGGCGGTTAACGCCTTTCACCAAAACCGCTTTCCCGTTTACCAGGAGCTGGCCGTTTTTTATTTCGGAGGTTCTAAAACCCACTTTAGAGCTGTGCACTTCGAGTGTTTCCCCTTTTTTGTTTTTTAAGGTGATGAACAGATCGTACAAGTTGGGATGTTCGGCCGACCACTTCTTTACGTTGGCGATCTCCGTTTGGAATGAACCAACCCCTTTCCCCTTTTTAAGTTTTAAGTTGAGATTGCCGCTGAATTCTTCCGTTTTATCCTTGAGTAAATATTCCACATTTACAGCTTCACCATTGCCTGAAGCAGATTCAATCTCAGCCTCCAGATTAAAAATTCCATGGGTATAGGTTTCATCGAGTGAGGCCATAACCATGAAGTCACGAACCCGAACCGAGGGAGTGGAATACAGGTAAACATCGCGTTCAATTCCGCTGATGCGCCAAAAATCCTGACACTCGAGGAAGGAGCCATCCGACCATCGATACACTTCCACGGCCAGGGTATTCTCCCCTTCGCTTAGGTATTGGGTAATATTCCATTCAGCGGGGGTTTTTGAGCCCTGGCTATAGCCCACCTTCCGGCCGTTTACCCAAAGGTACATGGCCGATTTTACGGCGCCAAAATGGATAAATACCTGGCGGTTTTCCCATCCCTGAGGAATGGTGAAAGGGAGGCGGTACGAACCCACCGGATTGTAATCGTCGCTGATGAAATCCATAAACGGGGGGACCGGAGTCTTTTTGGGCGAAAAATCGAAAGGGTGATTCATGTACATGGGGATCCCATGTCCCTGCAGCTCCCAGTTTCCGGGGACCTTTATTGTGCCCCAGGTTGAGTCGTCGAAGCCGGTCTGAAAAAAATCCATTGGCCGGTCGGCGGGTTTCCTTACCCAGTTAAATTTCCAGCTTCCGTTTAATGATTTATACCATTTCGATTTTTGTAAATCGAAAGTTGCTGCAGTCTCCTTATTTTCAAAAGGCACCGAGCATACCCCGGGGGCCTTTTTGTTAAGGCCAACCACTGCAGGGTTTTTCCATTCCTGAGCTGCAACATTGGATAAAATTGCCATCCAGACAAGCCAAACAAATCCGATTCTAACCATGATAGGTGTGTTTTACTTTTCGTTATTCAATTATTATTTTCTGCGTTAGTTGTTTATTGGGCATTGCAAGCCTTACGAAATATACTCCCGGGTTCAACCCGGAAACATTGATTTCATTATTTCCACCCTGCAGCTCTTTGGTTATTCTTCCGTTCAAATCAAATATTTGAAGGTGAGATGTCTGGTAATCAGGGTTAATCGCCATCCTGCCATTTTCCACCAAAGTGGGATAGACAAGAAGATCGTTCTTTTCCACCTCATTTACTGAAGTGGGGGTTTCCACATTAAAGAGGTAGCAATTCAGGCTTTCGCCGGCAATATCCGCTCGAAAATTATTGTTTTGCGCAGATAAATCAGTGGTTGAGCCTGTTATGGGCGTGGCTGTTGTCCAGTAGGTTCTGGTTACCAGCCCATTTATGGTTTCATCCGCTAGGGAAACGGGGACTGAATTATAGGCTGTGGTACTTTTGTTAATCACCCAAACCACCAGCTTATTCTCCAGACGAAAGGCCATAGAGTAGACTTCGGGCATCGAAGAAATGGTTGAGGGAACATATTTTGAATTCAAAATATTATTGGCAAACAGTTTCATGATGTAATAACCGCGCATTCGGGTGCCGATGCCTCCCCAAGGGTAATAGATGGCCCGGGTTTCCTTATTGATGCCGCGCGACCAGATCTCGAAGAATATTTCGCCTTTTAACCCCGATTTATACGCCACACATTTCTCGATATAAGCCTCCAGGGGCTTGGCAATCTCAGGCTCCACCCCGGAGGTAGGCCCTCCGTAGCCGCCACCCGTTTCATCGTTGTAGGCGGGCAAGCCCAGATTGGTTGCGGCGTTGACGAATGCATTCCATTTTGTTTCGTCCTCGTTATTATAGTTATGAGAACAGAAGGCGTAATATAAGTCCTTGCTAACCAGTTGGCTTATGGTGTTTAAATAGGAAATTCCCTTGCTTAAACTCCAGAATCCCTGGTCGATGATTAACGGTTTTTCAATGTTGCGGGCCTCTAATTCGCTGTTTAGTTTCACGATTACCTCTTTGGCCACCTCAGCGGGAACATAACCGGCCCACTCTTTTACAATCGACAAATAGGAAATGGGAAGGTCTTGCTGACTCATATACTCCACATAGTCGGCAAGAAAAACGCCAAACTTATCGGTTTTAATTTCTTTGGTGGAGTAATTACAAAACCAATCGGGCAGGTTGTTGTTGTCGCCATATCCATCGTAGTCGGTTCTCAGGGTAGCGAAGAATTTTATATTCGGATTGCTTGCCTTGACCATTTTCATGGAGGCAATCTGTTTGGTGTAAAAGTCCCAGTTTTTTGTGCCTTCAACTAGTTCCTGGTTTTTATCGAACTGAACCCGGCAAGTGTTGAACTCAATATCCTTAAATGCCCAATCCACTATTTCGTCCTTATTTTTTGCACTTTGAATGGCGTTGGCACTGCGCTCCATGTCACCTCCCATCATATCAATGGTTTGCCGGTAATCGGTGGGGTCGATATTTATCGACTGTGCCCCGGCGAAAAGAGGACATATAAAGGCCAGATAAATCCAGCTGAGAGGTCTTGGTTGCAGCATGCTCATAATTTTTTTACACCTTAGTTTTTTCCAATTGTTGGGTTATCCTGCCCGGGGTTCCTATTTCCCTGAGGGAGGATCAAAAGTGTCGGTTCGGAAGGGGCGGGCGGGCAATCCTGCTCCGTTTATCAGGTTCACTTTGGGCATGGCCGCAAAAGCATAACGCACAAACAACGGATGTTCCAGTTCGGGCGAAGATAAAATCACTTTTTTCCCCTTTATTTGGGCTTCAGCCCGAACCCATTGCCCGGAATCGTTGGCCACCCAAAAGGCTTTAGGCGATTCTCCATCTTTGGTTTTCAGTCCTTTGGCGTTTTCGAATGACAGGACCAGGGTGTTCCTTTTTTGCGATATTTTTTTCAATACCGGGCCATCGGCCACCATTTTATTGCCCAGGGTGGTTTGGCTGGCCAGCAAAGCCAATCTTTTTCCCACGGGCAGTTTATCTTTGGGATGAATGTTGGTTTTTAATCCCAGATCGATGGTGGTGGCAATGGCCGTGTTGAGTAATTCCAGTGCCTTACATTGCGATTCACGCATCCAGGCCCAGGAGGGTGCTTCCGGACTCTCCATCAGGCTATCGGTTAACGCGCGTGGTTTTAACATGCCTCCAAAACCGGGAAGCATCACGCCCAGAAAATGAAACTCTTTTTGGTTCCATTCCTCGCGCAGGCGTTGAATCCACAGGGGAAGGGTTTGTCCGTACTGCAACATGGAGGGGATTTTGTTGGCATTGGCTTCCCCCTGATACCAGACGATTCCCCGGCACGAATAGGGGGCAAAGGGTTTCATCATGGCATTGTAGATGATGTTGGGCTGGGTACGTAAAAAAATATCTCCACGAGTGGATCTTTCCTTCACGGTTAATATGCTGTCAATTTTTGCCTTCTTATCGGCATCGGCATCAAAGTCTGTCATTATTTTTTGGAAATGCGGCAATTGTTCGGTCATGTCGCGAGGCATCCAGCCTTCAATGGATGAGCTTCCCCAGCAGGTTAAAATAATTCCTACAGGCACCTTAGCTTCGGCTTCCAGAAAATAAGCGAAGGCAAAAGCGGTGGCACTGTTGGGGACTTCTTCAACCCATTGTCCGTCAATGTATTTCTGTTCGTTGAACGCAACGGTATTTTTAAATTTAAAAGTTCGGATGTTTTTTGCTTTGGGGACCAATTCTTCCAGGTCGGTAATTCCCTTATACGACATAAACATATTGGATTGGCCCGAGCAAATCCATACCTCACCAATCATCACATCGGTAAATGCAACCGATTCTTCGTTCGAGCTTACTGAAAAAGAAAAAGGGCCTCCCGCTTTTTGTTTGGGGAGGGTTGCCTTCCAATGGCCGCTGGAATTGGCTGATACCCTAATGGAATGGGCCCCCAGTTTAACCGCTACCGAAGAACCGGGGGTTGCTTCCCCCCAAACCTGAATGGGCATATCGCGCTGCAGAACCATGTGCTCGGTAAAGGGTGACCCCAGACGAAGGTCACCTGCAAAGGCGTGGGCGAACAAAAATAAACTTAGAATTAAAAATAAACCTTTCATTTTCATTGTGTTATAGTTGCGTTTTGTTTTATAGGTGTTCTCCGGGCCTGAGAGAGGAAGAGTTACCAATAATGATCTTTCTCCCGCCGGAACGGATCAGATGTTTGAGAATTATTTTTCCTGATTTTTGAGCGCTCGTTTCAGGCTAATAACCCCTTCCATCCTTTGGTTTGAATTTCCCGGCCCACTTCGCGCAACACGTTTACGTCCTCGGGATGCATCTCACCTGAGGGGAGCGGCCCTGTGTTAAGTAAAAGGTTTGCGGGGTAGCTGTCGGCTTTTTTAAGCATCTGAATGACTTCCTCCTTTGTTTTATGGTTTCCGTCCTCCGAAGCCATATATCCCCAGCCTTTACGCTGCAAATGGTCACAGATTTCAAGGGGTTTCTCAATTTGTTCTCCTTTTTTGTATTTACGCTCAGGAGCAAGGAAATCTTCGGTCCCTGTCAATCCTTGTTTATAAGACACCAGAACCTGGTCTTGTTTGGAGTGCACCAGATCGTACAATTGCTGAAGTTTAAAAAGCGAAACATCGCCCGAGGCGGGAGTGGAATATCCATCGAGCCAGATCCCTGCAATGGGAGAAAACATCTCCAGCAATTCGTTGATTTGGTTGGACATAAATTCCAGGTAGATATTTAAATCGTGTTCTTCGCCATACTTGTAAAAAGGTTCGGGTGTTTCGTAGTCGGGCCGTGCTGCACCTCCCCATTTGTCGTTGTTGGGGGCATGTGGGTGTCGCCAATCGCGACCGTGGGAGTAGTAAAGAAACAAGGCCAGTCCTTTCTTGTTACATTGTTCCGAAAGCTCGGCCACCAGATCTCTTTTGGCCGGTGAGTTGGTACTTTTAAAATCGGTGTATTTGCTGTCCCACAAACAGAAGCTATCGTGGTGACGCGTGGTGATATTAATGTATTTCATGCCTGCTTCCAGTGCCAGGTCGGTAATGAAATCGGCATCGAATTTATCGGCGGTAAACCGGTCTTTCAGTTTGGCATAATCGGCCACATGAATCTTTTCATTTCGCATCACCCATTCGTGACGGCCCAGGAGAGAATATAAGCCATAATGAATGAACATGCCGTACCGGGCATCTTTAAACCATTGGATGGCTGCCTTGCGCGGATCGGTTGCATAGATATCCTTGTAATCCTGCAAATAAAGCGGGATGTTCTGAGTTGCTTTGCCTAAGCAACCCGGAAGCAGAAGGGAGCCTGCTCCGGCGGCGGCTGTGAGTGTTAAAAATTTGCGTCTATCCATTTTGCTGTTTTTTTTGGCCGATGGTAAAAAGCCTGTTTAAATGCTTTTACCGTTGTTCGGTGGGGGTGGATTGTTTATACTTTGCTCTTTCAGTATTAAGCTTTTCAGCGGTATTGGCGGTTTTAGTTCGCAATTTGGTGAGGATTTCAGTCCCCTCATAATCACTGATTAAATTGGTCATCTCTTCGGGGTCCTTCTTTAGGTTAAAGAGTTGTTCAAAGTCGGGTTTTCTGGAACTGAAATCGATATCTTGTTCGGAATATTTTCCTTTTTTGATCTGGAACATACGGATGTATTTCCAGTCTCCCATTCGCATCCCTTCACAAACAGGGTTTCCTCGACCGGTATACATGCTTTCCAAAAATATTTCCTCTCTCCATGTTGTTTTGGCACCCGTTATCAAGGGTCTCAGGCTGGTTCCCTGCATATTATCGGGAGGGGTGATGCCTGCATAGTCCAGGATGGTAGAGGGGATATCCATGCTGGAGACTAAATTTTTATTTATTATACCTCTTTTATTATCAGGTAATTGTGGGTCGTAGACAAAACAAGGGATTTTGGTGGTCAGGTCGTATAAAAGGGCTTTGCCGCCCATTCCGTACTCACCCATGAGCAAACCATGGTCGCTGGCAAAGATGATGATGGTATTTTCACTTAACCCCTTGTCCTTTAAGGATTGCACCATGTCGCCAATCACTTTGTCCATCGCCGATATCATTTGGTAATAGCGTATGTGGTGCTCGTAACATGAAGTGGGATTGTAGTCGTAATTGTATATTTTGTTGGCGCGCCCTTTATACTGATTCAATACGTTAAAAGGGATATTGACATAAGGATCCGTAGCCGTTTCCGCGGGTATTTGAATGCCGGCATCGCGATAAAGGGTATCGTAGAATGGATGTCCTTTTAATTTCTCATATTCATTGGCGGGTATCATACAATCTTCAGCAGCCTTGTTCCCGGGGTACATCGATTTAACCTGACTCCCGTGGGGTACCGAAAAGCTTACCGACAGGCAAAATGGTTTATCGGCCGGAGCCGTTTCTAAAAAATCCTCGATGCTTTCGCCCATTACAGGGGTAATGATGTCCTCACCCGAGTCAAAATATTCAGAACAGTTTTTTGCGGTTTTTGGCCAGAATTTGGCCCATCCGTCATGGGCTTTCCAGAAATCAAATTTTGTAGAGGCTTTCCCTTTGAAGGTGTAATATTCGATCCCAAACTTGCCAATCATCCCTGTAAAATAGCCATTTTGTCGCAACAGTTCAGGATAACTACGGCTCCATTGTTGGTCGGTTAATTTGTACGAAGAGGTAAAGCCAACGCCGCTCATTCGTTCATTCATTCCGGTAAACAGGGCGACCCGGCTGGGGCAACAGATAGGCTCGGCAATATAGGTGTTCGCGAACCTTACCCCCTGTTGAATGAGCTTATCTACATTGGGTGACTGGATGTATGGGTGCCCCATGGCACCAAACGTGTTGTCCCTTTGATCGTCGGAGAGAAGAAAAATAATGTTGGGTTGTTTATTTTGGTTCTTTGGATTGACGCAGCCTATTGTGAGGGTGATCAGTAATGTATAAACAACTATTTTCTTCATCAGCTCCAATTGTTTGATATTCTTGTCAATCTTTGTTCCGTCGTCACGCGTGGGTCTGCCCTGGATTTTGGGAGGACTGTTTCTGTTTTGTATAAAGATCCTATTTTTTTATTAATCGGGTTGGTATTATTCGTGCAATGGCCTTTTGATATTCTTTTTGCACAAATATTTCAATCATTTGCATGATTTTTTAAACTGCAAAATGCCCTCTATTGAAAGATCGTTGGGGAGGGGATTGGCCATATGCCACATCAGGTTTGGGATGGGCAATTTGAAATTTGTCACTTCTGTTGCAGGCTTCGCCAATAACAGAAGGCATCTTTATTTCTGCGCGGGTTTGTATCCGGGTTGTAAAATTATTAATAATCAAGTGTCTTGATGGAATACGTTTTGGTGAATTCAGGATTTTTTAATTCTCCTTTCCAGAGCCCATTGCCCATTGCTTCGAATTCAAAATTAATGGATTCAGGCCTTTTATCCCTGCTCCAAATAAGCAAAGGACCATCTTCGTGAAGTTTTATTTTCAAGGCACTCGTTGAGACCTCCAACAGTTCAAATGTTGCCGCCGACAGGTACTTATCGGGTCTCCCAATAACCGACCAACCCTGGGTAATGGGGCTCAGTTGAAAAAGACGTTCTTCCCGGGCTTCTAATTCAAATGGATAAGTATTATCAAGGACCTCCGCTTTTTGGTTATAGCTGTCGTAAATAATCAGGCCCTCCTGGGGGCACTCCCAAAGTCCCGTTGAAGGTTGCAACATAGCCGCGGCAAAAGGGTAATCTTTAACTGAGATTGAAGATTTTACGGTTTCGCCTCGATTTAAATTAACTGCCAAAATAGCGGCCGATTGGTTTGAAAGAGGAGCGATAACCCTGAATGCCTGATGGTCGAAAAAGGGATCCTGCATCATACTTTCGGGCAATGGAACGCCCGGGGCCAGGGTACCCACTATCTTGCCATCGTTATAAATGATGGGTTTCAGATGGGTGTCATCCATGTTTTTGGTTTCATCCGACAAATAAACAGGGCCTCCCGAAACGGCCCTGCAAACCGCCATTAACCGGGCTGTTTCTTTAAAGCTGGAATGGTACATGTCCTGATCTACCCAATGCAGATGCCCTAACCAGAAGGCATTGGTAAAATTTTGCACGATGGTTACATCGGTCCGATCCATGGTGGTTTTATAATCCACACTCCCCCGTATAACACAGGAGTGCCGTTGGTTAAACACGTTGAAATTCTGTTGTGCAATACAATTTAACAGGTGGAGCTTTTGGTCGACACAATTTTCTTCCAAAGCTGAATTGTTGAGGTGTACTCCGTAAATGGCATTTTCCGAGCCCTTGTTGTAGAAATAATTGTCGGACTGAAAATCTACTTTAAGGATATCAAAACCTGCCTCTTTGGTTACTGAAGTCATCTCGTGGTAAAAGGCATCTGCCGACTCGGGGGAAAGGCGGGGCATATATCTTTCAGCCCCGTTATATTGGACCCGGACAATATGCTCGTCCAGATTTTTCATGGTATGATTGGGAGAAATGGCCCCCATATAACCTTGCATGTTTCTCCAAATGCCCATCCACTTAATTTTATCATCCTTCTGGCTGGTAATGGGCTCCCAGCCATTGGGAAACTTGCTTTTATCGGTTCCAAACGAAAGCAACCGGCCTTTTTCCTGATCCAGATAGCCATCATCGACCAATACCCATCGAAAGGGAATATCACTTTTTTTTAGGTCCTGAATGGCCTGTGAGATAATGGGTTGGTTGATGTTTTGCCGGAAGTGTTCCCAGGAGCACCAGCCCAGGTATTTAAAGGGTTCGGGGTAGTTTTTTTCCGACCGCCAATTCACATTTCCTTTTACCCCTTCGGCATTTTTGGCCAGCTCCCAGGCCAAGCGGGTGGCCTCGTAAGGGTTATCCGCTTCGGCATAGGCCAATAGTGGAGCTTTCGTATGCTCCGTTTTTGTTCCATAGGTTGCCACCCTTAAATAGATTGAATTGTCGCGGATGGTAAAAGTATTTCCAATCCTGTTCGAAACGACGGGTAATAATGCCAGGTAATTACCCGAGGGTTTTTTGAACATTAAAAAAGCGCCAAGATCCAAAAAGTCATCCATTCTGGGGGCGACTTTTTTATAACCACTTAAATCTGAAACTTCTGAGAACCAAAGTGGTTCAACCCGGTTTCCAGAAGCTAATTTTCCTGAAAAAGGCCGAAAATAAACCCCTTTCTCAAAAGGTTCTAATTTTAGTCTGATATCAGCAATGATTCCGTTTGAATCGGGCACAAAGTCTTGATTGTCGACAGTTATTAAGCCCTTTTTGTCAAAGGTTTTTAACTCAATGACCCGGGGGATGGAGCTAAACACCTGTTTTTTTTGCTGACAGGCACTTAGCGCAATAAAAAAACTTAGAAATACAATCTGAATACTCTTATTCATTATTGTGGGGAATTCAAGTGGTTTTTGAATCATTTATTTTGGCCAAACCTATTCTTCTATCATTTCGAAGCGATGGAAATGAGGCCCTTTTTTAGTGGTTAAGGAGATTCCCCAGCCGGGAATCGGCGTATCTCTACCCTCATCGCTTAAGCTTGGGCGATATAAACCGGGTGCCGAAGGAATATTAACCAGCTTGTTGTGGATAGGGGCAAAGTTAATCCCATCGGGTGCCAGGTTAATGGACTTATCGAACGAGGCCAGAGAGGCGACGCCTCCGTCTTGATTCCAGATAAGGACTTCGTGGCTTTTTTCCAGAATCGGGGAAGGGTGTTTAATAAAGGGTCCTTCCGGTTTGTCAGCAAAGGCGACCCCCATTTGGGTAAATCTCCAGCCCTTTTCCCCATGAATAATAGATCTGCCTTTATAATAGAGCCAGATTTTATTGTCGCGGACCAATAGGCTGGCATCGTCCACCCGATAACTGTCGAAGTCAGCCGAATCTTTTGAAATGGTTAACACCGGGTTGTTTTCAACCCGAACAAAGGGGCCGTCGGGGCTATCGGCAACGGCCAACCCGATGGCGGTGAAATCGTTGGTCGAGTTATTTTCAAAGCTGTTGTCGGTTGTGCCCGGTGTGGGTTTCACGGCAGTGTAATACAAGTAATATTTTTTGTTGTATTCCAGGATGTTGGGGGTAAATACCGAATGGCTGTCGAAAGATCCTTTGGCTCCCAGTCCCAGTGCCATGCCCTGTTCCTTCCAGTTATGGCCTTCATCTTCGGAGGTGGCATACCAGATAGTGGCCCAATAGCCGGCGACTCTGGGCTTATTCATCCTTGAATAATAGACATAGTATTTGTTGCCCACCTTTAACACATCACTATTGTCGCGTCGGTTGTACACAGAATCGACTCCAATGCCGGTCACATCGGTATAGGTAAATTGAACCGAGCTGGCAGGGGCACTTTCTATCGTTACAACTTTACTGGATTTATTTTTAAATATGCAGGAATAGCTGAGTAGAATGGTGAGCAGTATAACGGCCATCCTTTGGGTGGTTGAAGATAATTTCTGTTTCATAGTTTTCAGGTGCTTGGGATTTAAAAGTCGGTATTTGTTTTTTCGGAGTTTATTTCTGTCTTTTCAAATGGGAATGATAAATATTTGGAGCAAAAATATCAATAAGGTTTTAGTGTTTCTATCTTTTTCTTGAAAATTGAATGTTCTGAATTGAATTTACAATATTCAATTGTCAATGTTCAACGTTCAATTTTCCATTTATGTTAAAAATCTTTTCTCATAGCCTTCCCCGAACCTGGTTCGGAAGAAGATTCTGTCACACGAAAGGATTCTAACGGCAGCTAGGGTTATCAGGTCAAAATCCCGTCAGGGATTCAATGTGGGTAGCAGAATGATTGGCAACCCTGTGTCCCGTCCCATCCGGGACGGAATTCCATTCTTATAATACCCATTCTACCCATATCATGTGCCTACGGCACAATTCAACCATCCTTATCCTATTGTATAGTTTTGATTAAGCATCATTCATGTTTGAAATATTTTTGTTTAAAATTGAGTGTTCGGTATTGAATATTCAATTATCAATTGTCAATGTTCAATTCTCCATTATTGTAAAAAAGGTTTTATCTGTACGTTTCATTCTCCGGAGTATTTTCGTTTAAATATGTCCACATACGGTTTATAATTATTAAAATCAACGCTGTTTTCAACCAGGGCCTGGTAATGTTTATCGTATAATTTTTGCATCTCTTTTAATGTCCTGGAATATTTTGGATTTGCAGCCATGTTTTCCATTTCCAAACGGTCACGCCCCACATTAAAGAGTTCCTCGGTTGGTTTCATTTTCTGGTCCTGGTATTGCCAGTAAATGTATTTCCAGTCTTTGGTAACCACCGACATGGCCTGAATGGCTTGGTTGCCCCACATATTCATCAGGGTGATTGATTTTCGCTTAATTCCCGTAGGCTTTTTCATTAAAGGTCGTAAATCCTCACCATCCATATTTTCAGGGATTTTAATGCCGGCAAAACTTAAAATGGTTGGGGCCATATCGATATTGGCCGTAACGGTTTCCCTTTTGACGCCCCGTTTTTTTTGGGGCAGCCGGGGGTCGTAAATGATCAGTGGTGATTTTGAGGCTTCTTCGTAAGGAAGTACTTTCCCGGCCAGGTTATGGGCGCCACAGCTGTAGCCGTTATCACCGGTAAAAATGATGACGGTATTGTCTGCAAGGCCCTGATTTTCGAGTTCTTCACGAATCATTCCAATGGCATAGTCCACCCCATGGATCAGCTGGTTATATTTCTGAATGGCTTCCTGATAGGATTCCTCTGATTCGCGCCAAAAATCATAACTGTTGTATTGGCGACCGGTTTTTGCTTGTGGTGCAAGGTGTGTTGCATTTTCAGCCCCATAGTTTTCAGGTTTCTTGTATTTTTTTCCTGCATAAACGTGATCGAAATATTCATCGGGCGTAAAAGGCAGGTGGGGCGCCTTAAAACTGATGGACATACAAAATGGCTTTCCACTCTGTTTGGCTTGCTCGAAAAAGTCGGCCGCCCACGCACCGTATGCCCGTGAACTGTGCGGGTAATTATCAGCATATTTGGCGATGTACTTATTCTCTTTGGTTTTATAGCTGGTTTGCCCCGGACCACCGGCCCACATATCGAAAGCCTCAACCGGCATCACCTCCCATGAATTATCTGAATATTTGGTCCCATCGGAAACGGCAAACCCAAATTTACCGGCAAAGCCGGTGAAATATCCGGCTCTCCGCAGTATAACGGGATACGATTTCTCAAATATCGCTTTATGCATTGGCCCATGGTTAAAGTTAGTCCCGGTTTTGTATTCGTACATTCCGGTCATGATATTGGCCCGGCTGGCCATGCAAATCGATGTTGTATTGTAATGGTTCAAAAACAGAACCCCTTGTTCGGCCAGCTGATCCATGTTGGGGGTTTGAACCTGGTCGTTCCCGTAACAACCCGTGGCAATGCTTACCTGGTCGTCGGTGAGTAGAAAAATGATGTTGGGCGGTTCCTCTGCTCTGCTTAACTGAGATGAAAATAAGAGTATTGCCAGTACATTTGAAATAATTCTTTTTGACTTTGTCATCTGTCTGTATTTTGTTTTTCGATGGTCAGATAGCCTTTCCCGATTTTTGCGGGGGAGGTTTCTTCTGTTTATCTTTTACTTGAAAATTGAATGTTCGGTATTGAATATTCAAAGGTCAATATTCAAAGGTGAATATTCAATGCTCAATGTTCAATTTTGAATTTTCCATTTATGTTAAAAATCTTTTCTCATAGCCTTCCCCGAACCTGGTTCTGGAGAAGACTCTGTCATACGAAAGGATTCTAAGGGCAGTTAGGGTTATCAGGTCAAAATCCCGTCAGGGATTCAATGTGGGTAGCAGAATAATTGGCAACCCTGTGTCCCGTCCCATCCGGGACGGAATTCCATTCTTATAATATCCATTCTACCCATATCATGTGCCTACGGCACAATTCAACCATCTTTAACCCATTCTACAGTTTTTATTAAGCATCTTTCATGTTTGAAATATTTTTCTTTAAAATTGAGTGTTCGGTATTGAATATTCAATGCTCAATGTTCAATTTTCCATTTATTTAGAAAATCTTTTCTCATAGCCTTCCCCGAACCTGGTTCGGAAGAAGATTCTGTCACACGAAAGGATTCTAACGGCAGCTAGGGTTATCAGGTCAAAATCCCGTCAGGGATTCAATGTGGGT
>JBFHFS010000074.1:0-21714 GCA_041583495.1 Marinilabiliaceae bacterium | reverse complement strand
GTTGTTTCATAATTAGAGCAGTTTAAAGGGTTAGAAGAATTATGAATGTTGAAATGAATTGATAAACGTACTTAAGTTACAAAATTCCAAATAAAGAACCAACGAGGGCGGTTTGTTTTTTTGATTTAAAGAGCTTATAGCCCGATCTTTATCGGCACTCTTTGCGGTGCATAAGTATTTGTGGCCAAACCCATGCTATGTGCAGATATTTCCCTGTGTTTCCTGTTTTAAGGGTCCGTCAGCCCTTCTCTTTAGTATTGTGTAACCACTATTTTTCGCACATCCCCACCTGCATCGATCAGGTAAATGCCTCCGGTGGGGGCGGGGAAGGTTCTCAGTCCGGTTAAAGCCGTGTAAACGTTCAGAAGCCTGCCCGACCCGTCGAAAATAGAGATTCGTTCGGGTGCTGTGCTTTGATTTTGAATATAGATGGTGCGGTGATTGGTCCAAACCTGGATGTGCTCTTTTGTGTTTGTTTTGCCAATTTGGGTGGTCGTGGTAACCAGGATGAGCTCCGAGGGGTCGGTGATCCATTCACTTACCACCCGCCGTACTCGATAGCTGTAGGCTATTCCTTCATCCAACCCGGTAACGTCGTAATAGTTGCTTTCAAGGTCGTAAATGGTTTGGATGAGTGTGGTTTGGCCAGCCTGTTGAGCAAATATCTCAAGTGTGTAGCTGTCGGTTTCTGGGGTGACCTGCCAATTGGCTCTAAAACCGGTGGCCGAAATATTGGAGGCTTCCAGAGCTACCGGTGGGGTGATGGATTCTTCGGCGATGCTTCGGGCATATAAGCTGGCTTCAATGCTGCCGGTCAGGCCGCCATCGTAAATAACCAGGCTGGCAGTGTGGGCCTCACTGATGGTGGTGGGTGAATAGGTTACTTCCAGTTCATATCCCTGATCGGTGTTGGCTAGTACGGCCGGAATGGCAGTGGTGTTGACCGCATATTGATCGCGATGGGTACCGAACAACAACACACTTAGATTTCCTGTTAGATTTTGTCCCTTGACAAATAGCGTGAGGGTCCGGGAATGATCTTTCAATACGGTGCCAAATTGTAACTCTGTATCGTTGGTTGGGGTCACCAAAACGGGTTCGGTGATGCTGGTGTCGATGATGAAGTCTGCATCCATTAGGTTTCCCCAGATATGTTCGGCCAGCTGGGGATAATCGATAAAGGGGTTGCGGTTGTTTTGCAGCAGGAATACCGCCTCGTTTCGATTCAGTTCTTTTTCACTTACCGGGTCGGCGCGGTGCCACTCCAGCAGCAGGTTGACCGCCCAGGTCTTCAAAACAGGATAGGTATTGGCATCTATCATGTAGAGGTAACGCCATTGATTGTAATAATCCTGGTAGCAGGTAACCATGTAGAAATAGGTACGCGCAAAATCACCTTTATAGGTGTCGGCGGGTTCAAACACCACCCCGGTGTAGCCTGGAAACTGGTTGTTTCCAACGGTTGAAACGCCATTGTAAAAGCTGGGATTGTTGCCCACCTCCCCCAGGGGATAATTGCTTTTGGCCTCGTTGGCCACGGCATCGGAAGGGTAAATGTGGTTGAGGTCGGTATAGGCGGCGTTAACGTCCCCTCCCCACCAGCTCTTGGGGAAAGAGTGTTCCCGATTCAGGTCGTAGCTACTGAAAGTGCGAATGTAATTTGAATACATATCCCAGACCGTCCCGTTGTCTTTTTGATCGGTTTCTCTGAAAGCCAGCCACAAAGTGCCATAGTCCAATACCGTGTGATTACGGACAATGTAATGCAGGGCGGTTTTTAGTTGGTCCTTTTTTTTCCCACTGGCACTGTTGTAATAACCATTGGGGTTTTGAGCAAATCCCAGGGAGGTGATTAGCAGAAAAATGAGGATCAGGTGGCGGGGGGTAAATGTCATTTCAGCGTTTAGATGGGGCCTTTTATTAGGTTACCCTATGGTCTCCGGTCTTTGTTAAGAGTCCCGAAAACCATAGGGTTATAGGGGGGCATTCCGGTTTGGTTAATTACTTTGGATTCCCGGTAAGTTTTATATTATCCAGTCTAAAACCCAGGGTGTTGTTGGTGGCCGTGGCCACAAACTCAATTTTAAGTGGGCTGGTGGCTGTAATCACTTCCTGAATCACAATGGTGCTGAACACATTAGCGGCAATGGCCGTTCCCGGAACGCTTTGTTCCACATCATTTATCTTAACCACTATTTTGTCAGCGGTGGTGGCTCCATTGGCTGAAAAGTCGAATTGCAGTTTCACATCTTTGGATCCGGAAATATCAATTCCCTCCAGGATAAGTTGTGAATCCTTGCTGGAGGGCATCCACACGTGGGCATTTAAACTGGAGGTGGTTCTCACATCGGCATTGCCCGAGGGGTCGGAGTAGGTGATCCCGGAATTGTCAAAATCGGTAAAATCGGCGATGACAGGCCGGTTTGGATAGGTGTAGGTGCCTTCACCAAAGGTCTCGAGAAAGATTTGTGGCGCATCCGGGAGAGGTGGGTCCACCGTTCCATCATCTCCATCATCGTCGCCTTCCCCGCTTTTTACCAGGAGATTCTTTACTTCCCAGGTGCCTGCGGTAGTGGTGGAAGAGAGGTATTTTAAGGCAAGATGAATATTGCTTTTGTTGGCAAACGCTGAAGGGATATTCAGGTTGCCGGTGTTGGTCCAGTCGGTCCAGGTGCTGCCCGATGAGTAGTTGGGAATGATTATCTGCGTCCAGGTGGCCGTAGAGGGATCTCCACTGGTGTAATCAGAAGATATCCAAAGGGTATTGTCGGTGGTGTTGTTGCCGTATCGGCTCACATGGTCAAAGGTGACGTAAGCGGCGTCGATGGCAGAGAGATCCAGTGCCGGAGAGATGAGCCAGTCTTCATTTTCGTGGCTGGTTGGATTCACATAGCCGGTCATTTTAGCATACCCATAACTGTCGGGGGCCCATTTTTGATCGCCCAAAACGCTGTATTCTGCGAAGGGTGCCAGAACGGAGGTGAAGGGTGCACTC
Organism: Marinilabiliaceae bacterium; assembly: GCA_041583495.1. GTDB lineage: Bacteria > Bacteroidota > Bacteroidia > Bacteroidales > Marinilabiliaceae > JBFHFS01. The sequence goes on along the minus strand of JBFHFS010000074.1, from coordinate 18,719 downwards.
AGGATGGCATCTGCCCCGGGATCGATGATGCCCCCTTCAATATCATATTCGGTCACATTTTTTATGCCGGCTACCCCAAAATAAGTCTCCAGTGTTCCATAAAGAAAAACCTCTTTTCCCAGGTGATCGGGGTTATCCACCAGGTTTAGGGCTGTTCTGACGGTTCCAACAGGTAGCTGAACAGGCAGGCAGTTGGCATAGCTGGTCTCGGAGGATGTGGCAGCAATCAACAGGTTCGAACTCACCGAGAAGGGGCCGGTGAACCTCGAATCGTCGGTGATGCTGATGCCGGAACCACTGCCGTCGTCTACGGCTCCTACGATGTAGGCTTTGGTCCAGTAGCTGCCCGTGGCCCCCTGATTGTCTATGGCCGACTGAAGGTCATAGGGACTGTCTTTCGATCCATCCCCCGTGCCCGGGTCGGGAGGGTTGACGATTCCACCTTCATCGCCCGGGCCGCTGACGACCTTCATGTTTTTCACTTCCCAGGTGCCGGCTGTGCTGGTGGTGGACAGATATTTAAGGGCTATATGGATATTTGTTTGGTTTGTGAAACCGGAGGGTATGTTGAGGTTGCCGCTGTTGGTCCAGTCGGTCCATGATGACCCCGAAGAGTAATTGGCGATGGTGACCTGGGTCCAGGTGGCTGTGCCGGGATTGCCCCCATTGTAATCGGAGGATACCCAGAGGGTATGGTCCTGTGTGTTGTTTCCGTAGCGGGAAATGTGATCGAAGGTGACGTGTGCCGCATCGTATTCCGTAAGATCCATTGCAGGAGAGATGAGCCAGTCTTCGTTGGCGTACCGGTTGGGATTGACAAACGCCGTCATTTTGGCATAGCCATACGAATCCATGACCCATTTCTGATCACCGGTAACACTGTATTCGGTAAAGGGGTCGAGGGTGCTGGTCAGGGGGGCATTCAGAATCTCTTCTCCGGCACCGCCAAACATAAATTCAGAGGAGGCTCCGGTGGCGACTTTCACGCCTGCTGCTCCCAGAATCGTTTCCAGTGATCCTGTCAGTGCTACCTCCTTGCCTATGTTATCTTCATGGTCGCTGAGGTTAAGTATGGTCCGCATGGCCGATCCCGAAGGGAGGGTTATCACCAGGCAATTTTGCCAGTTGGTTTCATCGGGGGATTGGGCAATTACAATGGTGTTGTTTAGGAAGGGACCTTCAAAGGAGAGATCGTCGTTGCTATCAATCGGGTTGGTGTCGTTGATGCCTGGTTTAACGGCTCCTACAATGAACCCTTTAACCCAGCCCGACTGGCTGTTATCCATGTTCTGCAAGGCATATGCCACGGTCCAGGGACTGTTTTGCAGTCCCCATCCATCGGGATTGGGTTCAAAGTTAAGATCGGCCGTGTCGCGCAACAGAAACTGAACGGTGCTGTTGAAAACGGTTAATATGCCGGTAACAGAGCCAATGCCGGAGGGGATGGTGTCGCCTGCAAAAGTGGCGGCACTGCTCATCCTGCCGGTCACGGTTTTGCTGTCGTCGTCGGCAAACCGGATGATCCGGTTAAGGGTCTGTACACTCCCCTCGGTGGTTGGAAAGGCAAAGATCTGGCCTGCGTCCTCAAACCGGATGCCTTCAAACTTTATCAGTCGGCCGTAATTGTCTTCGTTGAAGTCGTTGTAAGTGATTACCGTTGGGATTACGGTCTCGGGTTGGGGATAGTCCTCTTTAAAAATATGTGTTTTTACCTGTTCCCAGGTCATCTGGCCTATGGAAAATATGTCGTCGTTGTTTCTCGAATATTGATAACCCAACTGGGGTAACCCGCCATATTTGCCCATATAGAGACCCTGGGTTTCGATGTATATCTTTTGTCCTATCCTGAAGTCGTTGTAGATGTTGTTGCGGTCGATGGCCACCATTAGGCCGCCCGTCTCATCCTGGATAAAGATTTGTTTGTAGAGGTTTCCCGACACATCATTGGCCGTGATGACCCCTTCGATAATGTCGTTGTCGGTAATCTTTTTGAGCAGCTCGTTGTGTTTGGTTTTGAAGTCTTTGATAGAAATGGTGGCCTCGCCGGCATAATCCGGGCGTTCGTGGGGGGGCGCATCAAAATTTTCATCCTGACATCCGCCCAGGCCAATGCTTAGCATTATCAGAAGAATGAGCGATTTCCTTATGTTGGTCATGTGAATCGATTTATGGCGTATCGTTGTTTGCATCTTATTATCAGGTTTAGGAAGGGTTAAAATCGGAGACCGAGGTTGAAAAAGAAATTGCGGCCCTGTGCGTAATAATATTTTGAAGGAAATTTGTTGATGTCGTAGTTTTCATAGTCAAACCGTCCCTGCTCATACCCTCCGGTTTTCAGGGAGGTGTTGTTTAGGATGTTGTTGGCATTCAGGTTGATGCTTAAGAATAATCCCCCTTCGAGGCGAAGGGACTTGCCTATTGAGAAATCCAGCGTTCCGCCCGCTTCATATTTCTCCTGATTAACAATTTCCTCCACCTTTCGGTTTCGCTCTTCCTGATTATCGGCCTGGAAATTGACCGCACTGGGGGTTCGTCTCACGGGGGTTAAATCCACGTAGTTTCTGTCGAAGTAGTTGTAGTTGAGTTCAAAGAACCAGTAACTGGGCAGGGCATAGTTTAACCCGAGGCTTCCTGCCGTTTGGGGGGTGCCACCCAAAAAGAAGTTGTTGAGATAAACCGTTTCGGTCGTGTCGGGGCGGCTGGCATTCTCGTAAGTGATGTAGCCGGTGGGCCGGTTAAGATATCTGTATTCGGCGATGGTTCCAATGGCCTCCAGAGACAGTTCGGGGGTCAGGTTAATGGTTGCCCCAAGTTCAATGCCCCGATGCACCTTGCGAATTCCCGTCATCACATAATTTATGAAGGTACGGTAGCTGTCGTGGTAAAAGCTGTTGAGCTCGTTCTGATCGTAAAAATTACTTTGAAAGGCCGTAAGGCGACCATTGATGATAGGCGTGGAGATGAGGTAGCTGAGATCGGCGGCAGCGACTCTTTCGCTGGTGAGTTCGGGAATCACATTGTCTTTGGTGCGGGCCGACAGGTAAGAATAATTTGGCAATGGAGCCTTGGTTTGATAAATGGCGTTGACAGAGAGCATGTGTCGACCGGTAATTTTGTAGAGGCCGCCGGCCTTGAGAGCCTGATTCAGAAAGTCGTGTTGACTCCCTTTCCCAAAGGAGTTGTTGGCCGCCCGCCCGTTTCTCATGTTTCCCTGGCGGTAAAACCCTGTATAGGAGAGTTTGGCTGCGTAGTAGAGATCAAGGCGGGGGAGGGCAAACTCATTTTGAATCCATAGATTGGCGCTGTGGATGAAAAAGTCGTAATCATACCCAAAAACATCGTCCTTTTTCACCTGACGGTTGGGGTTGTTGAGGTCGTTTTGGATGATGTCGGGATCGCCCCTGAAATCGCGTTCGGCAAATTGATCCACGTCCAGCCAGTATTGTGACCCCAGAAGGTCGTTGACGGTTTTATAGTTGAGCGACCGGGTGGTGCGCCCCTCCAGGCCCACAGTCAGTGTTTGCCTGTCGTTAGGATGGGTTATGAAAGTCGAGTTGAAGGTGAGTTCCTTTAGGTCATAGTGTCTTTCTTCAATCATATAGAGCCCTCTTTCCCGGTCCATGTTCACACTGTAGAGCCTGTCCCAGTCCAACTGGCTGGTGGTGGGGTCGGTTTGCCAGGCTTTGGTGTAAAGGGCCTTCATCTCGTCCGTACTTTGGTAGCCTGGCAAATACCGGTAGTAGTCGGGGCGTGGATCGGCCGAGTTGTACCAGTTAAGGGCGGTGGTGCCGTATTGGTTGTATCTGAACCCAATGCCGGTGGTGAGCTCCGAATGGTTGTTGAGTTGCCAGTGGTGGGATAAAATGGCTATGGGGTCGTAAGAGGTGGCCACCCTGGCATTTCTTTTCTTTCCGTTTTGATAGCCCCAGTTGGGATTGTATAGATTGTTGTCCACCAAATCATACACCTCCTGATACGAGGCGCTCTGCTGACCGCGCCGGGAAGGTGATCCCAGAGTCGTAAACGAGAGGGAATGTTGATTGCGGGCGCCAAAGAGTTTTTCGATGGAGAAGAAATAGCCGAAGCTGTTGTAAAAAGTGCCCTCCACAAAGCCTTCATCGGCCCAGCGGTAGCCCACGGAACCGGTTACGGCCAGATTGTTTTCCATCAGGCCGGTGGAGTAGGTGGCCATGCCCCTGAGGCTGTAACTTCTATTGGTGTAGGAGGCGGATACTTTTCCGCCGGGGTTGTAAGTAGAGGCCCTGGTGTTGATGTGGCTCACACCCCCCAGGTCCCCGAAGCCAAACCTGGACGGGGCAGTGCCGTTGGTGATGTCCTTGTTGCGAACGGCATCGTTCAAGCCGCCAATCATGGAGTAGTTGAATCGGCCCCGCACCTGGTCGTTAAAATTGATCCCGTTGATATAGGTTTGTGTATAACTGTTTTCCAAACCCCGAACAGCAAAACGAGCCGCACTGAATTTAAACGCCGACTCGGAAAGATAAATATCTTGTGAGGCCCCCATCAATCCTACGATATTTTGAGCTGCAATGTCCCCTTCCTCCTCACTGCCTTGAAAATCGATCGTCGGAATCTCACCCTCCACAACCGTTTGACTGGTCAGAAAAACATCCCCTAAATCCTTAATTTCATCATCCGCCAGGTTTATCTCCAGCGAATGAGGATTATAGCCGGGATGCATAAAGAGGATCTGGTATTGGCCACCCGACAGCGCAGAAAGGGTAAACGTGCCATCGGCCATTGAGGTGGCCTCAATAGGTTGCCCGGAAACTTTTATGGTCACATCGGGGATGCCATTTCCGGAAGAATTATCTCTTAATTTTCCCTTTATGCCTGATTGCTGACCATAGGCCAAGGGGAAAGAGAAGAGGAATAGTATCGTGATTATAAAAAAATGAAGGCGTTTATTCATTGTAGCAGATGGGTTTGGTTCAGGCTAACGTTTATATTCTATGTTTTGTTTTGTTAATGGATCATGGAAGCCCAGTCTTTATGGGTATTTATAATTACTTGGTGTTGAGTTATAAATCTAGAGGAAAATATTTAGACTACAAAATTTAAAAAATGTTACTTTTTGGCTAAAAGCTTCTTTATTAAAGCGGTTCATATTTGGGAGAAATCAACTATATTTGAGTAATAAGCAAGTTTAGATTAACTAAAACCGAATTAAAATATGTTCCTGAGATTATTAAAGCAAGCCGTAATACTCTTTTGTGGTTTAGTGCTTTTTTTGTGCATGGGACCAGAGGTGTCGGCTCAGAAAATGAAAGCAGGGATTGTGGCTTTCTATAACCTGGAAAATTTGTTCGACACCATTGATGCCCCCGATGTTGACGATGTGGAATTTACGCCCGGAGGCCCCAAGAGATGGACTTCGGAGCGTTATTGGTATAAAATTGATAAAATGGCCACGGTGATCTCCAGGTTGGGTTCGCATGAGAATATTCCCGGCCCCGCCATTATTGGATTATCCGAGATTGAAAACCGGAGGGTATTGGAAGATTTGATCGCCTCTCCTCATTTGGCCTCCATGAATTTTCGAATTGTTCATTACGATTCGCCCGATCTCAGGGGGGTGGATGTGGCCCTTCTTTACCAGCCACGTTATTTCCACCTCACCAACTCCCGGTCGGTTTCATTGATCCTGCATAATGAGTCGGGCCAGCGCACCTATACCCGCGATCAACTGGTGGTTTCGGGGATTTTCGATGGGGAACCGATGCATTTTATCGTTAATCACTGGCCTTCCCGTCGCGGGGGCGAAGACCGCAGCAGTCCCTTCAGAAATGCCGCCGCCAGGCTTTCACGTTCTCTGGTCGATTCCATCTCTGCACTGGACTCGAAGGCTAAAGTCATTGTGATGGGGGATTTGAACGACGATCCGGTGGACGAGAGTGTTTATTCCATTATGCAGGCCCGGGAAAACCCAAAACGGTTAAAGGACTCACAGCTGTTTAATGCCACCGGCATGCTCTATAAGAATGGTGTGGGTACCCTGGCCTACCGCGGCAAATGGAATCTGTTTGACCAGGTAATTATGACTCAGAGTTTTCTGAATAAAAATCAGACCGGTTACCGTTATTACATCACCAGGGTTTTTAATGAACCTTTTTTGTTGCAGCAGGAAGGTAATTATAAGGGCTATCCCTTAAGAAGTTTTGTGGGCAACAACTTTATGGGCGGTTACAGCGATCATTTCCCGGTTTATGTGTTGCTGGTAAAAGAGATTTAACCTTTCCCGGTTCCGGCAAGTACCGGAAAGGGCTCAATTATCGAAAGTTAAGGTGATCAGGACCACCTCGGGTCGGTTGCCGGTTCTAACCGGAGGGCCCCAGGTACCAAAACCGGTACTCACAAAAAAGTGGGTGTTTCCCATCTTCTTGTAGCCTCTGCTTACCTCGTAAATTTTATCGGTAAGGTATCCAAAGGGCCATAACTGACCATGGTGGGTGTGTCCCGATAATTGAAGGTCAACGTCAGTATTCGCCACCCTGGCCAAATTATAGGGCTGATGATCGAGCAGGATCACGGGGCGGTTCACTTCCACCGAACCCAGTAACTCATCGAGCTCTTTACGTTGCTTTCCTGTGTTTCTCCGGGCTTGCAGGTCTTCCCGCCCTATCAGATAAAAGGCATCCTTAATAAGAACCGATGTGTCGCGCAACATCGTGATGCCATGTTGTTCAAGGTAGCGAATGGAGGGCTCGCCTCCGCCAATGTATTCGTGGTTTCCGGTGACTCCGAACACGCCCAGTGGTGCCTTTAACGCCGAGAGACACTCGCCCAGGTTTTGCCTGATCACCGGCTTAACATCTTCATCTACCACGTCGCCTACCATCAAGATCAGGTCGGGCTTCAACCCGTTGAGGGTGCTGACCAGTTTGGCGGTTTTTCGTGGCCCGATTATGGTGCCCAGATGGACGTCGCTCACCGCCGCAATTCTCAAGGTCTTTAGTCCGTTGGACGCCTTGTGAATGGGGATGGTCAACTCCGAAATGCGGGGATGCCAGGCGTTGAGGTGGCCGGCTACCACGGTCAGGATGGTGATGCCCGACACCACCAACCCAACGGTCAGTTTAAAGCCCGGGTAATTCGTTCCGGCCCATTTCCGAATAAAAGGGAAAACCAGGTTTGCGATTCGCGCCAGATCAATCACCCAAAGCTGAAGGACTACATACAACATCACGGCAAACCAGAAGGCCCCCACCCAGTGTAAGGAAACACTCAGGGGATTGTACATGCTTCGTTCCAGAATGCGCCCAAGCGGATAGGCGGCAGTGGTCACCACCATCAGGAGGATGAACCACGGCCGTACTTTCGGTAACGCTTCCAGGGCCTGATATCCGCGAACACTTATGTAGAGGTTCACCAGCAGGTGAATAGAGAATATGATGCTGAAAAATATAATGAATTGGCGGTTTTCCATGACAATGATTTAAGCGGGTTCCTTTGGTCTTCGAAGGTATCGTTAATTATCGGGTAGAAATTGGATTTATCTGAATTTGTCCTCCAATTGCTTTCAATACTTTCATGATTGTAGCAAATTGAGGTTTGGCTCCTTCAGATAATGCTTTGTATAAACTAGGTCTGCTTAAACCCGTTTCTTCCGATATTTTTGTCATTCCAATTGCTTTAGCAACATGTCCTATTGCGTTTAAAACATCTGCATTATCTCCATTCTCCAAAGCAGTATTGAGGTACTCGGCAATCATTTCTTTACTGTCTAAATAATCCGCTATGTCAAATCTTGAAGTTCCCATTTATCAAATTCTGTCGTTTTCTCGATGAAGTACATACAAACTGTATCCGACTGAATACAAAGTTACCCTGATTTTTTTAGATTTAATAGCGTTTTGCAGGATTTTGAAGTGGGGCGTTAGAAATGCTATATTTTCTAAGGATATGACAATATTTTTATACAATCTTCAAAATCTTTGATTTTTAGCGTATTCAATATTGCATTCGCCATTCTGATATGACCAAATTTGAAAAAGCTGTATGCTCATTTGCTATGTTTTCAAGTTGGTTAAGTGGGTGTCTTGCAGGTTAAGCTCACTGGATTTTACAGCCTTGAACCTTGTCTGTATAGATGATTTGTCTTACAAATTATGCCAGTTGGACTCCAGAGGAGGCCTGGGGTTTGGACCCATTTCAATTGGCTACAAACCTGTGACCCCATTGGAGTCAAAAATTCCATGCCAATCAAATAGCACAGAATCATTATAAACGAAAAAAATAAAATACGAATTTCGATCATACTGACAAATTCAGTTTTTGCTCCACAACATCTTCAGCCATTTATTGGCTCCTATTATGCGACTTCAGCCTGACAAGTTAGTTAACGGGCGGAAGGAGCTGGTTGATGGGATTTGGCTGTCCGTGGGCATCGATTATTTGGAATGATATCTTATTCTCCAGCTTCAATTAAAAACATTGAAATTCAAAAATAAAAGGGGAAATATTTTTTTATTACTAACCGATTGTTTAGTTTTGCATCGTAATTAAAACAAATGGCAAGGAAAAAAGAATACAGCGAAGAGGTGGTAGTTGAAAAAGCGATGAACCTTTTTTGGCGAAATGGGTATGAAGCCACATCCATGCAAATGCTTGAAAAAGAAATGGGGATTAATAAGTTCTCTATCTATTCAAGTTTTGGAAACAAGCATGGTTTATTTTCCGAGTGTTTAAAAAGTTACGAAAGAAAAGTGAATGACATTTTTGAACAATTTAAAAATTCAAATAAGGGAATCGATGATATTAAAGACTTCTTCTATAATTCGGTTAGAATTTGCAATGTGGATGGAAATGAAAAAGGCTGTTTGCTAACGAATACTTACAATGAATTTTCAGACAAGGAGGATGAGCCAATTAATGAACAAATTAACTCTTTTATGAAAAATCTAAAAGCGTTGTTCCTTGAAAAATTAAGAATGAATTCCGATAAGGATGAAGAAACGGTATTGAAACAAGCCAACTATTTATTACTGGCAAAGCATGGTTTGGCCGCCGCATCGAGAGTTAATACTAACAAAGAAATTGAAGATTATATCGAAATGACCTTTAAAGGATTGTAATCATTTTTTTTAACCTAAAACTAAACGACCGTTTAGGTATTTAACCATTAATTAACAACGTCAACATGAGAAGAGTATTATTTATCACCAACTTTTTGATGGGAATCGTTTTATCGCGATTTGCCATTTCAAAATTAACAGGATGGGAAATTTCAGTAAAGGCCTTTATCGAAATGGCTCAACCATTGGGTATTGACCCTGCTTTTTTCAGGGTATCAACAGGAATACTCATCTCGGCTGTCGTACTTGGTTATTTAGCAACGGCCGGTTTTAGTTTGCTAAAGAGCAAGGTTACACTATTCAAAATTCCCTTTACCAAATGGGCAAAACTGTCAAACCTGTTTGGCTTGCTTACTATGATAGGGGCACTAGTGGCAGAGTTCTCACTAAGAGTTCAACCGAAATGGCTGCTGGTATACATTGCTATAGGCATAGTGGTTCTCTCAGCAACGAACCTTTTAATTTTAAATAAACAACCAATCACTAAAAATTAAGCTTTATGACAACATTAAGGATTCACAACATAGAAACGGCTCCGGAAGGCAGCAAAACGTTATTGGATCAATCCTTTAAATCGAATGGTATGATCCCCGGATTGCACGGCGTTATGGCTGGGGCGCCAGGTTTACTGGAAGCCTACCAGACTTTACACAAACTCTTCACACAATCTTCCTTCAACAAAGAAGAATTAACGGTGGTTTGGCAAACCATTAACGTAGAACACGAATGTCATTATTGTGTGCCTGCGCATACTGGTATTGCAAATATGATGAAAGTGGATGCATCCATAAGTGAAGCATTGAGAAACAGAACAACCATGCCCACTGAAAAACTACAAGTCTTACACGATTTTACTTTAAAGGTGGTCCGCAATCGTGGACACGTAACACAAGAAGACTTAAACACTTTTTATGAAGCAGGGTATGGCGAAAGACAAGTGTTGGAGGTTATTTTAGGTTTGTCACAGAAGGTGATCAGTAATTACACTAATCACATTGCCAATACACCTGTAGACGCACCTTTCCAAAAATTTGCCTGGTCTAAAGAACCGGTGGAAGCTTAAATCCACAAGTTGTTCAATAATAACATTCTCCCTTCCAGTTATTTACCGGTTTAAAGCCATTAAAAAAACCTTATAATCAAAATAGCCGGGCAGTGGCCAAAATCTTTTAACACTCAAGTTGTGAGTAATTTAAAACAAATAATTATGTACAAAAGTATCAGATTAAGCACCTTCTTGGTAATATTAGTATTACTCTTTTCAGCTTGTAACTTCAGTAAATCTTCAGGGAAGAAAGAAGAAGGAACAGTAATGGAAGTAAGCGCCGCGAATAGCGACTTACAGAAAGCACCCCAATTTGAGGTCGTTACTATTGATGACCAAAGAATAAGTCTAAAACAATCGCTTGCCGACCAAAAACCAATGATTGTTTATTTCACTGCCTCCTGGTGTCCTATGTGTGCACAAAACTGGCCGGCCATCTCAGAGGTTTATCCCGAATATAAGGATAGAGTAAATTTCGTGGCTATAAGTATTGATCCCACCGATGATCATCAGGTGATGACGAAACTCGCCAAAGAAAAGAACCTCAATTTCCCTTTGGTTAAAGGCACACCAAAGGTCATGATCGATTTTGGCGTGAAGACTCAGGCAACAACTGTTGGGATTAATAAAGAGGGATATGTCGCCTTTCAGAAAGATAAAACAGTACTCACAGCAGATGAATACCGTGAACTTTTTGAGCAATTACTAAAATAGATGGAATTTATAGAATTCTCATTCATACAGGGTGTATTGGCGTTTTTAGCGCCTTGTGCTGTGGCTTTATTGCCCGGTTACATTCTCGCCTTTATTTCGCGAAATCCAAACAGCAGTTTACGAATCTCTGCCCGCCTGAGCAGAGGTTTGAAACTGGCGCTACTTAGCATACTCGGAATTCTACTTGTTTATAGTCTTGCCGGAGCAATGATTATTCTTGCCGGTCAGTTTTTGAAAGATTATATGAAATGGATTACGATTACTATGGGCGTCGTATTAATCGTTCTGGGAATTCGTATGCTATTGGGTAAGAACATCTCCTTTTCATTTCATATCGAAAATTCAAATCCTAAAACAGAGGCGATTGAAGCTTTCTTTTTTGGAATTGGATATGCGACTGGAGCCTTGGGTTGTCTTTTCCCTCTCTTTTTAATTGTAGCAACACAGGCTATGGGGGCAGAAACGGTTTGGGAAGGCACTTCGTATATCTTAGCCTATTTTTCAGGGATGAGTGGTATGATGATTTTAACCATTCTCCTGGCCATTTTTGCCAAAGATTTCCTGCTGAAAAATCTAATGAAAATACTTCCCTATATGGAAAAGGTTACCGCTGTGCTGCTACTTCTAGCAGGCGTGTACGTCATCTATTATCAAATGGCACTGTTCTCATTTTAAGTTTTGTTGTATTAATCGGAACTCTCGACTTAATGAACAGGCATATCTAATTCAAAAACCAATTATGAGTAATTCAAGGAGAAACTTTATAAAAAATATCGGAATCATGGGAGCATCAGGTATTCTAATTCCCAACGCCATGTATGGTCATGAAAATGGAAAACAAATGAGTCTAAAAGAGATGACCAGACCAAAAATTTTATTTTTTGACGTTAATGAAACGCTTCTGGATTTAACTCAAATGAAAAGGCAGGTTGGAGAAGCACTTAATGGTAGAGAGGATTTACTTTCACTTTGGTTTACAACCATGCTACAATATTCTTTGGTTACCACGGCAAGTGGTCAATATGAACATTTTGGAAATATTGGTGCAGCCGCCCTTCAAATGGTTGGAGCTAATAATGATATAGAAATTGCAGAAAATAAAGCACGTGAGGTTATCGTAAATGCTTTGCGTGGTTTACCTGCTCACCCTGAAGTTAAAGGGGCATTGACACAATTAAAAGATAATGGATACAAATTGGTTTCGTTTACTAATTCGTCCAACGAAGGGGTAAAAAAACAGTTTGAAAGCGCAGGCTTGACCGAATATTTTGATGAACGATTAAGTGTAGAAGAAGTTGGAAAATTCAAGCCTTTCAGAGAGACCTATGAGTGGGGAGCAAGAAAAATGGGCGTTAAACCAAACGAAGCCATGCTGATTGCTGCTCATGGCTGGGATATTGCCGGGGCTCTCGGGGCTGGTTGGAGAGGCGCTTTTATTCGTAGACCGGGTGCTCAATTATATCCCCTTGCTCCAACACCGGAGATCAATGAAAGTAATTTAAAACAAGTCGCTGATAGATTGGTTTCTTTAAAATCATAATTATTAGCTCAAGTCATCCTTAAAAACAAACAACATGAGACTACCTGATTTAAATAATAAAACACTCGCCATCCATTTATTCCGTATTTCCTTTGGCATAAACTATTTTTTTCATGGCGTGGTAAGAATCCCGAACTTAGATAAGTTTGTTACAGGAATGCAAAACACTTTTCAAGATTCTTTGTTGCCAGGTTTTCTGGTAACCCCCCTGGCATATGCCATTCCGTTTGCCGAAATCATTATTGGACTGCTATTACTCCTAAATAAATTCACCAGGGAAACACTAATAGCCACTTTTGCGCTGATGAATATTTTGGTAATAGGAAGCTCTTTTGCTCAAAAATGGGATCTTGTAGGATTGCAGTCTACTTATATTGGGTTTCTGTTTTTACTGCTTTATTTTATGAATGACCATCAAAAATCACTTAAGTAAATATAACAAAAAACTCCGGATATAGATGCCATTAGATAATCTGCCATAAGGTTTTGTAACTTTGGGATCCAGGCATGATGATCATCAGTAATAGGTTCTGTGCTTACAATAATATATGGTTATATTTGTAGAACTTGTTTGGTCGCTTTGAAGGGAGAAAGGAACTACAAAAATGATTTTTTTTTGCAGGCTTTTCAATTTCGAGGGAAAGATAAGTCTATGGTATTTTTTGCCCTTTGAGGATTAGCGTGAAGGGGTGAATGATTGACGGTGTTTGACATGAATAAAAAATATTTTCTCTTCGTAGGGTTGATGCTTGTGCTGGTATCTCTTTTGCTAAAAGGGATCAGGGTCGAACAATTCTATTACCTGCTGATGGCGGGTATTGGATTGAAAGTTTTCTATCTTATTTTGGGATTGCTCGACCAAACGCTTGCAGGGGGACGGTTTCTGGTTCTTTTTATCACGGGCGTAGTTTTGGTTGTAGCGGCCTTCTTCCTGAAACAATCCCTGCTTCTTCCTGAATTGGTGTTTTGGATCATGGGTGTTGGCTTTGCCCTTAAGGCCTGTTCCATTGTGATGATGGTGGTGGTGGGCCGGAAGAGGGCCCGGGTGCTCTCTGTTTCCCCTCCCTCGTCTGTGAAATAGGGGCCAGCTTCATATTATTATTTTGCCGGCTTGAGGTAAGTATCCAGCCATCTGAAAAATTCGCGCTGCCAGAGAATGCCATTCTGGGGTTTTAAAATCCAGTGGTTTTCCTCCGGAAAGAAAAGGAAGCGGGCCGGAATATTTTTCATGACTGCTGTATTAAAGGCTCCCATTCCCTGTGTGAAGGGGATGCGAAAATCTTTGGCTCCGTGAATCACCATCAGAGGGGTGTCCCAGGTGCCGACAAAGCGATGGGGCGAGAAATCGTAGCTCTTCCGGGGTAACTCCCAATAGGGCCCGCCCAGATCCCAGTTCACGAAGAACATCTCTTCGGTGGTGGTATACATCATATCCTGATTAAAGACCCCGGCATGGGCGATGAACGCCTTGAATCGCTTGTTGTGGTTGCCCGCCAGCCAGTAAACTGAGTAGCCGCCATAGCTGGCCCCCACTGCACCCAATTTGGATTCATCCACATAGGGTTCTTTGGCCAGTGCATCAATGGCACTAAGATAATCTTTCATGTTTTGGCCACCATAGTCCCCGCTTATTTGTTCGTTCCATTCCTGTCCAAAGCCGGGCAAACCTCTCCGGTTAGGTGCTACTATAATATAATTGTTGGCGGCCATCATCTGGAAATTCCAGCGGAAGCTCCAGAATTGGCTGACTCCGCTTTGGGGTCCTCCCTGGCAATAGAGCAGCGTGGGGTATTTTTTAGCGGGATCGAAGTGGGGTGGGTAGATAATCCAGGTGAGCATCTCCTTATTGTCTGTGGTCTTTATCCATCGCTTTTCCACATGTCCCATGGTTAATTTGGCCAGAAGAGGGGCGTTGATGTTGGAGATGTTGACGGCTGTGCCATCCACGGGGTTGACAGCAAATACCTCTGCGGGCATGCTCATGCTCATCCGTGTGGCGATTAATTTACCCCCGGCAGGATGCATACTGGTGTAATCATGCTGGCCTTCGGTGATCTTATGAATGTCGCCACCGGGAAGATTGATGCGGTAAATGTCGTTGGTTGCATGATGGTTGCTGGTGAAGAAAAGGGCATCGCCCATACTGTTCCAGGCCAGATTATGAACATTCTGGTCCAGATGAGACGAATAATCTATTACATTTCCGGAATCCAGATCCTTGATCATCAATCGATTCTTGTCGGCTTCGTAGCCGTCGCGGGCCATGCTCTCCCAGGCCAAACGCAATCCATCGGGCGAAAAGACCGGATTTTGGTCGTACCCGGGCATGCCTTGGGTGAGGTTAATGGTTTTTTGGGTTTTTAAGTCGTAGAGATAGATGTCGGAGTTGGTAGAAACGGCATAGGCCTTGCCGGTGAGTTTCTTGCAGGTATAGGCGATCTTTTCGCCGTCGGGGGTCCAGGCAATCTGTTCCATGCCGCCAAAGGGTTTCAGGGGTGAATCGAAGCGTTCACCCTCCAGGAGATCGGTTCCTTCGGTTATGGTTTTGCCCTCGCTAAAGGGGGCCACAAAGAGATGGTTGTAGGTGTGGTCGTGCCATTGGTCCCAATGTCGGTACATTAAATCGTTTTCGATGCGTGCATTGGCCTGGGGCAGATCAGGATAAAGATCCTGCACGGTTGAGTCTAACTTTACCGGGAACGTGAAAAGCAAACTCTTTAAATTAGGGGCATATTTATAACCCGAGATGCCTCCTTCGACCCTGGTGACCTGGATGGCTTCGCTGCCATCGGGATTCATCTCATACAGCTGTACTTCGCCTGTGCGGGCGGATAAAAAAGTGATTTTTTTTCCGTCGGGCCGCCACTTAACCTCAAATTCGTTGGCGTAAGAGGATCGGCTGGAAGGCGTTGATTCGTCGATTTTTACGCTCTCACTGAATTGTGGCTGAATGAGTTTTTGGTCCTTGCCATCGGTTAAACAGGTATAAAGGTCTGAATAGAACCTGTTTTCCGCGAGGTTGCTGTGTGAGATGGTGTATAACAAGGCTGTTTGGTCGGGGGAAACATCCACATTCCCTAGTCGACCAAAAGCCCACAGAAGCTCAGGGGTCATTAGGTCTCCTTTAACTTCAATGCTGTTGGGGTTAAATACCTGGTGACTTTCCGGTTGTTGGTTGTTGGTGCATCCTGTCATAAGAAGGATTCCCGAGAGCATAAAAAAAAGTCGATGGTTCATATCAGAAGGTCTTATAATATTCTATATGGGACGAAGATATAATTTTTTTCACGGAATTAAATAAGAAAGCGAACGGTAGAAGGGGGCTCTGAAAAGAGATTGCCTGCATCCGAATTGGAAAAAAAGCTCAAAAGTGTGTAGCTTTGTAGGAACATGAAATGTCCTGCCGAAAAATTTGTACCACGCGATAAAAAACTATGCATCCCTTAACCAATCCACAACTTCAGTTGGCTCACGATTTTGTATCCTATACCAACCGACATATCTTTCTGACGGGGAAGGCCGGAACGGGTAAAACTACGTTTCTGCGCCGTTTAAAGGAGCAATCGCCCAAGCGACTCGTTGTGGTGGCGCCGACGGGAGTAGCCGCCATCAACGCCGGCGGGGTCACCATTCATTCGTTTTTTCAATTGCCCTTTGGACCTATTGTGCCCGGGGAGGGATCTTCTGTAGGGTCGATGAGTGACCGGATGGGCGCAGGAGTGAAACGATTTGGCCGGGAGAAGATTAACATCATTAAGACTCTTGACTTATTGGTGATTGATGAAATTAGTATGGTGCGGGCCGATCTGTTGGATGGGATTGATCAGGTACTGCGTCGTTTTCGTCAGAACCAGCAGCCTTTTGGGGGCGTGCAATTACTTATGATTGGTGATTTGCAGCAGTTGCCGCCGGTGGTGAAGGAGGAGGATTGGTCCCTTCTGAGACCGTATTATCAAACGGCCTTCTTTTTTGGAAGCAGAGCGCTGCAGCAAACCAATTATGTAAGTATCGAGCTCGATCATATCTTTCGGCAACAGGATAAGACTTTTATCGGGATCCTGAATAAGGTGAGGGACAATAAACTGGATTCCCAGGCATTGGAAACCCTTAATAAGCGTTATCTGAGCGATTTTTCCCAACAGGAGGAGATGGGTTACATTACTCTGACTACACATAATTCCCAGGCCCGGCGCATTAATGAATTGAGGCTTAAGAAAATAGAGTCGCCTCCCCGTAAGTTCAGGGCCAGGGTGGAGGGGAATTTCCCTGAGGGTAACTTTCCTACCGATAGCGAGCTGATTCTGAAGGTGGGGGCACAGGTGATGTTTGTCAAAAACGATTTATCACCCGCCAAACTCTATTTTAACGGGAAAATCGGAAAGGTTACCGGATTCGATAAGGCCCTGATATATGTGAAGTGCCCCGGTGACGAGGAGGTTATTTCCGTGAAGCCCGATGAGTGGCAAAATACCAGATATTCCATTGATGAGAAAACCAAGGAGATAAAAGAGCAGGTGGAGGGGGTGTTTAAACAATATCCGTTAAAGACTGCCTGGGCCATTACGATTCATAAAAGCCAGGGACTCACCTTCGATAAGGCGATCATAGATGCCAACGCTGCTTTTGCCCATGGGCAGGTTTATGTGGCATTGAGCCGGTGCCGGGCTCTGGAGGGGCTGGTGTTGAGTAAGCCCCTTTCGGTTTCGGCCCTGAAAAGCGATGAGCAGGTCTCGGCCTTTAACCGACAGATAGAGGAGAACCCTCCCGGTGAAAAAACCCTGGTAACTTCCCGGCAGGCTTATCAGCGTGCTGTTATCGGTGAGTTGTTTGATTTTGGGCCTATTTTGCAAAATCTGAACTATTGCCTTAAAGTGACCCGTGAAAATGTGGGGGCCATCCAGGGTTCATTACCAACGGCCCTGCCCCAGGTGGAGTTGTTGTTAAGGAAGGAATTGATGGTGGTGGGCGGCAAGTTTATCAGGCAGGCCGATCATTTGTTGGCTCAAAATCCGGACAGTGAAAGCAATGAGCTCTTCCAGGAACGAATGAGGAAGGCTTGTGACTGGTTCTTTAATAAGGTGAAGACCGGAATCGTGGAAGTGCTTGATAATGCCCCTTTGGAAACCGACAATAAAGCGGTGGGTAAGAGTATGAAAAGTGCTCTGGAACGCTTGCTCTCGGGAGCCGGGGTGAAGGAAGCCTGTTTTAGGGCTTCGCGGGAGGGCTTTTCGGTTAAAAAGTATCTGGAAGCCAAGGCTGAGGCACTGATCGAGGCATCCCGTCCCACACCCAGGAGATCTGCGAAGGCCGACATCCCTGACTTAACCGAAGAGAATCGCTCCTTTTATAACCAGCTGCGAACCTGGAGAAATAAAAAAGCACTGGAGCTGAACCTGCCGGTTTATATGGTGCTGCCACTCAAGAGTATGACGCATCTTGCAACGGCCTTGCCCTCTTCGATGAAAGAGCTGAAAACCATTCATGGTTTTGGGCCTCGAAAGCTGAAGCAATTTGGCGTTGAAGTGCTGGAGTTGGTGCTTAAATACAGAGAAGAACAAAAGATGGATTTGCCCTCCCCGGGATCCAGTCCGTTTGAGATGCCCGAAACACCTGCCAAAAAACCTAAAAAGGATACCAAAAAGGTGAGTTTTAACCTCTATAAAGGCGGAAACAGTATCGAGGAGATCGCTCGCCAGCGGGACCTGACTACGGTTACCATTGAAGGACATCTGGCCCATTATGTAGAGAGTGGAGAGCTTAATGTCTTTGAATTGGTCGACCCCGGGAAAGTAGAGATCATCTCTCACTGGATCAAGACCCATCCATCTGATTCACTCACGCTGGCAAAACAACAGTTAGGGAATGAGGTTTCGTGGGGCGAATTGAGACTGGTCAAAACCCATCTTCAATTTTTGAAAACGGTTCGTTAGGGGAGAAAATATTGGCGTTTTCAGATCAAGTCTCTAATAATTAATTTTTTCCACTTCTTCCACCTATTCTCCCTTTTCCACTTTTTCCCTTTTTCACCTTTTCCCCTTTTAACCTTGTTGTGCCGCAGCTGCCGCAGCTCTAACCATCTTACCAATTTCCCTGTTTCTGCTACCAACCTGTCACCGCTGCCGCGGTTTTTTTGTATTCACCTCTTCCACCTTTTTCACTTTTTCACCTTTTCACCTTTTCACCTTGTTGTGCCGCAGCTCTAACCATCTTACCAATTTCCCTGTTTCTGCTACCAACCTGTCACCGCTGCCGCGGTTTTTTTGTATTCACCTCTTCCACCTTTTTCACTTTTTCACCTTTTCACCTTTTCACCTTGTTGTGCCGC
>JBFHFS010000073.1:0-21807 GCA_041583495.1 Marinilabiliaceae bacterium | reverse complement strand
TGTTGCTCTCTTCATGTGATTGGCTGGATGTTTTTGTGGATCAGCAGATACAGGTTCAAAAGGGAGTCCGGAAAAATAGTTACTGGTTGCTGGAGGTTGCTGAAAAAGGGACTTATGAATTTCAGCTTCGCCGGTGGCCGGAAGAATATGATATCCCGCTGAATAAAGGGGGCGTTGGAGAGGAAGCACTTGATATAGCGGCTGCCAAAATTTTTATCAGTGGGGATGACGCGGATGTGCGCAAACGAAGTGCTGTGAATGAGAAGGATAAAAGGGTTGTCTTTACTGCAAATCTAGATTGCGGAAAGATTGCGCTTCATACCTGGTTCGAAGATTCAAACGGTGAAGCCATTGCAGGGGCTTATTATGTTTATGTTCAAAGAAAATAGTTCAAAAAAAAAATCTGGAAGACAAAAAATATGAAAAAAATATTTGTTTTTGGCCTGTTGCTGATTTTCAGTTGGTGTCACCTTAAGGCAGAAGAAGATAAGGCTCAGTGGATAACTGCAGCCGAATGTCAGAATAGTACCAATCTCTGGCTCTGTTTTCGACATAATTTTTCGATAGCGGAATTGCCCTCGGTGGCCAACACCAGAATCGCTGTTGACTCGAAGTATTGGTTGTGGATAAATGGAGAATTGGTTGTTTTTGAGGGGGGCGTAAAGCGCGGACCGAACCCAACAGATACCTACTACGATGAAATTGACCTGGCCC
Organism: Marinilabiliaceae bacterium; assembly: GCA_041583495.1. Taxonomy (GTDB): domain Bacteria; phylum Bacteroidota; class Bacteroidia; order Bacteroidales; family Marinilabiliaceae; genus JBFHFS01. The sequence continues at coordinate 21,093 of JBFHFS010000073.1, read as the reverse complement.
CCTTTTTAAAGCGGGGGCAAAATAGTGTTGCCGTCCTGGTATGGCACTTTGGGAAAGAGGGGTTTTCGCATAACCCCAGTGGCAAGGCCGGGCTGTTTGTGGAATGTCATGCCGGGAAGGGATTTAACCTGGTCAGTAATAATCAATGGCTCTCAATAATTCATCCGGCCTACCATACCGCCGGTTATCCAATGCCCAATTACCGTTTACCCGAATCCAGCATTCTCTATGATGCACGGTATGAAATCGAGGGGTGGCAAGAGCCCTCTTTTCAGCCTGAAGGGTGGAAAAAATCCAAAAATATGGGGGAAGAAGGGGCGGCTCCCTGGAATAAGCTGCATCCTCGCATGATTCCCCAATGGAAAAACTATGGGCTGGTGGATTTTCAGAAAACGACTCTTGTGGAAGGGGAGGAGGTGGATACCCTGATTTGCAGGTTGCCATACAATGCTCAAATCACTCCTTTTCTTAAAGTGGAGGCCCCTGAAGGAAAAAAAATAGTGATCCTTACCGATCATTATACCGGGGGAGGTCCCTTTAATGTCAGGGGCGAATACATTACGCGTGAAGGCATTCAGGAATACGAAAGCCTGGGATGGATGAACGGGCATCAGGTCATGTATTGTATTCCCAGAGGGGTTAAAGTACTGGAAGTTAAATACAGGGAAACCTCCTATGATGCCGATTTTGCCGGATCGTTTGAATGCAACGACCCGTTTTTGAATGAGTTATGGAAAAAGTCGAGTCGCACCTTAATGGTGACCATGCGGGATACCTATATGGATTGTCCCGATCGTGAAAGGGCCCAGTGGTGGGGTGATGAGGTTAATGAATCGGGTGAGGCTTTTTATGCATTGTCCAGCCAAAGTCACCTGTTGATGAAAAAGGGAATGTATGAACTGATTGGCTGGCAAAGGGAAGATGGAACCATCTATTCACCGATTCCCTCCTCAAACTTTCACAGTGAACTTCCCGGCCAAATGTTAGCGGCCGTGGGCCAATATGGTTTTTGGAATTATTACCTAAATACGGGAGATAAACAGCCAATTGCCGATTTATACAAGGGTGTTAAGCGGTACCTGGATGTTTGGGAAATCAAGGAGGATGGGACTCTGAAGATCCGAAAAGGCGGTTGGCTATGGGGGGATTGGGGAACCAATGTGGACAAACCTCTGCTGTTTAACGAATGGTACTACCTGGCTTTAAAAGGAGCCAAAAATATGGCAGACGCACTAGACCTTCGGTCGGATGTCTCTGAATATGAGCGAAAGATGGTATCCTTTAAAGAAGCCTTCCAGAAAAGTTTTTGGAATGGAGAAGCTTATAGGTCTAACAATTATCACGACGATACCGATGACCGTGCTCAGGCTTTGGCAGTGGTGGCCGGGTTGGCGGATACTGAACAATATCCTGCCATCCTGGAAGTGCTTAAAAATAAGGAATATGCCAGTCCGTATATGGAAAAGTATGTTACCGAGGCCCTGTTTCTCATGGGGCAGGAGGAATATGGTCTTCAGCGTATGAAGCGTCGTTTCTCCGATATGGTGAACGATGCCCAACACTCCACGCTTTACGAAGGCTGGGGGATCGGATCCAATGGTTATGGTGGAGGAACCATCAACCATGCCTGGAGTGGAGGAGGTCTAACCATCATGTCGCAATATATCTGTGGTGTAGCGCCCGTTCAGCCGGGTTATAAGGTGTTTCATGTCTTACCTCAGCCGGCCGGGTTGGCCTTTGCCAAGGCGGTAGTTCCCAGTGTGGGAGGAGAAATAAAAGTCTCCTTTAATAATCAGGCCGAAAAGTTCGAACTGAACCTGACGGTCCCAACCGGCACCTCGGCAGTTGTAGGCGTCCCTCGAAAAGATGTTGGTTCGGTGGATTTCAATGGAAAGGTAGTATGGAAGAATGGGAAATATCTTTCCCATAAGCTGGCAGAGCCCTTTGAGAGTGACCCAAAGCACATCAAATTTAAGGTAGGGGCAGGAAACCATCAGTTTATCGCTATTCCATAATAAATCTTCTTTTCCCCAACAATAGTGTAATTGTATAAATATGAACAAGAACAATGGCCTACTGTGCATCTGTCGGATTGTTTCAATTGTCCTGTTGTTGGGTTTAAGTGTGGTTGATAATCCTGGTTTTGGACAATCTAAAAGAAAGAATCCGGCCCCACCCTTTGCTGCCATGACCCCGGCGGAGGTGGAGTCCTATGAGCTGGATATCTGGAGAAGGATTGCCGATCTATCACTCATTCCTCCTAAAATTAATTCCCATCCCCCTGCCTCCTATGATTACGATCAACTGGATTATGGGATGACGAGTGGCATTGAGCGCACCCCGGCGGGCCGGCTTTGGGCCTTATGGGTGGCAGGTGAAGATGGTCCAAAGGCCTTTATGCTGGCCGCCACAAGTGATGACGACGGAGCAAACTGGTCAAAGCCCCGATTCGTGGTGGACAGTCAATCACCCCGATTGCCGCTGCCGCGTACCGTTATTACCGGCAACTTTTGGACAGACCCCCTGGGGCGTCTCTGGCTCTTCTTCGACCAATCCATGAATCATAGCGATGGTCGCCGGGGGGTATGGATTTCAATGTGTGAAAACCCGGATGCGGAGCAACCCATTTGGTCGGAGCCTTATCGTCTTTGGCATGGTGCAGTATTAAATAAACCTACGGTTCTTTCCTCTGGAGAGTGGCTGTTACCGGTGGCGTTTGCGAGAATGGCCACCACCAATGTAAATTTGGGAAGGGCTAATCGGGATCTGGAGCCCTTACGTGGGGCCAATGTATTTGTCTCTGCCGACCAGGGACATTCGTGGACCCGCCGGGGAATGATTCGTTTCCCCAACCCATCCTGGGATGAACATATGTTCGTGGAGCTGAAAGACGGTCGAATATGGATGTTGGCCAGAACCACCAATGGGGTGATGCAGTCTTTTTCATCAGATGCCGGCAGGACGTGGACCCCGCCCTCTGTTCCAACCTTTAGCCATCCGGAAGCTCGCTTTTTTATCCGGAGGCTCCAATCGGGCCGGATCCTTCTTGTCAAACATGGAGATAAAATTGATTCTAATAAGGGTCGAAATATGTTATCGGCATGGCTGTCAGAAGACGAAGGCCAAACATGGAAAGGAGGTCTGGTGATCGATGAGCGCAATGGGGTGTCCTACCCCGATGGGTTTCAGGCCCCTGGAGGCAAGGTTTATATCTCATACGATCGTGAACGGGCCCAAATAGGTGAAATTCTTATGTGCCAAATAACAGAAGAAGATATTCTTGCAGGCCAACTGGTCAGTCAGAACTCCAAGCTAAAAATGATTATTAGTAAGCCCCTTAAGAACAAGTTGAAAAATGGGGGACTCTAACTAAAAAAAGATTGAGGTTTTAACCGATGTCGGGTTATTCGGAATGGAGGAGAGGCCTGTAAACATTGACGAATTTGGCGGATGGCTACTCTGTAGGTGAATTGATAAATTACTAACGATAAATAAAGAATGAAACAATTAATAGGTATATTTTTTCTTCTTGTTACCATGTCCGGTGTGGCTCAGACCAACCAAAATCTTAAGCGGCGTCCGAATAGTAAACATGATGCTAAGTTTCAGAATTTAAGTCCGGAAGAGGTAAAGCGTTACCAGGCGAGTGTTATGCGACAGATTGCCGATTTAGCTCTTATCCCTCCGGAAATAAATACCTCTCCGCTTCCTGAGTACGGATACGATACCCAGGATTACGTAATGACTCTTTCTATTGAACGAACGGCTAAAGGACGCCTATGGGCGGCCTGGATAGGGGGGGCAGATGGTCCGGAAGCGTTTCTGATGGCTGCTATCAGCGATGACAATGGGGAAACCTGGTCGGACCCTTGTTTGGTCATTGATGGACGTTCGCCTGCCTTGCCAATGCACAGAAGTGTGCTTATCGGCAATTTCTGGCGTGACCCATCGGGAAAACTTTGGTTGTTTTTTGACCAGGCGATGAACCAGTTCGATGGTAGAAGCGGTCTTTGGGCCACCGTTTGCGAAAATCCGGATTCTGAAAATCCCGAATGGTCAGATCCCAAACGTCTCTGGCATGGGTCGATGCTGAACAAACCTACTGTTCTTGCTTCAGGTGAATGGCTGCTCCCATCGTACCTCCTTCAGCACAAAGTACGTGGGCCTTTTATGGGTGTTTTCCCTGAGCTTGATCCCTATCGTGGCGTGAATATCCTTGTTTCTAAAGATCAGGGAAAAAGCTGGCAGCTGCGGGGAATAAGGTCATTCCCAAACCCGGATTGGCATGAACCGATGATCGTGGAGAAAAAAGACGGGCAATTGTGGATGATGGCGCGAACAACAAAGGGCATTATGGAGAGTTATTCTTCCGACCAGGGGGTTACGTGGTCTGAACCTGCCGTTACGGCAGCAGATATTCAACACCCCAATTCACGGTTTTTCTTTCGTCGTCTGGCGTCGGGGCGACTCCTGCTCATTAAGAACGGGAAGGAGCTTCATGCCCACACGGGGCGCAACTACTTCAGTGCCTGGCTGTCGGAAGATGATGGTGAAACCTGGAAAGGTGGACTCGTGATCGAGGATCGTACGAGAGTCACCTATCCGGATGGATGCCAGTCATCTGACGGAACCATATACATTTCATACGACCACAACCGGGGGCCCGGGGAAATAACAATGGCCCGATTTACCGAAGAGGATGTACTGGCTGGTAAAATTGTCAGCCCTGATTCGAAGCTTAAGATGGTTATTGCCCGGCCCTTAAAAAATAAGGAATAAAGGCAAGGCTATAAAAGGTTGTTTGGGGTTCTGGCAAAGGAATTAAAAGATAGGGTTTGTTGCTGTAAGAGCGGTATAGACGAACGTCTTTAGGTTATAGATAAGAAAAAAGTATTTTTATGAAGAAGGTAAACAGAAACTTATATATGGGACTAATGGGATTGGTTCTCATGCTTGTGGCAGTGCCGGTCTGCGCCCAGCAGTCACTGGGTAAAATGACCGCCTTTTGGAGAACCTGCATGATGACCGGGGGAAAAGATCAAATAACCCCCTGGCATCTATACACCAATCCTGTTGCGTACCTGGATAACACCGATTTTCCCTACAATTACGCCAAATACGGGCAAACAGCTACCGACGAAATGGTGCTTCATGCAGATGTGGCCTCCTATGTTCGATTCCTGAGTGCGGGTGACAACGATTACTATGATCTGGCCCTGAGGGTGGATGGAAAGGTCACCCTGAGGAAAGAAGAGGTTGCCAAACGGTTTGAAAAGACAGAGGCTTCAGGTGCCATAAAAAATTACCTCATTGTGTTAGACAATATCCCTTTTTGTTTTCCCCGTCCAGAAAATATAAAAATTGAGACCTACGGGCAAACCGCCCTTCCCGAGGATATGGATGAGTGGACAACTTTTATTATTGAATTATGTCAGGAGATAAAAGAGGTGCTCGGTGAGGAAAAAGCAAATAAATTAAGTTTCAGGCTCGGTACAGAAGCGCACAACGGAAGTCGCTATTTTTATTCTGATCCCGGGATAATGCTGAATTTTTATAAGATTACCGCGGAAGCCGTTAAGTCAGTTCTGCCTCAGGCTAAGTTTGGTCCCTACAATACCCATACCCCGTGGAAACCCGAAACTCAAATACTCAAGTTTCCCGATTTGGTGACTTTTTGTATGGCTAATAATTTGCCTTTGGACTTTATTGGTTACAGTTGGTATGTTCAGGGCAGCATTCCCTGGATGGACGCGGGTGGCTTTATTGACCACTGGAAAGAGGCTGTTGAGTTAAACCCTGCGCTGGAAACCGTTCCAAAAAGATATGAGGAATTTGGCTCCCTGGGGGTAAATGGTAATAAATATATGCGTCCCTCTTCCGATAATGCTGCAGCACTGTTCAACATGCTAATGGATTCTAAGGCAGGAGGATTTACAGCTACGTTTCACTGGCCAGTTGACGTTAAAATTGTTGACTTCCCTGCAACTTATGTCCTTAATGGGCTGGGCTGGATGTTTCAGGTTCTTGACCATACAACCGGAGGCGATTCTTTCTTGTTGAATCATTCAATTGTTGGAGATTCGGGTTATGGGTCAGAAACGAGGGTTTTGGGAGCCTTTCACTGCGACAATGACAAAAGTTATTTGATTATATCCTCGTTTAATTCGGATATCATTAAGGCAAATTCGCAAAATATTAAAGTTGAAATACCCAAGAGTTTAATAAACCTTTCCCTTAGCTCAAATAGAGTAAAGAGGGCCGCCCTCGATCGTGATAACTGCCCATTGTTGGCTATTCGAAAAGATCTTGAAGCAGCAGGGCGCCTTTCTGCCGAATATGTCAGCCGGCCTTTCGTGACGCCCTATTTTCCGGTTCATTATGTGCTGGTTACGAATAGTGTTACGAATGTTAATCTGGCTAAAAATGTGATTTATCAGAACCGGGAAAAATATGTTGACCTCTGTGAAAAGTCCTTATCCTATAAAGAAATAGCGGTGTCGCCAGGGGAAAACTCTTCTTTTTATGAATTGACTATCCCCACCAAAGCCAACTCTATTTCAGTAATAGAGGTCACTCACAGCACAACTGCCTCATCTAATGTTGAGGCTCTCCCGGCTGGGATCCCTGTTTTTCCTAATCCTGTTCGTGAAATTCTGCATGTTAACAACGCAGACTTAGAGGTTGTTTCCTTTGCTGTTCTTAATTCAATTGGTCGTTTATGTCTTACAGGACCTCTTTTGGATAACCAGATTGATGTGTCCGGACTGGATCCGGGATATTATATTGTTACTCTTATCAAGGAAAATGGAGATGTGCTGAATTCAAATTTCATTAAGGAGGTTTAGAAACTGTTTAAATTTTATCCTTTAGTTTTATTTTGTCGTCTTAATCCCTCATTCGGCAGCAAAATTTATTCAAATAGCGGTGCTATTCGCACAAATTTTGCCTTGTATGAGAAATTAATTCGTCCAAACTAATTCCAAAAACAAAACTTAAACAGTTTCTTAGACCATGACCAACAAAATTGGTTTTTTCCCATGAAGACCCGGAACTCTTATCGATATCTTTTGTGGGTGTTTCTCGAAAAAAGATCTAAAATTGGTTCCCGGGACACTTTTTGGGGGTGCTAATTAAATAATAGGGTATTCTTTTGGTGAATGGGGTTTAATTTAACATCATTTGTGCAAATGAAAGGGATTTGGCATAACCGAAAGGAGGGAAAGACCGTTAAGCCAACAATAGCTAAAGAATCCCAAAAAGTGCAAATATATTGCCAGATTGTGCATTGATGGTCATTTCCTGAACAGATATCTTTGAGAAATTAATTAAAATTTAACCTTTAATCATTAAACTGGTTCAAAAAAAAATTACATGAACTCAATTACAGCCATTGGTATGATTGCGCTTGGGAGCCTTGGGGCTGCCAGTTTTTATGTGCCATTTAAAAAAGTTAAAGATTGGGCCTGGGAGTCTTACTGGCTATCCCAAGGCGTTGCAGCCTGGATCTTAGCCCCCTGGGTATTTGCCTGGTTTACGGTGCCCGATGGGACGTTATTCAATATTCTTACCGAAGCCCCTGCCGATGCTAAATGGCTCGCCTTTTTCTTCGGGGTTTTATGGGGTGTGGGTGGTCTCACCTTTGGGTTGAGTATCCGGTATCTGGGTATCGCCATGGGACAAAGCATAGCCCTCGGGTTTTGTGCCGCCTTTGGCACCTTAATTCCGCCTATTGTGGCCGGACAAGCCCTCTTTAGTACCCCTACGGGTATCATCATGGTGATTGGGGTGGCCATTACCATTGCCGGAATTGCCATTATTGGTTATGCAGGTGCCTTAAAGAACAAAAACCTGAGCGAAGAAGAACGCCGGGCTGCTGTTAAAGAGTTCGCTCTCAAGAAAGGGTTGTTGATTGCTGTTTTGGCCGGTGTCATGAGTGCCGCCATGAGCTATGGTTTTGAGGTGGGCAAGCCCATCGACCAGGTGGCTGTGAAATATGGAACCAATCCATTGTTTCAGAGTAATGCCACCTTGATATTTATTTTGGCCGGGGGCTTCCTGACCAATTTTGTCTATTGTGCCTATCTTAACGTGAAGAACAAGACCTATCGCGATTATGTTACTGTGTCGGGTAAGGTGTTGATCAATAATGTCTTTTTCACCTTTTTGGCCGGTGTTCTCTGGTTCCTGCAATTCCATTTCTATGGGATGGGCAAAAGCCAGCTGCCCGAAAATATCTCGGTCTATGCCTGGAGTATTCTCATGGCCTTAAACATCTCCTTTAGTAATATCTGGGGAATCGCCCTCAACGAATGGAAGGGCGTGGGACGTAAAACAATGACCATTTTGATTTTAGGTATTGTGGTCCTGATTCTCTCCACCTTTGTGGTGAATTTTGGATAAAAAATTAATTTTTAAGTGTTGAAAAAAATATAGCATGAAGAACAAAGAACTTATTAAAGAGGCCTATGCCAATGCAAAAAAGCAATATGCTGAAATGGGTGTGGATACCGATGCCGTTCTTAAAGGCATGAACGATGTTGCCATCAGCTTGCATTGCTGGCAAACCGATGATGTGGGCGGATTCGAAACCCCCGACTCACAGCTTTCGGGAGGCGGAATTCAGGCTACCGGTAACTATCCCGGAAAAGCCCGGACCATTGCCGAATTACGTGCCGACCTTGAAAAGGTAATTTCTATGTTGCCCGGTAAGTACCGCCTTAACCTGCATGCCATCTATGGCGATTTTAAGGGAGAAAAGGTAGATCGCGATCAGATTGAAGTGAAACACTTTCAGAGCTGGATCGACTGGTGTAAAAAGCTGGGTCTTGGGATGGACTTTAATCCAACCTTCTTCTCACACCCCATGGCCGACACCGGCTTTACCCTTGCTTCGAAGGATGAAAAGGTTCGCAAATTTTGGGTGGAGCATCTTAAACGCACCCGTGCCATCTCAGCCGAGATAGGCAAGCAGTTGGGCACCCCTTGTGTGCACAATACCTGGATCCCCGACGGATCGAAAGATGTACCCATCGATCGGAACGGACACCGGGCCCTTCTGAAAAAATCACTCGACGAGGGATTGGCAACCGAATATCCCAAAGAGCATATGAAAGATGCCATGGAGAGTAAATTGTTCGGAATTGGTGCCGAGTCGATGACCGTGGGTTCACATGACTTTTACATGGGTTATGCCGTGCAAAATAAAAAGTTGATTTGTCTCGATACCGGCCATTTTCATCCTACCGAGCAGGTTGGGGACAAGATCTCTTCATGCCTTCAGTTTGTGGATGAAGTGTTGTTGCATGTTTCACGACCGGTGCGGTGGGACTCTGACCACGTAGTTACCCTGAATGAAGAGATTCAGTTGATTGCCTCAGAGGTGGTGCGTAATAAGTTCCTCAGCAGAGTGAATATTGGCCTCGACTTCTTCGATGCTTCTATCAACCGCATAGGTGCTTATGTGGTAGGAACAAGAGCTGCTAAGCAGGCCTTTCTTATTGCGATGCTCGAGCCCCTGCAAACGCTGAAGACTTACGAAGAAAAGGGTCAGAATTTTGAGCGTCTGGCATTGTTAGAGGTTCTGAAAACAAAACCCTTTGGGGCTGTTTGGGACTACTATTGCCTCCAGGAAGATGTTCCCGTGGGGGGAGACTATATTGCCGAGATACAGCAGTACGAAAAGGATGTGCTGAGCAAGCGGTAATCAAATTATTGATTCAGAAAGATCGCGATGACTAACCCGAAGAGTGGTTGGTCATCGTTTCTTTTAAATATTTTTCGATATGGATAAAAATATAGAGCAGTTAGTTAAAACATCCCGATATTATGGGCAGAACCCCAATTTCGTGATTGCCGGAGGCGGAAACACCTCTTTCAAAGATGCAGAACGAATTTGGATCAAAGCCAGTGGGGTTTCCATGTCCGACATCGACGAGAATGGATTTGTGTGTCTCGACCGCAAAAAACTAGAGGTTGTATCCCAAAAACAATACAGCCAGGTGGCCTCCGAACGAGAACAGCAGGTTAAGGAAGACCTGCATAAGGCTATTCTGTTTCCTGCCAATAAAAGGCCTTCGGTGGAGACTTCCATGCATGAAATTATCCGAACGCCCTTTGTGGTCCACACGCATCCTACCATGGTGAATGGATTGCTTTGTGCGGTTGACTCGAAAAAAGCAGTCACGCAGTTGTTTGGCGATGAGGTGCTCTACGTGCCCTACACCGATCCGGGATATGTCCTGTTCAAGGCTGTGGCTGAAGGACTTGAAAAATTCAGAGCCGAAAAGGGCAAGGAACCACAGATCATCTTTCTCGAGAATCATGGCGTTTTTGTGGGTGGCAACTCTACCGGCGAGATCGATAAAATCTATCTCGATATCCAGGAACGGTTAACCAAAGCCATGGTGAAACTGCCCCAAACCCAATCAACGGGGGATGCTTCTGCATTAAAACCTGCCATGGACGCACTCCGGAATTCACCAACCGGGAGCCCGCTCTTTATGGTTCCCGCAACCGATGAGCTAACCAAGATGTTTGTGGCTTCCCGCGAAAGCTTTGAGCCCATCAACAAACCCTTTACACCCGATAATATTGTCTATTGCAAATCCAGGTATCTGTTTGTTGATGAGGCTGGGGATCTTCCCGGCGCTTTTAAAGCTTTTAGCGAGCAGCATGGATATGCCCCTAAAATAGTTGCCGTTAAAGGCAAGGGGATATTGGCGGTAGAGGAGAGTGAACGGTCGGCTCAAATCGTGCTGGATGTCTTTATGGATATGATGAAGGTGAGCTATCTTACCCGAAGTTTTGGCGGTCCGCGCCCCATGAATCAGCAGCAGATTGACTTTATCGACAACTGGGAGGTTGAAAATTACCGAAGAAAAGTTTCTAAAGAAGACTGAAAATGAAAAAAACCAAAGTAATTGCCATATTCGATATAGGCAAAACAAACAAGAAGATACTCCTTTTTGATGAGCAACTGAAGGTGGTTTATCAGAAAGAAGAAAAGTTCGAGACCACAGTCGATGAGGATGGAGAGGAGTGCGACGATATCGTGTTGATCGAAGGGTGGGTTCAGTCGTCCCTGAGCCAGTTGATTAGCCAGGGCGAATACGATGTCGTGGGGGTTAACTTTTCAACCTATGGGGCTTCTCTCGCCTTTTTAGATGCCCGGGGGCAGCGTCTGACCCCCATTTATAATTATCTGAAAGAGGTTCCGGCTTCCATTCAAACGTCTTTGTTTGAGAAATATGGGGGAGAGGCTGAATTTTGCCGCCAAACAGCCAGCCCCGCCTTAGGCGTATTGCTTAATTCCGGGATTCAGATATTATGGTTGAAGCAGGCACGTCCCGAAGTCTTTAAGAAGGTGGCTTCCATATTGCATTTTCCTCAATATCTGTCGTATCTTCTTACGGATCAAATTGTTTCGGAATCCACGTCTATTGGTTGCCATACCTTTATGTGGGATTTCGACCAGCAAAAATACCATCAGTGGTTGAACGATGAGGGTGTTAGCCTGCCCAAAAGCCTGCCCAACTCGCATCAGATCCCCATTACAATAGGCGGGAAAGACCTCGTGGCCGGCATCGGGATTCACGACAGTTCAGCCTCCCTGGCTCCCTACGTAAAGGGGAGTAAGGAGAATTTTCTGCTGGTCTCTACCGGCACCTGGTGCATAAATATGAACCCTTATAACCATACCCCCTTAACAGCCGAGCAGCTTAGACGCGATTGTTTGTCGTTTTTGAGCATTGATCAGCAGCCGGTTAAGTCGTCGCGTCTCTTTATGGGGCATATCCATGATGTGAATACCCGTCGCCTGACCAGTTATTTTAAGGTGGCAGAAAATAGTTTTAAGGAAGTTAAAACCAATGAAGGGCTGATGAGGGCCTTCCTCTCGAATGGTTCTCAGGAGAAACTGTTTTTCAATGGCCAAATGCCTGCCGATTTTATAGATGAATCGGTTGATCTTAGCCAATTTGCCAACTTCTCAGAAGCCTATCATCGCTTGATGTTTGATCTTACCCGGTTGAATGCTGAGTCCATTGATCTTATCTCAACACCCGACGATGGTGTTAAGCAACTGTATGTTTCCGGAGGGTTCGCCCGTAACGAGATTTTTGTGAGGACCCTGGCCAGCCTTTATCCCCAAAAAGAAGTATTTACCTCCGAGGTGGATAACTCCAGTGCCCTGGGTGCTGCCCTGGTTATTTGGGATGCTATGGGACAGACTGGTGCCCCCCAAATTGATTTGGGCCTGAAGAAATGGGGCTCCTTTTAAGTCCGGGTTAATGGGCTTAATGGTAAAGAGGTTTTTAGAAATTTATCTGTCTTGACAGTTCTCTTTTTTTACTCTTTTCGGCTCCCGGGAGAAGGTAATTGTCTTCCGCCCCTTTGGGAATTGTGACGAAACGAGTATTTATCCAGAACCTTATGGATTTGCAAATATTATAATCCAGTCCCTAACCTTAACTGCCGGGTGATTTAGCTATTGCTAATCATCCGGTATTTTTTTTGAGGCATCCACCTATTTGTTTTGGGTTTTGAGGACTGTCGGGAATTAATTGTAATTTTGGCCTTTCATCCATCAGAATAATTTTAGAATGAGCGAAAAGGAAAAAAAATACAGCAAAAAAAAACCGGCAGAAAAAAAAGGAATGGCCTTCGTGGTTTCCGAGAAGACTGAACTCATGGTATTTCTGATGGCACAAATGCCTCATAAAAGCCGAAACAACATTAAGTCGTTGCTAAGCAACAAACAGGTCTTTGTGGATGGCAAGTCCATCTCACAGTTTAACCATCCTCTTACCCCCGGACAAAACGTTGAAATAGGCGGGACCCGGATTGCCCCGGAACAAAAATTCCGGGAGTATACCATCGTCTATGAAGACCAGGAGGTTATCGTTATCGATAAGGCGGCCGGATTGCTTTCCATGGCTACCGACAATGAGAAACGCTCTACCGCCTACAGCCTGTTGAGCAGGCACGTGAAACGGCAGGATCCGGACAATAAAATCTTCATCGTGCATCGCCTCGATCGCGAAACTTCAGGGCTGATGCTCTTTGCCAAAAGTGAGCCGGTGAAACGGCTGCTTCAGGATAGATGGAACGATACCATTCTCGAACGCACCTATGTAGCCGTGGTAGAGGGCGTTGTGGAGCCGGCGGAAGGGGTGATTACCTCCTATCTGTCGGAAGATACGATGTATAAGATGCATTCGTCGCAAGACTCTTCAACAGGGCAAAAGGCCGTAACCCACTATACCACCATAAAGGCGAATAAGGATTATTCTATGCTAAAACTCAATCTGGAAACCGGCCGTAAAAACCAGATTCGGGTGCATATGCAGGATATTAAGCACAGCATTGTGGGCGATAAAAAATATGGGGCCGCCAACAGCCCCATCAAGCGCCTGGGACTTCATGCCCAGCGGCTTTCGTTTGTTCATCCCACCACGGGGCATGCGTTAACCTATGAGTCTAAGATCCCGCGGGCCTTTATGAGATTGTTCTAAAAATAATCGTATGAATCCACCGATACGAGGGTTATATCAAAAATAAGAACCGACCCTCCGGGGATGCTGTAATAATCGTAGTTGCCATATCCCAGGTGAGCGGGAATCAGAAGAATCCCGCTTCCCCCTTCTTTAAAGTAGGGAATGCCCTCGGTCCAACCTTCAATGACGTATTGCAGGTTGGCAGAATAGCCCTCCTCGTCGCTTTCGTCAAACACGGTGCCATCGGTAAAATAACCCTTGTAAACCACTGTTACATCAGATGTTGATGTGGGTTGTAGGCCGGTGCCTTCTTCATTGATCACATAATACAATCCTGAATCTGTTTTCTTGGCATCTAAATTATTATCCAATATATAGGCCTCTATCGTTTCTTCGTTTATGGTTGTGTAATCGGGTACCTCAGTATCCATGCAGGAGGCCAGCAGGATAATCAATAGGGCTAATAGAGTGTATTTCATCGTGTTTGGTTTATGTGTGATTCGTCAATTTACTAAGGTTTGGACTATTTGGGGGAGGTATTCTGAGTTGGTTACAGCCCCCCCTTATGTTGCCCGGTCCGATATAAAACTTGTGGCAGAAAATGGCAACTGTTTTATATTCACCGAAATCAATGCTGATGCAGGGTAGAGTTGCTGGCTATTTCGATTTCCTGGCATTAGTTATGTGTTTTATTAGAGGTTGATATTCAGTATTTTAATTAATCCAGTTTTTTATTTCAGAAATAATGTCTTCCATTTTAGTAAGAACGTCTTTTCCTGTATATCTCAAGACTTTAAATCCTAATTCCTGTAATTTTCTGTCAATGTTTCTGTCATGTTGAGCTTGTTCTTCCGTTCTTTCATGATATGAATGACCGTCTGTGTAAATGCAAAGTTTAACATTTTTTCTTTGTATGTAAAAGTCTGATACCGTAAGAACATCCTTAAAGTTATTCAAAGGATTGTTGTAAGATTTTCCTTCAATCGAAATTCTCTCTCCTTTCCAATTAATAGGATATTGTGTTTCAAATTTCACATAAGCCTTATTTAATTCTAGAAAAAGTTTCCTTTCAAGAGGACTTTGTAATGTTAATAAACAAGTTTTGCAATAATCTGTGAGTTTATAGTTACAGCTTTTACATAAATCATCAGAGTTGTAGTGTTCATCAATGATTATTGCATCTTCTTTAGAAATACTAAGTACTTCTGAGGTCGTTGTTGATTCAAGCCTTTCAGTTAATAGGTTTCTAAAATCTATTAATGTTTTTCTGTCACATATAAACGTTTTTTCCCAATTTTGGCCTTTTTCTTCAATTTTAAATAGATATTCGACTATTTCAGATTTGTCATTCAATGGAGTATTGTCCAATCTATATTGCGGTGCTTCAACTTTTATTTTTTTTATTGAAATAGGTATCCTAGCCATATTTTTTTATGTTTCGTTTATAGTTTAGTGGTTTTGTTAGCCTTTCTCCTTTTTGTCCAAACATAATTAATACTCAGCATTTTTAAACCTCAGTTTTGTCGCTTGGGTCTTGGCCAAAACGGTAAGCCCGGTGATGGACATCCTAATCGGGATAAAAAGGCTTCCAGTGAAAAAACAGTCCCGAAGCATTTATCGAAAACGCTCCGGGGTTTGACCAATAATGGGTTAATTTACAAGAGGGATTAATTACTCCTTGTTTATTGCCTTGAGATAGCGTTCCAATTGCTTTTGATCCATCTCATCGGTGTCGCCATATTTAGCTCTCACTTCCTC
The DNA here is from genome assembly GCA_041583495.1 of Marinilabiliaceae bacterium. GTDB lineage: Bacteria > Bacteroidota > Bacteroidia > Bacteroidales > Marinilabiliaceae > JBFHFS01. The sequence continues at coordinate 5,842 of JBFHFS010000073.1, read as the reverse complement.
CAGTTTCTTATGCATCTCTTTACGAACCTCTGCATAAGTGGGGTCATCGTACACATTATTCATCTCTGAGGAGTCTTTCTCCAGATCATAGAGTTCCCAGGTGTCGGAGTCGTAATAAAAGTGAATAAGCTTATAGCGATCGGTACGCACCCCATGATGGCGCTGAACATTGTGTTCGCCCGGATACTCGTAATAGGTGTAGTAGATGGCATCGCGCCATTGGTCGGTTTCGCCACTTGCCAGTTTGCGGAACGACTCACCCTGCATCTCTTCTGGAATCGTAACTCCGGCATAATCCAGGAAGGTGGGGGCAAAATCCAGGTTTTGCACCATTTTATCTTCTATTGTTCCCGGCTTTATTTCCTTGGGGTAACGCATTAACAAGGGGGTCCTGAACGATTCTTCGTACATGAAACGTTTATCGAACCAGCCATGCTCACCCAGATAGAATCCCTGGTCGGAGGTATAAATAACAATGGTGTTTTCAGCCAATCCGTTTTCATCCAGGTAATCCAGTACTTGTCCAACACCATCATCCACCGACTGAACGGTGCTCAGGTAATCTCTCATGTATCGGTTGTATTTCCACAGCGCCAGCTCCTTGCCCTCTAAGCCTTTCTCCTTGAACTCTTTGATGAGTGGCTTGTAATGGGCGTCCCAGGCTGCTCTTTGGGTTGAATCCATCCGGTTGTAAAGGTTTTGGGCATATTTGCGGTAGTGGGTCTGAAGGTCACCCTCCTCATCCAGCATCTTTAAGTCGTATACCAAATCCATGTGTTGGAAGACGCCCATCTCATTTTGGGCAGCCACCGGTCGCTTGTCGAAATTATCGAAAAAGTTGGCCGGCGGAGTGAAGGTGGAGTCGTCGAATAGATTCAGGTATTTTTCTTCGGGCATCCACGTGCGATGCGGTGCCTTTTGATGATACATCATTAAGAATGGTTTACTCTTGTCGCGTTGGTTATTTAACCAATCCAGAGCAATGTCGGTGGTGATGGTGGTGCAATAACCGTGGTACTGTTTCTTGACGCCATTTTCGAGAAAATCGGGGTTGTAATATTGTCCCTGACCAATGACGACGTTTGAGTAATCGAAGCCCTGGGGTAACCCGTCGATATGGATTTTACCGATCATGGCCGTTTGATAACCCGCTTTTTGCAGTTGTTTGGCCACGTTGTCCTGGGTCCAGTCGAAAGAGACTACGTTGTCGACCTTGCCATTTACAAAACTGTGTTTTCCGGTGAGCATCACCGCTCTACTGGGGGCACAGATCGAATTGGTGACAAAGGCTTTGGTGAACAGCGCCCCCTCCTTGGCGATCCGGTCAATGTTTGGCGTGTGGTTTAAGTTCTGGCCGTAGGCACTAATGGCTTGATAGCCATGGTCATCACTCATTATGAATAGAATGTTGGGAGGCTTTTGATCCGTTTTGGGCTGACATGCACTAAACAAAGCGGCTCCCAGTAATGCCCATGCGATCAATCGATACTTCTTCATGTTTTTCAAATTAATTATCCCTGATACCCAATAAAAGGTGGTTTAGAATGTTTTGATTGCGAAAATACTCATTTTGGATTACTAATGGGTGCGATTTTTCCAGGAAAAAAGAGAAACGCCCAAAAACAGGTCGTAATTTTTACATCTCATCGGTTGGAGTGGCACCAAATTACAATCCGTTTTGGGGATTTAAGGGGTTAATGCCTTTAGTAGATGAGGCAGGGTGGGTGTGTTTGCAAGGCTTCTGTGCAGGGTTGTAAAATCAGGGTCCCCAACTTTCGATGGCGTACCTGCAGATCAGCCCAATTGAGATGGCCAGTCCGAAACTCAATAGGGTTCCAATTAAGATGTACTCGGTGAGTTTGCGGTCTTTGGCTCTCGATAGATCTCCGAATCGAAACACCGACTTCGCCGCTATTAGCCAGCCGATGGCTTGCCACTGGTTGAGGAGAATAAAACCGAAGACAAATAATCGCTCCAAAATGCCAATATATTTACCCGCCTGTACCAATGAGTCGTTGGCGTCCTCTTTTTCTATTTTCCAGCGGTTCATAATCAGTTTCATGAGGATGGAGGAAACAGAGGTCAGGGATATTAGGGAAAGAATCAAAACCAACGATCCAACCGAATAAAGCGGGTTAAGGTTTATCGGGTAGGGTTCGTAGAAATAAACAACACCCATAATCACCAGAAGATGGGCCCCCTGATCCAATGCAAAGAGCAACCGGGAATTCATCTTCTTATCAAGATGTAATTTTAACAGGTCAATCAAAAAGTGACTGGCCACAATCACAAGAATAGCGGGCCAGTATTTCCAGTCAAATTGTAAGACTACTATAAGGGCCAGGGTGTGAATGAGCAAATGAAGATACAGGTATCGGGATTTGTGTTTCTTCTCCCTTTTTTCTTTCACCCATTTATCGGGCTGGAACACAAAGTCACCTGTGAGATGAGCAATCAAAAACCTTAAAAGAAGTGAGATCATTTCTCCGGGAATTGGGTTTGATAATAACGGTTAAGATTCATAATTTCTTCGTATCCACCCCGCTTAAGGGCTTCACTAATGCTGCTTTGCGACTTGTTCAACAATCGGGCCAGCTCCTTTTGTGTCTTATCCGGGTTTTCGATGGCCGCGGTTATCACTTCGGCCACGGTAGGGCTCCAGTTGTTGGCCGTTAATAAGGCCAGACTAAGCATCAGGTTTAGCGACTGATCCCATTCCGGAGAACTGGATGTTATGGCCAGAGTTTGCTTCTTCAGGGAGTCGTACCGGTCGCCCGACCGCACATAAGCCGGCCCGTTTGATTCGGTTATTTTTTGAGCCTTGTGTGTTTCCTCCCCAAGGCCAATGGCTATGCGTACATCATGGGTTGGGGTTTGTTTAATGGCGGCCTTTATCTGAATGGCTGCACTCAGGGCCTCCCTGGGAGGGGCCAACAACTGAAAGCTATCCCCTCTGAATATCTCCCATTCCCGGGGTGATTGGCCATACCGGTTCAGTACTGCTTTTAGCTTTGGGAGCCAGTCCTCCACCCGGCCTTCCCTCGAATTGATTACGTCTCCTGTGAGTACAGCTACCATTTCATGTTATTTTATTCAAATATATCGGATTTAGAAACGATATGCAAGTATATCGGCTTTGAATCCGATAATTAAACAAATCGGGTTAAGAGCCGATTGTTGACCGGACGGAAGCTTCCATGAGGCAAACCCCTTCAACACCAGGTGGGAGGTGGGAGGGGAAACCCCATTCAGGCAGGTCCATTAGCTATAATCCTGCAGGATAAAGTCAACTCCCGCCCGGGCGTGGATCTCGGTGGTGTTGAAAATGGGAATTTGCAGATCACCGGGTTTTATCATCAAGGGAAACTCCGTACAGCCCAGCACAACACCTTCTGCCCCCTTATCCACCAGCGACTGAATGACTTTTTTCACATAGTCCTTCGACCTGGGAACGATATTCCCATAGGTCAGCTCTTGCTGGATTATTCGGTGTAGTTCTTCGATATCCTCTTTCGATTCAGGGGTGTACACTTCGATGTGGTGATTGGCAATTCGTTGGGTCACAAAATCCTCGACCATCGAATACTTCGTTCCCAGGAAGGCCACTTTACAAATATCTCTGGCTTGTATGTCCCGGGCCGTGGCATCGGCTATGTGAAGGATGGGAACTGTTACTTCTTGCCGAACCTCCTTGTAAACCTTATGCGGGGTGTTGGCACAAAACATCAGCATCTCTGCCCCGGCTCTTTCGAGGCTTTTCCCGGCCTGGATGAGTAACTCAGCTACGCCGGCCCAGTTCGACTCCACCTGATACTTATGCACCATGGATTGATTGAGGGTGTAAACCAAAAGGGGAGGGTTGGTGTTGTCCCCGAAATACTTGTTTACCGACTGATTGATGTAGCGGTAATAATCGATGGTCGAATGCCAGGAGGTGCCTCCTATTAAGCCTAATGTTCTCATCTTTTTAAATAATCTGAATGTGTCAACTTCTCATTTTTGGGTTGCCGTTAAGGTAGGATTTTAGTTCAATCCAACAAAACATCGGGCGGCCAAAAAACAAGGTGGTAAATTAAATCCCTTAATTGCCTCGTGTACCTTCGTGAAAATAAGGCCTCAAATGTTTAAAAGCAGTAGGAATAGGCCCTGTTAAACGTTATTAAGTGCCCAAAAGATCCATTTTAAGGGGAAAAGTATAACTTACACCGAAAAAGATTTTGATCGTCAACTTTTTCCCTGGCATTGCAGATCCAAAATGACAACAAGTGAAGTTATAATCGTAAATTTACCTTGTAAGACCACTGTCCTTCCCGGACAGTTTTCAACCTCGTTGGGTTCGTTTCTCGGCAGAGGAAGATGGTGTGGTCATAGCCTGGTTGAAATATAAAAATAAATGGTTAATCGCTTGCTTTAAGCTTGCCTATGAATAAAAAATCTAAAAAAAAGAAGCTCAAATAGGACGTTCTTATTCTTAGATAAACATAAACCCTTATGCGATGAAAGGTACTTTTCTAATATTGTTTTTGTTTGGATCATTTTTGCTGTCAGCTCAAAAGGCATCGATATTTGTTGAAGCCGAGGGTTTTAGTGAGAAAGGGGGCTGGGTGGTCGACCAACAGTTTATGGATCTAATGGGATCGTCTTATCTGATGGCGCATGGCATGGGCGTTCCTGTTGCGGACGCAAAAACAACCATTAGTGTTCCTTCTGTGGGCAACTATAACGTTTTTGTGCGTACGTTCAATTGGACTTCTCCGTTTTATAAGGGCGAGGGCCCGGGCAAGTTTCAAATCCTGATCAACGGGAATCCTGTTGGTGATGTTTTAGGCAATTCAGGGTCGAAATGGATGTGGCAACGGGCTGGTGTCGTAGCCCTTTCCAATACAAGTGCATCCGTTTGCTTGCACGACTTGACCGGCTTTAACGGACGTGTAGATGCTATTTTCCTTACAAAAGGGGATGTTGTTCCTCCTGCAGAGCTGAAGTCGTTGTCGAAGTTTAGAAAGAAATTCTCTGGTTTGCCAAAGAACCCTGAAGTTGCCGGGGAATTTGATCTTGTGGTGGTTGGTGGCGGAGTGGCTGGAGTATGCGCCGCAATTGCTGGTGCCCGATTGGGAATAAAAGTAGCCCTAATTCAGGATCGTCCTGTTTTAGGAGGGAATAACAGTTCCGAAGTTAGGGTTCATTTAGGCGGGAGAGTTATGGTGGAGCCTAATCCGGCTCTGGGACAGATCGTTAACGAAATTGGGCCAGCCAGGGGGGGCAATGCGCAACCTGCTGCCTATTACGAGGATGACAAGAAAATGAAGATGGTGTTGGCTGAAGAAAATATTACCCTGTTTACCAATCTCAGAGCTTTTGATGTAAAAATGAGCGGCTCGCGCATTACGCAGGTATTGGCTAAGCATATTGAGACCTCGGAAGAGTGGTCCTTTTCTGCGCCCTTGTTTGCCGATTGCACAGGTGACGGAACCATTGGTTATCTGGGCGGAGCCGATTTTGCCATGGGGCGCGAAGGCAGGGATGAGTATGGAGAACCCAGTGCTCCTGAGGTGGCCGATGCGATGACGATGGGCGCTTCGGTACAGTGGTATTCTGTTAAAAGTGAAAAGGTAAGTTCATTCCCCCAGTTTCAATATGGCGTGGAATTTAATGAAGGGAATGCACAGCAGGTTACCATGGGTGAATGGACCTGGGAAACCGGTGGACATTCTGTTTTATCTGGACACCCATTCCGGATTTATCCGGACACTTTTTAGGTCTGCGATTTTTTCAAAAATAGGTATTTTATTTTCAACTTTTAGTCATCATTTTTCTCATCGATTCGCCTTGCATTTCGATA
>JBFHFS010000072.1:0-22193 GCA_041583495.1 Marinilabiliaceae bacterium | reverse complement strand
GGCAAGCCAAATTCGCGTAAAAGCGCATAGGCTTCTTCATCGGTTTTTCCCGAGGTGACAAAGGTAATATTCATACCCATTATTTTACTCACCGAGTCGATATTAATTTCAGGAAAAATAATTTGTTCCTCCACCCCAAGGGTGTAATTGCCACGACCATCGAGTTTACTGTTGATTCCTTTGAAGTCACGGATACGGGGCAAAGCCACACGGATCAAGCGCTCCAGGAATTCATACATATTCTCACGACGAAGGGTTACCCGGGCGCCGATGGCCATTTTCTTTCTCAATTTAAAGTTGGAAATATCCTTCTTTGAGTAGCAGGCAACAGCTTTCTGACCAGAGATGGTAGAGAGTTCCTTGATGGAAATATCTATCAGCTTCTTGTCGGCCACAGCGTCACCAACGCCCTGATTGATAACAATTTTCTCCAACTTCGGAACTTCCATTATACTCTTGTATCCGAACTCTTTCATAAGAGCAGGTACAATCTGTTCCTTGTACTGTGTGTTGTAAGTAGGTGTATAGCTCATTACTTAATCTCCTCTCCTGACTTTTTAGAATAACGGACCAACTTTCCATTATCGTCCAATTTACGGCCGATACGTGTTGGTTTACCTGAGGACGGATCCTTTAGGTTAAGGTTGGAAATATGAATAGCAGCTTCTTTTTTGATAATGCCGCCTTGTGGATTCTCGGCGTTGGGTTTGGTGTGTTTACTTACCAAATTAACGCCTTCCACGATGGCACGCAGTTTATCGGGAAAAACCTGCAAGACTTTTCCTTCCTGTCCTTTACTGACACCACTATTGACAATAACGATGTCGCCTTTTTTAATATGTAACTTTCCCATGGGTGATAACTCTTTTAGCATTTAAAGCACTTCGGGCGCGAGTGAGACAATTTTCATGTAGCCTTCGCGCAACTCACGGGCCACCGGGCCGAAGATGCGGGTACCACGCAATTCGCCCACATTATTAAGCAAAACACAGGCATTGTCGTCAAAACGGATGTAAGAGCCATCGGGCCGTCTTACTTCTTTTTTGGTGCGTACAATAACCGCCTTGCTAACGGTTCCCTTTTTCATGTCACTGGACGGTACGGAACTTTTTACAGCTACCACAATTCGATCGCCAAGTGAGGCATATCTGCGGCCGGTACCTCCCAGCACACGGATACAAAGCACTTCTTTGGCGCCGCTATTGTCGGCAACATTAAGTCTGGATTCTTGTTGTATCATGATTACTTAGCTCTTTCAAGGATTTCCACTAATCTCCAACGTTTGGTTTTGCTCAGAGGACGTGTTTCCATGATACGAACAGTATCCCCGTCGTGACAGGTATTCTCCTCATCGTGTGCATGAAACTTTTTAGTCTTCTTCACAAATTTCCCGTAAATGGGGTGTTTTTCACGGATCACGACGGCAACAACGATGGATTTATCCATTTTGTCGCTTACCACAACACCTGTTCTTTCTTTTCTAAGATTTCTCGTTTCCATCTACAAATTATTTATCATTTAATTGCTTCTGACGCAGAATAGTCATCATGCGTGCAATATCTCTGCGGGCCTTCTTAATCTTCAGCGGATTCTCCAATGGAGAGATGGCATGATTAAGGGTCAAACGCGAAAGCTCCTGCTTTGAGGCGTCGATGCGCTCCATAAGCTCCGGTGAGTTCATTTCTCTTATCTCGGAAGTTTTCATTTCATTAATCGTTTGAAGATTCAACAAAATCCCGTCTTACAACAAACTTAGTGATAACGGGCAACTTTTGAGCAGCCAGGCGCAAGGCCTCTTTCGCCACATCGTAAGATACACCGTCGCACTCAATAATGATGCGCCCGGGGGTTACTGGCGCCACGAATCCTTCGGGACCACCTTTTCCTTTACCCATCCGAACCTCGGCCGGTTTCTTGGTGATGGGTTTATCGGGGAAGATACGTATCCATATCTGTCCCTGACGTTGCATATAACGTGTCACTGCAATCCTGGCGGCCTCAATCTGACGACCGGTAATCCATTTTGTTTGCAGCGATTTGATACCAAAAGAGCCAAATGCCAGCTCATGCCCGCGCTGGGCATTCCCCTTCATTTTTCCCTTTTGTTGCCTTCTGAATTTTACTTTTCTTGGTTGTAACATCGCTAATGGTTCATTTTAAAGGTAACGGATGATTACTTCTTTCTCTTTCTGAATTCCCTCTTTCCGCCATGTCCTACAGGCCCTGTTTCCTTCACATTGAAGTTGGGCGAAAGGTCGGGTTTGCCATAGATTTCACCTTTACAGATCCAGACTTTTACACCTAACAGACCTGTTTTGGTAAGGGCTTCGGCAAGAGCGTAATCAATATCAGCACGGAAAGTATGAAGAGGCGTACGTCCTTCTTTATACATTTCGGAACGGGCCATTTCCGCGCCATTCAAACGACCCGATATCTGAACCTTAATTCCTTCTGCTCCCATACGCATCGTAGAAGCGATCGCCATTTTTACCGCCCTGCGAAAAGCCACACGGCCTTCCAACTGACGCGCAATATTATTGGCAACAATCATCGCATCCATTTCCGGGCGCTTCACTTCAAAAATATTGATCTGAACCTCCTTATCGGTCATCGTTTTCAGCTCCTCTTTCAGCTTATCCACCTCCTGGCCACCTTTACCGATGATAATACCCGGACGGGCAGTATGGATGGTAATGGTAACGAGCTTTAGCGTCCGCTCGATGATGATACGTGAGATACTGGCTTTTGCCAGACGAGCATTGAGGTACTTGCGGATTTTGTGATCCTCTACCAGTTTTTCACCGTAGTTTTTACCCCCAAACCAGTTAGAGTCCCATCCCCTGATGATTCCTAACCTGTTACTTATTGGATTTACTTTTTGTCCCATCTAGCTCAAATTATTTTCTTGATTTTCTATCTTGCTGTCAACCAGCAGAGTAACATGATTCGACCGCTTACGAATACGGTGCGCACGTCCCTGAGGGGCGGGTCTTAGCCTTTTCAGGACCCGGCCGGAGTCTACAAAGATCTCTTTCACATAGAGATTTGCATCTTCTAGTCGAACGCCCTCATTTTTCTCTTTCCAATTGGCGATGGCTGACAACAATAGTTTTTCAACCTTTTGGGAAGCATCCTTGGTAGAAAACTTCAGGACATCCAATGCCTTATTTACTTCCATTCCCCGTACCATATCGGCAACCAGCCTCATTTTACGGGGCGAAGTAGGAACATTACGAAGCCGAGCAAAACTTTGCTCTTTTCTGGCTTCCTTATTTTTTTCAGCTCTTATTCTTTTTCTTGCACCCATTTTTTTTGCATTAAAAAATTACCACTCCCGGGCGATTATTTCTTTCTAGCTCCTCCGTGACCTCTATAGGTCCGTGTGGGAGCGAATTCGCCCAATTTATGCCCTACCATATTTTCGGTAATGTACACGGGAATGAATTTATTTCCGTTGTGCACAGCGATTGTATGCCCCACAAAATCAGGGGAAATCATCGATGCACGAGCCCACGTTTTGATAACCGATTTCTTACCGGCATCATTCATAGTCGAGACTTTATGCTCGAGTTTGAAATGTATATAGGGTCCTTTTTTTAACGATCTGCTCATAATAAAAAAAAATTAACCGGTTACTTTTTCCTTCTTTCAAGTATGTACTTCGAAGAAGCTTTTTTGCGATCACGGGTTTTATACCCTTTCGCCAACAAGCCTTTTCTGGATCTTGGATGACCCCCTGAAGATCTTCCTTCTCCACCACCCATTGGGTGATCTACGGGATTCATCACCACACCACGTACTCGGGGACGACGTCCTAACCAACGCGTACGACCGGCCTTACCTGACCGCTCCAGAGCGTGATCGGAGTTCCCTACTGCACCCACCGTGGCACGGCAGGTGACCAGCACCATACGTGATTCTCCGGAAGGTAATTTCACTACGGCATATTTTCCTTCACGCGCAGATAACTGGGCAAAGGTGCCGGCACTTCGTGCCATCGCACCCCCTTGGCCGGGACGCAGTTCAATGTTGTGGATAATGGTTCCCAAAGGAAGATCACTTAAGAAAAGTGAGTTTCCAATCTCAGGAGCAACCCCTTTACCCGATTGAATCAGCTGACCTACCTGCAACCCATTAGGTGCAAGAATGTACCGTTTCTCATTATCTTCGTATACCAGCAACGCGATTCTCGCATTACGATTGGGATCGTACTGGATCGATTCAACTGTTGCCGAAACACCGTCTTTATCTCGCTTGAAATCAATTACCCTGTACTTCCTTTTGTGGCCACCACCAAGATATCTCATGGTCATTTTTCCGGAGTGGTTACGTCCGCCGGATTTTTTCAATGGCCGCAATAAGGATTTCTCTGGTACACTTGAGGTAATCGAGTCAAATGCACCAATAATTTTGTGTCTCTGCCCCGGTGTTGTGGGCTTTAATTTTCTTACTGCCATGTTAATTATATATTGCTAAAGAAATCTATCTTATCTCCTTCGGCCAATGTGACGATGGCTTTTTTGAAAGAGTTGGTCCTCCCGTTGATGATGCCCCCTTTGGTGTGACGTGATTTAAGCTTACCACCATAAACCTGGGTGTTCACTTCCTTCACGCTTACACTGTACATCTCCTCAACGGCCTTCTTAATTTGAATCTTGTTGGCGCTTTTTTCCACCACAAATCCATATCGGTTAAGATGCTCGCTAAGCCACGTCATCCGCTCTGTTACTATGGGCTTAATTACTATATTCATGACTGTGATTGTTTGGCATTAAACAGATTCCCGATCTCTTCAACCGAGCTTTCAGAAAGCACCAGCGACTGGGCCTTCATGATGGTATAAGTGTTGAGATCCGAAAGAGTAGCTACTTCCGATCGGGGCACATTGCGCGACGAAAGGAAAACATTTCGGTCGGCTTGTTTCAATACCAACAATGAACGCGACCCTTCGAGTTTCAGATTGGTACGGATGGCGGTGAATTCCTTTGTTTTAGGAGTTGCCAGGGTAAAATCTTCAACTACAATAATAGCGTTGGTGAGTGCTTTATAAGCCAGGGCACTTCTACGAGCCAGCTGCTTGAGCTTCTTGTTTAGCTTGAAGCCATAATTACGCGGACGGGGTCCAAATACGCGGCCTCCACCTCTGAACAGAGGCGATTTAATACTACCGGCACGGGCGGTTCCCGTTCCTTTTTGTTTCTTAATCTTCCTGGTACTTCCGGCAACATCAGCTCTCTCCTTCGACATGTGCGTACCCTGGCGTTGATTGGCCATGTAATGCTTCACATCGAGATAAATTGCATGATCGTTGGGTTCAATACCGAATACAGAGTCGGGCAATTGAACTTTCCTGCCGGTTTCCTCTCCTTGTATGTTTACTACATTCAGTTCCATTACTTCTCGATAATTAGATATGAACCGTTCGCCCCTGGAACAGACCCTTTAACAAGTAAAAGGTTATTCTCGGGAATTACTTTAATCACTTTCAGGTTTTCTACTTTAACGCGGTCGCCACCTGTACGGCCTGCCATTCTCATGCCTTTAAATACCCTTGAAGGATATGAAGAGGCACCTACTGATCCGGGAGCTCTGAGGCGGTTGTGCTGTCCGTGAGTCTTGTCACCCACACCGGCAAAACCATGCCGCTTAACAACCCCTTGAAACCCTTTTCCTTTTGAGAAACCGGTAACGTCTACAAAGGTATTCTCACCAAAGAGATCTACCGTTAAAACGTCCCCTAATTTCAACTCCTGTTCGAATTCATCCAATTCAACCAGTTTGGCCTTGGGAGTGGTACCTGCCTTTTTAAAGTGGCCCATCATGGGCTGGGTGGTACTTTTCTCCTTCTTCTCGCCATAGGCAATCTGGACCGCTTCATAGCCGTCCGTCTCTTTTGTCTTTACCTGAGTGACGATGCAAGGGCCAGCTTCGATAACAGTGCATGGAACATTTTTCCCCTCGGCACTGAAAACGGAAGTCATTCCGATTTTTTTTCCAATTAATCCTGGCATTGTTTAAACATTTAAAATTACGATCACACTTTAATTTCTACTTCTACTCCGCTGGGCAATTCCAGCTTCATAAGCGCATCGATGGTCTTTGCAGTAGAACTGTAAATATCGATTAGACGTTTGTAGGAAGACAACTGGAACTGTTCCCGTGACTTTTTATTAACAAACGTTGAGCGCAGCACAGTGAAAACACGCTTATGAGTAGGAAGCGGGATCGGCCCGCTTACAACAGCTCCGGTGCTTTTCACCGTCTTAACGATCTTCTCGGCGGATTTATCCACCAGATTATGATCGTACGACTTGAGTTTAATTCTTATTTTTTGATTCATAGTAGTTGATGAGAACGGTTTCTTTATAATAATTCAACTTTTCCTTTTGCCTCTTTCACCACTTCCATGGCAATACTCTTAGCCACTTCCTGATAGTGACTAAACTCCATGGAGGAAGTTGCGCGGCCAGAAGAGATGGTACGCAGTGCGGTAACATATCCAAACATTTCAGCCAAAGGCACCCTCGCTTTTACCACACGGGCACCTGCTTTGGATTCCATGCCTTCTACCTGGCCACGTCGCTTATTAAAATCGGAAATAATATCCCCCATATACTCTTCGGGCGTTACCACTTCGACCTTCATAATAGGCTCGAGCAATACCGGCTTAGCCATTTTACAGGCCGATTTAAAAGCCTGACGACCGGCAATTTCAAATGAAAGCTGATCGGAGTCAACCGGGTGAAAAGATCCATCGAGGAGCTCCACCTGAAGGCTGTCTACAGTAAAGCCGGCTAACACACCATTTTTCATGGCCTGAAGGAATCCTTTCTCTACAGAAGGAATAAACTCTTTTGGAATGTTTCCGCCTTTAACTTTGTCGATAAACACCAATCCTTCTTTCCCCTCATCAACAGGGCCTACTTTTACAATAACATCTGCAAATTTTCCACGACCACCGGTCTGCTTTTTAAACACCTCGCGGTGCTGTACCGTTTGGGTAATGGATTCTTTGTAATTTACCTGAGGACGTCCCTGGTTACACTCGACCTTAAACTCGCGCTTTAAACGATCGATGATAATCTCAAGGTGCAACTCACCCATTCCGCTAATAATGGTTTGGCCACTATCCTCATCGGTTTTAACGGTGAAGGTGGGATCTTCCTCGGCCAGCTTACTCAGGCCGTTACCCAGTTTGTCCAAATCTTTCTGGCTCTTGGGCTCCACAGAAATCCCAATCACGGGATCGGGAAAATCCATCGATTCGAGCACCAAAGGATGCTTCTCATCACACAAGGTATCTCCGGTGCGGATATCTTTAAAACCTACACCCGCACAAATATCTCCGGCGGAGATGATGTCACGGGGAAGCTGCTTGTTGGACTTCATCTGATAAAGACGTGCAATACGCTCTTTCTTCTGAGTCCGTGAATTCCATACATACGATCCAGCCTGAATACTTCCGGAGTAAACACGCATAAAGGCCAAACGACCAACAAAAGGATCGGTAGCGATCTTAAAGGCCAACGCGGTAAAAGGGGCTGACTCGTCGTTAGAACGGGTTTCCTCTTTGCCGTTGTCGGGATTAACACCCACAATGTCAGCCACATCGATTGGCGAGGGCAACAAGGCCACAACCGAATCGAGCAAACGCTGAATCCCTTTATTTTTGAATGCAGAACCGCACAACATAGGTACGATCTTCATATCCACAGTTGCCTGTCTGATAACGGTGAGAAGCTGCTCTCCGGTAATTGAATCGGGATCGTCGAAGAATTTCTCCATCAACTCATCGTCGTATTCAGCCACCGATTCGATGAGTTTTCCCCGCCACTCGGCGACCTCATCAATCAGGTCAGCAGGCACCTCTTCTACTTCGTAGCGGGCGCCTAAAACTTCATCATCGTACCAAACAATGGCTTTATTTTCGATCAGGTCAACCACTCCTCTGAAGGTTTCCTCTGCCCCTATCGGCACTTGAAGAGGAATAGGATTAGCCCCCAGGACTTCTCTTACCTGGCGAACTACTTCAAAGAAATTTGCACCCGAGCGGTCCATCTTATTAACGAACCCGATACGGGGAACGCCATATTTGTTAGCTTGTCTCCAAACCGTTTCCGATTGAGGCTCAACGCCACCAACGGCACAAAAAACGGCTACCGCGCCATCCAAAACCCTGAGTGAACGCTCTACCTCTACGGTAAAGTCAACGTGTCCCGGAGTATCAATGATGTTGATCTTATACTCCTGGTCGTTGTATTTCCACTGCGTGGTAATGGCGGCAGAAGTGATTGTAATCCCTCTCTCCTGCTCTTGCTCCATCCAGTCCATAGTAGCAGCCCCATCATGAACCTCCCCTATTTTATGGGTCATCCCCGTGTAGAATAGAATGCGTTCGGATGTGGTTGTTTTGCCCGCATCAATGTGGGCCATAATTCCTATGTTCCTGGTATATTTTAAATCTGCCTTTGCCATAATCTTTTAAAATCCAGTTTAAAGTTTAAAATCTAAAGTGGGCAAATGCACGGTTAGCTTCGGCCATCTTATGCATATCCTCTTTTTTCTTAAAGGCACCGCCTTCTTGATTGTAGGCTGCCATTATTTCCGCAGCCAGTTTCTCTGCCATCGATTTACCGTTGCGTTTACGTGCGTAGGCAATTAGGTTTTTCATACTTACCGACACTTTTCTGTCGGCACGAATTTCGGTAGGCACCTGAAAGGTCGCTCCACCCACACGACGGCTTTTTACTTCTACTGCAGGAGTGATGTTTTCAAGCGCCTTCTTAAACATCTCAAGAACGCTTTTTCCTTCCTTCTCAGCTTTCTCTGCCATACGATCCATGGCATCATAAAAAATACCGTAGGAGATCGACTTCTTACCGTCGAACATCATGTTGTTAACAAACTGTGTAACCAGAGTGTCGTTAAATTTTGGATCCGGTAGAATGATCCGCTTCTTTGGTTTACTCTTTCTCATCTTTCTGTTGTTTGTTTATCAGTTTTTTTATTGGCTGCATTCATTGTCTTCAAAGGCCTGGCCTTTTACTCAACCTAAATCACAAACCAGTAAACAAAACTAAACCGTAACATTAAAAATTACTTCTTCTTGGGCCTTTTGGTTCCATATTTAGAACGACGCTGCGTGCGTCCTTCCACTCCGGAAGTATCCAAGGCTCCACGAACCAAGTGATAACGTACACCGGGAAGGTCTTTCACCCTGCCACCGCGTACCAGCACAATTGAGTGCTCCTGAAGGTTATGACCTTCGCCGGGAATGTAGGCATTTACCTCTTTCCCATTGGTCAACCTTACTCTGGCTACTTTACGCATGGCCGAGTTAGGCTTCTTGGGGGTAGTGGTATAAACCCTTACACATACACCGCGCCTTTGAGGACAGGAATTAAGCGCAGGAGATTTACTCTTATCCCCTAACTTCTCACGTCCACTTCTGACTAACTGTTGAATTGTAGGCATATAAACATCTATTTTTAAACTTTAAACTACTCTTTCCAAATGGGATGCAAAGGTATTTTTTTTTCTTGAAAGATCACACTGATTTCCAATATTTTTGATAATACCGCACAAAAAAGCGGTGCAAAAGTAACAAAATCAATATATAAACAAGCATAACTCTCTCCTTTTTATCAAAATAAGCCCAAACTTTCGCTCCTTAGATTGCTTTTGATAACCCCAAAAAAACTTAAAACTTTAAAATTTTTTTTCGAAGGCCGCAAGAATCGGGGCTTTTCCCTAAAAAGATCAATCACAACACCATAGATCCATCCCCAAAACCGGCTCTTCAAAAAAAAAGAGAAACAGAGCCTCTTTTCAAAACATTATTCTTTATGTTATTCACCAGATATTACCACTTATTAATATGGCCACCGGTAATTCCCTGCTTTTGGTGCCAAAGATCCGAACTCTCCGCAGGTACCACACCTTGGAAAGCACCCCCTCAGCACTTCTGAGTAAGCCAAACCCTCTATTTTGATTTATCATCTAAAACTCGTAAAATAGCAAACCCTTATTCCAAATCAGTCCCCGGAAAGTTCTCAATTTAAGTCGGGGTGCCCTTTCTGTAAATTTGTCTTAAGCCCAATAAAATGGTCAAAAAACTAACGCTTCTCTGCTTAACTTCAGCCCTTTGCATTAATCTTATTGCCCAAAACAACGAAGCCAAAACAACCGGCCTGCAATCTATTAACCAACAAGAATTGAGTGGGCCCCTTGAATTTTTATCCTCCGACTTACTCGAAGGCCGTGAAGCCGGAACGCGGGGCGCTTTTATGGCCGCCTATTATCTGGCCTCGCAGTTTAAAACCCTTGGCCTCACCACCCTCTACCAAAAACCGGCAGCTTCTCTGAACGACTATCTCCAGAAGGTCCAACTCATTTCGGAAGAGGTAACCGGGGCCTCCCTCTCACTCACCACCGAAGGCTCCACCATCTCGTTCGAAGAGGAGATTGATTTTTCCCCCCTGAAAGTTTCCCACAACCTGTCGGCTCATGGAGAGTTGTTTTTCGGAGGCTATGGGCTGGGGGAAGGCCCCACCAACAATTTCCCCGAAAACGTAAGAGGGAAGATTTTGGTCCGGGCAAAAGGTTACCCCGGTGCGACCGACAGCACCTCAACAGGCCACCGCCTTTTCAGTAAACTTTCGACATCCGAACTCGACAAAAAGAAAAACCAGGCGGCCAGGGAAGCAGGCATCCTTGCCATTCTCGAATTTGACCCATCCCTGGGTACGCCCTTTGAGGGGTCGACCGCCCAACCCGAAACCTATGCCGAAAAAGAGCTGACAAAATACTCCTCGGGCATCTATAAACGCAAGATGAGGCTTGCCAACAGCCCTATTGACACCGACCTTCCTGTATTCACCATCACACACCGGGTAGTGTCGGCAATCGAGCCCAATTGGAAAACTATATTGGAGACCCGGGACCCGGAAAAAAAAGTGAAAACAAAGAACCCGGAAAAAAACCTCACCGCGAATCTTTCCGCTTCCATAAAAAGCAAACTCTTCCATTGTAATAATGTAGTGGGCTGCATCGAAGGGAAAAAAACCGACGAAATAATAGTGGTGGGAGCCCATTACGATCATTTGGGTTTTTACAACGGTTATCTGTGGAACGGGGCCGATGACAACGGCTCCGGGGCCGTCGGAATGCTGGCTCTGGCAAAGGCCTTTATCTTATCAGGGATTAAACCCGAACGCACCCTCCTTTTTGCAGCCTGGACCGGAGAGGAGAGAGGCCTCCTTGGATCATCCCACTTTGTGGAAACCTTCGACCATCCCGAACAAATTAAGTATTACCACAACTACGACATGATAGGACGCAGCCCCGACCCCCTGCAACCCGACTCAAATGTCGGGTTTATCTACACCGAAGCCTGGGAGGAAGCCAAAACCCTGAGCATGAAAAACAACCAAACCTATGCGCTGGGACTAAATCTTCGTTTCGGGCCGGTGAAAAACCCCACCGGGGGGAGCGATAACGGCTCCTTTGCCCGTAAAGAAATCCCCATCATGTGGTTCCACACCGGCGGCCATCCCGACTATCATCAACCCTCCGACCACGTTGAAAAAATTGACTGGGAAAAGATGGAAGCCATCGTAAAACTAAGTTTTCTTAATTTGTGGGATCTGGCCATGGATCCCCCCCAATAAATCCTGGCCTCATGAGCACCCGCCAATCGCCCATTACAGATGCATCCGGTTACCTGAGCGCAATAGCTTGTATCTATTAAGGATCTGATGAAAAGGGGTTGATAAGCTACAATAAGGCGGCCCCAATTAGATGGATTTCATAAAAACCTTATATTTGCGGCACCAAAAAGAATTCATTCATTTAAAGCGAATATAATATGAAGGCATATGTATTTCCAGGGCAAGGCGCCCAGTTTGTAGGGATGGGAAAAGAGGCTTACGAAAGCAACCCCATCGCGAAAGAGATGTTCGAGAAAGCCAATGAAATCCTTGGATTTCGCATTACCGACCTGATGTTCAGTGGAACCGACGAAGACCTCAAACAAACCAAAGTGACCCAGCCGGCAATTTTCCTTCACTCGGTAATTCTGGCCAAAACCCTTGGCGAAACATTTCAACCCGAGATGGTCGCCGGGCATTCTCTTGGAGAATTTTCTGCACTGGTGGCTTCCGGGGCCCTGTCGTTTGAAGATGGGTTGCAACTGGTTTCACAACGTGCCCAGGCCATGCAAAAGGCCTGCGAAGCCCAACCCTCGACGATGGCCGCCATCGTAGGACTTGAAGACCATATCGTGGAAGAGGTTTGCGCCGAAATTGACGACGTAGTGGTGCCCGCCAACTACAACTGCCCCGGACAGCTGGTCATCTCCGGTTCTATCGGTGGAATTGATAAAGCCTGTGCCCTGCTGACCGAAAAAGGAGCCAAACGAGCCCTCAAACTACCTGTGGGTGGTGCTTTTCACTCGCCCCTGATGGAGCCTGCCCGTGCCAATCTGGCAGAGGCGATCAACAACACCCTGTTCAATAAACCGGTGTGTCCCATTTACCAAAATGTAAATGCCCAACCCGAAACGGATCCACAAACCATCAAGTCGAATTTAATTTCCCAGTTAACTTCTCCGGTAAAATGGACCCAAACGGTTCAAAATATGCTCAAAGACGGCGCCACCGACTTTACCGAAATTGGCCCGGGAAAAGTATTGCAGGGTCTTATCAAAAAAGTTGACCGGTCGGCACAAACAGGTGGAATAAGCTAATACAGGAAATAAACCACTCAATGGTGCAGGGATTTCAACAACAGCTTCCCTTAAACAGGAACATGTTTACAAAGACTGCACACAACTACAAAAAGAAGCCTGACAAAAGAGCTGCAAGAAGCTCTTTATCAGGCTTTTTTAATTCTTTACCGCTCTCACCTTCGAAGCACAACCACTTTGTTAGGTAAAGCCTGTCCCAAACGTCAGCTGTTCAAAGGCTTTAGCCGCGGGGTCCCTCCTGGTCATTGACCGCCACCAGCGCCTTTTGGGTTTTACCATCCATCAGCACCGTGAAGGGTTGTTCAAAGACAACATGTTTAAAATATTTGGTCTGCCTCACCAACCTCTGTTTCTCCAGAAACTCCAGATCCACAAAATCCTCTTTCCCATTTTGGTGAACTGAGAAATAACCCACATTCATAGAGGTTACATTATGGAAAAAATGAGACCCCAGAGAGGCATCCAATGGGAAGTTGGGCAAGCCCATCTCCACAATCACCTTGGCTTGTGAAATCTGCGACCAATAGACCGGAATTCCGGTAAAGCGATCGCGTGTTCCCCACCGACCGGGACCAATAAGAATATACTCTTTCTTTTCATCCTCCATGAGCTTATTGAGCTCAGCAATATCTGCAGCCATTTCGGCGGTGCACATCCGGTCGAAAACACTCACATTCATAAAGATAACATCGCGAATGTGGTCGTATTTACCATTGCCCATTCCTTTTTTGGAGCTGAGAAATACTTTGGCCGGGTCCACCTCATCAAACTTGACATCCAAATGGTTTTCGATACGTATCAAAGGCTTAATCTGCAACAGCCAAAGTGTGGGAAACCCACCGAAGCCCGGATCCAGATCCACGGCAAATTCAATTTCCACCGGAGCGCCCATCGCCTCCCGAAAATAGCGCAACAGGATGTCAAGAGAACGCGCCAGGGGAACGAAGTCATATTTAAGGATATTGGCAAAATTGATTACCCGCGGCCCTTTTAAGGAAAAGTCGTTACACAAACGGTCGTTGTTGTAGTCATACACCGAGGCACAATGTTTTAGGTTACCGTCCTCTTCGGCCTCCCGGATATTCAGTTTGCGGATATAGGCCTGTTCCCCGTCCTCCAACAGCCGGTCCTCCTGAACGTCCATATCCACGGCATAAAAATGCTCCTGTGAGTCTTTAATCTGATCGCTAATCACATTGAGCTCCAGCCCCGGATAGCGGGGGCAAAACCGCCAGGCTTTTTCGCCTCCTGCGACATATTGCCCCAGCCCAACTCCGATCACGGCAAAGCCATCTTCGGGATTCATATACGAGAAAGGATAGTAATTATACGATTGGGCCACCCCACTCAAGTGAGGGTAATAGAGTTTATGAGCAGGCTGCCCCACCAGCTTTTGTATAATCACGGCCATCTTCTCCTCCTCAATCTTGTAGTTTACCACGTTGAAGTAGGCACGCGCGGAAGGATTAAAGATGGAAGCATAAACCAACTTGACTGCCGAGGCCAACTGCTGAAAACGCACCTCCGGATCGGGGTGGTTGTTGGGCAATACATAGGTTGAAAATACGCCTGCAAATGGCTGGAGCAAACTGTCCTCGAAGAGTCCGGACGACCGCACCGCCAGGGGACAAGTCATGTTTTCGACATATTGCCTGAGTTGATCCCGCACCTCATCGCTCAATCGGGCATCCAGAAACAACTCCTTAATGTGGCTGTAGTCCTTGTCCACATAGATTTTCCGGTACAGATTATTCCTTTCAATAAACGTCCCAAATTCAGCGGCCCCGATAATGGTCGTGGGCGGAATCTTTATATTAAGTCCGGGAATGATGGATTCAAAATCGATATTCTCAATGAAATTACTCAAAAAAGCCAATCCGCGACCTTTCCCCCCAAAGGAGCCTTCACCCAGACGCAACACAAAACGATCTTTATTAACCAATGCAGGATCAAAGCGCACAACCCGTCCCTTTAACTGCTCAATCCGGGCATCCTCGAAGATGTCTAAGATGGTTTGTCTTAACCTGGAAGAACTCTCAAAATCTTCGATGCGATAAGGACGCAATCGCTTGGCAATAGATATTTCACCCCGGGCCATGAGCCAGGTAGAGATTCCGTTACGCCGTGCATGAAACAGAAGGGACTCCACAGGAATTTCCCGCAAACAGTTAATAAATTCTTTCAAATTATGGGCAGTGGCCATAGCCACTCCACGGCTGTTGGTGAAGATAAAGTCACCAAACCCAAGCTTTTGGTGAATAAAATCGGATATCTCCTGGCTTAAACTGTCGGAGTTTTTGTCGACAAAAACCGCATCAATCTCCATGGCTCTGGCGGCATTCCCCGGGTCGGAGGATTGGAGCAGGCTGGGAATATTCGACTTAGAGTTCACATACTTTATCAGATCAACGCCTGCATTGTCATCCATTTCACCGTTGCGGGCATACTTCACATCCGAGATCACGCAAATAAGATTATCCAGATACCGATCCACCACTTCCACGGCCTCTTCGTAGGTACTCACCAGCAACACTTTGGGCCTCACCCGCATTTTAAGGATTTTATGGATCTGATCCCCCGACTCCTCTTCCAGAATGTTCTGGGTTTGGGTCATGATGATGGAATAGAGCAGAGGCAAATAACGGGTATAATATTTCTGGGAATCTTCAACCAATAAGATCACCCTCACATCTCCCACCTGGGTATCGGTGGCCACATTCACTTTGTCCTCAACATATTTGATCATGGCCAGAAACACACGTGAGTCCCCATTCCACACAAACACCTTATCGATGCTTCCACCCGGGGAAGAGGCCATATCAAAATATTTCAAATCCTGATTGTTGTTCACCATCAACAAAACCGGAAGCTTTGGAAGCATTCCCCTGATCGCTTTGCTCAGAAAAACGGGCATTTGCTTATCCAAACCCGCCATCAGAATGACCATGTCAAAATGGCGCTCCTTCAAAAGGGAGAGGGCTTCCTTCGAGGTGGTAACGCTGGTTATTCGGGGCGCAGAGAACAAATTCAGCTGAAGATATTCGCCCATGATCTTATCAAAAAACCGACCTTCCCGCACAATCGAATAGGCGTCGTAATAGGTGGCTACCAACAAAACTTCGGCCACCTTAAATGCCATCAATTCCTGGAAAATATCCTGATCCGATTTTTTCCGTCGATAAATCTGTGACAACTCAATATACTGTTGGTTACCTTCCATGTTAATCTTTCATAAAAAGAGATTTCTCTATCCTGGTAAAAATAACAGAAAACTACAAAACAAGACCAGTTCATTTGAATCCATTTTAAAAAAAACATACTTTTGCAGCCTTTCCAAAAGAGAGAAAAGCCATTATATTGCATTCTAAAACAGAAACAGCCATGGATAAAAAAGAATTTGACAAGAAAGTCAGGTCGATCTTTTCGCACTACAACGCATTTATTGTTCGACCCAACAGCCCGGAGGCCCAGGGAAACGGTCTTTATCAGCGCTACCAGGCACCGATTTTGACCCGCGATCATACGCCCCCATTTTGGTTGTACGACTTTGACCACCAACGCAACCCGCATTTGATGACCCGTCTGGGCATCAACACAACTTTTAACGCAGGTGCCATAAAGCTCAACAACAAATTCTACATGGTAGCCCGGGTCGAGGGATTTGATGTGAAGTCTATTTTTGCGGTGGTAGAAAGCCCAAATGGAATTGATCAATGGCGTTTTTGGGATCATCCCATTCAAATGCCGGTAACCGACAACCCGGAGAAAAACGTATACGACATGCGCCTCACTCAACACGAGGACGGCTGGATTTACGGACTCTTCTGTGCCGAGCGAAAAGACATGTCCAAACCCGAAGATTCATCGGCTGCACTGGCATCCTGCGGCATAGCACGAACAAAAGATCTGAAAACCTGGGAGAGGCTCCCGGATCTCAAATCGAACGCCCAACAACAACGTAACTGTGTGCTTCATCCCGAATTTGTCAACGGTCAATACATGATCTATACCCGTCCCCAGCAGGGGTTTATCGACACCGGGGACAGTGGGATTTGCGCCGGCTTTTCCAAGACCATGGAAAATGCGCAGATTGACGAAGAGCGCATGATTGATCCACGTACCTATCATACCGTAAAAGAGGTCAAAAACGGACAAGGGCCCGCCCCGATCAAAACCGATATGGGTTGGATTCACCTGGCTCACGGAGTAAGAAGAACAGCTGCCGGATTACGTTACTCCCTCTACCTGTTTGCAACCAGTCTGGAGGAACCCTGGCGGGTAACCCATCGTCCTTCGGGCCATTTCATCGCCCCCCTGGCCAAAGAACGGGTAGGAGATGTCTCCAACGTAGTATTCAGCAACGGATGGGTCACCGATGAAGAAGGAACGGTTTATATCTATTACGCTTCTTCAGACACCCGCATGCATGTGGCTACCACCACCGTTGAGAAACTCATCGATTATGTAACCAACACTCCTGAAGATGCAGGCCGTACAGAACTGTGTGCCAGGCAGCGGAACGAACTCATTGATTCAAACCTGGAGGTTCTGAAATCACAATATCCGGATATCACCTGGTAAAGGCGCATCCCCGTTAAAGATTAAAGGATACTCAACGAGTAACCTCTCTCAAAAACAAACCCCAACAGCCTTTAGCAGGTTGTTGGGGTTATTTTTTAAATGAATTAAAGCATCCGAAAAGGGAGCTCTTCTGGCAGCCCTTAAAATGAAGCCTGTCGTTAATTTTACGACAACCTTTTGGGACCGGAGCCAATGCTTTCGTTTTTTGAACGGCCGGCAGAGCTCACTCTTTCCCCTTCAGAGACGCCTTCATCTTTTCGAGAAGCAATGTTCTTAGAGCGGGTTGATCATCTCCGGAAAACCCAATTAAATAATTATCCACCTGGTTAAGGTAGATGGTCCCGTTAAAAGGATCTTCCAGCCGACAGGCGCCCTCGGCATAATCCTCGGGACTGGTCCGGACAAACTCATGGTAACGCACCACAAGGCTATCAATAGCCTCGGGGGAGTCACGTTCCAAAACAAACAATACGACCTGCTTATCCCCTTCTTTATACGAAGCCCGATAAGCGCTGCCTAAAAAATCCAGGCCCATAAAAGTATTCGAGACATATTGACGCGAATTGGGCTCCAGCCCTTCCTGAGGCATGGCTTCAACAATGGGCGGCAGCCCGTCTGAATCCCCTAAAACAGAACACAATTCACGGGCAGTCGACAACAGGATCTCCGTTCCCTGATGGCGATAAGCACTTATTTTCACATAAAAGCGCCCGGTCACAAAATTGAGGATATTCTCTTCGTAATAACCCTCGGCCCCAATCTTCTTCACCATGGCCGTCGACGGCCGTTCCATGCTGTAAATTCCGTAGGCATGGGCCGCATCTCCATGATCATACACCTCCAGAGTCATCTCAGCCTCCCCTTTAAGATAGAGCACCACGAAAGCCCACTGGAACCCATAGCTGTAATAAAATTCTGCGGCTCCATTGATATGATTGAACAAGTTGCTCCGGTCAAAAGATTTCATCTCACCATCCTGAACCCACCCGGAGATCACGGGTGGTGAAAAGGTTTGTGAAAGCCCCCCTAATGAGCAGCTCATCAGCACAAAAAACAGCAAAAACACACGTTTCATTCCAGGAATTCTGGTAACGCCCGATTCATTCATAATAATTGGTAAATGGGTTAATCTTGTCTCGATATAAAAAAGCCACGGATGGGTGGAATTATGGTAACCCCTTATACTAAAAATGCTCCGGGCACATCCTGAATCCGGGCGATATCGGTTATTTTTCCACGTACATTAAACCCGGCCCGGCAGTGCACCTCACATTCGGCACAGTCCACACACGGATTACTGGTTACCCCCAGGGAAGCAACCGTGTCGTATGCCTTGGCCGGATAACCATAAGCATAATTGTACATATAAGCCCTCATATAATCAGCAACGGGAAGCCCCTGAGGACATTGATTCCGACAATCGTCACACCCCAGACAGAACATCCCCGTCTGAGTCATTGCCAGTTTAAGGCTCTCCATCTCAGGTTGCGAAAGGGTTATGTCGCTGGCCACAGACCAGTTTTCCATCAACTGTTCATACGATACAACCCCGGGAATGCAGGTATGTATATAAGGGTTCGACAACACCCACTTAAGGGCAGCCTTTCCATTTACCGGCTTGGTTCTTTCCTCATCCATCCAGCCACCGGCCATATTCTTCATGCCAATAATACCAATGCCGGCGTCATGGGCACGTTGCAAGGCTTCCTGAAGGGGTTCATCGTGGGCATGCCGAAAGTTAAAGCTGGTCAGCACGATATCGTAGAATTCGGTCTCCACCACGGCATTAATCAAATCTGCCATATTGCGATGAGTAGACATCCCCACAAATCTTGTCTTCCCCTGCTCTTTTGCCATGCGCAGGGCCTCCAGATATCTTTCATCCAACAGGTATTCACGATCGCCCGCGGCATGCAAATAAAGTATATCCACATAATCCATTTGAAGCCGCTTAAGGCTAAGGTCGATCATATCCATAAATTCACTGGTGGAGAGTCCTCCCTTGGGGGGATGGATTTTGGTGGAAACAATAAAGGAATCCCGCGGCTTATCCTTAAAAAAAGCACCTACCATCTCTTCATTTCTACCATCCTGATAGCCATGGGCCGTATCGTAGTGCTTAACACCAAGGTTGTAGGCGGCTTTCAATATGTTGGGATTATCGGCCCGCATCACCCCGATACTCACCACGGGCACTTTGATTCCTGTTTTACCTAACATCCGGGAAAGGACCTGCTTTTCACCCATCTGAAGGGCCCCCGTGGCAGGGGTCGCTTTTGTTAATCCGGCAGCCATACCGGCCGCGGCAGCGGCTCCAACCCGCAAAAAATTACGCCTGTTAATCTGAGAAGAGTTCATAACACACCGTTTTAATGAACAACACCGATACAAAAATCTATAGCTAAAGATACAAAGCCATACCCTGGAAAGCAAAAAAAAAAGGTTGATCTCAACTGAGATCAACCTTTTTTTTATTTTTATCGTAAATAGAATATTCTAAAAATGTTAAAGAATCGGAGGGAAACACCCTAATGCCAAATCCGAAGGATAATTTCCAGCGCAGTATGCGCGAAGGGAAACCCTTTTTAAGATAGGCATAAACAATAGGATGGACCCACAGGGTCAATTTTTTCAAGTTAAGCTTTTGCACAGCAAACCGGATGCTGTTATCAATCATTTCAGGCAACAAAACAGAAGCTTCTATTTTGCCAGTTCCTTTACATACGGGGCACATTTCCCTGGTATCAATATGCATTTCAGGCCTTACCCGCTGACGGGTAATTTGCATCAACCCAAATTTGCTCAACGGCAAGATATTATGTTTGGTTCTGTCCAAAGCCATTGCTTCTTTCATGATGTCAAACACTTGTTGGCGATGTTCTGCCTCCTGCATATCAATAAAGTCAATCACGATAATTCCGCCCATATCACGGAGTCGGAGTTGACGGGCAATTTCTTCAGCAGCGGAGATATTTACTTCCAGTGCGTTGGTCTCCTGATCAGAAGCCGAACGGGAACGATTACCGCTGTTTACATCAATCACATGCAGTGCTTCTGTATGTTCAATAATCAGGTAAGCACCACTTTTAAAGGATACCGTTCTACCGAAAAGGGCCTTAATTTGTTTTTCTACATCAAATTGGTCGAACAAGGGTGCATTTCCCTTGTAAAGTTTTACAATTTTTTCTCTTCCGGGAGCAATGAGCTCTACATATTCTTTTACCTCCCTATAAGTATCTACATCATTAATAAATACCGATTGAAATGAAGAATTGAGCAAATCACGCAAGATAGCGGACGTCCGCCCAACCTCTCCACTCACCAACGCGGGAACCTTTATGTCCTTCATTCTGGTGATGGCATCTTCCCATCGTTTAACCAAAAGACGAAGTTCCTTGTCAAGCTCGGCAACACGTTTGCCTTCAGCTACAGTACGAATAATAACGCCATAATTCTTAAGCTTTATACTGAGCAACAATCGTTTTAACCGACTTCTTTCTTCGGGTGATTGAATTTTCTGGCTTACCGACACACGGTCGGAGAAGGGCATTAAAATAAGATTTCGACCAGCAATGGATATTTCTGATGTAAGCCTTGGCCCTTTGGTAGAAATGGGCTCCTTGGCAATCTGAACAAGCACTTCCTGTCCAGCGGTAAGCACATCAGAGATGGTGCCGTTTTTATTGATGTCGTTTTCCGGTTTGAACTTATGCAAAGCTACTGCAGCTCCCTTTGAGGTGTTGGCCTGCTTTAAAAATTTTTGAAGGGTAAGGAACTGAGGTCCCAGGTCGAGATAGTGTAAAAAAGCATCTTTCTCGTACCCCACATCAACAAAAGCAGCATTTAATCCGGGCATAATTTTCTTAACTTTTCCCAGGAATATATCACCAACGGCAAACCGTATGTTACTTTGCTCACGTCTGAGTTCTACCAGCCGTTTATTTTCAAGCAAAGCAATCACGAGTTCGCTGGGAGTAACATCTACAAATAGTTCTGCACTCACTACGAATTAAATTAATTAAAATTATTTCAAAGAACGAAAGAACAAACCACCCTTCGGTGGTTTGTTCTTCAATAGTTGCTAAAAAAGACTATTTCCGTTTTTTATGACGGTTTTTCCGCAGTCTTTTCCTTCTTTTATGTGTGGACATTTTATGCCTTTTTCTTTTTTTTCCGCTGGGCATTGTTTTATAATTTAAATCAGTTAAACTTACTTCTTAACGTTATTCTTCACTTTAACCACAAAACTCTTGGAGGGCTTAAAGGAAGGAATAAAATGCTCAGGAATAATAATGGTAGTATTTTTCGAGATATTACGGGCTGTTTTTTCAGCGCGCTGTTTCACCACGAAGCTACCAAACCCTCTAAGGTACACATTCTTACCTTTGGTCATATTACCCTTGATGTTCTCCATAAAGGCCTCAACAGTCTTTTGGACTATAACCTTTTCAATTCCAGTACTTTTTGAAATTTCGTTTACAATGTCTGCCTTTGTCATTTCTTTGTAAAATTATTTAATTATCAACGAATTACATAAAATTTTTTCGACTTCAGTTTGCAAATATAAAGCAAATCCAAATAAAAAAAAATTCAAATTCGCTATTTTTGCATAAAAAATTAGTAATGACCTATTTCCCGCAATACAAAGAGGCCCTATGAAGACCCCTGCAACGCTCGCTATTCACAATTGGTATGAATCGAATCAACGGCCTCTGCCCTGGCGGGAATCCAGAGACCCTTACAAAATCTGGGTTTCCGAGATAATTCTACAACAAACACAGGTTGCCCAGGGACTGGGCTATTACCACCGGTTTTTGGAGGCTTTTCCGGATATTGGCACTCTGGCCAGCGCCCCCGAAACAGAAGT
>JBFHFS010000071.1:0-23015 GCA_041583495.1 Marinilabiliaceae bacterium | reverse complement strand
TTTTACATGAAGGTGGATTCCTGGTCCGGATATACTTCAAACACATATGACCCTATGGTGATGTATCTTACAGGGTAATCGTAAGTTTTTGACTGGACACCAATATTATTTTTTATTGTTCAGGGAACAAAATTGAAAACCGAAGGAAGGTCTGTTCATCCGGTTTTTAGTTTTTGTCAGACCTGAAGGGCCGGTTAAGGGATTTGGATATTGAAGAATGAGGCTTACGAAGAGCCAAAGCCAAGGTGGCTGACGGGGTTCAGGTGTCGAGGGTGTAATTTTCGATTTGGGGCGATTCCTCGAGCAGGCTGTTGACCTCTGAGGGGGGTAATTCTTCCACTTTTTTAAGTTTTGATAGCATTAGTCGGGTTCGGGTGGTAATTAAAACATCCAGTTCCTTATTGGCTTCCTCAATTTTTTTACGGGCTTTGTCGAGCACATCCCCAAATTTTCCAAACTCGGATTTTACGGCTCCCAGGATTTGCCATACTTCACTGCTGCGTTTTTGTATGGCCAGGGTTTTGAATCCCATTTGCAAACTGTTGAGCATGGCCGCCAGGGTGGTTGGGCCGGTGACAATAATTTTATAGTCACGCTGCAAGAGTTCTATCAGTTCGGGTTGACGCACCACTTCGGCGTACAATCCTTCCATGGGGAGAAACATGATTCCAAAATCGGTGGTGAAGGGTGGGTCGATGTATTTATCGTGAATGTCGCGGGCAAACTTTTTTATGGATTGGGCCAGGGCTTTAGTGGATGATTCAATGGCCGGTATGTCTCCCTGGTCATAGGCTGTTTGCAGTCGGATGTAATCTTCCTGGGGGAACTTGGCATCGATGGGCAGAAACACCTCTTGCCCATAATCGTCCTTCCCGGGCAGTTTAATGGCAAATTCCACATGATCGTTGGAGCTTTTTTTTGTTTTGATGTTGCAGGCATATTGTTCGGGGGCCATGATCTGTTCCAGTATATTACCCAGCTGTATCTCGCCCAGGATGCCTCTGGTTTTGACGTTGCTGAGCACCTTTTTGAGATCGCCCACGCCATTGGCCAGGTTTTGCATCTCGCCCAGTCCTTTTTGAACGGCTTCGAGGCGGTCACTCACCAGTCTGAAGGAATGGCCCAGTCGTTCTTCCAGTGTTTTGTGCAATTTTTCTTCAACCATCTCGCGCATCTTTTCCAGTTTTAGTTCGGTGGCTTTCACCAGTTCATCCTGTTTGACGGCCATGGCATCGAACTTCTGTTTTTGCAGTTCGTTGAAGTCTTTCACATTGTTCACAAATGAGTCCTGGAAATGATTCAGCGTTTTGGCGAGTTCCTCGCGTGTGTCTCTGGCACTTTTGTTTGCGCCCTCGTTCAAGAGGCTTAACTTCTCTTCCAGGTTGCGGGTCAGCCGGTCCAATCCACCCGACAACTCCTGGCGGTTCTCTTTTAACGATGAGGAGAGCTCCAGCCG
Organism: Marinilabiliaceae bacterium; assembly: GCA_041583495.1. Classification (GTDB taxonomy): domain Bacteria; phylum Bacteroidota; class Bacteroidia; order Bacteroidales; family Marinilabiliaceae; genus JBFHFS01. The sequence goes on along the minus strand of JBFHFS010000071.1, from coordinate 21,559 downwards.
GTTTTCCTTTAATTCGCTGTTAATGTATTGTCGTATAAGCTCCAGCAGGTCGTGAGGGGTGTCTTTTTTATTTTTTAACAGCAGTATGATAAGGAGAATCAGGCATAAACCTACCCCAACAGCATTGATCATTTCCATCTTACAACAGTTTACAAAAGAAGAGATCTACAATAAAATCTGAAATGTTTCGTGTAAAGTTATACAAAAAAATGGGGCTTGGAGGAGCTCCTCCATTACGGCGACCATAAAAAAAAGCCACTTCTTTTGAAGCAGCTTTTATTATAGACGTTGTAAGGGTGGTCCTGGCAGATGCAAGGGCTCACGGGTGAATCAACTCACAACGCAGATAGCAGGGCTCAATTAATAGGTCACCACGGGGGGTAAGTTTTTGGCCTGGTCGATGAAACGCATGGTCTGGGAAAGGCCCGGAACCGAACGCGTTATTTTTTTCTCGGCTTGAACCTCTTTGAGTTTTGCGTGAAGGTTTTCGGCGTTTCTATTTCTTAACTCTTTTACCGTGTCTACCCCTGAGGCCTTGAGTAATTCGGCGAACTGAGTGGCGATGCCGTTGATGCGGAACAGATCGGCCATATTTACCCAATCCAGAATTTTGGATTCATCGAGGCCCGAAGCCTCAGCAATTTTTTTTCGCCCCGATTTGGTGGCACCTGCTTCCAGTAAATTTTTAACAGTTCTTACGCCGGCTTTAGCCAGTTTTTCTGCGAAAACGGGACCAATCCCTTCAATGTCTGTAATTTTTTTTGCCATAGCTGTAAGTATTTAATTGATTAGAAACTAAAAACCAAATTTTTTTCCCAGACCCCCTAAGAGTTTATCTTTAACCGAGCTGGTAACTAAATCGCCTAGCAAATCGCTGATCCCTTCCTTGTTGTCTTTCCCCTTTTTCGCTGCAAAACTGCTAAATTGATTGATGATAAACGGGATGGCATAGTCTGCAATCTTTTTTGAGATGCCCTCTGACAGGCCCAGTTTGGATCCCAGTGAGCTCACCAACGACCCCGATAATCCGGAAGCCATAGAAGAAGAAGCTCCCTCTTTTCCGAAAAGAGACATAATATCTCCTATCTGGCCGCTGCTTACCTTTTCCTGCAAGCCATCCTTAAATGTTTCTGTTACGGCTCCTGTTGCTTTATCCAGCTGGTCAGGAGTGAGTTCAATCTTGCCGGAGAGCTGTTCGGAAAGCCCTCCCTTTATCGATTGTAGAAAATCGTTGAGCATAATTGAAGTTTTTTTGTTAGGTTAATACTATAAATAGAAGCATGAAAAACACTATCTTCAAAAAAAAGTAGCGAAAAAATACTTTCAGGTCTCAACTAATTAGTTTCAAGATGAATAAAAGTAACTTTATAGAAACGGTTAAATCATCTTATTTGTTCAAAAAGGAGTCTCTCCTGGTGGGGTCGGCTATTTTTAATGATGACCCTGAGACAGGTGTTCAGGTGACGTTACCGCTCAAAACCTTTAACCGGCATGGCCTCATTGCAGGCGCTACAGGGACCGGAAAAACCAAGACTCTGCAGCTCATTACCGAAAGTCTTTCCAAAGCGGGTGTGCCCGTTATGGTTATGGATATTAAGGGCGACCTCAGTGGTTTGGGGGCTCCGGGAACCACCAATCATATCATTGAGAATCGCTCGCGAATCATAGATATGAAGTGGGAAGGCGAGGGTTTCCCCATCGAATTTCTCTCCATCTCCGGGGAGCCAGGAGCCAGGCTGAGAGCCACCATCTCGGAATATGGCCCCGTCTTGCTCTCTAAGATACTAGAGCTAAACGAGAATCAGAGTGGGGTCTTGTCGATGATTTTCAAGTTTTGCGACGACCGGCATTTGCCCTTGCTCGATTTAAAGGACCTAAAGAGCGTTATTAGATATATCGGCAATGAGGGAAAAGAATCCTTTTTAAAAGAGTATGGGTTTGTACACTCCAATTCTGCCGGTTCCATCATGCGGCGTATCATTGCTCTGGAGCAACAGGATGCGGATGAAATTTTTGGTGAACCCTCCTTCGACATCTTTGATCTGATGCAAAGAAATGACGCGGGATATGGAACCGTGAACATCATGCGACTGACCGACATGCAGAGCAAACCCGGGTTGTTCAGCACCTTTATGTTGTGCCTGTTGGCAGAGATATTCCAAAAGATGCCCGAATCCGGCGATTCGGATAAGCCTGAGCTGGTGCTCTTTATTGATGAAGCCCATCTTATCTTTAAAAATGCCTCCAGGAGTCTTATCGATCAGTTGGAGATTACCATTAAGTTGATTCGCTCCAAGGGGGTGGGCCTCTATTTTGTGACTCAGTCGCCCGATGATATTCCCGCGGCCATACTGGGTCAGCTGGGCACCAAAATTCAACATGCCTTGCGTGCCTTTACCGCCAAAGATCGGAAAGCCATAAAGCTGGCGGCCGAGAATTATCCTTTCTCGGAGTTTTACAAGGTGAATGAATTAATTACCCGGATTGGCATTGGGGAGGCTTTGATTTCAACCCTGGACGAAAAAGGGAGGCCTACCGAGCTGGTTCATACCCTGATGCGTCCGCCCTACTCGAGGATGGACGTTTTAACGCAAGCCGAAATCGATGGGATCCTCTCCCGATCGAAGCTCACAAAGAAATACAACGTGGAGTTCGATCGCGAGAGCGCCTACGAACTCTTGCAGAAACGATTGCTCAAGGCCGATGTGGAGGCGGAGGAGGAAGAGGAGAAAGAAAAAAAGACTGCTGCTACCAAACGGGGCCGCAAGGAGCTTTCCACTTTCGAGAAAGTAATGAAAAATCCACTTACCCAAACCATTGCCCGGGAGCTGACCCGCGGCCTCCTGGGGGTTTTGGGCCTTAAATCGTTGAGCCGGTCACGCTCTTCCCGCTAGATAAGGGCTGAGTTAAGGAGACAAAGCAGTAGGCGCCGCCGTAGTGGTATGGCACAGGTTGCTGTGGTCGATTGGGAACCCGGCTACAAGGCCGAAATTCTATTTTAAAGGTTAAATTTGCTTTTAATATTTGAATGAAGTATTTTAATTTTTCATGTGGGCGTTTTTTGCGTTGTAACACTCCTTAAACGACCCTGGAACTGAGGAGAATTCTATTGGTTTTTGTAATCCGGGGTCCTGTTTGGGTCGATAAACCCTGCGACGCCTTTGAATGAAGGGTTTTGATTTTTTCTCTGTCTTTTAATTGTTTGTTTAATCTAAGTAAAAATTTAATACACAGTATTATGGAGTCTCTGTTTCAGGCCGAATTTTGGCGCAACGTGATTGTGTTATTGCAAGGATGGATGCTTAAGGAGCTGCCTGGCATTGTTATTATTACCATTGCTCTGTTTGTGTTGCTGAAGGTGGTTTCTTTCAGCATACAGAAGTTTAAAAATGTACTATTGCACAGGGCAGAGCACGATGAGTTATCGGATACGGTAGAATCGACCAAGCGGATTAACACCCTTATGGGGATTATCCATGGGGCCATCAAGGTGGTTCTTTTAACCATGTATGTGATGATGTTGCTGAGCAAGTTTGGCATTAACGTGGCCCCTATTTTGGCCAGTGCAGGAATTCTGGGCCTGGCCGTTGGTTTTGGTGCTCAGGAGTTGGTGCGCGATTACATCGCTGGTTTTTTTATGTTGCTCGAAAATCAGGTTAGGACAGGGGATGTGGCCATTATCAATGGCACCGGAGGCCTGGTGGAGAAAATCATGCTGCGGACCATAACCCTTCGTGATCAATCGGGGGTGGTCCACATTTTTCAGAATGGCAAGATCAGCACCTTGTCAAATATGACTAAAGACTGGTCGGCTATCGTCATTGAGATGGGGGTGGCCTATAAGGAAGATGTGGATCAAGTGATGGGGATAATGAAAAATGTGGGCGATGAGCTGCAACGTGATGAGGTATTTGGGGAACATGTTATCGAGCCTATTGAGGTGATGGGCCTCGAACGCTTTGATGATAGTGCCATTGTCATTAAGGCACGGATAAAAACCAAGCCGGTGCAGCAGTGGAACATTGGGCGTGAGTACCGGAAACGGCTTAAAAAGGCCTTTGATCAAAACCATATTGAGATTCCTTTCCCTCACGCCACTGTTTACTGGGGGCAGGAGTTGGAGCCCTTGAAATTGGAAATCAGCAAGGCCGACAAGGATTAATTAAAGGGGAGCCTAATTTTAAGATCCGCAAGCGTGGGACTTAAAAGGTGGCCCGTAATTTTATGCCATTCAGGTTTATGAAGCTCAAAAAAAAACAGGCAGACGTGGCCGAACAGCTGATCGATTGGTGGGACGAGGGGGGATTTCTCGAAGAGGGACAAGCCAATCGACTGAAAAACACCCTTCAACGGAAATCCATCAATCTGAAGAAAGTGGCCGAGTACCTGATGGGGTTGGCAATCGTGAGTCTGGTGGTGGCTTTTTTTCAGCTGGTGGCCGACGAGTGGATCCTGGGTATTCTTGAACGACTTTTCGAAATATCCGACTTTGCCCTTTTCCTGTTTCTTATCTTCTTATCGCTTCTTTTCTATGGGTTTGGGATGCGATTGCACAACCAAGAATCAGGAGTGCCTTTATCCAAGCATGCCCTTTTGTTTATGGGAAGTCTTGCTTTTGGAGGGGCGCTTCACTATTTAGGGAAATACAGTGAAGCCGGTGAGCTGTTTGAAGTGACTATGGTATTGGTTTTTGCCGTGCAGGCCTTTGTGGTTTCTCTTCTTTTCCGGTCTGAGATGCTGGGCGACCTGGGCTGGATGGCTCTGTTTTTGTGGCTTGGGCTGGAGACCAGCCGTCAGAGTCAATGGGAAAGCACCTGGATGGGCATGAATCTGCCTCTTCGTTTTTTGGTTTTTTCATTAGTGCCACTTTTGAAGAGTCTTGTTTTCCGCCGAAGCAATAATCTTGCCTATATGGCTCTCTCTTCCCAACGGGCAGGCTGGGTTTTTTTCTGGGTTTCCCTTTGGTTGGTTTCCTTGTTTGGCAACCACTCCTCATGGAGTTCCTGGGAGGCAGCACCGGCGCTGTCTCTGTTGCCTTGGGGCATTCTGATGGCTGCGATTGGGGTTGGGCTTTGGATTTTCGGGCGGAACAACGATAACCGTCTTTATGTTTGGATGGGGTTGGGCGGTTTGATTGCTGTGGGCTACACCCAGTTTTTCCTTTTTTTGTGGGAACCTTTGCACCCTGCCTTGTTTTTTGCGATCATGGGTGCTTCCTTTTGGGGACTAGGCCGAACCGTCGAAAGGATAAGAAGGGGATGAGAAGGGGTATTTGCCGCATGGAGGAATCGTTCCAAAACCGGTTCATCAACGAAAAACAAAAGGGTTGAACAGACACTTTGGAAAAACAACCAATAAAATAAATCAAAATATTATGTTTTCAAAAGAGGTTTACATTCAGCGACGTAAGCGGTTGACAGAGAGGGTGAAAGAGGGTCTGATTCTGATTCCGGGGAATTCCGATTCACCCATGAACTATGCCGGTAACACCTATCACTTCAGGCAGGACAGCACTTTTCTTTACTTCTTTGGCATTGATTTGCAGGGGTTGGCCGGCGTAATGGATCTGGACAACGGTGAAGTGGTGCTCTTTGGAAACGACTATTCGCTGGACGATATTATTTGGATGGGACCACAAACCTCACTGAAAGAAAAAGCAGCCGGTGTAGGGGTAACCCAAACCGATTCGTTTTCCAATCTTTTCGGCGTCGTGGGTCGAGCCATCAAGCAGGGCCGCAAGATTCATTTCACACCACCCTACCGGGGTGAGAACACGATGCTTCTGTCCGATTTACTGGGTGTTGCGCACCGGCAGGTGAAAGAACAATCCTCGCTTGAATTGGTTAAGGCTTGTATCGCGCTCCGCAGCATTAAAGAACCTGTCGAAATTGAGGAGATGGAGCGGCATATGGCTGTGGGTTATCAGATGCACACCACCGCCATGCAGATGGCACATCCCGGAGTTACCGAACAGGCCATTACGGGTGCGTTGGAAGGGGTTTCCATATCGGGAGGAGGGATGGTTTCCTTTCCCGTGATCTGTTCGGTGAGAGGCGAGACCCTTCATAACCATTATCATGGAAATACACTCAAGAAAGGCGATCTTTTGTTGGTGGATGCCGGCAGTGAATCGCCCCTGCACTATGCAACAGACCATACGCGTACCAGCCCGGTGGGCGGTAGTTTTTCGCCCTTACAACGCAGTATCTACCAAATAGTGCTCAATGCCAACAATGCGGCGTTGGCTGCTATTAAGCCGGGGATAACCTACAAGGCGGTACACTTATTGGCTGCGGGGGTAATTGCTAAGGGCCTGAAAGAGGTAGGGCTGATGAAAGGGGATGTGGAGGAAGCTGTGGCTCAGGGGGCTCATGCCCTGTTTATGCCTCATGGACTGGGACACATGCTTGGCCTGGATGTACACGACATGGAGGATTACAACGATACCCTGGTGGGGTACGATGAAGAAACCACCCGATCCACCCTGTTCGGTTTGTCGGCCCTCAGACTGGGCCGCCGCCTGCAGGCAGGTTTTACCATCACCAACGAACCCGGCATCTACTTTATCCCGGCTTTGATCGATAGCTGGAAAGCGCAAAAGAAATTTGCCGACTATATTAACTACGGTGAATTGGAGAAATTTAAGTCGTTTGGGGGTATCCGACTCGAGGATGATGTTCTGGTAACGCCCGAGGGCGCCCGCCTGTTAGGAAAGCGTATCCCTATTGAGGTTAATGATGTTGAACGCCAAGTGGCCGGTGCCCGATAAAAAATAACAACTATGCAAGTTCCCGAATTAGGAATAAACGAAGAAAAGAAAAGGTTCGAACTACAGATTGAAGACCATGTGGCAGTTCTCTACTTTGAGGTGTACGAATCTCAGGTTTGGATGTTGACTCATACCCTTGTCCCTGATCCTCTAAAAGGCCAAGGCTTCGGGTCTAAGTTGGTGGACCTGGTTTTAGGGTACTGCGATAAAAACAGTATTCGTGTCATCCCCGATTGCCTTTTTGTACGCTCGTATATTAAGCGGTATCCCGAGTGGAAACGAATTCTGTTTGAGCAGGAGTAGCTAGTCCTGCACCTCAAAGCGGAATATGATCTCTTCTGCGAAGTCGCTTTTTAGTTCGTGTAGGAGTTCTCCCTGCATATCCATGATGGCTATCCGGCCATCCCGACCAATGCGGTCGGGGTTTCTTCCGCGGTTCCACCAGTGGCGAATAAGGCCATCTTCGGCGGCATCGGTAAGCCTGAACTCATAGAATCCTTTGTCCAGTGAAACCGGATCCATATAAATGACATCGTCTTCAAAGTCCTGCCGTTCATACAACACGGTGCCCCGGCTGTCGCAGAGGGTGTAGGCCATTTCTCTGGCCCGGTTAAGGCCGTTGGCTCTGATGTAAAGCTGGAACGCAGAGGGAAGCACTGGGGGCATCACAACCCTGGAGACCATCGAATTGTTGGGCTGATATTGATCGGTGGTTCCATTTGCCGATGCGATGGAAACCCTGAAAGTGTCGTTGTTATTAACCCCCTGCCAGTTTATGGCGGGCAGCACTACGGTGGTCTTATGAAGGAAGGGCAACCGGCCGCTCCACAAGTATTCGTAAGTTTCCCGGCCGGCAATGCCATAGGTTATCTTCAGGCTCTGCAGCAGATGCTGGCCGGTATTTTCAATTATAATGGCCGGGTTATTAATGATAGGGTTTAGGCGGCTGTAAAGATCTTTATCGGTGGGGGCCATGATGTCGACCACTGCCGCGTCGTTGGTGAAGTTGGGCGCACCATAGGTTACCATCTGGTGACTCATGCGGTAATTGCCTCCTTTTTCGCCATTGTCGCGATACATCTCGATACCATAGTCCATTTCAAGGCTGTCGCCGGGAAACACCTTTCCGGTAAGTTCAAATTCGTAGGTTTCAACGGGTGTTCCGGGGCACCATCCGGCCCGGTTGAACTGCCAGGTTCCTCCCTGCGGGAAGATGGGGTTAAGGCCGCAGTCTTTCCAGACCATCCATCGGAACAAGACCTCTCCATTGCCGTAATAGGTGTGTGTTTTGGCGTCCCACTCGCAGCAGTTGCGGGGGCCGAAATGGCCATGTCCCGAAATTCGGGCTTTGAGTTTAAAGCCTTCGCCCAAAGGAGAAAAATGCAGCTTTGTGGGTTTTAAGACTTCCTCATCGGCCAGTTTTTGATAGTTGTATTGTCCAAAGGGATAGATGTTTTCGATGGAAAGAACCTTTCGCGGGGGTGTTCCCTCTATGAAGAGAAACTTCATGTCGAGCAGCTCCTGCCTGTTGCCCGAGGAGAGGTCGACGGCGCCCTTGAGCAAAGGGGCATAGTCGGTTACATCGTAAAAAAAGCTCCAGCCGGCCTCTCCGCCCAGCTCCAGCCGCTTCCCATAAGGGGTTATGAACCCTTCCAGCTCGAATAGTTCGGTGGTGTCGCCTTTAGGTACATGTACAAAGGTGGAGGTAGAGTAGTCCCATTCCCCGCAAGGATAAATGTCGGCTGTGGTTTGTTCGTCGCACTTGAGGGTTCTGATCATGATGATCTTTTCCCAGCTGCGGTTGTCATTGGGAAAAATAAAGATGTCGCGTCGCCTGGTGATATCGTTAAAGGTAAAGGTTTGAATCAGGGTGGTATCGCCGGGACCTGCAAACCCGGGGAGTGTGCTCATAATGAATAGGACAAGAAGGAACTGTTTCATGTTTTTTTGGTTTAAGCAACATTTTCTTTCTCTCCGGATGAGAGGTTTCCGGAGGGCTCAGTCATTCAAAATATATTTTAGCCGACTGCAAGATAATGTTTTTAGAGCTTTTTTCTACCCGTTCCAGATGAGGTGAGGGCTTTCCTTTTCGCCCTGATTTTTTGACGGATCTGTTTTGTTTTTGTGCATAGGCCCATGGGGCCTCGGGGAAACGGGAGAATGCCCGGCGTTCCAGGGTGGCCCGGCAACACCTGTTTATTTGGGGTTTAATGGTTCAATATCCAGGTGGATATAGCTGTCAGGGCAAGGGGAGAAAAGGTTTGCTCCAATTGGCCATACTCGGCAGGCAGGCCCGATTCACATTCCTGAAAGAGGTGATTGAGGCCGGGGAGTTCCCGGACGGTAACGTTGGAATTGTTGCCTTTTTTGAGTGCTGCCTCGATGGCTGCCAGGTTGGGTTTGGCCGGGACCTGTAGGTCTTTTTCGCCATTGAGGGCTAAAACAGGACAGGTAACCAGCTCCAATACCGGGCCAGGGTTGTAGCGGACGATATCGGCCATCCAGGGAATGGAGAGTTGGTTTATCGTCGTATTAACATAGGCTTCCTGACTCATGCCGGTGGGGTTGAGAGTCTTTGGCAGTTCCTGGAACGACTGTTTTAAATGAGGGATGAGCTCTTTTTTGAGTGAGTCGGGGTCGGTAAATTGGCGCACCAGCCCAAAGGTCTTCCGGTTGATGTTCGCGGCTTTAACCAGATCCACCTCACTGATCCCGGAGGCCTCCCCGATGAGGGTCTGTTGCATTAACAACAGTTGATCTCCCGGGATGCCTACCCCTGCCAGAAGTACGATGAAGGCAATGTCGTGATCTTGAGCGGCCACGCGGGGAGCGATGATGCCCCCTTCGCTGTGTCCGATGAGCCCAATTTTGTTTGGGTCGATGTCGGGCCGGGAGCGTAAGAACCTTACGGCCGATAATACATCCTGTACGAAATCGGATTCCGAAGCCTTCATGAAATGCCCGGTGGAGCCGGCCGTTCCGCGGTCGTCGTAGCGCAACACGGCAATCCCCTGGCGGGTGAGATGGTGTGCTAAAACCAGAAAAGGTTTATGTTGGAATACCTCTTCGTTGCGGTCCTGGGGGCCACTGCCACTGATTAAGATGACGGCGGTAAAGGGACCTCCTTGTTTCGGCCGGGTTAAGGTGCCGGCCAATTCAATGTTGTCGTTGTTATTCTTAAAACGGACTTCTTCGGAGAGGTAGGGGTAGGGTTGCGTTGGTTCCTGGGGTCGAAAAACCTTCTCTTTTTCGGGGATCCCGCGGGTAAGCCTTAGGGGAAGGGAGAGTCCGGCCTGTTTGAAGGTGCCTTCAAACACCGAATCGCCTTCGAGAGTTCCTTCATACTCGAGGGCTAAGCTGGTGGCCGTGATTTTTAAAACAGGGATGGAAAAGGTCACCTCAGTAACCGGAATCCCCCTGGCGCCCTGGTCGGGGCTGTCCATGGTGGCCTGGTAACCATCGGGTGCAGTGGTGATATTAAAGACCAGGCGCAGCTGAAGGCCCTGGGCTTTTAAAATGCCGTTCCATTGACCGGTGATGTCCTGAGCAGAGACCGATAGTGAGCTGAGGATGGCGATAAAAATAAAGAGTGCTTTTTTCATAACGTCCTGCAATTGGTTGAAATAAACACAAATCCCTAATTGTGAAAACAGCCGATAGTCAAGTCGCTCGAAAGGGCGGTTTCGCCCACACTATTGGCCTTTATTCTTTTCTTTTTTCAATCTCTACGGTCAGATGCTGGAGTGTCGCCGAGCTGTTGGCCAGTTCATTAAAAATGGCTGTTTTGACTTCCTTAAATCTCTCACCGGTTTGATTGAAAAGCGACTGGTAATAGGTTACACCCTCCTTCAGATTCTTAATAAAGGTCATGAAATGCCTGCTCTGTTTTTTGGAGAAGGGGGCAGGGGACTCTTTGATTTTGTTTTTGAGATAATCGATGTAGATGGTTAACTCTTTAATAAACATGTTGGGGCGGTCGGTTCGGGTAATCATATTGGCCCGGCCATAAATGTGATCAGTCATCTCCTTCAGGGTCATCTTTTTGGAGAAATAGGCCAGGTTAGGGCCCGGACAGATCGATACCCCGGGGCCATCTTCAGAGGTCTCCAATTGGTTTGCCAGCATAGCAGAGGCACCCAATCCTAAGCAGAGACAGGCTTTCTCGGTAATCTCATCAAATCGTTTTTGGTGTTCCGCAGCCGGGAGGGCCAGACTCTCCAGCTCTTTTAGCTTAAGCCGCTGATAGGTGCGGGAGGCGGTGCATATTTTTCGGTTGGTAAATTCCGAATTGGAGACGAGGAATTTTTTGGGGCAGAGACTACCGGGGGTTCCCTCGGCCACCAACGACATCTTTTCAACATCTTTGGTGCTCCCACGCAGGTTGTTGAAGGGAACGCCCAATGGGGAAATTCCACTTAAATAGAGATCTTCCTCCCTGGCATCCATGAGCTGTTGCATGGTAGAGTCATCCACCGTTGTGGCTTCGGGTACCAGCAGAAAAGGGGTGCCCCATCCTACTGAGTCGATTTGGTAGTGATCGATCAGGAACTGATGTTCTTCGGAGGTGCCAACGCCTCCCTGGGCGGTCACTTTTAGCGGCAATCTGCATTGGGGTACGGGTCGGTTTTTTTCGGCCAGGGCGCTAACCAGAATCTCGTGGACGGTTTCAATTAAGGTCTCCTTATTTTCCTTGAATTCGGATAGAATAGGCCCCATCAGATAACCGTCGGTGGCAAAAGCATGGCCGCCACAGTTGAGCCCCGACTCAATGCGGTACTCCGAGACCCAGATCCCTTTCTTTGCCAAAAGCTTGCCCTGGATAAAGGCTGACCGGTAATCACTAACCTTCAGCACAATCTTCTTCGTTACCTCACCCTTTTCATTGGGAAAAAAGACATCGAATTGTTCCAGATAGCTGTACAACGAAGGGTTCATTCCGGCCGAAAGAATGAGAGAAGAGTTTAGGTTGCTGTCGGCGAATCCTCTCACAGCAGCATGGGCATCATTGAATTCGGTGGGTAATTGTTCGCCATTTAAAAAGTTGGCCTTGTCAATCTTGGTCATGATGTTCACATCAATGCTCCCACACGAAATATTTTCTTTGATCCAGTCTTTTATGTCGTTCAGGTTAAGGTATTTATCCGTCAATGCCTTGAACTCCTGTTTTATGTGGGAGCTGTCGGGCAACATGTTGAAATATTCTTTTATTTCATGGCTTTTCTCAATCGTACAGCTTTTGAGTTCCTCCAGCTTTTGGTCTATCAGTTTGTTCATCAGGTCCAGGAACGATGTAATTCTTTTGGCCCTGAAATCGTGAGTCTTCTCGGAAATTTCATGATAGGGAATCTGGTATTTTCCGCAGTAAGCCATTCTCAGCTTCTCGAGTAGAATGTCATCAACAAGGGAGATAACGGAGTCCATTCCGTATTGAGCCACTTTTAAGGGGGTATCAATGGTGAACCCGGTGCCCATCACGGGGATATGAAAGGAGTGTGGATTGATCATCTTCTAAATAGTGTTTTCAGTTTCTGAATTCGACTTGAGAAAACGCCGAAAAATGCCGGCGTTTCAATCACAACCATAAGCATTTCGAACAAATCGAATCGGTTCAAAGGTAATACTTTCTGAACAATTCTGCCGATTTATGCCTGTGTGGCTCTAATGGGTTAAGGTTTAGATTAATAGTATTGTTTTGGGTCGGTGCTCTTGTTTGGGTTAGATGGATTTTGAAAGGGTTAATAGCGTGATAATTTTTCTGCTACTTTTTCGAGATGCTCATCTGTGCGGGCAAAATTAAAGCGGAGCATTTGTTTCTTCGTTTTTTCGCGAAAAAAGGCACTCACCGGCACGGTGGTAACCCCGGCTTCTTCGATAAGTCGCACGGCAAACTCCCTGTCGGTTTCGTCGGAGACATTATGAAAACTGAAGAGTTGAAAAAATGAACCTTTCGAGACCACAGGGGTGAACCGGGTGTTGGTCATGAGTTGGTTAAAGTAATCTCTCTTTTTTTGATAGAAATGGCCGAGGTTAAGGTACTCGTCTTTCTCGTCGAGAAACTCCGACAGGGCCCACTGGAATGGCGAGGAGATGGTATGCATCATCACCTGTTGAACTTTTCTTATCTCCTTCATGACATGTGCTGGCCCGGCACAATAGCCTATCTGCCAGCCCGATACATGGTAGGTTTCCCCAAAGGAACTGATGATGATGCTGCGCTCGGCCAGCTTAGGATACAGGGCCACACTCTGGTGTGAATCTCCGTCAAACACCATGTGTTCAAAGATCTCGTCCGATAAGATGGTTATTTGGGTGCCATTGATGATCTTTTGAAGCCTGAGCATGTCCAGTTCATTAAACACCATTCCGGTAGGGTTATGCGGCGTGTTGATGATGATCATCCGGGTTTTTGGGTTAATCATCTTCTGAACCTCCTCCCAGTCGATAAAAAAGCCGGGCTCTTTCATGGGGACGAAAACCGGTTTGCCGCCGTTTATTTCGATGGCGGGCACATAGCTGTGGTAAGCGGGTTCAAAGATGAGCACTTCATCGCCTTCGCGCACCAGGGTGGCGATGGTGGTAAAGATGGCCTGGGTAGCTCCCGCTGTTATGGTAATTTCCTCCACGGGATCGTATTTGTGGCCATAGAGCAGTTCGATCTTTTCGGCCACTTTTTCTCTTAATGGCATCACTCCGTTGGGAGGGGCAAATTCATTGATACCCTGAGAAATGTGCTTTTGTACCAGGTCGATCAGCCGCGGGGCGCAGGCAAAATCGGTATAGCCGGTAGCCATGTTGATGGCGTTGTGGGTACTTCCTAACTCTGTTAGGGTATTCAAAATGTTGTTGTCTAGTCCACTGAACTTTGGAACTCTCATTCTTTTCTTTTTATATTCCTACTCCTAACGCTTACTCCTGGTCAAGGTAAACAAAAATGTTGTTTCAAAAATAAGCAAAAGACATTTAATATGCAGCTTTAATTGTGAAAAGGGGGGCTGCTTTTTTTGAGGTGACCTGATTTTCGGATTCGGTGTGGCTGGCAAAAGGTCGTTGGGGTGTTCCCGTTTTGGGCGGTCCTGGCTGTGTTCATTCATGTAATTTTATTACCGTTCCTTTTTCCCGGGGATAAAAGGCCATGGGTTTAATGGTTGGGTTCTGTTGTCAATAATTATTCCAAAAATGATATTTGGGGCTGGCGGTCAGGACTGCCCGGGGCGGAGGGTTTGGTGCAGCACCTCGAGTGAATGCAGTGTTTCAAGTCCCGGGGCATGAAGCCTGTAAAAATCGAGCAACGCCTTCATCTGGGTTTCCCGTTCCGTTGCGCTTCGGGCCAGTTGTGGCAGGGATGAAGCTTCTGTTTGAAAGAAACGGAGAAACAGCGCTGTCTTCACGGGATTTAAGAAGAAGGGGTGGGAGGGTTCGGTCGACGTAAAGTAACCATTTTTGAGGTCGAACCAGATATGCTGAGGTGAATGGTTGTTGGTGGGTTGAAAGCCCAGAAGACGGGTGAGCCTGAAGAGGATGAACAGATGCAGGTTTTCGGCGCCTTCACCGTTAGAGTCGAGCAACTCGATGGCGGTGTTCAGAAAGTCATAGGTTTCGGGAGCGGGGTCCTGCATGGTTAATACCTTGGTGAGTACTTCGGTGATAAAAAAGGCCTGTGCCCGCGTGCTCTGCGAAAAGGGGATATGCATCAGAGGATGAATAAGCATGAAATCCCTGATGCGGTGCAGATCCTTTTTCGGGGAGTGGTAAACCTCCATCGACAATCGGTTAAGGGGCTGTAAAAGCTGTGTCTTCTTGTTTTTTCGCTGCCCTCTTATGCTGTTTACAACATACGACTGCCGCCCCAGTGCCCGGGTATAGATATGAACAATAGCACTCGACTCGCCATAAAAATGGTGGTTCAAAACAATCCCTTCAGTCTTAATGAGTGTGCTCATGTGTGTGGCTCGTATGGGTTTTTGGCAGCTTGTCGTGCAAAGATAAGGGTTCTGCAGGAAATATTAGTGGCCGATGGAGAAGCCTGTTGGGCATGCAAATCCAGGTGAAAAGCGGATTCCATAAGCGCAGGCCGACAGAGATTTATTTTTGTGGATGAATTTTTGATGAGATTTGTGTTTCGTATTAAGGAGATTGTTTTATCTTTGCCCCCGCAAAACATTTTTGCAACCAGCAGGCCCAGGTGGCGGAATTGGTAGACGCGCTGGTCTCAAACACCAGTGGCAGCAATGCCGTGCCGGTTCGATCCCGGCCCTGGGTACTTAAAAGCCCCTTAACTATTTGATGGTTAAGGGGCTTTTTTTATTCAGTTGCAACAGGCGTTTTTGTCGTTTCTTGCTTTTTCAAAGCATTCTTTTCCCTCTTTAAAAGCAAAGTATGAGAGTCCAAGTGTTCCGATGCTGTCTATATAAGGAATTCCGAACAATTCATAAATCCCGCTACTGGCAAGTAAAATGACCGACATATAAACGCAAACCAGTGTACAATTCGCATCAGCTAAAATCGGTGCTGAATTCAGTTGATTTCCAACTTTTCTTTTCCAAAGGACTAAAATCCACATTATCAGGATGGATATTGCTGATATCACAACTCCCCAAAAAGTCGAAAGAGGTTTGTGTCCTGTCCAAATGTTATAAATACTTGTTATTACCAGGCCAAAAACCAAAATATAAAACGCAAATCCGGTGATTCTTAATGCGGTTCGCTCAAAGTCATCCCGGTTGCTGTTGGGATTATTCTGAATTCGTAAAATCATGTGGGCAATTCCAAGTCCGGAAATGACTTCGATAAAACTGTCCGAGCCAAAGCCAAAAAGAGCCAGGCTCTCATCTTCAAACCCAAGATATGTTGAAATCAGCCCTTCTGCAATGTTGTAGATTATTGTAAACACTGCAAGTCCAAAAGCAATTTTGTATAGTTTTTTATTATCTGTCATTTAAATAGTTCCCATTTCGTTCTTTCAGGGTGCACACAAGCGGGTTATCTCATTCATTGTGAGGATAGCCTGTTGTAAATCAACACCTCAAAGATACCATTGTTTAAAGTTATGTGGCGTTCTCCCCGGTGTGCTATGGGGCAACGGTTAACCAAGGAGTGCCGGGGTGGAAGGGTCCCTGGCCTTGCTTCGGGATAAGACAGGAGAAGCTATCCGCCAGTATTTTAGCCTGGCGGCAGTTGGTGACTGGCAACCGGCATTGCTAAATTTTAACAAATTCTCTAAAGTTATTCCTGTCAATTACTAGTCCTTCAGCTTTATATGTTTCTATGAAGTTCTGAGGGAATCTGGTCTTTTTATTATTCCATTTAAATTCAAAACCTTTAATTTGTCCGTTATTCTCTTCTACAAAATCAATTTCCTGTTGTTGTTTTGTCCTCCAAAAATACATTTTAGAAAAAGTGTTTTTATAAAGGTTTTGCTTTCTTCTTTCCGACACCAAAAAATTCTCCCATAAAGCGCCTTTGTCAACTCTCAAATCCAATTGGTTGAAGTTCCCAATAATCATGTTTCGTATCCCATTGTCATAGAAGAAAATTTTTCTGTTCTGCTTAATTTCGTTCCTTATGTTACGGCTAAAACTATTCAGTCTAAAAACAATATATCCTTTTTCTAAAATATCGATGTACTTTTGAACTGTAATTTTGTTAATGCCAATTAGTTGTGATAATTCGTTGTAATTTACTTCGCTGCCCATTTGCAATGCCAATGCTTGCAGTAATTTTTCAAGAACTTCTGGTTTTCTAATGTCTGAAAAGGCCAAAATATCACGATACAAGTAGCTGTTTACAAGGTTCTTTAAAGTCTCTCGTTCTTTACCTTGATTGTTAATGACTTCAGGATAAAGGCCATATAGCAATCTGTTTTCTATTTGTTGTTCCGATTTTATTAATCCAATTTTATTTTCGTATTCTTCCCAGGAAATAGGGAACAATTCATATTCCCATTTTCTGCCAGTCAAAGGCTCGTTCAGCTCGTTTCCTAAATTAAATGATGAAGAACCACTTACAAACAGTTGAACATTCCTGAATTGGTCTGTAATGATTTTTAAAGTCAAACCGATTCCTGGTACTCTTTGAGCCTCGTCTAGAAAAATGTATTTATAATCGCCGATAAATGTCCTGATTTGTTCTGTAGTTGGGCTCTGCAAGAGATTTCTTGTTGCCGGGTCGTCTGCATCAAGGAATAAATAATCCTTGTGTTTAAGAATCTTGTTAAGTAAGGTTGTCCTTCCAACTTGTCGTGCACCGACAACAACGATGGCTTTGCCACCGTCAATTTTTTCTTTTATCGTATTTTCTATAGTTCTGGCAAACATCTTTTTATTCAAAGATAAAAAAAATATTATAATGACGAATAGTTATAACTTTACGTCACTTAAGTGTCGGGTTGTTGTTTTCTTTGCTTGTGCACAAAACGGCGTATATCATCCATTGTGAGGATAGCCTGTTGTAAATTAACCTATCAAAGATACCCTTTTGTTGCGTTATGTCGTGTTTTCCCCGGTTTGCCATGGGCCAACGGTTAACCAAGGAGTGCCGGGGTGGAATGGTCAAGCCTGATTAGAGCCTTGAAAAAAAGATCTATATTTAATTGAGAAAATAATTATCTTAGAAAAACGGAAATCACGATTAGGTTGCAAGTCTTCACCAAAAAATAATGATGCATGAAACATTTTTTACTTTACTTCGCAATGGGGTTGTTCAGCTCTTTTTCGTTAAGTGCACAAAATTCATTGAATTTTGATGGGGTTAATGATAATGTGACTATTGCCGGGGGGGGTGGCTTAAATGATCTTGAATCCGGCACTATTGAGATGTGGGTTAAGTGGATTGGAAATTCTCAGGATGTTGGTTATGGAAGTCTCTATGGGGCTGTGTTGGGACGACAATATAATAATCATTTTAACAATCAGATAATTGCCCTCAATGCACAGAATCCGGAAAATGCCAAAATTGTTTGGTGCCCCTATGTAAACTCTCAAAGGTCTTTAGTGAGTGTAAGTTCTCCGGGTAGCGATACCTGGGTGCATATCGCCATTGTTTATGAATCGGGAAGCCATACCATGTATGTCGATGGGGTTCAGGAAGCTACTTCAAGTACTACTGGTGATATGGAGGATAATGGTTCGGTTCCTTTAAGCATAGGCGCCTGGATTGACCATGGGGCTTGTTTTAGCAGGTCGGAAATCGACGAGGTAAGGATTTGGAATGTTAAAAGGTCCCTGGAGGAAATAAATGCCTCCAAGGATGTTGAGCTCACCGGAAATGAGTCTGGATTGGTTTCGTATTACCGCTTTAATCAGGGTACTGCGGGAGGGAATAATGAGGGGATTAATACCTTAACCGATGAGACCTCTAATGGTAATAATGGGATCCTAAATAATTTCGCCTTAACGGGAGAATCTTCCAATTGGGTAGGCGGAGTTGGCTTTACCACACTGGATGTGCCCATCTTTAATGAAATTAATCTTTCATTACATCCCAATCCGGCAAATGAATTTTTCCGGGTTGCCGGGATAACAGGCAGGGAGCATTATACTATTTATGATTTGGGGGGGAGAGCCCTATTGAATGGAATCATTCCTGACTCCAAAGTGGTCGATATAAAACAAATCCCTCAGGGCATATACCTTTTGCAGCTTGAAAATAGAACTCCGGTTAAATTTATGAAAAAGTAAAGGGAATCATTTGGTTGCCAGATAGGTGGATAACTGCTTCAGGGAATTATCGGCCAAAATTTCTGACCATTCATTTACTGAAAAATATCAACCCGGCATCATCGTTTAATGATAGGATGCCGGGTTAATTGGTTTATCGATTCACCAGAGGGTATAGGAGTTGCAAAAAAAAAGATGCTTAAACCATCCTCCTGTTAGCAGTTGTGCACATTAACGGTTTTATTTAGGAATGTTGAGTCTACGCCGAAATGCTGTATTTCATTGAATAACAAAATTTTACTCCTGACCCCTCAAGGGGCTTTAGGGGTAATTTCCTTTTCGGAGTGGACTCGCAATGGGCATCCCCCTTTCCGGTGTACCTGAGGTTATTAGCCCCAGGTACTGAACGGTTGTTTCTCAAATTGCATGGTTCCATCCTCGCCCTTGAAGATGTTAATCCATGCCAACCAGTTTTCATTGTCCAATTCCGGATAATCCAGGCGGTAATGGCTACAACGGCTTTCGGTTCTCATCAGCGAAGCCTTTAACTTCATTTCAGCAGTCGTTACCATATTGGCTGTTTCGTGCGCTAACCTTAGCTCATGTAAATTGGATGCCCGCAACATCGGGATGTGATGGTCACGCAACTCTTCAATATAAGCCAGGGCGCCCTTCAACAGATTCTCTTTTTTTATGTAAAGAATAAAGTTGGGGATCATTATTCCCTGCAGGGTTTGCGTAACCCAGGCAGGACTGTAACCCGCTTCTCTTTTAAGAGGCGCGGTTATTTCGTCCTGAATCGATTGGATTTTCCCGGCCGTGATAGTTTTAAGATCTGCTTTTTCAGAATATCCAGCTGCTGCTTTTCCGGCAATGGCACCCTGTACGGCCGAACCGGCCAACGATGAGCCAACCTGTGTGTAGATGGCTCCTGCCATATAAGAGCCCAGCGCGTCGCCGGCAGCATATAACCCGGGAATATTCGATTCGCATTTATCGTTAATGGGGACCAGTCCTTCCGATTTATGGATGGACATCCCGGCGGAGGAACCTCCAACCATGGATCCACCCATTCCGGGAGGGCCTCCTTCTCCTCCTTTCCCGCCTTTTCTGTCAGAAGGTGGTGGTCCGTCTGGTCGGTCCCCTTTTTCTCGTGCTCCTGAAGGTCTTTCCCCTTTGGATGGCGGGCCGGAAGGTCTGTCACCGTCAGATGGCCCCGAAGCGTTCCGCTTTTCGTCCATGTTAAAGCCCTCCGGACGGTAGGGTCCTCCTGTTATTTTCATAGAACTCATGTCACCGGGGTGACTCATTTTCAATGGACTTCCGCTAACATAGGCCATGTAGTTCATATCTACACCCAAATCGTGGTGTATCCCCACCGATACTGTTGAGGGTTTTTTGTCAAACATTCCGTGCCAGCCATCGTAACAGGCGGCTGCATTTGTTGCACTGCCGCCGTGGCCGTCGTTCCACTCTTTGCCGGTTACCTTTGCGCCAATTTTATATGCCATGATGGTTCCATCGTGGGTAAGATCACAAATAGGAAACCCATTGGGTTTAAAACCGCCGGCGCCGGTACAAAGAATGACACTTTTGGCATTGAAGAAATATATTTTGTTTTCATCAATGCTGAATCCGGCCGCTCCGGCTATTTTACCATCTTCCTTAATGAGATGGGTAATGGTTACCCGTTCAATGACCGAAATATTTCGTTCGGTGATTGGTTTACTAAACGATTTATTATATAAGGGCGAATCGAAGAACCCCCATTGGCGTAGCTCCTCTATCCGGGCTTTTGAATGTTCTGCCACCTGCCGGGTATAAACCGGGTTATTGGTTCCTAAAGCTGATTTTCCTACCGCTTCAACAAATTCATCGATCGTATATTTTGATGTGTTTGCATCGAATTCAAAAATACCTTTCGCAAATGGTGTTTGTCCCGATGAACCCAATCGTCCTTTTGAAACCATCATGGTTTTAGCACCGGCATCGTGTGCTTTTATGGCAGCAAACAGACCGGCCATTCCGCCGCCAATAACCAATACATCGGTTTTTAAGGTGGTGCTGTCCAATTCATCTGTGTTGATTTCCGGTTCGTTTTTTCCATAACCGGCCCCGGTATCCACCGGGATTCCCATTGAAGAAAAGGCCGCAAAACCGGCAACCGCTCCGGATAATGAAATAAAACTCCTTCTTGATATATTATTAGACATGATCTTGATTTTTTTGTGGTGCAGGTTTAAAAATGTAGGTTCTTAGCAACAGTACCACTCCTGACAGGGAGAGTATGGTAATCAGAAAGGCCATAGGTTTGTCAATATGTCTGCCCATGTCCATGACATGCAGCGAGGCGGTTAAAATAAAAGCGATAGACAAATAGCCATGGATTAAACGCCATGTTTTATAGGAAAAAGGGAGCTTGTTCCTGAACATCGAAGTTAATCCAATGATAAACATCAAAATCCAGGCAGTTAATCCTAGCAATAGTCCTGTTTGGTTAAAATTGGATATTAGTTCTGTGAAAGCATCTATTGGATCAATCCCTGCTTCGAAATAACGAGGTAGTACGATTAGGAATGGATGTAGCAGTAAAACACTCACAAACACATATCCCAGTACTTTATGCCATTTTATCACTTTCCCCATTTTGTGGTCTTTTAAAACCTTTTTGTTTGCCCGTGACAAATAAAATTGCATGAGCATCATAAAAAAAGCTAAAATGGTTAGAAGGGAAATCGCCTCTTTAAGAAGTGTACGTCTTGCAAAATCGCCCAGAGTATAAAATAAAACCGGTAAGGCTATAAACACTGCGATGGCAGCTATCCGGTTGTATGTTTTGGTTCTGTTTTCCATGTTTATCTAAGAATTAAAAGGTTCTTCTGTTCCTCGCCTTTTGGGGAGGTGAGGAGGGGCTTTATCCCCAGGAGACAATTACTGGTATCGATTTTTCCGGTGTGATGGTAATGGCATCAACCGGGCAGTACATGCGGCACAAATGACAGATCTGACAGTCGGCCGGATACTTTATTTCAGCTTTTCCTTTGCTGTTTAAGCGAATTACATCGGTGGGGCATGTTTTTACACATATCCCGCACCCAATGCAACCGTTGATTGATTTTATTGGCATGATCGTTTA
>JBFHFS010000070.1:0-23723 GCA_041583495.1 Marinilabiliaceae bacterium | reverse complement strand
TTCGGACGTTGATTTTCATCATTAGAAAAATGAGTGAGATTATTCTTCTAATATACTGATAATCAACGTCTTATCCTAGTTTTTTGTCACTTATTTGTTTGATTTTCAATAGGTTGTATTTTTTGTCATGTACTAAAAAAAAATTCATAAACCACCTCCTCAAATATCTATGAAGGGTATTCCAATATCACGGGTAATAGCGTGATTATTGGTGTGGGCAGCAGTATAAAAGACCTGATATAGAAATCACAACAATAACAAATCATTAATTTTATGTCAAAATGAGAAAAGGAATTAGATATCCGGGGGCATTGGCACTTTTAAGCATTGTTTTATTGGTAGGGTGCATAAATCAACCGACTAAAAAAGAAAAGGCCGAACCTACCAAACCCAATGTCGTAATTATTTGTTTAGATGACCTTGGATATGGTGATGTTGGGGCTTATGGGGCAACTGCCTTACAAACGCCAAATATCGATAAATTGGCCAAAGGTGGAATAATGTTTACCGATGGACACGCCACTTCGGCAACCTGCACACCAAGTAGGTATGGCCTGCTTACCGGAGTTTATCCATGGCGAAATAAAGAGGCTAAAATCCTTCCGGGTACTGCCCCTCTCATTATAGGAACTGATCAGTTAACCATCCCAAAAGTATTTAAAGGGAAAGGTTATGCTACAGGCATCGTAGGGAAGTGGCATCTTGGCCTGGGTAATGGAGATGTAGATTGGAACCAACGTGTTTCTCCTGGGCCAAACGAAGTTGGGTTCGATTATGCCTACATTATGGCTGCTACACAAGACCGTGTGCCCACTGTTTATATCGATAATGGTAACGTGGACGGTTTAGAGGAGAACGATCCGATTGAGATTAGTTACGAAAAGAATTTTGAAGGTCAACCAACGGGCTTGGATAATCCGGAACTGACCACGATGAAATGGCATCAAGGCCACAACAATAGTATAGTCAATGGTATTCCCCGAATTGGTTTTATGAAAGGTGGCGAAAAAGCCAAATGGATTGATACGGATATGGCCGACCACTTTTTGTTAAAAGCGCAAGATTATATTAAAGCCCATAAAAGTGAACCTTTCTTTTTCGTTTATACGATGCAACAACCTCATGTGCCACGTACCCCGAATCAAAGATTCGTAGGAAAAACGGATATGGGGCCGCGTGGCGATGCTATTGTGGAAGCCGACTGGTGTTTAGGCGAATTTATGAAAACGTTGAATGACGAAGGCTTACTGGATAATACCTTGATTCTTTTTACAAGTGATAATGGTCCGGTAGTAGATGATGGTTATTACGACGATTCGGTAAAAAAACTTGGTAACCATACCCCTTCGGGTGTATTTCGTGGAGGTAAATACAGCTTGTTCGAGGCTGGAACCCGCGTTCCTTTTATTACCTATTGGAAAGGTACAATTCAACCATCTGTTTCCGATGCTTTGGTTTGCCATGTCGATTTTTTGGCTTCATTGGCACAATTAATTGATAGTCCTGAAAAAACACAGGATAGTAAACCCATGTTAGACGTATTTTTGGGTAAAAGCAAAGAGGGTAGAAGCAACCTGATTTTGGAGGCTACAAGTCGGACGGCATTGCGCAGTGGTAATTGGGCATTAATTCCGCCTTATAAAGGTCCTGCAATAAATACCTGGGTAAATATTGAATTGGGAAACGACATGGAATGGCAGTTGTACAATCTTAGTAACGATAATGGCCAGCAAAAGAACTTAGCAAAAGAAAATCCTGAAAAACTAAATGAGTTAATCGCAACTTTTGAAAGCATAAGAGGGAACGGAAATTATACTATTCGAGAGTTAGATTTGAAATAAAAAGATCATTAAATTAAAAAAGGTCGTCTCAGGGTAAGTTTCTGTGACGGTCTTTTTTTTTATTGAATAATTATTGCTGACGGCTGCTTAAATAAAAGCGACCCGAGATGCTTTTAGGGTATGAATTGATCGGCCATATCTTTGTCCAAGGTCATTTAGGCTTTTAGAAAAAAAATAATTTTTTTGACGTAGTTTTGAAAAGTTAATTGTGGTATTTAAAAACGAATGGATTAAATGGATATTTCAAACATACACATAAGGCTTGCTTTAAAGTATCTCGGAGGAGAAATTAGCGAAACTGAACAAAAGGAATTATTTGAGTGGGTTTTTTCTAATACTGCCAATGAGCAACTGTTTTACGACATAAAGGATCTCTGGGAAACTGCTAATTATGAAAGCATTACAAAAAAAATTCATACGAACCAGGAGTGGGATAAATTTATTGCAAAAGCAATTAAGAAAGAGACCGTTAATAATAGTCGAAAATTTTTGACACCCCAAGCTGTCAAAAAATTCTTACAAATTGCAGCAATCGTTTTTTTTACCTTTGGCGTGGGTTTCTTTTTCCAGAAATTAATTCCCGCAAAACAAGAATATACTACATTAAATGTTCCCTATGGAGCTAAAACACAGCTTGAGCTGGCTGATGGAAGCAAGATCTGGGTAAATTCAGGTTCAAAACTGACTTACCCTACCAACCTAAATGAGAAGGAGGTCAATATTTATCTTGAAGGTGAAGCCTATTTCGATATTGCAAAAGATAAAGGACGGAAACTTAATGTGAATACTTCAACTATCAGCATTCAGGTATTGGGGACCGCCTTCAATGTTAAATCCTATGAGGATGAAGATATTGTTGAAACAACATTGGTTCGGGGGAAAATTTCAATATTAGGAAATGTAGGAAATAAAACAATTAAAGAACCAGTTTTACTTAGCCCCAACCAGCAAGCAACCCTAGTGAAAGGGACCCTAAGTATAAAGAATGCTGAACCGGGCAACGATAAAAGCATTAAGCAGGCAAGCCAAAAGGAAAAAGAAATATCCACTATTCAACCTTCGTTAACAATTAAGGAAAAAGCGGATGTTTCCGATTATACATCATGGAAGAATAATAAACTGGTTTTTAAGAGTGAAAGGTTTGAAGATCTTGCCGTTAAATTGGAAAGATGGTATAATGTTAAAGTTATTTTGAACGATGAGGAATTGAAAAATACCCTTTATACAGGCGTCTTTGAAAATGAAACCATAGAACAAGCCTTAAAAGCTTTGAGCCTGAGTTCGACCTTTAAATACCAAATCGATAAAAATGAAATAACTATTGAAGGGAATTAAAAACCTATTCTGTAATTAATGCTAATAACCTGATTTGCCTATGAAATAAACGCCCCCCAAAACATGAAAAAAAATCGGAAAATGCCCCACATTTCCCGATTTTACTCAATTGTTACAAATAAATTTGTATAACTAAAAGTGGAACAAAATTATGAAAAAAAATCATGAATGTGTAGTTCTTTGTCTAAAAAGTAACTTCAACAAAATTCTGACCTCGATGAAAATCACATTGTTATTTCTATTAATAAGTACGGTTCAGGTTTTTGGATCTGTTTACTCGCAAAACACAAAGCTTTCATTAAATCTTCAAAATGCTTCCATTACCGAGGTTCTGGAATTAATTGAAACACAAAGTGACTTTAGATTTCTCTATAACGATGATCTAATAAGCAAGAAAAAAGACATTAATGTAAGCGTTAACAATAAAAAAGTTAATGATATCCTCGATGATATTTTGACGGGTACTCAAAGTACCTATTCGATTTTGGAAAATAACTTAATCGTTATCCGACCCGTCACATCCACTACGCTTCAGTCAAAAAAGGTTAAAGGAACAGTTACTTCAAAAGATGGAGAAACATTGGTTGGAGCCACAGTAATGGTGAAAGGGTCAACCGATGGTACAATTACGGATATCAATGGTAATTTTGAGTTTGTTGTTTCTACCGACAATGCTGTTTTAGTTATATCCTTTATTGGGTTTAAATCAAAAGAGATAGCACTGGACGGACAGTCTAATTTGTCTGTCGTACTGAATCCTGATTATGTTGGGCTTGATGAAATAATGGTAGTTGGGTACGGAGCCATTAAAAAAAGCGATATTACCGGATCAGTCGCTTCGGTTAGTTCGAAAGATTTATCTGTCTATCCTGCCAGCAATGCTGTTCAGGCCTTACAAGGAATGGCTGCAGGGGTTCAAGTTCAATCCACAAATGGAGAACCTGGATCAGACTACAACATTAGCATCCGGGGTAATACCTCTATTAATGCAGATAGTGATCCGCTGATTGTGGTGGATGGATTTCCAGGTGCTACAATGCCTCCTCCAGAAGATATAGAATCAATGGAGATATTAAAAGATGCTTCGTCAACGGCTATCTATGGTTCAAGGGGGGCCAATGGGGTTGTTCTGATTACTACTAAAAGTGGGAAAAGTGGGGTATTTAAGATTGACTTTAGCTCTTCCTATTCGGTGCAAAAAGAGATTAACCGTTTGGATGTTCTAAATGCAACAGATTATGCCACTTTAATCAACGAGATTGATCCGGGTTATTATAATACACCATCAAGTTACGGTACGGGAACCAATTGGCAAGATTTGATTTACAGGAATGGTGCACTTAAAAATAATCAATTGTCAGTTTCTGGCGGATCGGATAAGATTACCTATTATGTATCGGGAAGCTTATATGATCAGGAGGGAATTATTGTTAATTCCGACTATAAAAGGTATTCCTTTACAAGTAATATCAAAGCTGAGGTATTGGATTGGGTAAACATTGGGGCTAATGTTTTTGCGCGTCGTACCAAGTTAAATGGTGTGAGGTCCCAAACTGGGGGTTATTATAATCCTAGTGTCCCTGACATGGCATATAAATTTACCCCTACTGTTGGAATATCCGACGAAGATGGTAATTATACGGTTACCGACCGCGGAATACCAGCCGATAACCCTTATGCCCTTGCAACAGCCGTTACAGATGAAAGTATTTCAGATATAATCCAGGGTAATTTTTATGCCGAATTGGATTTGATGAAAAACCTAAAATTCAGAACTACTTTTGGTGTAAATTCGGGAAGCTCCAGACGTGGACAATATATTCCTAGTACATTAGAGTCAGGAAGTGACGATGGCGAGGCATCACTTGCATATTACAAAAATATAGACCTGGTTAGCGAGAACTATTTTACATACAGCAAGACCTTTAATGATATTCACGATATCACAGCAATGGCAGGTTATTCCTACGAGGAGTATGAGAATGAAGGGTTGGCAGTGGAAGGAGCGACGGGTTTTACATCCGATTCTTTTAAATTCTGGAATATTGGATCATACACTGGAACTCCCACTCTTGCTTCCTATACCACAGAATCTGAATTGGCTTCGTTTTATGGGCGTTTAAATTATGGATTTAACAGTAAGTACCTGTTAACTTTTAATGCCCGTTACGATGGGTCGTCAAAATTTTCCGAAAATGAAAAATGGGCATTCTTCCCATCAGGAGCTCTCGCCTGGAATATGCATGAGGAGGGTTTTATTAAAGATTTTGATAAGATTAGCCAGCTTAAGCTAAGGCTTAGTTATGGTCTAACCGGAAATCAGGCAATTGAATC
The DNA here is from genome assembly GCA_041583495.1 of Marinilabiliaceae bacterium. Taxonomy (GTDB): domain Bacteria; phylum Bacteroidota; class Bacteroidia; order Bacteroidales; family Marinilabiliaceae; genus JBFHFS01. The sequence goes on along the minus strand of JBFHFS010000070.1, from coordinate 18,213 downwards.
CTACCAATCACTGTCCACCCTAACTACTGTTTATGCAACTGAAAGAGGCAATAAAATTTCAGCAATTAAACCTGGGACATCATCCAATCCCAATTTGACATGGGAAACCACCGCACAAACCAACATTGGTATTGACCTGGGACTTTGGGAAAGTAGATTAAGTGTAACAGCAGATTATTATAACATGATTACCTCTGATCTGTTATTCGATGTAGATGTTCCCAATTTTACCGGATTTCAAACCCAAATACAAAATATTGGTGAAGTACAAAATAATGGGTTTGAATTTGCTGTAAGAGGGAAAATTCTTACTGGTAGGGTTAAATGGAATAGTGATGCCAATATCTCATTTAATCATAATAAAATATTGAAGCTGGTTGAAAACGATAATGAGGGTAATGATATATATTACTCAAGTGCACCTCTTGAAGGCGCAGGTCAAATAAAAACCCAGCTATTAAGGGAAGGTGAATCTGTTGGGACATTTTACGGGTATGTTTATGATGGTGTTTTGCAAGAAGGAGACACACAGCTGGATAATGCAGAGGGTGTTGGAGGCGAAAGTTTTGTAGACATTACCCCTGATGGTGTTTTAGATGAAAATGACCGGACAATTATTGGAAATCCTCATCCTGATTTTAACTGGGGTTGGAACAATAGCCTTCAGTTTGCCAACTTCGACCTGAATATTTTTATTCAAGGATCACAAGGGGGAGAAATGCTTGACTTTACCCGAATGGAGTTGGGAATTATGAATGGCAGATCTAATTCTTCTTTAGATGCATTAGATCGTTGGACAACCACAAATACAAACACTGATATTCCAAAGGCGGATGCCAGTCGTAATTATGTGTTTTCTGACAGGTGGATTGAAGATGCCAGTTATATTCGTTTAAAAAACATCTCTTTAGGATATAATTTTAACGATAGGATTATTCATAAATTGAAGCTTCGTTCGGCCAGGATTTATCTTAGTGCGCAAAACCTCTTTACCATCACGAAATATAAAGGTGTAGATCCTGAAGTTTCTTATAATAGCAGTAATACCACTCTGGGGCTTGATTACGCAAGTTACCCAAATACAAAATCGGTAACTGTTGGTATTAATATAGGATTTTAATTCGAAGGATGTATTTATATTTAAAAAAGAAAAACATGATGAAAGATTTTAAATTATATATATTAAGCTTAATTTCAATTTTGACTTTTAGCTGCACCGATCTGGTGGAAACCCCTGTGGGGCTTCTTTCCCCTGAAGGATATTTTCAAACTGAGGGAGATGTACAATCTTGTATTAATGGTTGCTATGGCTCCATGGCTTCGTCCAACTATTACGGAGCCGGATTAACCGTTCCCTTGCAGATAATGAGTGATATGGTTGACCTGGGGTTTAATTATTCCAACTATGCCGATTTTAATAATTTCACCGAAACACCAACCAATACCTATGTCTCATCAATATGGAAATGTTCATATGGAATCATTGCGATTGCAAACACTGCTATAGCTGCGGTTGATCAGATAAATGAAGAACAAGAGGTAAAAGATGCACTTGAAGGTGAAGCAAGATTTATAAGAGCTTTTGTTTATTATCATTTGGTACGTTTGTATGGAGCAATCCCTTATTTGGAGGACCTGGACTACGTTGTAGATGATGTTAAACAATCTTCGGTAGATGATATATATGCAGGAATCATCAGTGACCTGAAATTTGCTAAAGAGCATTTATCGGAGGCCTACCCCGAGGGTGATGTGCGTACCAGACCTTCACAAGGTGCAGCTGCTACTGTTTTGGCTTCAGTTTATCTTACCCGCGAGAATTGGGAGGGGGCTTACGAGCAGGCAAAATGGGTTATTGACAATGCCGGTAGTCTTGGGTATGCATTGGAAGCCGATTATCAGGACCTTTTTAGAGCTGAGACTCAGGATTATTCCAAAGAGTATATTTTTCACGTAGACTTCACAGCTAATCAAACAGGGGACAATGAGGTGAATAGTTTCACCTATGAAAATGACTCAAAAATCGGTCCCTTTAATGCTGTTGACGGTGGTATTAAACCTTACCGTGGTTGGAGTATGCTTGTTCCGAGTCTTGCTGTATATGATACATGGGATGTAGATGATTACCGGAGAAAAGTAGGCCTTACCGATTCTATTAAGATGGATTCCGAGACCGGCCCTGTAAGTCCCTATACTGATTGGGATATAGCAAGGCCACATATTGCCAAATGGGAACGTTTTGGTGGTGAAGTAAAAAGTAGTACTGCAGGTTGGAGATGCGATTTAAACTATATCTGCTTCAGATATGCCGAGGTATTGTTAATTGCTGCAGAAGCAGGAAACGAAATTGGAAATACGGATGAAGGTGTCGGTTATGTTAACCAGTTACGTGCCCGGGCTCGTTCTGGTGGCGTTGTGGACTGGAGTGGTGCTAATTATGGTTCTTATGGATCAAGCAATTCACCTGCCGATGTGCCAACCGGAATCAGTCAGGATGACTTTAGGAATCTTGTTCTGGAAGAAAGAAGAATTGAACTGTCATTCGAGTTTAAGAGATGGTACGATATCGTGAGAAGAGATTTAGGGAATGAAGTTTTTGGAGAGAATGGTTTGGAACCACAACCCAATTTTGATTCGGAACACTATCTGTTGCCACTTCCGCAGACAGAAATGGACCTAAGTCCTAACCTGGTACAAAACCCAGGCTATTAATATTCAAATAGGACTCAACTGATTTCTGATTATTTTATGTTTTTATTTTTTGTAAAATAATTATAGATCGCCTTGGAAGATAGATAACTAGTTAAGTAATTGAATCGATTTCCCTGCCGGATATGGCAGGGAAATCTGATTCAATTATCAAAATCTTCCTTCTTAGAGATTATACCGGTAACCAACATGCGCTCTTTTTTGCGAAGTTTGATTTGGTCTTTTTAGTCTCTGACTTTAAAGTCCGTATTTTCATAAGGCCGATTTATAGCATTTTAGGACAAAGCCTGTTTTACAATAGCTGAGAATTACAAGGCCCGCCTAGCGCCATAGCATTAGCTGAGGAATAACTTATAAAAAATGAGTTCTGCTCATTCCTTAAGTTCGGGAATTCAAGAATCAACACGAAAGAAAAAGATTAGTTTATCGTAATAGACATTCAATTTATATTTCCAATCGCTTGAATTGCTGATGAAACAATTTTTTCGGAGCAACGACCATCAGTGAGGTGTGTATTCCCTTTTCCAGAAATAGAAAAAAGAAGGCAGTTGGGAAAAGGTTTTACGAATAATTTAGGCTTAGTTTTTTAACCCTTTTTATAACAAGGAGGGAAACAAGTTCCCGATAAGAAAAATCGAGACCGGTTCTGATCCGGATGCCTGGGGATTCTCACACAACTTGTCCCGTTTTGGCTGGAAGAAAATTACAAAAATGGCGAATTCGCCCGTATCGAGTTCTGGGTGACCATTGAAAAACAAATTTTAGACACATGTAACAATTCAAAAAAAAGAGAAAATCATGCGAAAATATTTTCCCATAAGTTATCTGTGTTTGGTACTTAGTGCATTTTCGGGTGCTGTGTTCGGACAAACTACATTAACTGCAAACCCGAAGACCTTAGAAGAATTAAATAAGGCAGTCGCTCCAGGGAGCATCGTTCTGCTGGAAAGCGGTACGTATACCCAACCTATTCAGCCATCAGTATCCGGTACGGTAAATTATCCAATAATTTATAAAGCGGCTGCTGGGGCAAATCCCATATTCACAAGCGATAGCATGGCCATATACATGAATGATAAATCCTATATTAAAATAGAAGGTTTAAAGTTCAGGGATTGCAACCGATTTATGCGCATTGAATCCTCTTCACATATTACGATCGAAAATTGTGACTTTGAAAACAGTGATGCCTTTGAGTCTTGTAGCTTAAAGACCATGGGTGATTATGTTCATTTTAAGAATAATACATTGAAAAACGGGACCGACCTGATTTCTATTCAGGGCGGTAGCCATCATTTGATTGAGGGCAATATCTTTCATACTGCATCTCATACCTGCCTGGTTTTTATGGGGGTCCATAATTCAGCCATTCGAAACAATATATTGATCAATCCGATTCAAAAGCTTCTCGAGATATTTGCTACTCGCGACAGAGAGTGGTCGGGTCCCTACCGCAAGAGCGAACACATCCTTATTGAAAACAACCTGTTTGGACCCAATTCACACAAAGATGGGCTTTATCATGGCAAAGAACCGCCGGCGAGCTGGGGTGTACAATTCGCCGGGGTAAAGTGTGTTATGCGAAATAATATATTTGCCGGATGTGAAGGTGGCATGGATATTTGTGGTTATGGCAAGATTGGGGGCGGGGCAGACTCTCCCGAAGCAGTATTCAATTTTAGCAATCGTATTTATAATAACACGGTTTATTCCAATGGCGGGAGAGGCCGCTATGGTAGTGGCCCGGGAGTTAAAATTTCCCACAATTCATATTCTGAGTTATATGACAACATCTTCATGAACAATATATTCTATGCCAATAGGATATTCAAAGATGTTCACACTTCAAGGGATGTACCAAGTGTCCAAGTCGCTTTTTCCACCCCGGCCAATCCTTCAGAAGCCCGTTTCTACTACAATAATATCACAGCACAGAGTGGGAAGGATGAAGATGTCTTTTATATGGGAAAGGAAGACGAGGGGTATGCCCTGCATGCCTTTGAACAAGCTTATCCCGATTATAGCGGAAGCAATATCCAGGGAAACCCCGGGTTTATTGTAGACCAACCCAATCTGAAAAATATTGACCCAAGCGAATATGAGTTAAAAAAATGCAGCCCCTGTATAGATGCTGGGGGATTTCTAACCTATACCATTGGGGCAGGCCAGGATAGTGTTTTGAAAGTAGAGGATCCTTATTTCTTTACCGATGGGTTTGATATTGTTGAAGGAGATTTGATCCGTGTGGGCGCTGAGGAAGCTCGGGTATTAAGTGTTGATTACGATACCAGGTATTTGATTCTCAATAAACAGATACAATGGAAGGACAAAGCACCTGTAAGTTTGATTTATAAAGGAAACGCACCTGATATCGGAGCAGTTGAAAGTCACTAACAGGTTGCCGTGAGGCAAACAGGCTCTTCTACTGAAAAAAATGAGAAGAAAATACAACTGTTTTAAAAATCAACCTAAATCGCATTTTTAGATTTTTTGTATTGATTTATAGACAATGCCGGATAAAAAGATGTGTGTTTGTGGATATTTAAAAACCTGTGTTAAAAGGATTTTGTAGGTTAAGCAACTTCAAAAACAAGAATATGGAACGGCGTAAATTTATCAGGAACTCGGCACTTGGCCTGGGGGGGGGACTTTCATTAACTTCATCAACAATATCTTCTGCCAACGGTATGAATAGGGAAGGGTTGCTTCCAAAATTACCCGGAGAAATCTGGATTGCTACCCTTACATTGACAAAAATTGACGCGCTTAATCATCAGGAGATGGTTAAGGAAGTGTTAAATCACATGGCCGATATTGTAAACTATGAACCTGATATAATTTGCCTCCCTGAAATCTTCCCGTTTTTTCATACATCAGAGGATATATCTATTGAAGAAGTTGCAGAAAAACCTTTGGGAAAAATTACCAGAAAGTTTTCTGAGTTTGCTAAAAAGCACAAAACTTATATTGTTTGTCCACTTTATACGGTCGAAAATGGCCACTATTACAATGCGGCTGTGGTTATCGACAGGGAAGGCCAAGTATTGGGTGAATACCGGAAAATGCATACCACCGAAGGGGAGATGGGCAAAGGAGTTTCTCCGGGGCCATTGGATTTACCCGTATTTAAAACGGATTTTGGGACCATTGGAGTTCAGATTTGTTTTGACCTTGAGTGGAACGATGGTTGGGAAAAACTGAAGGAAAAGGGGGCGGATATTGTTTTCTTTTGTTCAGCCTATTCCGGAGGTAAAGCGGTAAATACCCGAGCCTGGCAAAATAAATATTGTGTGGTTTCCAGCACCCTTAGCGGAACTGCAAAAATATGTGATATCACCGGAGAGGAAGTTGCAAAAACAGGGAGGTGGAGCAAGTATTGGGCAATTGCCCCGGTAAACCTGGAGAAAGCATTTTTGCATACATGGCCCTATGTTCAGAAATTCAAAGAAATTCATGCCAAATATGGACGGAAGGTAAAGATTACCAATTTCGATGAAGAGGAATGGTCGATTATTGAAAGCCTTTCTGCCGATGTAAAGGTTGCTGATATACTTAAAGAATTTGAGATGAAGACGCATGCGAAGCATATTAAAAGTGCAACTAATATGCAAACATTACTTAGAGATTAAGAGGTCTTTGTATGTGTTTGTATTAGCTTCATTTTAGCATCCATTATTTGGATAAAACCTGATAACCTATTTAAGATGTTTAAAAAAAACCAAAAGATAAATTTGAGCAACCCAAATTTTAAAATCATCGCCCTTATCCTGGTATGTTCTTTTTCTTTAAAAATTACACTTGGCAATAACCCAAAAGGGGTGTCGCAAAACACCAAATCAGGTTTAACCTACATCAACTGTTTTATAGAAAACGGGTCAAGTGTGAATTGGGATTTGGCTAACGATAGTACTGTAAATATTTATTTAACTTATGATTATGAGCGGAACTCTCTAAACAGGGCTTATGATCACTGGCATTTTCTGCTTGAAGCCCAAAAGGGAACCGACATTACCCTGGTCTTTCATAATTTCAGTGAAATATACAATGGCAAACTAATTCCGTTCGATACCTGGATTATGGACTGCATCACCTCTCCCGATGACAGGAAATGGGAACATGTACCCGTAGAATGGATCGAAGGGGAACGGATGAAAGTTAAAATTCACATGGAATCCGACTCTCTTTATATCGCCCGAGTAGAACCTTATCGTGTCAGTGATCTTAAAAAATTGGTTTCCGGGATAAATGAAAATGATCAGGTAAGAATTACCCCTATTGGAAATACCGTTGAAGGAAGGGAGCTACAGGTTATTCAGGTCGGTAAGGATAACTCCCCGCACCGCATTTTTATTCGTGCACGAGCTCATGCCTGGGAGGCTGGTGGGAATTGGGTGGTTGAAGGAATCATAAAAAAACTGCTGGACAATTCTGAAGAATCTAAGAAATGTCTGAATAACTACACAGTATATATTTTACCCATGGCAAATATGGACGGTGTGGTAAGGGGCATCTCACGGTTTAACCTCAATGGCATGGATTTGAACAGGAACCTTACAGAATCGGCCGATCCGCTTTTAACCCCTGAAAACGCGGCCATGGAAAAATGGTTAGAGGGAATGATCGCAAAGGGGTTAAAACCCGACCTGGCTATCGATTTCCATAACGACTCCAACGGACCGCTGTTTTTTTCGTCAGCCGGGAAAGAAAAGAAAGACTATGTGGAAAATATGAATGTGCTGGAACAATTGTTACGCCGGGATACCTGGTTCAGTGAAGGTACATCTTTTTTCGGGACCACCTCCTTTGAAGAAGGGCTGATGTCTCGATACAGTATCGATGCGCTGGTATTTGAACTTAATGCCCATTGGATAAAAAGCCAGGATAAAAAACCGCTTTCAGAAGATTGGCTTCGTCTGGGCAGTCAATTGTGCAATGTTTTGGATGCCTATTTTAAGGCCCTGGATGAAGATTAGGGTGTATTGTTGAACCCAAAAACAGGTTTGTATTAGTTAATCTTGTTGATTAAAGGTGAGCTGTTACAGCCAAATGACCTTATCAACCTTAAAATATCAAGATGACTGTTACCCGAAGAAATTTTATTAAAAAAAGCTCAGCTTCAATCGCTGGGTTAGCGATTGCCCCGGCATTAGCGGCCAGATTGATTTCCTCTCCTAATGCTAATAAAATATGTTTGTTTTCAAAATGCCTTCAATTCCTGAACTACGAAGAGCTCGGTGAAATAATTGCAGAATTGGGATTTCACGGCGCAGATTTAACCGTCAGGGATGGAGGGCATGTTGCACCCCAAAATGTAACGGTTGATTTGCCCAAAGCCATAAAAGCGATACGTAAAGCAGGTGTCGAAGTGCCTATGATTGTAACCGACATAAATGATGCCAGTCATCATTTAACGGAAGACATTTTAGGAACGGCATCTGATTCTGGCATCCGGTATTATCGGATGGGTTACTTTAAATATGACGATAAATTGCCCGTTTTTAAGAACCTTGATAACTGTAAACGGAAACTGGAACAACTTGAAACAATAAACCGAAAATATAATATCAAGGGGGGATATCAAAACCACTCGGGTCCCTGGGGAATGGTTGGTGGGGCCGTTTGGGATTTACATTATGTATTAAAAGATTTTGATCCCGAATATGTCGGTGTCCAGTATGATATTGCACATGCTACGGTAGAAGGAGGTTATTCCTGGGCATTGGCCCTAAAAGTAATCGCCCCGTGGATAAATAGTTTGGCCATAAAGGATTTTAAATGGGGAAAGGGCGAAAAACGATGGGAACCTGAGTGGTGTCAATTGGGAGAAGGCATGGTCGATTATAAAAAATATGTGAAGGAAATCGATTTATTAAACTCCCCACTCCCGATAACCATACATTGTGAATATGATTTGGGGGGGGCAGAGGTGGGGCATACCAATCCATCTATGTTACCTAAAGATATCTTTAGAAAAATAGCACACGACCTTCATTATTTTAAAAATACGCTGTAACGAAGTTGAAATAAACATATTATGGAAGAGAGAAAATCAAATACAATATCCCGGCGGGATACGATAAAGGCCTTGGCAACTCTACCTGTTCTTGGCTATTTTGGTTATGCTTACAAGGCAAATGTCGAAAAAGTAACACGAAGAGAAGAACAAAATTATCTTGAAAAATTAAAAATAGAGAAGCTTGAAGCACCTCAAGAAAAATTGGTGCCACCAACGGGCAATAGTGGAAATCGTATCCGGTTTGGGGTGGTCGGCAATGGCTGGCGCGGAGAGCAGTTGCTGAAATCCCTTGGGTATGTTCACCCCGACTATGTTAAAGATAGCTCGGTAAAGGGAAAGGCTGATAAAGGGATGCAGAAGTTCTTAGACCAGGAGGATCTGAATGTTGAATTTGCTGCGGTGTGTGATACTTTTGAAGTGCATACCAGGCGTGGGGTCGAAATTTCTTCAAACGATTTGAGACCATTTGGGAAGAAACGTAACCCGAAACCGGCCAAAGTATTTTCAAGTTACCGGGAAATGATTGCATCTGATGATATTGATGCCATCATAATTGCCACAGCAGATCACACGCATGCACAGATTGCCATTGAAGCCGCAAAAGCAGGGAAGCATATTTACCTTGAAAAGCCAATGACACATACCATTGAAGAGGCTGTTGAGCTGAGGAACACCGTAAAGGCTACCGGCGTAATTTTTCAGTTAGGGCATGAAAATCGCCAGCAAATGAGCTTTAAAATCGCTAATGAGTTATATCGGAAAGGGGTTTTTGGCGATGTAAGTATGGTTCAGGTTTATACAAACCGAAATACCGATTTTGGGGCATGGATACGAGATGATGCCTTTGATCACAAACTGGGAAACAAAGACAATATTAATTGGAAAGAATTCCTTGGCAAGGCACCTTACTGCGAATTTGACCTTAAAAAGTTTTTTAGCTGGCAACGCTACAGCGAATTTGGCACAAGTATTACGGGGAATGATTTATCCCATCAGTTCGACTGCATGAACCAAATATTAAACCTGGGTATTCCTGAAACCGCAGTTGCACTGGGAGGTCAGTATTATTACAAACATCATGGCGACATGCCTGATGTATTCAATGCTGTCTTTAATTATCCGGAAAGGGGCTTAACCATGACCTACGATGGTAATTTAAAAAATGATGCCTACCGGCCTTCCCGTATTTTAGGTTCTGCTGGTACCATTGATGTCGACAGAGCCATTCTAATGTATAAAGATAATCATGCTGAGAGGTACAAAGATATTGACGTAAATTCTTCCGATCCCTACTATTATTATTCCCCGGAGGATGACCTGGATGCAATATCTTCTGCAACGTCGAAAGTATATATGAAAGGTGGATATGGTCCAACAACAATTGATGGTAAAACGATTGATGCAACATTGCTGCATCTTAAAGAATGGGTTGACGCTATTCGGGGACAAGGCAAAACGAGTTGTGGAATTGATGAAGGTTTTGAAGAAGCGGTAACATTTAACCTGGCGAATTTGGCCTACGACCACAAAAAGCTTGTTACATGGGATAGGGTAAATGAAAAAGCAATAATAGGTTAGTTTTTTATAAATCAGGATAGAGATGAAAAAGCAAAAACAACACATCGAATATACAAACTGGCAGGTATCTACACTGGTAATCCTTAGGGTGCTAATTGGATGGCATTTCCTTTACGAAGGGTTCGTAAAAGTTGTAAACCCAAATTGGTCGGCAGAATCCTTTCTGTATGCATCGCAAGGTCCATTTGCTCAGTTGTTTATAAATATGGCAGCCAATCCGGTAGCCCTTGAAGTAATTAATTTCTGCAACCAATGGGGACTCGTCCTAATTGGATTAAGCCTTATTTTAGGGCTACTGAGTCGTTGGGGAAGTATTGGTGGAGTGGCTTTATTGTTTATGTATTATATTAGTAATCCTCCATTCATAGGGCTGGATGCTACTGCGGCAGCAGAAGGAAGCTACCTTATTGTAAATAAAAACCTGATCGAATTGGTCTCCCTTTTTGTCCTGTTTCTGTTTCCAACCGGTAAAATTATTGGATTAGATAGACTGTTTTCCCTTGCCAAATAGAGACTGTCTATAAAGTTCAATATTTCCCCGAGGTACCGAAACTCGCTCTCAAAGGGTTTCCGAATGGAGTTAGAACGACTTGTTCCACAGCATTGCGGAAGGCGATTTCCTTTATGCTTTTGAACTATACAGCTCAAAATCTTCTCCTTATGAACAGTCAACAAAGTGGTAAAGGATCAATTCTTATAAAAAAAAACGGTTTTTTAATTTGTTAATGGTCAAAAATCAAAAGCCAAATAAAAACGATGACACCAGCATCCTAACTAATTTTCCACCACTTGCCGGGTCCCCTAATCGGGAAAAATGGATTTCAAAATGAGTTGTATAGGACTGTTTTAACAACTTAATTATAATCTTATGAATTACAATAATATTATTCTAATAACCCTATTATCTTTTTTAAGCACTTTGGATAGTTCTGCCCAAAGGCGGGAATATAATTCTATCAGGCGTCAATCAATAGGTGGGTACAATGTTTATTTTGGAACCTTGCACAACCATTCAAATGTTTCAGATGGTATACATACACCACGTGAAGCTTATCACTATGCCTATCTATGCAGCGATATGGATTTCTTTAGCCTGGCCGACCATGATTTAATGACAGACCCGTCGGAATGGGAAGCGATGAAAATTGCAGCCGATGAATTCAATGAGGATGGAGTGTTTACAACATTCCGTGGTTTTGAATGGTCGAGCGATGTGGGACATGTGGCTGTGATTAACTCCCAGGAATATTGTTCTTGTAAAGTGGAACCTGAAAATACTTTTACCGGATTGCTGAATTGGGTGAAAAAACATGAATGTGTCGCCTTTTTTAACCACCCGGGAAGGGAGGATGTTGCACATAATGAGTTTAACCATTTTACGAATACGCCATCCGATAAATTTGTTGGTATGGAACTATGGAATGGTCGCAATGAGTTTAGCCGCTATTATTACAACGATGGGTATTACCCTAACGATAATAAAAAATCATTTTACGATGAAGCCAATTCCAGAGACTGGAAAATAGGGGCAGCAGGTTCAGAAGACAATCATCGGGGCGACCATGGGAATTACACCCAAAAGCGCTTGGCTATCCTGGCCGATACCTTAACCCGGGAGGCTTTATATGAAGCATTAAAAGCCAGACGGTTTTACTCTACTTTGGATAAAACCCTTGCACTCTCTTTTACAGTTGGCGGGTATGAAATGGGTGCCTTTGTTAAAAGTGGAACCTATGATTTTAGTGTTACGGCATCAGATACCGAAAATGAGATTTTTACGATAGTACAGATTTATAAAAACGGAATTCGAATAAACGAATGGAACATTATCGATACCGATGTAAGCATTAGCGGAAGTATCGATACCACTTCCGGTGATTATTTCTACGTGAAAATAACGCAGCAGGATGGAAATGAGGCGATCTCGTCCCCCATATTTATTCAGTAATTACTGGTTCCGTATTCTATTCGGGAGAAGTATGAGGATCAAAAAGTGATACCGTATAATGTTAACGATTAATAGTTCTAATACCATGAAATACAGTAATTTAATCTTGATTGTTTTGTTTTCCATCTCAGGCATTTTAAATAGTTCTGCCCAAAGGCGGGAGTATAATCACATCAGGCGTCAAACAATAGGTGGGTACAACGTTTATTTTGGGACCTTGCATAACCATTGCAGTGTTTCAGATGGTATGGGTACACCCCATGAAGCGTATTATTATGCCTTTCGATACAGCGATATGGATTTCTTCAGTTTGGCCGATCATTCTCCCTCGATTGAACCTTCGGAATGGGAAGCAATGCTAGTTGCAGCCGATGAATTTAACCAGCCGGGAGCGTTTGCAACATTCAGGGGATTTGAATGGTCGGGGAACGGACATGTTGCTGTGATTAACTCCCAAGAATATTGTTCGAATAAAGCCAAACCAACCGATACTTTTAGCGGATTGCTGGATTGGATGAAAGAAAACGAATGTGTTGCTTTTTTTAACCATCCGGGAAGGGAAGATGAAGCACACGATGAATTTAACCATTTTACAGATACGCCATCCGATAACTTTGTTGGTATGGAACTGTGGAATGGTCGCAATGAGTTTAGCAGGTATTATTACAACGATGGTTTTTTTCCTGACGACAATAAAAAATCATTTTACGATGAAGCCAATTCCCGAGGATGGAAAATAGGGGCAGCAGGTTCTGAAGACAATCATCGGGGCGACCATGGGAATTACACCCAAAAGCGCTTGGCTATCCTGGCCGATACCTTAACCCGGGAGGCTTTATATGAAGCATTAAAAGCCAGACGTTTTTACTCTACTTTGGATAAAACCCTGGCACTCTCTTTTAAAGTTGGCGGGAATGAAATGGGTGCTTCTATAAAAAGTGGAACCTATGATTTTAGTGTTACGGCATCGGATACCGAAAATGAGATTTTTACGATAGTACAGATTTATAAAAACGGAATTCGAATAAACGAATGGAACATTATCGATACCGATGTAAGCATTAGCGGAAGTATCGATACCACTTCGGGTGATTATTTTTACGTGAAAATAACCCAGCAGGATGGAAATGAGGCGATATCGTCCCCAATATTTATTCTGTAACAAATGGCGATAGACCACCTTTCCCCCCAAGGCGGGATACCAATTAAGGAAAGCTGATAATTCAAGAATAAACCATAATATCTTTTGTCCCCGGATGGTGGAAAAATAATTATAACCAGAAGACATCCGTTAACTATTTGAAAGAGTTGAGATTATGAGGGCTTTGGGTTTATAATAAAACAAAATGAAGAAAATACTAATCATTATAGGCGTTTTAATTCAATTTGCATCGAGCGCAAATAATCCACGATATACCTTTAACCTGAATGGTCTCTGGGAATTTGACCAGACAGATAGGGCCTACCCTCCTGATGCCTTTACCCGAAAGATTCAGGTACCCGGGTTGATCGATCTGGCTTCTCCTGCTATTGATGAATACGATGAATTATTCATGGGCGACCAGGAAGCAAAATACAGTTGGTATAAAACTTCTTTTACGGTACCGAAAGGACAGCAAGGGAAAAAGTCGGTTTTGACCATTATGAAGAGCCGTTTTAACACCCAGGTGTTGCTTAATGGGATCGACCTGGGGACATACATGCAGAACAGCACCCCGATTGAGTGTGACCTGACAAATTATCTGAATTACGACAATGAAAATACCCTTCTGGTAAGGGTTGACGATATCAGTCGCAACCCAATCCAGTCTGCTTTTTCGATGGACATTGAACAATTCACTTATATCCCGGGGATATGGGACGATGTGTTTATCACCTTTACAGGAGCAGTAAGGATTGCCCGCACCTTGTTATTGCCAAATGCAAAAGAGGGGAAAGCCACGGCTAAGATAATGCTCCAAAACCACGACGATAAAATCAAATACGAATTTTCGCTACTGAAATACCCTGCCGAGGTATCGGTGGAAATACGGGAGAAAAAAAGTGGGAAAGTGGTATCGGCCCAAATTCATCAGGAAACCGAAGTTAACTGCCTGAGCAAAACCGAGCTTTCTTTGGAAATGCCTATAAATGATGCCCATTTATGGACTCCGGATGATCCGTTTTTGTATGAAGCCGTTATTCGGGTGTATTCAAACGATGTATTGTCTGACCAAATTAGCGAACCTTTTGGAATGCGTGATTTTGGCCCCAGTGGAAACAAATTTATGCTGAATGGCGAAGAAATAGCTCTGCGAGGTTCGAATATTACGCTTTCACGTTTCTTTGGCGATCCGGAACGGAAGGCCCTACCCTGGGACAGGGAATGGGTGAAAAAATTTTTAATCGCTATTCCAAAATCACTGCAATGGAATGCCTTCCGATTTTCTATTGGGGTTGTTCCTGATTTTTGGTACGACCTGGCCGATGAATATGGTATCTTGATTCAAAACGAATGGCCCATGTGGAAGAACCGGGGGTGGGATAAACAAATTGAAGCAGAATTTACCGATTGGGTCTGGAACGATGGCAGCCATCCAAGCATTGTTATTTGGGATGCTTTGAATGAATCGAGACAAGACTATGTCGGAAATGTGATTATCCCGGAATTAAAAAAACTTGATCCTACCCGAATGTGGGATGCCGGTTACATGGACAGTAAGGACATGGCCTTGAATGAAATGGATGAACCCCATTATTACCCCTTGATTTTTACGCAAAAGGGAGATAAAGAGAAGATTAACGAAAGACGCTTAAATTACCGTTGGGGACAACTGTTTTATGAAGACGATTTTCTGGACGCCTTGAAATATGCCAAGGTTCCTCAAGTGATTAATGAGTATGCCTGGATGTGGCTGAACCGAGATGGAACACCTGCTTTTATCTCAAAAGGGAGAATGGATCCGCACGAAAAATTACCTCAAAATCATTATTACCGCCCCATAAATATATGGAAGGGAGAAGGAAAACCCATTGTCGGGCTTTTCGATTACTTTCTGGGGACCCATGCGGATGCCAATGATCGGTTTGAATTTCAGGCCTATTACATCGGGTTGCAAACGGAAGCCTTGCGTGCCAGAAAAGAAATTGCAGGCGTGATGAGTTTTGCCTACTTAACCTTTAATAAAGGGTACACCGGAGATTGGTTCTTAAATCCAATAAAAGAGTTGAAGCCATCCTCAACGCTCAAATGGCAATATCATTGTTTTGCCCCTTTTGCTGTATTCATCGACATGGAAGATGGGCGTTATCTGAAAAATCCGATAAACCATAAGCCGGGCGAAGAGCTGATTGTTAAGATGTTGGCTGTTAATGATTTGTCGTCAACTCAGGAAGGTGTGGTTACCATGAAAATCCTCGATTCGGAACAGAAAGTTAGTTCCCGGGAAGACCCTTTTACCATCACTGTGCCTGCACATGAGAAAAGATTCCTTGCTTCAAAAATTCATTGCCCTGGTACCCCGGGCGGGTATTTGTTGATAACAGAATTGAAAGATGAAACCGGGAAAACTCAGATCTCCAGACGGTACATCCGGGTGGGGGAGATAAAGGAATCTGCAACATTCCCGGAGATTCAAATAGAGATCCCTAATAATTAACAGAAAGAGAATTAACCAAATCAATCTTATTTGTTATGATAGTCAACAGGTTAGCAATTCTTAAGATTACCCTTATGGCGCTAGTCATTAGCGGATGCACTTCGAAACAAAACACCTTAACCTCAACAGAAAAAGACCAAGGCTGGGAACTTTTGTTTGATGGGAAGACGTTCAATGGATGGCGAGGGCTGGGCAGAAACGAAATTCAAAATGATCATTGGAAAATTGAGGAGGGTATGATCAGGAAAGTGAGCAATAAAGAAGTCTTGAAAAGAACCGGGCAAGCCTTTACTGGTGGCGATTTAATGACTATTGAAGCCTTTGAAAATTTTGAATTGTCATTTGAGTGGAAGATCCGACCAGGAGGGAATAGTGGCATAAAATATAATGTTTCTGAAGAGATGTCGGTGCAATATCAAGACAGTTATTCGGCGTTAGGCTTTGAATACCAGATATTGGACGATGACAGCGACCTCTATAAAGGAAAGATTAAACCCTCTCAGTTCACAGCTTCCCTTTACGACATGATCCCTTCTGTGAATGTTCAGCTGAATCCACCAGGTGAGTTTAATCAAGGCAGGATCGTTCTTAATGGCAATAACGGTGAACACTGGTTAAACGGGGTGAAGGTCGTTGAATTCAAATTCGGGACCGAAAAGTTTGACTCTTTGTTCCAACTTAGTAAATACATTAAATATCCCCATTTTAAAGATCGGAGGAAAGGTCACATTGTGATTACAGATCATTCCGATGACTCATGGTATCGAAACATTAAGATCAGAAGGCTTTAAGGGTGGTTCGAAGAATTTTATAAGAGATATAGCATAAGTTATCTGACCATTCCTGGTAATAAGAAATATGAACGACAAAAAAACACAAATCAATATCATATGATTAATCGCAAATTTACATTCAATTTATTCCTATTAGTTTTATTTGCAGTAATTTATTCCCCCTTGAAATCCCAGGAACCTGTCGAGAAAGTGGGGATTTCAAACTCAAATTTAGCCCCAACACCTCCTCTTGGATTCAATAGTTTTGACAGTTATTTAGTCTTTCTGAGCGAAGAGAAGGCACATGCCATGATCGATGTGATGGCAGAAAAGTACAAGCCTTTTGGGTATGAATATTTTGTGATTGATGCCGGGTGGTATGAAAACGTAGAACTGTATAAAGGGACCAAATACCCCCAAAAAAGATTGGGTGTTGCCATTGATGGCAACGGTTTGCCCGAACCTTGCAAAGCCTATTTCCCCAACGGGATAAAACCATTGGCTGACCATGCCCATGAAAAGGGTTTGAAATTTGGCGTTTGGTTTATCAGGGGGATACCTAAACTGGCTGTGGAAAAAAATCTGCCGATAAAAGGGACACGATATAGAGCAAGAGATATTGCAGATACCACAAATATATGTTTGTGGAGCGGCAAGAACTATGGCGTTGATATGAGCAAACCCGGGGCACAGGCGTATTATAATTCATTGATCGATAAATTAGCCTCCTGGGGCGTTGACTTTATCAAAGTCGACGATGTGGTTCCAAATCCCAAAGAGATTCTGGCTATTGCAAAAGCCATAAAAAATGGTGGCCATAAGATGCTTTACAGCCTTTCGCCCGGAGATGTCCATTCAATGTCTCATTTGCCTTATTATAGAAAAGCAAATTTATTGCGCATTTCGCGGGATATATGGGATAATCAATTAAGCATTGAAAAAGGGTTTTATGCCTGGGAGAAGTTCTCCGGGTTGGAAGGCAATGGTTTTTGGCCCGATCTGGATATGATCCCCTTCGGAAGGTTGTGTGTAGAATCTCCTGACTTTTTGGAGGAGATCCCTGAAGAAGAAAAAAGCAGACAAAGTCTTTTTACTCAGGATCAAATGAAAACATTCATCACCCAAAGGGCGCTTGCTGCATCACCATTATTTATAGGTGGTGACTTGCTTACGATGGATGATTTTTCGTATTCCCTGCTTACCAATAAAGACATGCTGGCTTGTAACCAAAATGGTGTAATGGGTGTGAATGTGTACCGTGCTGGAAATCTCGATGTGTGGTTAACACCTGATAAGGAAGACCCGGGAAAAGGTTGGGTGGGAATTTTTAATCGGACAACCACCGACCGGAAAATGAAACTCTCAAAGTATGACCTTGGTTTCACAAAATACGAGGATAGCTACAATGTAGTTGAGAACTCAAATGTCTTTAAATTGAAAGATATCTGGGAGGGTTCAGAATTTATAATGGACAGTTATCATCAGTTCCTTATTCCTGCTAACGGCGTGGTTTTTTTAGAGTTCACGGAAATAACAGACTCAATGTAAACG